>DATBQM010000089.1:0-51412 GCA_036560805.1 Gaiellaceae bacterium | reverse complement strand
CTGCGGGCGACTTCTTGTCTCAGCCGCGTACGATGCTGCGGTGGACGAGCGCCTCGAGCGGGCTCATGACGCCGCGACGCGGCTGAGCGAGAACATCGAAACCGTGGTGGTCGGCAAGCCCGATCAGATCCGTCTGGTCCTCACCGCACTCGCCTGCCGCGGCCACGTGCTGCTGGAAGACGTGCCGGGAACGGCCAAGACCGTGCTGGCCAGGGCGCTCGCCGCCAGCATCGAGGGCTCGGTCTCCTCCCGGATCCAGTGCACGCCCGACCTGCAGCCGACCGACGTCACCGGTCTCTCCATCTTCAACCAGCGGGAACGGGACTTCGAGTTTCGGCCGGGCCCTGTCTTCGCGAACGTCGTCCTCGTCGACGAGATCAACCGCGCGATGCCGAAGACGCAGTCCGCGCTGCTCGAGGCGATGGCCGAGCAGCAGGTGACGGTCGACGGCGAGACGCGCCTGCTCGAGGATCCCTTCCTCGTGATGGCGACGCAGAACCCGATCGAGTACGAGGGGACGTTCCCGCTTCCCGAGGCGCAGCTCGACCGCTTCTTCGTCAAGACCGTGCTCGGCTACCCGGACGCGGACTTCGAGGCGAAGATCGTCGAGGAGCAGCTCGGCGGCCATCCGCTCGGCCGGCTCCAGCCCGTCGTGAACCTCGAGGAGATCGCGACGCTGCGCGCGGCGGTCGGCCACGTGTTCCTGCACGAGGCGGTCGCGCGCTGGGTCGTCGACCTCGTCCGCGCGACGCGCGAGATCGAGATCGTGGCCATCGGGAGCTCGGTTCGCGGGACGCTCGCGCTCAACCGCGCCGCGCGGGCGTGGGCAGTGCTCCACTCGCGGCGGTACGTCACGCCGGACGACGTCGAGCGCCTGTTCGTGCCCGTGCTCATGCACCGGCTGCTGTTCCGTCCGAGCTTCCTCGCCGAGATCCGCGATCGCGGCTGGGAAGCGGCGAGCGCGGACGTCCGACGGCGCTGCATCGAGATCGCACCGAAGCCCGGCTTCGACATCGATCTCGACGTGCCGGCGGCCGTATCGGCGTGACGGCCGCCGTCTTCCCGCTCATCCCGCGCCGGCGCGTCATCGGCCTCGCGTTCGGCGGTGTGCGCAGCGTGCGCCGCGGCATCGGCTCGGACGTCGCGAGCTCGCGCGAATACCGACCGGGCGACGATCTCGCCTGGATGGACTGGGCGGCGTCGGCAAAGCTGTCGGCGGCACGCGGCGAGGACGAATTCATCGTCCGCGAGCGCTACGCCGACGAGGCTCCGCGCGTCGTCGCCCTCTGCGACCGCCGGCCGTCCATGGGCATCACGGCGTCTCCGTTCCGCTCGCTCGACAAGCCGCGCGCGATCCTCGCCGCCCTCGACCTCATCGGGACGAGCGCGCACGCCGCCCGAAGCCTCACCGGTTACATCGACTACGCGGACGGCGACGTGTATTGGCGGCCGCCGCGCAGTGAGCGCCACGCCGAACCGGGCTCCTTCGACCGCCCGTTCGGCGCGCCGGACGACACGGTCGCGCGCGGGCTCTACTTCCTCGGCGAGCACCGGCGTGACCTGCCCACGCAGGCGTTCGTCTTCGTCCTCTCCGACTTCGTCGTGCCGCCGGACATGGATGCGTGGCAGCGCGCGCTCGAGCACCAGTGGGAGCTCGTCCCCGTCGTCATCCAGGACCCGGTCTGGGAGCGGACGTTCCCCGAGGTCGGCGGCATCGCCATCCCGTACGCGCGGCCCGGAAGCGGGCTCGTCGCGCCGGTGTACCTGACCGAAGCGGAGGCCGCGCGGCTGCGCGAAGAGCACGAGGCCCGCTGGCTGAGCCTCGTCCACGACTTCCGCTCGCTCGGGATCGAGCCCGTGGAGGCGCGCTCGCACGAGTACGCGGACCTGCTGGCGTCGTTCCTGCGCTGGGCCGACCTCCGGCAGATGTGGCGCGGAGCCGTGGCATGAAGGTCGTGCTCGCTGCGATCGGGTGCGCGCTCGCGCTGACAGGCGCGGCAGCGGCGGCGAACGGCCCGAAGGTGCCGCGGCCCGGATTCCAGATCCACCCGGGGATGCCGTTCTACCCGTCCGGCTCGGTCGTCGGGGAAGGCACGCCGCTGAAGGCGTACGCAAGCGTCGTCCCGACCGTCCACCTCTTCGGCGACACGCTGCAGGCGAAGCTCGCCGTCGTCGCCGACACGCGCTGGATCGACCCGACGCGCCTTCGGGTGCGAGCGGGTTTCGCGCCCTACAAGCCGACGGGAACGCCGTCGGTGCTCCACCTGCACATCGGACGCTTCGAGCAACTGACGTGGACGTGGCACCTGCGGTGCCTCACGGCGAATTGCATCCCGGTCCTGCCCCCGAGCGAGAAGTTCCACGTCTTTCATTTTCCGTCCGCGCACATCGACTACCTGAAGGCGAACGGCACGCCCGCGTTCGGCCTCGACGCCACCTGGCCGACGGTGGAAGTGCTCTCGCAGATCAACCCAGCCGTCGAGAACGCTCTGCTGAACGCCCGCAAGTACGACTGGCAATACACACTGAGCCCGGTCGCCGCCCCGACGTTCCGTTTCTCGCCCATGCTCCTGTTCTGGCTCGCGCTCGGGCTCGCCGGCGCGGCCGTGCTCGGAGTGGTCTTCGCGAGCGCGCGTTGGTATCGCGTGCTGCGCCCGAAGGTTGCGGCGGCCGACTTGCTCGAGGGCTCCACGCTCGAGCGTGCGCTCGCACTGCTCGCCTGGGCGCATGAGCACGGCGACGAGACGCTCCAGCGCAAGGCATTCGAGCGCGTCGGAGGCGAGCTCGGGCTCGTGCCGCAGGTCGACGAGCTCTCGAAGGCCGCGCAGGAGCTCGCCTGGTCGCCCCGGCTGCCGGAGGACGAAGAGGTCGAGGCGTTCAGCGAGGAAGCTCGCGAGAAGGGACGCGGGACGTGATCCTGCCAACCCTGCACCGGAGGCACCCGGTCGAGACGGCCGACCTGCACGAGCTGCGCACGCCGATGCTGCGGACGGACGCGGGGCGCCTGCTCCTCGCCGGCGCACTCGTGGCGACGCTGGCCGGCATCGTCCTCGTCGCGCGCGGCGCCGGCGCCGGACGGGCAGCCGTCCTGCCTGCCGGCGCGACGACGGGCTGTGTCGTCCTCGACATGTCGGCGAGCATCTCCGGCCCGGTGTACGAGCGCGTCGCCGGGACCCTGCGCGGAATCGTGAACGCGAACCAGTCGATCTGCCTCGTCATGTTCTCCGACACGTCCTACGAGCTACTGCCGCCGAACTCACCCCCGGGTGCCCTGCTGCAGTTCGTCCCCTTCTTCGTCCCGACGCGGTTCTATGCCGGCACCCCGGTGTTCGCGCAGTCGCCATGGGATCAGTTCAGCGGCGGCACGCGCATCTCGACAGGCTTGGTCACGGCCGACGACGCCCTCAAGCGCGCGCATGTGAAGCACGGTGCGATCCTCCTGCTCAGCGACCTGGACGACTCCGTGGCCGATCAGCCGGCTCTCGACGCCGAGGCATTGACGCTGCGCACCGAGCACATGCCGGTGCGCATCGTGCCGCTCTTCGCCGAGACGGCGAACAAGAACTACTTCGGCGCGCTCTTCGGCTCGAGCGCATTCGTCCCGCCGTCCGCGTTCCGGCACAGCGCGCACAAGCGTGTCCAGCCGGTGACCGCAGCGGCGCCGTGGGCGTTGCTCTCGCTAGGAGTGGTCCTCGTTCTGCTGCTCGCCGGCAACGAGCGGTGGAACGCGCGGCTCACCGTGGAGCCGGAGCCGGCATGAGCATCGTCCGTCGTCACCGGCTCGGGGTGATCGCACTCGTCTTCGCCGCGATCGCGACGCTGCTCGTGCTGTTCGCGCTAGACACACGCACGTGGCAGTCGGCAGTCCGACGCGACGACATGCGCTTCCGTGTGTTGCTCGACCACAACCAGCTGTGGAAGCCGTCGACGATCCTGCCCGGCGATCCGGCAGGCGCGGTGCTCGGCACCGGAGACACCATCGCGTGGCGCCGCGCGCTCCAGTCGTTCTGGTACACGCATATCTACGCGAGCCCCGAGGCGCAGCAGAACCTCCCGAAGCTGCGGGCGGAGACGCAGGGCCGCCTGCTCGACCTGACGCAGTCGGCGAAAACGCCGGCCGAGCGCTCGGGAGCCGCGAACCTCCTCGGCGTCCTCACGATCACGACGCCGATCGCCTCGGCGAGCCAGACCGAACAGACGCAGGTGCTGAGGCAGTCGATCACCTACTTCCAGCAGGCGGTCGCCCTCGATCCCGGCGACGCCGCGGCAAAGGAGAATCTCGAGCTCGTCCTGCGCGTGACGCGGCCGGGCAAGGGGCCGATCGGCAAGGACGCGCACGCCGGCTTCGGATTCGGCAAGGGGCACGGCACCTCGCTCCTCGGCAACGGCTATTGATGCTGCTCGCGCTCTTCGGGGTCACGTTCCTCACGCCGATCGACGCCGTGTTCGTGCTGGCGGCCGCAGCGCCGCTCGCGGCGTTGCTCGTCACCGAACGGCGCTCGGCCCGCGTCCGCGCGCTGCTCCGCCTGCGCGGCCCCGGCCGCCGGCCGGTGGTACAGGCGGCGTCTGCGCTCGTGCTCCTACCGGCGCTCGTCGCGATCGCGGCGGCGCAGCCGATCGTCGTACGGCAGCAGCTCGTGCGTCAGCGTGGGGACGCGCAGGCGTTCGTCGTCCTCGACACGTCGGACTCGATGCGCGCCTCCTCAGGGCCGCACCAACCGTCGCGACTCGAGCGCGCGAAGAAGATCGCAGTGCGGCTTCAGCACGCGCTCGGCGACGTGCCGGTCGGCATCGCGACGATGACCGACCGCGTCCTTCCCGACCTGATGCCGACGACCGACCCGGCGCTCTTCGACCGCACGATCGCGCAGTCGGTGGGAATCGACCGGCCGCCGCCGTCGCAGCAGTACCACAACGAGCGCGCGACGAACTTCCAGGCGCTCGTCCCGCTGACCAGCTCGCACTTCTTCTCCGACGCGTCGAAGCGCCGTCTGCTGATCGTCCTGACCGACGGCGAGGCATCGCGCGATCTCGAGCTCTTCGGAATCGGCATCGGTCACGCGCTCAAGCCGGTCTTCGTGCACGTGTGGGAGCCCGGCGAGAACATCTACGACAAGGGCCGGGTCGATCCGCGGTACATATCCGATCCGACGAGCGCCGCGCTGCTGCAGCGCGCTGCCGTCTTGTCCAGCGGCTCCTTGTTCGAGGAGAGCCAGGTCGGGTCCCTCATCCATGCGGCGCGCCAGGCCGTGGGCAGCGGCGCCTCCGAGTCGCACGTCGACGCATATGCACGCATCGCGCTCGCGCCGTGGGTCGCGCTCGCAGGCGTACTTCCGCTCGGCTTCCTGTTCTACCGGCGGAATCTCTAGGGTGGGAACATGATCCTTGCGACTCCTGCGCCGCCTCCGGCGCTCCTCCATCCCGCCTCGCTGACGGCCAAAGCGCCGGCGACCTTCGCGGTCGAGTTCGACACGACGAAGGGCAAGTTCGTGGTCACCGTCCACCGCAGCTGGGCGCCGCGCGGTACGGACCGCTTCTACAACCTCGTGAGGGCGCACTTCTTCGACGGGAACGAGTTCTTCCGCGTCGTGAAGGGCTTCGTCGTCCAGTTCGGCATCAGCGGTTACCCGAAGGTGTCGGCCGCCTGGCAGAACGCGAACATCCGGGACGACCCGGTGAGGGCGTCCAACACGGTCGGGACGATCACGTACGCGGACGCCGGGCCGAACACGCGCACGACGCAGCTCTTCATCAATCTGGGGAACAACGCGGGCAACCTCGACGGGCAGGGCTTCGCGCCCTTCGGGAAGGTGACGACCGGGATGGCCGTCGTGAAGAAGCTGTACGCGGGCTACGGGGAGGCGGTCACCAATCTCCAGGGCCAGATCGCGAGCCAGGGGAACGCATTTCTTACAAAACGCTTTCCGAAGCTCGATTCGGTGATTCGGGCTCGAATCGTCCAGGCACACTGAAGGCATGCAGCCGACGTTCATCGCGTCGCACGTCTGACACATCGACAACGCCGAACGTGTTTCGGCGGCGTTGAGACGGGGCGAGCTCCTCGAGCGAGGGACTGCGCCTCGGGACGAAAGTGTCGATGGAGCGCGAGTGCGGCAACGCCTCGGGATCGCCGTCGGCCTCTCGGCCATCCTCGCCGCGGCCGACCTCGTGGTGCAAGCGTCGGTGGCATCCGACCCTGCGCTCGCGCATCACCGCACAGTGACCTGGCTGGTGCTGTCGTTCGGGATCCTGGCCATCGTGCTCGGGAGCGCCGTCCTGCCGTCGCGGCTGCTCGCGCTCGCCGCGGGAATCCTCGGCGGAGGCCTCGCCGGGAACCTCGGCTCGGCCGTCCTCCATAGCCGGACGATCCCGAACCCGTTCGTCGCCGGCGACCTCGCCTTCAACCTCGCCGACGCGTTCGTCGTCCTTGGACTCGTCCTGGGCGGCATCGCCGTCATGCGGCTCGCCGACCGGTATCGCCACCTGCTGCCGCAGCATACGATCCCCGTCCGCCTCGCCCGCTACGTCGCGGCGCGTTGCGCGGCGGCGAGGAATGGCTGACAATCAAGCCGCGGGCAAATCCGAGGGTGACAGGTCGAAGAGGAGGGTCCAATGAAGCTCGTTCCGTTCCTGCTTGCGCTGACGCTGTTTGGGGCGGTCGCGTCGAGCGCCGGCGCCGCGCCGAGATCGACCGCGACCGCGAGCGACCTCTGCAGCATCGCGAAGGGCGTCGCGTCGTCGATCACGCATTCGGGCGCAACCGTCGCTCCCACCGGGGGAACGTCGATCGCGTCGCTCGAGAACACGCTGAAGGCGACGTACACGCACATCAAGTCGGCGGAGTCGCTCGTGCTCGCGAAGTCGCCGTCGTCGCTCAAGCCGCACTTCGTCAAGGTGTTCGCGTTCGACAACATGGTCTACGCCGAGCTGTCGAAGGCGAACTGGAATATTCTGGCGTTCGCGAAGAACGCGAAGTCGCTCGAGTCCGGCGCCGCGAAGATCAAGCCCGATCTCCTCGCGATCCAGGCGTACTTCGCCAAGTGCAAGAAGTAGCGGGGTAGTGACCGGGTGGCCGGGGCGAATGCTCCGGTCACCCAGCGGATCAAGCCAGAGGGGAGACGTCGCAGTCTCCTTCTCTGGCTCGCTTGGACTCCGCGATCTCTACCGATGCGCCCGCCGCAAGAGCGCTTCGGAGTGATTCCGATCTTGCGCCCGCAGAGAATGAGATCCGGAGCGCGGCGGTGAGACTTCGGTATGAGAGGCGCCTACCGGAGTCGAACCGGTGTACCAGGTTTTGCAGACCTGTGCCTAACCACTCGGCCAAGGCGCCCGACGGCGCCCATCGTACCGAGGGCTATCCGAGGACTTCGTCGAGGAACGCGACCGCCCGCGTGAACGAGTCGATCCGGTTCGAGAGCTTCGCGATCGAGTGCCCTTCGTCGGGATAGACGACGAGCTCGCAGCGGACGCCTTTCTCGCCGAGCACGCGCGCGATCTCCTCCGACTCGCCCAACGGCACGCGCGGGTCGTTCGCGCCATGCTGGATGAAGAGCGGTGCGCGGATTGCATCGACGTGCGTTATCGGCGACGCCTCGACGAGGAAGTCGCGGTCGTGCTCGAGCGATCCGTACTCCCGTTCGCGCGCTGCCCGCCGGTACGGCGACGTGTTCTCGAGGAACGTGACGAAGCTGGAGATGCCGACGGACTCGATCCCCGCCGCCCACAGGTCCGGCTGAAACGCGAGCGCGGCAAGCACCATGTAGCCGCCGTACGACCGGCCGTAGACGACCGCGCGCGACGCGTCGATATCCAGCCGCGCCGAGAGCCACCCGTGCAACGCCTCGAGGTCGCGCACCGAGTCGAGCCGCAGCCTGACATCGTCGAGATGCTCGTACCGCTTCCCGTACCCGCTCGAGCCGCGCACGTTCGGCACCGCCACCGCGTACCCGCGCGACACGAGGTATTGCGCGAGCGGGACGTAGTTCACGTGCCACTCCGGCACCCACTGCGCCTCCGGCCCGCCGTGCACCATCACGACGACGGGGAACGGCCCCGCGCCCGGCGGCATGAACGTGAACACGGGGACTGACTCGCCGTCGAAGCTCTCGAACCGGTGGAGCGCAGGCTCGACGAGCCCCGTCGGCGCCTCTTCACCGGTCAGCCGCTGCAACCCGCCGCCGGCGAGGTCGTATAGCCACACGCCCTTCGGCTGCGTCGGCGACGAGAACGCGTACGCGAGCCGCGACCCATGCGCGGAGAAGACGGGCGACTCGACGACGCCGCGCCCCGGCAGCGGCACCTCCTCCCCGTTGATGGTGAGCCGCGAGTATCCATCCTCGTTCGCAACGATCAGGAGCGAGCAGCCTGCGGGATCGGTGAAGCACGTCAGATCCCACTTCGACTCGACATCGCCAACCGCGAGCGTGTCGCGCCCTTCGTTCGTCGCCCATACGAGCTCGTCGCCGCGAAAGCACGGCGTCGCGTATTCGACAGCGCCTTGGTGCGGCGTCAGGTGCTCGATCGTCCCCGCGTCGACGTCGCAGAGGACGAGGTCGCTGTCGCCGCTCAGCTCGCCGACCGTTTCCGCGACGATCCGCTTCCCGTCGGGCGATATCGCCGCGACCACGGTGTAGCCGCCGATCTCGAAGACGCGCTCCTCCCCACTCTCGAGATCGCGAGCCACGATGTCGAAGTCGATGCCGTTCCGCCGGTTCGTCGAGTACGCGAGCGTGGGCCCGGCGGCGTGCGGCGTGTCGTGCTTGTAGCGCTCGTCGACGACGAACGGCTCGTCGCCGACGTACAGCTGTGTCCGCTCGTTCCCGGCGGCGTCGCGCTCGACGAGGATGCGCCCATCCGGCAGGAACTGCCCAGTGACAGCCTCCTCGTAGAAGGTCACCTGACGCATCCCCGGCCAGACGAACAACTGGTTCGTCCCCGGCTCGTTCGACGCGATCAGGAGCTGCGCCCCGTCCGGCGAGAATGAGAGCGGCTTCGCCTGCGACAGCTCGAGAAGCTCGTGGAGCTCGATTACGCCGCGACTCCCGCAAACGTCGGTATGACGTCATCGCCGTACGCCTTCAGCGTCTCTTCCTGGCCGTGCGTCATGAGGTAGATGTTGAACTGGTCGACGCCGACGTCCTCGAGCGCCTTCAGCTTCGACTTGATCTGCTCGACGTTGCCGATGACGCAGAAGCGGTCGCAAATCTCGTCGGTGACGAATTCGCCGTGCTTCGCGCCCACGCGCGAATGGTCGTTGTAGTCGTAGAACTTGCGCGCCTGGACGTAGTCGGTCAGCGCCTTCGGCACCGTGCTGCCGTCGGTGCCGTATCGCTCGATGAGATCCATCACGTGGTTCGAGACCATCGCCGGGAACCAGCGCACCTGGTCGCGCGCGTCGGCGAGGTCGTCGGTGACGTGGCTCGGCGCGCCGACGATGCACTTCAGCTGCGACGGGTCACGTCCCGCCTCCTCGGCCGCCCGCCGCGCGGTGTCCATGATCCACGTGATGATCTCCGGATCGGCGAGCTGGATGATGACGCCGTCGCCGACGCGCCCCGCGACGCCGAGCGCCTTCGGCCCGTACCCGGCCACCCACATCGGGATCTCCGGCAGCTGCTCGCGCACCCACTTGAGCTGCAGCCGCTTGTCGTTCCACGTCACCTCGCGGCCGTTCATGAAGTCCTTGACCATCGCGAGTGCGAGCTCGAAGTCGGCGACCTTCATGGGCTGGCGCCCGATATAGCGCACGGCCGAGTCGCCGCGGCCGACGCCCATCGCCATGCGCCCGTCGGAGAGGTCGTTCAGGGTCGCATACGAGCTGGCGAGCACCGTCGGGTCGCGGGTGGCCGGGTTCGTGACGAAATGGCCGAGCCTGATCTTGGAGGTCTCGCGCGCCGCAACCGCGAGCGTCGGAATGGACTCCTGCCACAGCACGTGCGAGTCGTACGTCCACGCGTACTCGAAGCCGTGGCTCTCGGCGAGCTGAATGAGCTCGAGCCAGCGCGTCCACGGCGGATCGGGGAGAACGGTGACGCCGAAGCTGATCATGCCGTCGCAACATATCGCGGCGTGGCGAGCGAGGCGAGCGCCGCCAGGACACCCATGGCGACGAAGCCGATTCGGCCGTCATAGGGCAGCGAGAACGTCAGGCCCACGAGTGGCGTGCCGACGACGATCACGAACGAAGCGAGGGCGTTCACGAAGCCGACAGCAGCGCCGGGCGCGTCCGGGCGTGCCGCCGCC
This sequence comes from Gaiellaceae bacterium, assembly GCA_036560805.1. GTDB lineage: Bacteria > Actinomycetota > Thermoleophilia > Gaiellales > Gaiellaceae > Palsa-739. The sequence continues at coordinate 41,170 of DATBQM010000089.1, read as the reverse complement.
GCGCCGGCGAACGCCATCGCGAACGGAATCCCGGCAGCGAGCCCCACCACCGCCGATGCCGCGACGAGGCCTGCGACCGGAAGCGGCGTCGCGAGCGCGATAGCGCCTGCGCCGCCGGCCACGAGGCTGCCCGCCACCCAGCGCGACGCATTCGGGCGGCTCAGGATCGAACCGCCCGCGATGCGCGTGAAGAAGCCGAGGAGAAGCGTGAGCGAGCCGACCGCGGACGCGACTCCCTTCGACTGCCCGTGATGCTCGAGCAGCGTCACCACCCAGTTGCCGACGACGACGCTGAACCCGAACGAGAGCGCGTGGATGGCGCCGAAGTGGTACAGCCGACGGTCGCGGAAGAGGTCTCCGCGGATGCGTTCCCCTGCGTGGCGCAGCGTCCGCGGTGCGCGCGGTGCGACCGCAAGCACCGCAAACGCGAGCGCCGCGACAACGATCGCGGTGGAGTACGGCGGACGAAAGCCGCCGAGCGCGGGGATGATCGCGAGCGCGATTCCGGGCGCGAGGACAGACCCGCTCCCATACACGCCCTGCATGAATCCGGACCCGCCGCGCGCACGGATGTAGTCGCTGCCGGAGACGAACGCGATGCCGGTGCCGAGGCCGACGATCGCGCGGCCGACGAACGCGAGTGCAACCGCGGGCTCCACGAGCGAGACCGCGTTGCCGGCTGCGATCACGACGAGGCCGAGGAGCGCCGAGCGCTGCGCGCCGAACCGGTCGGCCATGCGACCGCCCGGGATCTGCATCGCCATGTGCACCACGAACTGCACCGTGACGAAGAGCCCGACGGTCGCTAGGCCGACGCCGTACGCGTGCGAGAGCCGCGTCGCGATCGCGCCGAGGGACGCGATGTTCCAGCCGACGGCAAGTCCGACGCCGAAGCCGCCGATCGCTGAGCGCCGGTCCACGGCGCGAGCCTAGACCGGTTCAGTGATGCGCGCGTTCCAGCACGACGACCGGGATCTGGCGGTCGGTCTTCGTCTGGTACTCGTCGTAGTGTGGCCACATCTTGTTCATCTGCTTCCAGAGCCGCTCGCGCTCCTCGCCCTCGGCAGTGCGCGGATGAGCGTGGAACTTCTCGCCCTTGATCTGCAGATTGACGTGCGGGTTCTCGAGGATGTTGAGATACCAGCCGGGATGCTCGGGCGCGCCGCCCTTCGACGCGACGATCACCGGGTTCTCGCCGTCGAGGTCGTAGATGAGCGGCGTCGTCGTCGGATTGCCGGTCTTGCGGCCCTGCGTCGTCAGCAGAAGGACGGTCGAGCCCTCGAGCCAGATATGGCCCTCTTCTCCGTCGGTCTCCTGATAGCGCTGCACGTGTTCCTGTCCGAAGAGCGTCATGCGAGCACCTTAGACGCCAGAGCATCGAGCGCGCGTACGGACATCTCCAGGTTGTCCTCCTTCGTGTCCTCGAGCTTCGTGTGCGAGAGACCGCGCAGGGACTGGACGAACACCATCACCGTCGGCACGCCGGCGCGTGCGACCTCGGCCGCGTCGTGTAGCGGGCCGCTCGGCAGCCGGTGCGATGTGCCGGAGACCTCGCGGATCGACTCGTCCGCGAGCTCGATCAGAGCGTCGTCGAACAGGATCGGCCGGATGTTCCAGATCCGCTCCCACGAGACCTCGATGTTCTCCTCGCGCGCGAACCGCTCGCTCGCCTCCTGCGCCAGCTCGAGCATACGCGCGAGCTTCGCCGCGTCGAGATGCCGCTGGTCGAGCAGCTGCTCCGCCGTTTCGACCACCGACGTGACGATCCCCGGCTTGCAGACGACGCCGCCCGATGTGCACACCGCGCCGTCGCCGACCTCGGCCGCGATCGGCCGGATCTCGAGCGCGAGCTTCGCCGCCCCGGCGAGCGCGTCGCGCCGTTTGTCCATCGGCGTCGAGCCCGCGTGCGCGGCCTGGCCCTTCCACGTCACGAGATGCCGCTCGACACCGAATGTGCCGAGAACGACGCCGAGCGGAAGGTCCATCGACTCCAGGACCGGCCCCTGTTCGATGTGCAGCTCGAGGTACGCGGCCGCGTTATCCATCTGCTTCCTCGCCGCGACCGCGTTGTCGAGATCGACGCCGTGCTCGGCGAGCGCATCCGGCAGCGCGACTCCGTTCGCGTCCACCTTCCGCCGCAGCTCGTCCTGGTCGTGCATCGATCCGCACGCCGCGGACGAGCCGAAGAGCGAGCGGCCGAAGCGCGCGCCCTCCTCGTCCGCCCAGTTGACGACGCGCACGGTCAGCGGCGGCCGCCCCTCCTCCGCGATGCGCCGCAACACCTCGACAGCGGCCATGACGTTGAGGCAGCCGTCGAGCCAGCCGCCGTTCGGCACCGAGTCGATGTGCCCGCCCAGCAGCAAGGCGCGCTCGGAGACGCCCTCGAGCGTGAACCACTGGTTCCCCGCCTCGTCGATCTCTTCGACCGCGCCGGTGTCCGACACCTTCCCGTGGAGCCACTCGCGCGCTGCCTCCCAGGTGTCGGTCCAGGCGACGCGCTGTGCGCCGTTCTCGTCGCCGGTGAGCTCGCGCAGCTCCTTCAGCTCGGTGACGGTGCGTGCTGGATCGAGCGCCACGCGGCGATCCTAAACCGTGATAAGAACGGGCGATGCTGGCGCACCTCCGTCGGGCCGGGATCGTCGCAGTCGCCGTGGTCGCCCTCGTTGGATTGTGGGAGCTGTACCACTGGATCTGGGCGACGGCCGGGTGGACGTGGCCATTCGCCGTCAACGACACATCGATGCCGCACGTCTGGACGATCTTCAAGGCGTTCGGCCAGCCCGCTCAGGTCAACCAGCCGTCACTCATCAACGTGCTCCTGCACAAGACGGCCTTCACCGCAAAGGAGGCGGCGGTCGGATTCGGCGTCGGCGCCGTCATCGGGTTCGTCCTCGCCGTCGTCCTCGTCCACTCGCGTCTGCTCCAGCGCGGCTTCTTGCCGTACATCGTCGCCAGCCAGACGGTGCCGATCCTCGCGATCGCGCCGATGGTCGTCGTCTGGGTCAACCCGAAGCTGCCCGTGGCGATCCAGGGGTGGGGCGCGGTCGCCGTGATCGCGACCTACCTCACGTTCTTCCCGGTGACGATCAACACGCTACGCGGGCTTCAAGCCACCGATCATCGCGCGCTGGAGCTGATGCGGACGTACGCGGCGAGCCGCTGGAGCGTCCTCTGGAAGCTGCGCGTGCCGTCGTCGCTTCCGTATCTCTTCTCGGCGCTCCGCCTCTCGGCGACGGCGAGCGTCGTCGGCGCGATCATCGGCGAGCTGCCCACCGGCCTCCAGAACGGCCTCGGCGGCGCGATATTCAACTTCAACGAGTATTACTCGATCGAGCCTCAGGAGTTGTGGGCGACGGACGTGATCGCCGCGTTCCTCGGGATCGCCTTCTTCGTGCTGGTCGTCCTCGCCGAGAAGGCGATCGTGCGCCGCGCCCCGGAGAACGTCGCATGAGTGTCGTCGAGATCAAGGGCGTGACGAAGACGTTCGCGCAGGGGAACGTCACCGCACTCGAGAGCATCGAGCTCGAGCTCCAGCCGGGCGAGTTCGTCTCGCTCATCGGGCCGTCCGGGTGCGGCAAGTCGACCTTGCTCCGCGTCATCGGCGACCTCACTCCACCGACGCACGGCACGGTGACGGTGAACGGCAAGCCGGCACATCGGGCACGCAAGGACGGCGACTACGGGATCGTCTTCCAGGATTCGGTCCTCTTCGATTGGCGCACAGTCGCGAAGAACATCGCGCTCCCGCTGGAGATGCTCGGCTGGGACCGCGAGCGCCGCAAGACCCGCGTCGACGAGATGCTCGACCTCGTCGAGCTGCGGTCGTTCGCCGACCACCACCCGTGGCAGCTCTCGGGCGGGATGCAGCAGCGCGTCTCGATCGCGCGCGCGCTCTCCTTCGAGCCGGCGCTCCTGCTCATGGACGAGCCGTTCGGCGCGCTCGACGAGATGACGCGGGAGCGGCTCAACCTGGAACTCCTCTCCATCTGGGAGAAGCTCGGCTCCACCGTCGTCTTCGTCACCCACTCGATCTCGGAGGCCGTCTTTCTCTCGACGCGTGTGGTCGTGATGAGCCCGCGCCCCGGGCGCATCGCCGGCGTCGTGGAGATCGACCTGCCGACGCCGCGGACGGCGGAGACGCGCTACACGCCACGTTTCTTCGAGCTCGTCACGAAGGTGCGGGAACTGCTGCGGAGCCGCGGCGAGCATCTGCTGCCGGAAGAGGAGGAGCTGCTTGAAGCGGATCGTTGAGTGGCTGCCGGCGCTCGCCGTCTTCTTCCTCGTCGTCGGATTGTGGGAGGGGCTCGTGCGCGCGCTCCACGTGCAGCAGTTCCTGCTCCCGAAGCCGAGCACGATCGTCAGCGTGTTCTGGACGCAGCGGCACACGCTCTGGCCGGCCGGTTGGTACACCTTCAAAGAGGCTCTTGGCGGCTTCGCCATCGGCTCCGGGCTCGGGATCCTCGCCGCCACCGTCGTCAGCCGCTTCCGGACCCTCGGCACGGCGCTGATGCCGATTTTCATCGCCGCGAATGCCGTTCCGATCATCGCATTCGCCCCGATCTTCGGCGCCTGGTTCAACCCGATCTCGCCGCGCTCGAAGATGGCGGTCGCCGGCGTCCTCTGCTTCCTACCGGTCATGGTGAACAGCCTGCGCGGCCTGAACAGCGCGAAGCCCCGACAGATCGAGCTGATGCGCTCCTACGCTGCGAGCGAGCTCGAGATCTGGCGGCGCGTGCGCGTCCCAACGGCGCTGCCTTTCGTCTTCACGGCGCTCAAGGTGGCGAGTGTGCTCGCGATGATCGGCGCGATCGTGGGCGAGTACTTCGGCGGCGCCCTGAACGCGCTCGGGGTGCTGATCAACAGTTCCGCCCAGGTCTTCCAGTTCCCTCTGGCGTGGGCGGGCATCCTCGTCGCATCGCTCCTCGGGATCGCGCTCTACGGGGCTGTCGCGGGGACGGAGAGGCTCGTGATCCGCTGGGCACCTGACACGCGGGACGCGTAGTTGTAGAACTCAACCCTGAGTTCAATGCAGGCACGGGAAAGGGAGGGCTCAATGAGGAAGTGGGTCGTTGGGGCGCTCGTCGCAGCCGTCGTTGCGGCAATGGCGAGCACGGCGTCGGCCAAGCCGTCGCTGACAAATATCTCGATCCAGTTGCAGTGGGTGCCGCAGGCGCAGTTCGCCGGGTACTACGCGGCGCAGGATCTCGGGTACTACAAGGCGGCAGGCCTCAACGTGAAGCTCCTGAACGGCGGGCCGCAGATCGTCCCCGGGCAGGTCGTCGCGTCGGGCCGCGCGCAGTTCGGCGTCAACTGGCTGACCGCCCTGCTCGCCGCACGCGACACGGGCACGCAGCTCGTCGACATCGCGCAGGTCTTCAGTCGCTCGGGCATGACGGAGCTCACGTGGAAGTCCTCCGGCATCAACTCGATCGCGAAGATGAAGGGCAAGAAGGTCGCGAACTGGCTCGGGGGCGACCAGTATGAGCTCTTCGCCGCGCTGACGAAGAATGGCATGGACCCCGCGCACAACACGGGCGTCACGATCGTCCAGCAGCCGTTCGACATGGGGCTGTTCATCAACCACCAGGTCGACGCCGCCTCGGCGATGACCTACAACGAGCTGGCGCAGGTCCTCGAGACGAAGAACCCGAAGACGGGCAAGCTCTTCCAGCTCTCCCAACTGAACGTGCTGAAGATGCAGAACGTCGGCACGGGGATGCTCGAGGACAACCTCTTCTCGACCGCGTCCTACCTGAGCAGCAAGGCGCACCAGCAGATCGCCGAGAAGGTGATCGGCGCAACGCTCGCCGGCTGGATCTACTGCCGCGATCACGTGGCGCAATGCGTGACCTTCACGCTCAAGGCGGGCCCGACGCTGCCGCGCGGCCACCAGATGTGGATGATGAATCAGATCAACCAGCTGATCTGGCCGAGCAAGGACGGCATCGGGATCATGGACAAGGCCTCGTACACGCAGACGGCGAAGCTCCTCCAGCAGTTCGGAGGGATCAAGAAGGCGCCGTCGGCCGGCGCGTACCGGACCGATCTGGCCGCGGCGGCTGTCGCCGGGCTCAAGGCGCAGGGCATGGACGTCTACGGCAAGAGCTACAAGCCGATCGCCGTCAGGCTGACGCCGGGCGGCAAGTAATGTCGACGCTGATCAGAGGAGGACGGATCGTCACCGCGGCGGACGACTATGTCGCGGACCTCTTCGTCGACGACGAGCGGATCTCCCTGATCGGCGAGCACCTCGACATCCGGGCCGACAAGGTCATCGATGCAGCCGGGAAGTACGTGCTTCCCGGCTGTATCGACCCGCACACGCATCTCGACATGCCGTTCGGCGGCACGGTGACGATCGACGACGTCGAGTCCGGCCAAACGGCGGCGGCATTCGGCGGCACGACGTGCCACGTCGACTTCATCATCCAGGGCAAGGGCCAGACGTTCGCGCACGCCGTCGAGGACTGGCGCGAGAAGGCCGTAGGCAAGCAGGTGATCGACATGGGCTACCACATGGCGGTCACCGATCTCGCGGAGGGCGGCACGCTCGAGGAGCTCGCGACGCTGCCCGACCAGGGCATCACCTCGTACAAGCTCTTCATGGCGTACAAGGGCGCGCTGATGGTCGACGACGACACGCTCTACCGCACGATGGAGGTGGCCTCGAAGACCGGCGCGCTCGTCATGGTGCACGCCGAGAACGGCGACGTCATCGACATCCTCGTCCGCGAGGCGCTCGAGGCGGGACACACCGAGCCGCTCTACCACGCGCTCACGCGGCCGCCCGAGGCAGAGGGGGAGGCGACGAACCGCGCCATCCAGCTCGCGCATCTCGCCGGTGCGCCGTTGTACGTCGTCCACGTGTCCTGCAAGGAGTCGGTCGAACCGATCGCAGTCGCGCGCGAGAAGGGCTGGGACGTGTGGGGCGAGACGTGCACGCAGTATTTCTTCACGTCGCTCGACGACATCGCCAAGCCGAACTTCGAGGGCGCGAAGTACGTCTTCTCGCCACCGGTGCGTGACAAGTCCAACTGGGACGTCCTCTGGAACGCGGTGCGCACCGACGCGCTGTCGGCGATCTCCACCGACCACTGCGCATTCAGCTTCGAGGGACAGAAGACACTCGGCAAGGACGACTTCTCGAAGATCCCGAACGGCGGGCCCGGCCTCGAGAACCGGCTGCAGATGATCCACGAGTTCGGCGTGCGCTCCGGGCGCATCTCGCTGAACCGCATGGTCGAGCTGCTCGCGACGAATCCGGCGAAGCTGTTCGGCCTCTATCCGCGCAAGGGCACGATCGCCGTCGGCTCCGACGCCGACCTCGTCGTCTTCGATCCCGAGAAGAAGGTGACGATCTCGGCGAAGAAGCAGCACTCGAAGGTGGACTACAACCTGTACGAGGGCACGCAGGTGACGGGGTCGCCGGAGGTCGTGCTGCTCCGCGGCCACGTCCTCGTCGAGAACGACGAGCTCGTCGCATCGCCGGGCGTCGGTCAGTTCGTCGCGCGCGCCCGCTTCGGCCAAGAGCTGAAGCCCGCACGCACCGCGGTCGCGTAGGAGCGAGCGTCCCGGCCGCGAAAGCGGTCGAAGTGGCCGATTTACGTTCGCTGAACAAACGGTGCGGTACCGTCGGAAGCGTCTTGGGGGTCCGGATTCTCGCTGTGCTCGCGGTCGCGAGCGCCCTGGCGGCGCCCGCCGGCGCGGTCACGTACGCGAGCGGCGTCGACGTGTCGCACTATCAAGGCCTCATCAACTGGACGCAGGTCGCGGCGAAGTCGTACCGCTTCACCTACCAGAAGGCGACCGAGGGCACGACGTTCGTCGACGCGACGTATCCCGTCAACCGCGCAGGAGCGGAAGGAATGGGACTGCGCTTCGGCGCGTATCACTTCGGCCGCCCCACCGGCACCGGCCCTGCGTCGATCGTCGCGAGCGCGATCGCGCAGGCCGATCACTTCGTCACGGTGGCGCAGCCGCAGCCCGGCGAGCTCCCGCCCGTGCTCGATCTCGAGGTAACGGGCGGCCTCGGCTCGAACGCGCTCGCGCAATGGGCGCAAGCGTGGCTCGACGAGGTGAAGGCGCGCACCGGCGTGAGTGGGTTCGTCTACGCGTCTCCGAACTTCTGGAAAGAGAGGCTCGCCAACACGTCGTCGTTCGCGCTCGGCGGGTACAAGCTGTGGGTCGCGCACTGGACGCAGAGCGGATCACCGAGCGTTCCGGCGGGCAACTGGGGCGGCCTCGGCTGGACCTTCTGGCAGTGGACGGACTGCGCGAGCGTTCCCGGCTTTCTCAGGTGCGTCGACGGCGACCGGTACGCGGGGCCCGATCCCGGGCCGATCGCAATCGCGCCGTACCCGAGCGGCGCTCCCGCTGCGAGCATCCCGCCGACGGTCGTCGGGACGGTGAAGACCGGCGTCATACTCACGGCCGTCCCCGGCACCTGGAGCGGCGGCAAGCCGGTCGGGTTTACGTATCAGTGGCAGCGGTGCGACGCGGCCGGCGCCAACTGCACACCGATCGCGGGCGCGACGGCCGACGCGTACAAGCCGGCGGCCGACGACCTCGGGCACGCGCTCATCGTCACGGTCACGGCGCAGAGCACATCCGGTGGCGCGGCGACGGCGTCCGCGCCGACGGTCGCGGTCGGCTCGGCCGGCAGCGGCTCGATCACGCGGCCCGTCGCGACGACGGCCCCGAGCGTCGCGGGCAGCACGGTCGCCGGACAACAGCTCACCTCCTCCGTCGGCACGTGGACCGGATCCCCGACGTCGTTCGCGTACCAGTGGCGGCGGTGCGACGCGACCGGCGTCACGTGCGCGGCGATCACCGGCGCGACGCAGTCGGCGTACACGCTCACGCCGGGCGACATCGGCACGACCTTGTCGCTCGTCGTCACGGCGACGAGCGCGGGCGGCTCGCAGACGGCGACGACGCCGGCGACGGGGCTCGTCGCCGCCGCGCCGGTGCCGACGCCGACGGTCGGGTCCGCGAGTGAGGTGCCCGGACAGGCGGGCGCGGTCGCGACGACGGACGGGCGCGCGACGGTGACGTGGCAGCCGGGCGCGGTGCCGGACGGCGCGTCCGTCGTGCTCACGCCGGGCGAGCGCGCACCGGCGCTACCGGGAACGGGCGTCACGCTCCTCGTCAGCGGCGCGACGCAGCTGCCGTGGCCGGTCGACATCTCGTACGCGACCGCGCCGCCGGCCGGGTCGGTGCTCGGGTACTCGCTGGACGGGGTCATCTGGCGGACACCGGAGGCGCTCGCCGGGCCGTCGCTGCCCGCCGGCGACGTCGCGGGCACGTATACGGACACGACGACCGGCATCGTCCACGTGCTCGTCGACCAGCCGCTGCGACTGTCCGCGTTCGCGGCGGGACGCTGGGGCGATCCGAGCCTCGTTGCGGCAGGTCTTCCGACCGTCTATCGCAACGGGGCGCTGACGGCGAAGCGGCTAAGCAACGGCGTCGTCGTGGTGCGCACGCGCGTTTCGGTCGCGTCGCAGGTGCATCTCTACGTCGGGCTCGCGGGCGGCGCGACGCACGAGTCGCTCGTCCTCCGTCCGGGCAGCGTGCCGATCACCCTGCGCGTGCGCCTCAAACGGGGCGTGACCGCGCACCTGCGCGTCGCGGCCGTCGACCCGTTCAAGCGCCACGCGGCGCTGTTGATGACGTTCCGCTCGCCGTGAGCTAGCGCGTCTGCGGGAAGCCGAGGTCGACCTTCGACGTCGCGGGGTCGGGCCACCTGGAGGTGACGACCTTGCCGCGCGTGTAGAAGTCGATGCCCTCGGGACCGTAGATGTGGCGGTCGCCGAACAGCGAGCCCTTCCAGCCCCCGAACGAGTAGTACGCGACCGGCACCGGGATCGGCACGTTGATCCCGACCATGCCCGCCTGCGCGTCGAACTGGAACTGGCGCGCGGCCCCGCCGTCACGCGTGAAGATCGCCGTCCCGTTGCCGAACGCGCTGTCGTTCACGAGCCGCACTGCCTCGGCGTACGTGTCGACACGCGTCACGCCGAGCACCGGCCCGAAGATCTCGTCGTCGTATGCGCGCATCCCCGGCTTCAGGTCGTCGATCAGCGACGGCGCGAGGAAGAAGCCCTCGTCCGGGCAGTTCTCGCGCCCGTCGACGACGACGTTCCCCTCCTCGAGATACGACGCGACCTTGTCGCGATGCTCGCGCGTGATGAGCGGCCCCATCTCGTTCGACGGGTCCATGCCGTCACCGATCTTTACGTTCGGAATCCGCTGCTTGATCGCATCGATCAGCGGGTCGGCGACCGAGCCGACCGCGACGAGCACGGAGACGGCCATGCAGCGTTCGCCGGCCGATCCGTACGCGGCCGACACCGCGGCGTCCGCCGCCATGTCGATGTCCGCGTCCGGAAGGACGATCATGTGGTTCTTCGCCCCGCCGAGTGCCTGGCAGCGCTTGCCGTTCTTCGTCGCGGTCTCGTACACGTAGCGCGCGATCGGCGTCGAGCCGACGAACGAGACCGCGGAGATGCCCGGATGCTCGAGCACCGCGTCGACCGCGACCTTGTCGCCGTGCACGACGTTGAAGACGCCGTCCGGAAGGCCGGCCTCTTTCAGCAGCTCCGCCGTCCAGATGGACGCGGACGGATCCTTCTCCGACGGCTTGAGCACGAACGTGTTGCCGCACGCGATCGCGGGCGCCCACATCCACATGGGCACCATCGCCGGGAAATTGAACGGCGTGATGCCGGCGACGACGCCCAGCGGCTGCCGGATCGAGTACACGTCGATGCCGGTGGACGCCTGCTCGGAGAACTCCGACTTCAACAGCGTCGGGATGCCGCAGCAGAACTCGATCACCTCGAGCCCGCGCGTCACCTCCCCCATCGCGTCCGACAGCACCTTGCCGTGCTCCGAGGTCAGGATGCGCGCAGCCTCCTCGCGGCGCTCGTGCACGAGCTCGCGGATGTTGAAGAAGATCTCGGCGCGCTTCGCGAGCGACATCTCGCGCCAGGACGTGAACGCGTCGCGCGCCGCCTTGACGGCGGCGTCGACCTCCTCAACCGTCGCGAAGTCCACCTCCCCGCTCTGCCGTCCGGCGGCCGGGTTGTAGACAGGGCCTTTGCGACCCGACGTGCCGGCGACCGCGCGGCCGCCGATCCAGTGGTTGATCTGCCTCAGGGCGGCAGGCGCCTCGATCGTCTCAGTCATATGGACAGGCTAGCTCGCGGGCGGCGGAGTCGCCGCCATCCACGCGAAGAGCTCGAGCGTCGCCGCAGGCGCGTACAGGACGCCGGTGTCGGCCCAGTAGCCCCACCAGTCCTTCGTCCATCGACCGTCGTCGCCGCGCGCATTCGCCTCGGCCGTCGTGGCGTTCGCGTAGGCGAGCGCGTACCAGGTCGGGTTCCCGTCGACCGCGTACAGGTCGAGCATTCCCTTGATGTAGATCGTGTCCGGCTCGGGCATCCACGGGTGGAGCACCGGGAACACGTCGAGCGACGCCCGCGCGAGCGACTCCGCCTGGTCGCAGTACGACTGCTGCTTCGTCGCGAGGCAGAGCTGGACGTGCGCGTCGATCATCATCCCCTCGACGTAGTCCATGGTCGTCCCGTCGGCCGCGTTCCGGCCGTACAGGTTGCCCTGCTTCGGATTGAGCGTGTTCGCATCCGCCCAGGCGAGGTACTTCGTCGCGAGGTTGAGGTAGTACTTCTTGTGCTGGACGCGGTACAGCGTGGCCGCGATCAGCGTCGCGGCAGCGAGCGGCTCCGAGGTCTTGTACGCGTGGCCCGTGTCCCACCACATGCCGCCGTGGGCGGTGTCCCAGCCGTACCGGTCGATGTATGCGAGCACGCGGCCCGCGTCCCACAGCCAGCGCGCCTTGCCGGTCGCGCGGTACGCATCGAGGTAGGCGACGCCCCACCAGCCCGCGTCGTCGAAGTACGCATTCCCCGACGGGCGCAATCCCCATTGCCAGGCGACGCCGCCCGTCCCGTTGATGGTCGGGTCCCAGAACTTCTCCCCTGCCGTGAAGGTCGAGTCGACGAGCGCCTTGTTCGCCGGCGTCGGATCGGCGATCGCCACCGCGGCGAGGAGCTCCATCATCGGGTACGACGACCACATGCTCGGGAGCTGCCCGTCGTCGGGCGACCGGTTGTCGTACCAGCCCTTCTTGGCGTTCCACCAGCCCTGCTGCATCTGCACGACACCCTGCTCGGCGATCTGCTGGAAGTTCGCCTGGTTGGCGACGAGCGTGGCGTGCGAAGGCAGCGGAATGGTGATGCTCGCCAGGACGAGCGCGACTAACCGGCCCACGGGCTACACGATACGCTCTGCGCATGTCGACGACGGAGACGAACCACCAGCTCGGCCTGCAGGTGCAGGAGGAGGCGAAGCGCTACATCCTCCACTCCTGGTCGGTGCAGAGCGCGATCAATCCGCTCCCGGTCGCGGGCGCGGAGGGCCGCTATTTCTGGGACTATGACGGCAAGCGCTACCTCGACTTCGCCTCGCAGCTCGTCAACGTCTCCATCGGGCACCAGCATCCGAAGCTCGTCGCCGCCATCAAGGAGCAGGCGGACAAGCTCTGCACGATCGGGCCGCCGATGGCGACGGAGCCGCGCTCCACTTTGGCGCGGCTCGTCTCCGAGGTGACGCCCGGCGACCTGTCGATGACGTTCTTCACGAACGGCGGCGCGGAGGCGAACGAGAACGCCATCCGCCTCGCGCGCTGGTACACGGGCCGGCACAAGATCATCGCGCGCTATCGCAGCTACCACGGCGCGACGGCAGGATCGCTCACGCTCACCGGCGACCCGCGCCGCTGGCCGTCCGAGCCCGGCATCCCCGGCGTCGTGCGCATGTTCGACCCGTACACGTACCGCTGCCCCGCAGGTCATCCCGATCCGTGTCCCGTCTGCACGGGCGCGCCGCACCTGGAGGAGATCCTCCAGTACGAAGGCGCGCACACGGTCGCCGCCGTCATCCTCGAGACGGTCACCGGGACGAACGGGATCATCGTCCCGCCCGACGGCTACCTCCAGTCGATCCGCGAGGTATGCGACCGGCACGGGATCCTGCTCATCGCCGACGAGGTGATGGCCGGCTTCGGCCGCACCGGCAAGTGGTTCGCCGTCGACAACTGGGACGTCGTCCCCGACATCCTCACGATGGCGAAGGGGATCAACTCGGGCTACGTGCCGCTCGGTGCGATGTCCGTGCGCGAGCCAATCGCCGCGTGGCTGCAGGACAAGTACTTCGCCGGCGGCCTCACCTACAGCGGCCATCCGCTCGCGTGCGCGGTCGGCGTCGCGTCGATCGAGGCGTTCCGCGAGGAAGGCATCGTCGAGCACGCCGCCGAGATGGGCGTTGCGTTCCGCGAGGCGCTCGACGGGCTCGCGGCGAAGCATCCGTCCATCGGCGAGGTGCGCGGCCTCGGCTGCTTCTGGGGGCTCGAGCTCGTGAAGTCGCGCACGACGCGCGAGCCGATCGTCCCGTTCAACGGCACAGGCGACGCGGCGGCGCCGGTGACGCGCCTGTCGAAGGCGGCGCTCGAGCGCGGCCTCTACCTCATGACGCACTGGAACGTCGTCATGGTCTGCCCGCCGCTGACGATCACGCACGAGGAGCTGGCCGAGGGCATCGCCATACTCGACGATGCTCTTGCAATCGCAGACGAGTACTACGAAGACTGAGCACTGCCCGCGCTGCAGCGCCGCGATGGAATGGCGACACGGCAGCTGGCAGTGCCCGACCTGCCGGTATAAAGCCGGCTGCTGCGAAGGCGAGACGGGCGAATGCCGCGACCCGGGTTAGCGGAGCTCGAGCAGTCCGACCTCGACCTGCGCGTCGCGCTCGTCTGGCTCGTCCGCGACGAGGTCGGGATCGACGAGGCCGCCCTGAAGGCCGCCCGGCGGCGGGCGATGTTCGTCCTCGCGTCCGGCGGCGATCCGCACCGGGAGCTGGACTTCGATTCGGTCGCAGCCGAGCGGCTCGCCACGGAGCTCGACACGCCGGAGCGGCGCGCCGCCCTCGCAGCGGCGCTCGAGGGCCTCGCGGCCGAGGCCGACGATCTGCCGGCCGTCACGGTCGCAGTGGCGCTCCTCCGCTCCGACCCCGCTCTGGCCTGGCGAAGCCTTGCCCTGGCGCTCCTCGCGGATGAGCTCGCCGACGAATAGAGCCCCTACACTGCGGGTGCCGCAGCCTTGAGAATTTCGTCGCCTGATCCTCGCCGCCGAGTAACGCTCCCGCGCAACCTTCCGGATGGACGCCGCGTCCAGCCATATTCGCGTGCGGACGCGCCGTACTTCCGCAGTCCCGGCTTCTACGTCCGCATCGGCGGCCTCGCGGTCGTCGTCGGCGTGGCGATCTGCCTCCTCGTCTTCCGGGCGTGGTCGATCCAGATCCTGCACGGGCCGAGCTACAAGACCCTCGCGACGCACCAGGCGTTCCGCACGGTCGATCTGATCGGGCCGCGCGGCGCGATCGTCGACGATCGCAACCGGCTCCTCGCAAACACGACTGGGCACGTCGTCGTCGTCGCCGACCCGGGGACGCTCGGCGCATTCGACACGCACGGCTGGCATCCGTCGGCCGCGGGGCTCAGCGTCCTCATGCGCTTCTCGAAGCTCGTGCACGTGCCGGTGAAGACATTGGTCATCCGCGTGCAGCGCGCGGTTGTGCGCTCGCCGTTTGCGCCCGCAGTCGTGCTGCAGCACCCCATTCCCGCGTTGCAGTTCTTCCTCGACGAGCGCCCTGCGAACTATCCGGGCGTGAAGGTGACCTACATCCCGGGACGCAGTTATCCGCAGGGGAACTTCGGCAGCGAGTTCCTCGGCCTTCTCGGCGAGATCAGCCAGCCCGAGCTCGGGACGAACCGCTACCGCAACGCGACGGCGGGCGAGCTCGTGGGCCAGACCGGCGTCGAAGCGACGTATGACTCGGTGCTGAACGCCGGCTTCGTCCCCGCGCACGTGCGCGTCGACTCGCTCGGGCGCATCGCGGGGCCGCTCGCGGTGCCGAAGGGCAAGGCGCTCCCGACGCTGAAGCTCACGATCGACGCGCGGCTCCAACGTGCGGCCGTCGCGGCGGTGCAGGACGGCATGCACCTCTCGCAGGGGCTCGGCTACCACCCCACCGGCGGCTCGGCGGTCGTCATCAACCCGTGGACGGGCGGCATCTACGCGCTCGCGAGCGTGCCGTCCTACAACCAGGTCGCCGCCGCAAACGACCCGTCGTACAACGCGAAGCTCTACACCGACGACCCGCAGAACCTCCTGCTGAACAAAGCGATCGCGGGTGTCTATCCGACGGGCTCTACGTTCAAGCCGATCATCGCCGAGGCTGCACTGTCAGCCGGGCTCATCACGCCGTCCACGCCGATGTTGTGCAGCGGCTCGTTCGACCTCGGCGGCTTCATCTTCCACAACGTCGAGGCGGGCGTGTACTCGAGCATGACGCTCCCGACTGCGCTCGAGCAGTCGTGCGATACGTGGTTCTACCGGCTCGGCGACAGGATCTACCTGTCCGATCCGAGCAAGCAGGGCACGCTCATCCAGGAGTGGGCGCGCAAGTTCGGGCTCGGCTCCACGCCGCCGATCGATCTCACCGGCGCTGCGCCCGGCTACCTGCCCACGCCGGGCAAGACGTTCGAGAAGCTCATCGGCTTCCCGTGGACGGAAGGGCAGACGATCAATCTCGCCATCGGCCAGGGCGCGTTGCAGGTGAGCCCGTTGCAGCTCGCGGTCGCGTACTCGGCGATCGCGAACGGCGGGACGGTCGTGACGCCGCACGTGGCAAGCGCCGTCATCAAGAACGGCGTGTCGAAGCCGCTGCGCTTCAAGCCGCAGCGGAAGCTGAAGCTCGTCGACGTGGGCGCGATTCGGGAGGGCCTCTACCTCGCCGCGCACAACCCGGCAGGAACGTCGGCCGCCGTGTTCGCGAACTACCCGGTCCCGGTCGCCGGCAAGACCGGCACAGCCGAGTCCGGCCCGGGCCGCGACGACCACTCCTGGTATGCCTCCTGGGCCCCTGCCGGCCACCCAGAGGTGCTCGTTGTGTGCATGATCGAGCATGGCGGCTTCGGTGCCGAGGCTGCAGCGCCGTGTGCACGCGACATCTACGACGCGTTCTTCCACATCAAGAAGACGGGATAGGGGGACTCAATGGCGAAGTTGAGCGAGAAGCAGGCGGAGCTCCTGCGTGGCCGGAACTATGGAACGGTGACGACGCTGCGCAAGGACGGCTCGCCGCACTCGACGCCCGTCTGGATCGACACCGACGGCGAGAACGTCCTCTTCAACACCTCCGTCGGGCGCGCGAAGGAGCGACACCTGCGGCGCGACCCACGCGTCTCCGTCGTCGTCATCCCGACCGACGATCCGCAGTCCGGCTACGTGTCGGTGAATGGGACCGCGGAGATCAGCGAAGAGGGCGCGGTCGACCACATCAACAAGCTCGCGAAGAAGTACGTCGACCTGGACGAGTACCCGTGGCTGCAGCCGGGCGAGCAGCGCGTGATCGTGACGATCAAGCCGGACAAGGTCGACGCGATGGGGATCGAGTAGCTCAGCGGCGCGGCAGCTCGACCACGAACGTCGAGCCGCGGCCCGGCGTGGACGAGACGGTGATCCGTCCGTCCATCCGCTCGACGAGCTCGTGGCACACGTACAGGCCGAGGCCCGTGCCGTTGACGCCGCCGGTCTGGTGCGGGTCGACGCGGTAGAACTTCTCGAAGATCCGCGGAACCTCCGCGGCCGAGATGCCGACCCCGTTGTCGGCAACCGCGAACCGCGTCCACCTCGAATCGGCGTCGACACGCAAGACGATCGGCGCGCCCTCGGGCGAGTACTTGATCGCGTTGTCGAGCAGGTTGTCCAACACCTGCCGCAGGCGGCCGGCGTCGGTCTCGATCGGCCGGACGTTCTTGGCCGCGTTCAGCTCGACGACGGCGGTCTCCGCGCGGGCGCGCGCTGCGTCCACGGCGGCGCGCGCAACCTCGGTTGCGTCGACGACAGCCGGCTCGAGGCGCAGGCCGCCCGATTCGAGCTTGCCGACGAAGAGGATGTCGTCGACGATCGCCGACAGCCGCGCGGCCTGGTCGGCGATCTGCCTGACGAGCTCTCGGCGCACGTCCTCGCGGCCGGTGAAGTCGCGCTCGGCAAGCGTCACTGCCGCGCCGTAGACGGCGGCCAGAGGCGTGCGCAGCTCGTGCGAGACCGTCGCGACGAAGTCGGACTTCAGACGGTCGAGCTGGCGATCCGCCGTGACGTCGCGGAACGCATACGCCGTCCCGTCCGACGAGGGAACGCCGGAGATGGAGAGCCATAGCTCACGGCCCTCGATCGTCACCGGGAACGTGCTCGCGGTCGCGCCCGCGACGGCAGCGATCTGCTCCCAGCCGTCGAACACGCTCGCGGCGGGACGGCCGCGCACCTCCAGGGGCCCGAGGCCTGTGATCGTCTCCGCGGCGGCGTTCCAGAGGCGGATCGTGCCGTGTGCATCGACGAGGAACACACCGTCGGCGATGGAATCGAGCGCCTCCGAGGCCTCCGCTCGCTGCTCCGCCTCGTTGAAGAGGCGCGAGTTGTCGACGGCGACTGCCGCGCGCGCCGCGAGATCCTCGGCCAGCTGCAGATCGACGTCGGTGAAGACGCGTTCCGACTCGGCGGACACGAACAGGATCGCTCCGAGCGTGCGCCGCCGTGCGATGAGCGGCACGCACATGGTCGAGTGCACCCTGATCTCCTCGAGCGCCCCTGCGAGCTGTTCCGGCGCCTCGACGTCGGAAGCGGTCGACATCGGCGACGCGATCGCGTTCAGCTCCGAGCGTCCCGTGCGGACGACCGCCGGAATGCCGACCTGCGAATCGGGACGGATCGGATGAGCCTCGAGGATGGCTCGGATGATGTCCTGGCGGCCGCCGGCATGTTCGACGGCGCGGCGCTCGATCGTGCCGGCTGGCCCGACGATGTAGATGACGCACCAGTCGCCGAGCCGTGGCACGGCAAGCCGCGCGAGCGCAGTCAGCGTCTCGTCGTAGTCGAGCGAGCTGGCGAGCACATCGCTCGCCTCGACGAGGAAGGCGATACGCCGCTGCGCTTCCAGCTCGCTGCGGTACAGCCGCGCGTTCTCGATGGCGACCGCGGCGCGCCGGCCGAGCTCCTCCGCGACCACCGTGTCCGACTCGTCGTACCGGTGGCCGGACTCCGACCAGGCGAACGTCAATGCACCGAGCACGCGGCCTTGCGCGACGAGCGGGACCGCCATCGCCGAGCGTGGGTCGAGCTCTGTCATCAGCTCGAAGTGCCGATCGTCGACCGTCGTCTCGCGCAACGACTCGGGCGTGAAGCTGGGGAAGTGCACGGTCACGCCCTGCGCGAGCGCCTGCCCGGCCGGCTGCCCCGATCCGATGACCGGCGGATACTCGCGGTGAAGCACGCCGAGCACGCGTTGCTTGCGCGGCTCGGCTGCGCGCACCGCGACGCGCCGCATCGTCCCGTCGTCCTCGGCGACGTCGACGATGCACCAGTCGGCGAGACGCGGAACGACGAGGTCGGCGAGCGTTGCGAGCGTGGTGTCGTAGTCGAGGCTCTCGGCGAGCACATGGCCCGCCTCGGCGAGGAAGCGAAGGCGGGCTTCCGCTCGGTCGCGGACCATCGAGGCAGCGACGAGGTTCGCGACGCTGCGAACGAAGACGACGTCATCGGGCACGACCGGCTCTGCCGAGACGATCGCGAGAACGCCGATCATCGCGCCCCCTTCGCCGCGCACCGGAGCGACCGCCATGGTCTCCGTGATGGTGGAATCACGCTCGCGGTAAGCACGAGCGATCGGTGAATCCGCGTCGAGCGCGATCCTCTCGCCGATCTCCCACCCGTGCGCTTCGATCGCGACGAGGCTCTCGCCTTGGCGCTCGAACAGGCCGACCTGAACTGCGTTCAGCCCGTCGACGACCGTGGCGACGGCGCTTGCGACCAGCTGGGAGACGGTCGTGCCCGTGAGCGCGGCGCGACCGAGCTCCGCCACGAGCAGCTGCTGCTGGTCACGACGGGTCATGGGCGGATCAGATGCTACGGGACAAATGGAGGCGCGACCGACTCCCGCGATGGTTCGCTACCGTCCGCCAGATGACCGCGGGAGTCTTTCTCGTCCTCTCGGCGTTCCTCGCCAGCGCGGTCGAGATGGTGGAAGCGCTCACCATCGTGCTCGCGTCCGGGGTCGCCCGGGGTTGGCGCTCGTCGCTGACGGGCGTCGGCGCAGCCGTCCTCACGCTCGCGGTCATCGTCGCCGCTCTCGGGCCGGCGCTGACCGTCATACCGATCAACGCCCTGCGTCTCGTCGTCGGCGGGCTCCTGCTGACGTTCGGCCTTCAGTGGCTCCGCAAGGCGATCCTGCGCGCGAGCGGCTTCAAGGCGCTGCACGACGAGGACGAGATCTTCTCCCGCGAGCTGGCTGAGGCGCGTACCGCGGCACCGCTCCTGCGCGGCGGCGTCGACTGGTACGGCTTCACGCTCTCGTTCAAGGGCGTGCTGCTCGAGGGGCTCGAGGTCGTGTTCATCGTCCTCACCTTCGGGAGCACGCAAGGGAGCATCCCGCTCGCGGCGCTCGGGGCAGGCGTTGCGATCGTGCTCGTCGCCGGCATCGGCTTCGCCGTGCGCGCGCCGCTCGCCCGCGTGCCCGAGAACACGCTCAAGTTCGCCGTCGGTGTGATGCTGACGACCTTCGGGATCTTCTGGTCGACGGAGGGCGCCGGTGCGAGCTGGCCGGGATCGGACGCAGCGCTGTTCGGCGTGCTCGGATTCGTCATAGCGCTGTCGTTCGCGTCCGTCGCGCTGCTGCGCCGGCGGAAGCGCACGATGCTCGTCACGGCCGAGGCGGGCGCATGAAGTACGTGGTGGACTTCGGCCGGTTCTGGTGGGACTTCGTCGTCGGCGACGACTGGCGCGCCGCTGCGCTCGTGATCGTGGCGATCGGCCTGACGGCGGCGGTAGCGGCGAGCGACATCGCCGCGTGGTGGGTGATGCCGCTCGCCGTCGTGCTGGTGCTGGCTCTTTCGTTACGTCGCGCTAGTTCCTAGCCCCAGGCGCTCTTGGTGGTCGTGGCCGGATAGCTCGGCGGCGGGGCACCGCCGCTCTTGACGGCGCTCTTCACGAGCCCGCCCGTCGCATTCACGACGTACCACGTCTTCTCGAAGCCTTCGCCGTTCACCTGACCGGCCTTCGCATCGCCGGCGAACGTGTACAGCGGGAAGCCCGCGTACGTCACCTGGCGCATGCCGGCGGCCTTCGCCTTGATCGTCCCGAGCAGGGATGCCTTCACGCCGGTGCCGGCGGTCGGCTTCACCGTCGCCTTGACGAGCAGCGCCGGCCAATACTTGTTGCAGGCTGCGACGCCCGTGCACCGGTTCACGCCTTTGCTGTCGACCGTGTAGCGGTACAGCGTGCGACCTGTCGCACCGACGAGCATGGTTCCGAACTTCGCGCTTCTGACCGTCTTCACGGACGACGCGCTCGAGTGGATCGCGTTCGTCGCCGCCATCGCCGCACCTGCGCCGATCGCGGCGATCACTGCGACCGGCAAGAGCCAACGGATCATCGGACCTTCCTTTCCTCGGAGCCTCCCGGTTCGCTAAGAGATACGCGGCGACGGCGGCGACGGATTGCCCGCTACTTCCCGACCTTGACGATCGGTGCATTCAGCACGATATGTGCGTCCCGCAGCGTCAGTTTGCCCTTCTTCTTCAGGGCGTTGATCTGGTTGTCGCTCGTGAGGACGACCGGCTTGGCGCCTGTCTTCCAAGAGACATACATCTCCTCCCAGAGCGGGTTGTAGTCCGACTCGCCCGGCTCGGAGCCGAAAACGGACAACTGGCCGGCCGCCGCGCGGCCCTTCACGAAGTATTGCTCCGGGGCGCCCTTCACTCTGGCGAGCTCGGCGGAGAAATTGATGCCGAGCGCTTTCGCCTGCGACTTGCTCGATACGTCGGTCACGAAGTACATGTCCTTGTGGCCGTCGTAGTACGCGAGGTACGTCGTCTGCTCGCTCGTCTTGCCCGGGCCGAGCAGAAGCGAGCTCGTGCTCGCGAATGCGCTCGCCGCGCCCACGGCGAGCGCGGCCGCGCAGAGCGCGGCCACACGCGTGGAGAACGTCGTCATGTGTCTTCCCCCTCTTCGGTTTCTTCAGAACTACGGGAGGGCACCAAAGGATGGTTTGGTAGATCGCCGTGCGAGCCGAGAGGAGACTCGGATGCATCGCCTGCCCAAGCCGTCGCCTGCACTGATCGTGTCGTTTGTCGCGTTGTTCTTCGCGCTCGGCGGCAGCGCGTACGCCATCGGCTCCAAGGCGTTTTCCGCGCAACCGCGCTGCGCGACGGGCGCCGTTCGCGGCATCGCCCTCATCACCGGAGCGAAGACGGACATCTCGTCGCTGTCGTCGTCGAACTACACGAGTGCACCGAGCTTGTTCGGCTATCGCTGGAGCTGCAGCGGAGGTGCAATCCTCGTCCGGAAGGCGGCAGGGGTTCTCGGCGGCGTCGACGTCAAGTTCTCCGGCAATCCGTCCAGCATCGCCATCGTCTCGTCCGCCGCGAGCGGAACTCCCTATGGAGGCTCGGTCAGTCGTCAGCCGGACGGATCATTCCGCGTCGTCATCGGCGGCGCGGTCGGAACGCCGGGCCAATTTGAGGCCCAGTGGAACGTCCCGTTCGTCATCGTGCTGCTCTGACGACGTATGCCGCGACGGCGCGACTATCGGCGGCGGAGATCCGAACGGGCATAGTGCGAACAAAGCTGAGGATGGTGGCGTCGCTCAGCTTTGCGATTGCGAGATCGCCGCCCGGCGACCTCGTGTCGTGACCGGTGAGCGTGTGGCAGCCTGCGCATGCGGACGCGAATACCGATCTGCCCCGCGCTACGAGCGCGTTCGGCATGTGCCGGGCGTTGCCTCCGCAGCCCGCGAGAACGGCGACGAGCGCCGCGCTAGCGCATGTTGTCCGTATGACCGAGCGAATAGCGCCCCGGCTGCGGCCAGACGCAGAGCCCGTGCGGGCCGGCCCCGACCGGAATCCGCGCCAACAGCCTTCCGGTGCGCGTGGAGATCGCATAGACCTCGCTGTTGTACCGGCCGCTGAGCCACAGCACGTTGCCGTCGGCCGAGACTCCGCCCATGTCCGGGCTCCCGCTTCCGGGAATCCGCCACGTCGCGACCACTTTCTGCGTCGCGAAGCTGATGACGGATACGGAGCCTGCGCCGCGATTCGACACGTACAGCCGTTTCCCGTCGCGGCTCGGGTAGAGACCGTGCGCGCCCCTACCGGTGGCGACGAAACCCACGACCTTGAACCGGCGTCCGTCGACCTTCCAGACGCCGCCTGCGTTCAAATCGGCCACATAGAACACGCGGCCGTTCGGAGAGATGCGGACGTCCTGCGGCATACCGCCAGCCCCGTCGGGCAGGGTCAAGACGCCGACGACGCGTTCACGGGCGACGTCGACCTTGATGAGCTGGCCCGAGAACTCGCAGCTTGCGATCAGGTAGCGGCCGTCCGAGGAGAAATCCATGTGATCCACGCCGGAGCACGGCACCGTCAGCGAGTGGTGGAGCGCGAACGTATGGGCATCGCGGAAGTCGAGCCGGTGCAGCCGCTCGGCCACGACGATCGCGTATCGCCCGTTCGGCGTGAAGTACATGTTGTACGGGTCCGCGACGGGGAACGTGCGGCCCGGCTTGCCCGTGCGGGGATCGATGACCGTGAGGCTGTTGCCGACGTCGTTCGTGACGTAGAGCGTCTTCAGGTCATAGCTCGGAACGACGTGCTGGGGCAGCAGGCCGACCGCGAAATGCTCGACGACCTTGAAGGTGGCCGGATCGATGACGTCGACGGTCGCGCTCTGGCTGTTCGGCACGTAGACGAGGGGACGTGCGAAGCGCGCCGCACCCGTGAGTGCGTCCGCGCCGTCGAACGCGTAGACGTTCGACGCGTTCGACGTGGTCGCAGTCCGTGCCGTGGAGACGACCCGCGTCGTGGTAGGAACGAGTGCGCTGACGATCGACTCCGTTCCGCCCGAGCCGCGTCCGCCCACGAGGAGGATGCGACTGCCGAGCGAGACGGCGGCGAGGTCGGAGCGCGGCGACCCCAAGCTGCCGGCCGAGTGGATGCGACGCGTGGCCGGATCGATCGCGACGATTCGGCTCGTGGGAGTGTCGACCGTTGCGCCCCGGCCGCCGATGACGAACGCCGTCGACCCGATCGTGGCCGCCGCCGCGTGCGTCGTCGCCGCCGGGAGCGATCCGATCCTGACCGCCCGACTCGTCCCGACGCGGTAGACGTAGACGGAGGTGCCCGCAGTGCCCGCAGGCAGCGATCCGCCTGCGATGACGAGGCTGTCTCCCACGGCGGTGACGGCCGAATAGCGCAGGGCGGTCGGCAGATGCCCGACGACACGTGCGCGCGCGCCCGGCCGCCACGCGACGATCGTGTCGAGCCACTGCGTGCCGGTGTAGCCGCCGACGATGTACGCCGTTCCGCCGATCCCGGCGGCCGACTGGTCCGAGCTCGGCGCGGGCAGCCGTCCGACGACCGTGACGCTGCCGCCGGACGTCGTCACCCGGAGCACCTGGTCGCTCTGGGTGTTCGTCGCCGTCCCGCCCCCGAACACGTAGATCGCGTTGCCGAGCTTCACCGCGGCGGTGTCGTGGAGCCCGACGGGCAGTGCTCCCACTTTGCGATCTCCGCCGGCGCTCACGATCCGGATGTCGGTCCGCGAGGTGTCCGCGGCCGTGAGACCACCGACCACAAATGCGCGGCTTCCGTCGAGCGCGACCGCGGCGGCATCCTGCACCGGCGCGCTCAACGTCCCGAGCGATTGCTCGCGTAGCCGAAAGGGCTGGACCGCGCGTGACGACGTGCGGTGGGCGACCTTGCCGACAGTGTCGGGATCCGCGGAGCTGCCGCGTGCCAGCAGCCACGAGCCGAGACCCGCTGCCGCAACGACGAGGAGAAAGCCCGCGACAAGCGGACGGCCTCTACGGCGGGGGCGTCGAATAGGCGTGAGCGGCGTTTCCCTCAGTGCGTTCTACTCCGTCTTACGGTTCTCGCCGCGAGTTCTGGATGGCAATCGGGTCGCTGTTCGCGTCCGGCGCCACCCTTCTGGACGAACAGTGGCGTCGCCGCGACTTCGGCATCCGAGTCTAGCGACGCGCGATCGGGAGCGACCCGTCGACCTCGTGAGTCAGCCAGTCGTCGGCGGAGAGTCAAACGACGAGCTCGTCGTCGGCCCCGTGAGCCAAGCCGCGGAGTCTGGACGGTGTGCTCTGTCACCAAGCCACCCTATGCGCCGCGGTAGCGGCGGTAGAGGCGCGGCAGCTGCGCGCTCGGGTCGAGATAGAACTCGTCGCGGTCGAGATCGATCCACGAGTCGTCGTCCGTGACGGTGTCGCGCCGGTCGGCGACGAACGCAGCGACGGCGGCGACCGCCGGCTTCGGTGATCCGTCGGCGCGCCACAGTCCGAACGAGCGCTCGTGCATTGCGTGATCTAGGGGCGGCCCCTCCCACAACGCGAGGTCGTAGTCGGAGTAGCACCACAGCATCGCGCCGAGGCAACCGGCGCGGCGCAAGCCGGCGAGCGCCATCGCCGTGTATGCAGCAGCAGCGGTTTCTTCGACCAGCAACGGCGAGCCGCGCGGCTCGCCGCGACGATACGTGGGCAGACCGAACTCACTGAACAGGACCTCGCACTCGCCCCCGAGCCATCGAGTCACGCGTGCCAGGAACGCGAGCAGCTGATCGTCCGTCGGGCCGTCTCCCCAGCGGGCGTAGATCGGGTAGCCGTGCATGCACAGGAAGTCGCAGACGGAGGAGGCTTCGTGCGGCCCGAGCAGCCGGTCCTCCTCGAGGTCCTCCATGTGCAGGCCGACGGTGACGAGCGCCGTGTTGTCGGCGGTGCGGATCGCGGAGGCGATGCGCACAAGCCACCCGTCTGCGGCGGCCCGGTCGGGCGGGCGCACGCAGTTCGAATTTTCGTTGCCGAGATCCCATGCCCAGAGCGCCTCGTGGCCCGACAGGGCCGCCGCGGCCTCCGCAGCCAGCAGAGCCTGGGCGTCCGCGACAACCGCGTCCGTGTACCAGTTGCGAAGCCCGGACCGAACCACCGTGCCGCCCGAGACGACCCGGAAGCGATCGTCGCCGTCCGAGCCGCTGAGCGCCCACGCCGGGATCCAGTTCACGCCGCTCATATGGCCCGTGAACAACGTCGGGACGAGCGCGAGCCCGAGCTCGCCGGCGAGATCGGCGACCGTCACCAGCCGTTCGAGCATCGCGTGGTCGACTGTGTCCGGTGCCGGCTGGAAGTCCTCCCAGGTCAGGAACACCCGGACGGAGTCGAGACCGCTCCCGGCGATCCGTTCGAAGTCGACCGCCACCTCCGCCGCGTCGAACTGCTTCCACCAGCCCATCGCAGTGCGCGCCGGCCAGTAGTTGACGCCGATTCGAAACCGATCCGGGATCAACTCAGGATCCGCCGGTAGAGCGCGAGATAGTCGTCAACCATGCGCATCACGTCGAACCGCTGCTCGACGGACGCGCGCACGACGGCGCGGTCCAGATCACGCACGGTGCCGACCGCTGTGACAGCCTCGTCCACCCCGCCGACGAGAAAGCCGCTCTCTCCATCGAGCACGATCTCGCGCATCGATCCGCGCGCGGATGCGATCACGGGGGTGCCGCAGGCCATCGCCTCGACGACGCTGAAGCCGAACGGCTCGTCGAAGTTGACCAGGTGCAAGAGCGCGAGCGACCCACCGAGCAGCGCTCCGCGCCGGTCTGGGCCAATAGGACCGAGGTAGCGGATGCGCTCGCCGTCGATGCGCGGCTCGACGCACTGCTCGAAGTAGTCGCGGTCCTGCACGATCCCGGCGATGATCAACGGCATGTCCGTGCGCTCAGCGACTTCGATCGCTTCTACGGTCCCCTTGTCCGGGTGGATCCGCCCGAAGAACAGGAGATAGTCGCCCGCTTCTCGCTCGAGCTGGAACGCGCCCATGTCGACGCCGTGGTGGATCGTCGCGGCGTAGTCGAGGGTGTCGTGCCGGTCGGCGTCGCTGATCGCCACGTAATGTCCGCGCGCGTTGTACTTTTCGAAGACCGGAAGGATCCGTTCGGACGAGAACCCGTGAATCGTCGTCACAACCGGCGTCTCGACCAGGCCGCTGTAGGTCAGGGGCAGGAAGTCGAAGCTGTTGTGGATGAGGTCGAACTCGCCCGCGCGTTCGAATAGGGCGGCGATGTGCAGCGACTCCCACACCTTCGCATCCAGCGCCGGATCCTCGGAGTACCCGGTCGGCGCCGTTCCGACCAAGTGCGCACGCGTGATCGAGTCGGCCGTCGCGAACAGCGTCACGTCGACTCCTCTGTCGACCAGCCCTTCGGTCAAGAGCGACGCGAACTGCTCCCACGGCCCGTAGTCGCGCGGCGGCACACGCCATGAGATCGGCGCGAGCATCGCAAGCCGGAGCTGGGTCAATGCACCGCGGGCTCGAGCCGCTCCGGGCGCGCCCGCGCATCGAGGTCGGAGTCGACACGCTGCTCGCCTCGGCTCATCGATCCGTACACGACGAGGAACGTCAGCTGGCCGCTCTCGTTGGCATCGTCGACGATGCTGCGGATGTCCGCGTCCTGCGTAGGAGTCGACGTCGTCGTTGCGTGCATGCTTGCAGCCGCCCTTTACGAGAGCTCGGAGGTGGCGCTGCGAGCCGTGCGGCTTCGGCCCTGCAAAGGTCGTGCTGCGCCGATAGGTTGCGACGCCGCGCACGCGAAATCTAGCAGTGCCCCTGCTATCCTCGTGCTTGCTGCGCTGCAAACAAGCGGCGCCGCGAGAAGGTCCGCCCCAGGAAAGCGGGTTGGAGCAGAGCCACTGGCTTCGACCTGGGAGGACCGATGGTGGAGATCTGTGTCGCAGTTGTCGACGCCGCCACCGTGCACGGACTCGTGCAACGACTGACGGGGCTCTTCGACGGGCCGTCCGTCTCCTTCGATCCGGCACGCCGCGAAGTGCGTGTTCGCTCCGAGTGGGAATCGCGCTCGGTCGTCCAGGTGATCGACCTGGTCGAGTCGTGGCTCGAGACCGACGGCCCCGACTTCGCGACACTCTCGGTCGGCGACCGTTCCTACACGATGCGCGTGGCAACCCGGTTGCCCCGAGGGCTGGCCGCCGAAGCTGAGCTGCGTTAGCGTTCCCGGCTAACGGTGGAAGCTGAGGACGTCTTCTCGCGCATCGTCGCGATCTATGACGACGGGGGCCTGGTGCCGTCCTGCGCATGGTGTGGTCGTGTGCGGATCGACGAAACGTGGGTTGTACCGCCACCGGCGGCTCTCGACGCGATCGACGCGCACAACACACTCTCGCATTCGATGTGCGATGCGTGCGCGCCGCCCGGCGCTCCTGTCTAGACGATCGCGACGTCGCCGGCCGGGGTCGGCGGAGGTTGCGCAGCGGTCGGAGGAAGGAGGAGGAGGTGGCTCTCGACGACGGCGGCTGCGACGTCGCTGAGCTTGCGACCGTTGTGTTGGGAGTGGTCGCGTAGCATCTCGAACGCCCGGTCGGCGCTGGTGGCGTGGCGGGCCATGAGGATGCCCTTCGCCTGTTCGATGACGGCGCGCCGCCCGAATGCTCCCTGAAGGCTCTGATACTCGGCGAAGCGCTGGAGCGTGATGTCGATCGCGCTCTGCAACTCCTCCGGGCTGGCGTCGATGATGTAGGCGAAGACTCCGCGCTTCGCAGCCTCGTGGATGTAGGCGGGATCGTCGGCGTGGAGGATCGCGATCACCGGGCAGGAGGCCTCGCGCACGATCTCCGAGATCAGCTCCAGCGCGTGCTCCGAGCTCGACCCGAGCCCGACCAGGGCGACGTCCGGGCGCTCCCTGGCCGTCGCGGCGCCCACCTCCTTCACGTAGATCTCGCGTGCGATCACATCGTGGCCCAGACCGATGACCACGTTGGCGAGCAGCTCGAGCCGGTCACGCTTCTCGTTCGCGATCAGGACGCGCAGGTGCTGAAGCTCGGAATCGGGCATGGCGCGGCCCGAAATGGTAGCGTCACGTTCGTAGCGCCGTAATAGTCGGTGCCACGAAAGGCTCGCCGGGCCTCAAGGATGTGTGGCCCGGCGACACGGCCCTCCCACAGGCGAACGCGGGCGGACTCTTACGCCTCGACCCCGTGGAGGGAACCATGACCGCGTCACCCAGCACGGCGCCCGTGATGGCGCAGAGAGTCGAACCGCGCCGGCCCCGGCCCCGTTCCGCTCCAATGATTCCACGCTCCGCGTTTGCCCTGCGGGACGCCCGGCGTACGGGAAACCGCGAAGAAGGCGCGCTCCGCGAAGAGTTTCATTGCGAATGCGCTTGGCCGGATTGCGACGCCACCTTTCCCGCGCGAGCCGATGTGCATCGGCGTCGTCCGGAGCTCTTCATCGTCGTGCCCGACCACCTTGCCGAAGAGACGGTCGTCGCAGCGGCAGACCGGTTCTTCGTCGTCGAGCAGCACGTGCGTTGAGCGGAAGCGGATGATGGGACTCGAACCCACGACCTTCTGCATGGCAAGCAGACGCTCTAGCCAACTGAGCTACATCCGCGCGAGCCGGGAAGTATAGCCCGAGTCAGTCTGAATCCGAGGCGTCCAGAGCCTCGTTCACGAGCCGGTCGGCGAGCTCGTTGTGCTCGCGCCGCACGGCCGTGTACGAGACGTTCCCGATCTCGCGCGCGAGCTGCGCTGCCTGGATCGAGAGCCCGCGCAGCGCCTCGTTCTTCACCCGATACTCGCCGTTCATCTGCTTCACGAGCAGCTCCGAGTCGGACACGACCTCGACCTCGGGCACGGCCAGTTCGATCGCCTTCTCCAGCCCGGCGATGAGCGCGCGGTACTCGGCGACGTTGTTCGTCGCGACGCCGATCCGCTCGCCGTGCGCGGCGAGCACGGTCCCGTCCTCGCCCTCGATCACGTAGCCGTAGGCGGCCGGCCCGGGATTGCCGCGCGCGCCGCCGTCCGTGAACAACCGGGCCTTCACGCGAGGAGGTACAGGTCGAACGCAGGCTCCTCGTACGGGTGCGTAGCGCGCAGCGCGGCGACGACGGCCTCCACGTGCTCCGCCGGAACGACCGTCTCGACACGAAGCTCGGCGACGCGCTCCTCGCGTCCCGCCCGCCCGACCGAAGGCGACGTGCCCTCGCCGCCGAGGAACGTCCCCGTCCCCTCCGTGTACCAGGAGCAATGCGTGTACTCGCCGATGACGCCCGCGCCTGCGGCGAAGACCGCCTCACGCGTCGTGTCGAGCGCTTCGCGCGGGACGAACCACACGAGCTTGTAGCCGCTCAATCGTCGATCTGCGCGCGCTGGAGCTTGCCCGAGTAGTCGACGTAGATCGATTTCCACTCGGTGAAGACGTCGAGCGCCGCCTGGCCGGCCTCGCGGTGGCCGTTGCCGGTGTCCTTCGTCCCGCCGAACGGCAGGTGCACCTCGGCGCCGATCGTGCCGGCGTTCACGTACGTGATGCCTGCCTCGAGATCGCGCATCGCACGGAACGCGGTGTTCACGTCGCGCGTGAAGATCGAGGACGACAGCCCGTACTTGATCCCGTTCGAGACGCGGATCGCCTCGTCTGCGTCGCGCACCTTGATGATTGCCGTCACCGGGCCGAAGATCTCCTCCTGCGCGATGCGCATCTGCGCGTCCACGTCGGCGAAGATGGTCGGCCGGTAGAAGAAGCCCCTGCCGAGGTCGCCCTCGGTCGCGACCTCGCCGCCGGTGAGGAGCTTCGCGCCTTCGTCCGCGCCGATCTTCGCGTACGAGTCGATCTTCTCCAGCGCCGCCTTGTTGATCACGGGCCCGATGTCGGTGCTCGATTCCCACCCGGGTCCCAGCCGCAGTTTCTCGACGGCGGTCACGAGCTTCTTCTGGAGCGCGTCGTACACCTTCTCGTGCGCGATGACGCGCGACGCGGCCGTGCAACGCTGGCCGGACGTTCCGAACGCCGACCACACGATGCCGTCGACCGCGAGGTCGAGGTCGGCGTCGTCCAGGACGATGATCGCGTTCTTGCCGCCGAGCTCGAGGTGCACGTGCTTGAGCGTCTCCGCTCCCGCCTGCAGCACCTTGACGCCTGTCTCGCGCGAGCCGGTGAGCGTGATGACGCGAATGTCGGGATGGCGCACCATGCGGTCGCCGACGGTCGAGCCGCCGCCGTGCACGATGTTCACGACGCCCTCGGGCATCCCCGACTCGTGCAACAGCTCGACGAAGCGCTCCGCGAGCGCGGGCGTGTCGGTCGCCGGCTTCAGTACGACGGTGTTGCCGCACACGAGCGCAGGGATGAGCTTCCACGACGGGATCGCGATCGGGAAGTTCCACGGCGTGATCGCGCCGACGACGCCGATCGGCTGGCGGATGCTCATGTTCCACTTGTCCGGCAGCTCCGACGGCGTGGTCTGGCCGAAGAGCCGGCGCCCCTCGCCCGCCATGTAGTACGTGATGTCGATCGCTTCCTGGACGTCGCCGCCCGCCTCCGCGCGCACCTTCCCCATCTCGTGCGTCATCAGCTCGGTGAGCGCGTCCTTCTCCTGCTCGAGCAGGCGCGCGAAGCGGTAGAGGGTCTCGCCGCGCTTCGGAGCCGGCACGAGGCGCCAGTGCTCGAAGGCCTCCTTCGCCGCAGCGACCGCGCGGTCGACGTCGTCGGCGCCCATGCGCGGAAAGACGCCGATGGTCTCGCCGTCGGCCGGGCTCGTGCTTTCGAAGGTCTCCGTCCCCGTCACCGCCACGGGACGAGGGTAGTCGCTACTCGGGTGGATCGGTGTCGAGGAAGGTGCCCGGTGCGCGCGCCCGACGCCGGTCGCGGATCAGGCGCTGCTCCTTGTACTCGGCCGCGTCCCGGCCGCTGCGCCGGTCGGGGCCTTCGCGGCGGTCGACGATGACGGTCACGTTCGGGTTGTCCCGGTAGTACTCGACCATCTTCTCGTACAGCTCGCCGGCGAGCTCTTTGGGAATGACGCAGTAGATCATCCTGCTCCGATTGTGAAGCAGCGCGGCTGCGGAAGCTAGATCTTCGCGATGTCCGGGACGAGACGGCCCTCGTCCTCGACGTGCGTGTTCCAGCCCTTGAAGCCGTCCTCGAGCTCGTCCAGCTCGTGGCCACGGCGCTCGAGCCGCACGGGCTGGGCCGACTCGGGGCTGACGCGGTACTGGTACCAGGAGAGGTCCCACGCCACCGTCACGGCCAGCTCGCCCGAGACGCCCGAGAGCGGGACGATGCTCGCACGAGCCTCACCCAGGCTCTTCGCGATGCCGCCGACGGTGCGCCGGTAGGTGCTCGCGTTGAAGAGGTCGGCCGCCTCGAGCACGGCGATCTCGTCATTCGAAAGGCGTCGCAGGATCGGCTCGGGCGGCGCGATCGTCTCGCCGTTCGAGCGCGAGAGGCCGAGGAACTCGACGAGGCCGCGACGACGGCGGCGGCTGTCGCCTGCGATCGTCGGCTGCGTCGGCGTGCCTTCCTTGATCCACCCGTGCTCGATCGCGGTCTCCTGGCAGAGCGGACACACGTGCACGAGCTCCGCTCCCTCCTCGGGCGCGAAGCGCACGGAGCGTTCGCCCAACAGGAGCGTCCGCTCGCAGACGGCGCACTGCCGCAGCGTCGAGATCTTCGTGACCCGCACTGGAGACGACTATAGCCCCCTTGCCGAAGGCCATCGGCGCCCGCTATGGTGACATACATGTGTGTTTTACATGTAGGCACATGAGAGGTGGCCCGAGAGCACGGCGGCACCACCGCGGGCGCTGGCACGTGCTCGCGCGCGTGGAGCGATTCACCGAGCCCGCGCTGCTCCTGCTGCTGCGCGAGCAGCCGACCCACGGCTACGACCTGCTCGAGCGCCTGCCCGAGCTGACGGGCGAGTCGCGCGTCGAGATGGGCAACCTCTACCGCCTGCTGCGCGCCCTCGAGGAAGAGGGACTCGTCGTCTCCGAGTGGCACGACGGCAAGCGCACATACGCGGTCACCGAGCGCGGGCGGCAGCTCCTCGACCAGTGGGCCGAGGCGCTACGCACCTCGCAGGCTCGCACGCAGACGTTTCTCGAACGCTACGAGCAAGGGAGGTGAACATGCACCACCATCATCGTCATGGTTGGGGCGGCGGCCCGCGGATCCTCTTCCGCGGCGGCTTCCCGAATCGACAGGAGCTCCTCGAGCGGCTGGAGAACTACCAGCGCGACCTCGAGCAGCAGCTCGCGGACATCGCGGACGTGATCGCGCATTTGCGCGACCGCCCGTCGGACCCGCAGCCGCAGCAGTGACCGAGCTTGGAGCGCGAGGCCGTCAGGCTTTCGCGGTCTCGCGCTCCTTCTTGGTCGCCTCGATGATCTTCTGCGCCACGTGGCTCGGGACTTCCTCGTACCGAAGGAAGGCCATGTGGTAGTCACCTCGTCCGCCGGTCATCGACGTGAGCGCCTGCGAGTACGTGAGGATCTCCGCCATCGGCACCTCGGCGCGGATCGTCGTCATGCCCGCCGTCGGCTCCATCCCCTGCAGGCGCCCGCGGCGCGAGTTGAGGTCGCCGTTGACCGTCCCGACCGTCTCGTCGGGGACGCTCACCTCGATCTCCATGATCGGCTCGAGCAGCACCGGCTCGGCCTTCGCGTAGGCCTCCTTGAACGCGAGCGAGCCGGCGATCTTGAAC
This sequence comes from Gaiellaceae bacterium, assembly GCA_036560805.1. Taxonomy (GTDB): domain Bacteria; phylum Actinomycetota; class Thermoleophilia; order Gaiellales; family Gaiellaceae; genus Palsa-739. The sequence goes on along the minus strand of DATBQM010000089.1, from coordinate 8,477 downwards.
GCCATCTCCGACGAGTCGACCGCGTGCTCCATCCCGTCGACGAGCAGCACGCGCACACCCTGTACGGGCGCGCCGGCGAGGTCGCCGTGCTCCATCGCTTCGCGGACGCCCTTGTCCACCGCGGGCCGGTAGCTGTGGGAGATGACGCCGCCGACGATCTTGTCGACGAACTCGTAGCTGAGCTCGCCGCCGTCCTCAGCCGGCAGCGGCTCGATGCGGATCGCGCAGTCGCCGAATTGGCCGCGTCCGCCCGTCTGCTTCTTGTACCGGTGCCGCGCGGTCGCCTCCTTGCGGATCGTCTCCTTGTACGGCACGCGCGGCGGATGCAGCTCGACGTCGACATGGAAGCGGCTGTGCAGCCGGTCGACCGCGACCTCGACCTGCATCTGCGAGAGCCCGGAGAGGAGCTGCTCCCCCGTCTGCGGGTCGCGCCGCATCTGCAGCGTCGGGTCCTCCTCGGAAAGGCGACGCAGTCCGGCGGCCATCTTCTCCTCGTCGCCCTTGGCCTTCGGCGTGATCGCGAAGCTCATCACCGGCTGCGGGAAGTCGATGTGCGGCGGCTCGACCGGCACCTCGTGATCGACGAGCACGTCGCCGGTGACGACGTCCTTCAGCTTCCCGACTGCGCCGAGGTCGCCGACACACAGCGCCTCGCTCGGCTCGTTGTCCTTCCCCTGCAGCAGGAGGATCTGGGCGAGCCGTTCCTTTGCATGCGTGCGCGGATCGACGAGCGTCGTGTCGCCCGTCACCGGACCGGCGAGGACGCGGAAGCAGCTGATGCGGCCCGCGAACGGGTCGGCGATCGTCTTGAAGATGAACACCGCCTGCTTCGCATCGCCGAACTCGATCGTCGTGCCCTTGCGCGCGGGTGACGGGACGCCCTCGACGAGCAGGTCGAGGAGCGCCGTCGAACCGAGGTTCTTCGTCGCGACCCCGCACGCCACCGGGTACAGCTCGTCGCGCGTCACCGCATCCTTGAGCGCGGCGGCGACGTCCTCGGCAGGCAGCTCCTCGCCGTCGAGATAGCGCGCCATCAGCTCCTCGTTCGTCTCGACGACGGCGTCGAGGAGCTTTTCGCGGTACTCCTGTACCTGCGCGGCCATCGCCTCGGGAATCGGCTGCGCGCCTCCCTCCTTGCCGCCGGACGGATCCACGTACGCGCACATGTGCAGCAGGTCGACGACGCCGGTCATCTCGTGCTCGGCGCCGATCGGCAGCTGGATGGCGACGCAACGGTCGGAGAGCTGCGTCCGCGCAGCCTCGAGCACGCGGAAGAAGTCGGCGCGCTCGCGGTCGAGCATGTTCACGAACACGACGCGCGAGAGCTCGTACTCCTCGGCGCGCTTCCACACGCGGAGGCTGTTCACCTCGACGCCCATGACGCCGCTCAGGACGACGAGTACGCCCTCGACGACGCGCAGCGCCGCATACGAATCAGCCTGGAAGCCCGCGTCGCCGGGGCAGTCGATGAAGTTGATCTTGCGGTCGTGCCAGTCGAGGTGCGTGAGCGTCCCCGACAGCGACATCTGGCGCCTGTGCTCGTCGTCCTCCCAGTCGCTAACCGTCGTCCCCTGTTCGATCGACCCGAGCCTGTTCGTCTTCCCGGCCTGGAACAGCAACCCCTCGACCAGCGAGGTCTTGCCCACTCCGCGATGGCCGGCGACGGCGATGTTGCGGATCTTTCCAGGCTCGGTAGCAGGCATGGAGCTCCTGTCCTCGGGTGATGTCTTTCCCGGATCGTAACCCGCCGTCGGCGATCGCTACTGGTTCAGCCTCCCACCCCCAGCGCGCTCCAGAACGAGCACTCATGGTCTGCGCCGAAGGTCGACTCGGGCGCCGGCGCCGGCTCGACGAGCGACTGCGCCTGGTCAGCCGCGGCGGTGTACGCCGGCCACGACGGAAGCCCTGTTCCGTTCGGGTTGCCCGTCTTGGCGAAGTTCGTCCAGTAGCCCTGCATGTCGCCGGCGAGCTTCTGCTCCGCGGGATCGAGGCTCGAGCTCGAACCCGGGAACAGGTACTGGATCTCGGACGCATGGTAGGCCCCGAGCGAGTACGGGACCGGCGGGAGCGGGAAGAGGAACGGCGGGCTCGGATCGTTGAACTCGTACTGGTACGTCGGGACGTACTGGGAGAGATTCCGCACGTCCTCGCGCGCGTTGCACGCGAAGATCGCATCCGTGCCGACAGCGCCGAGAGCGTTGTACGGAGTCGGGTACGCCCCCACCGGGTACGCCGCGGCGATCGGCGCCGCCGCCGCCGTAGACGGGAGCTGGAGCTCGCTCGCGATCTGCGCCTGATAGTTCGCCGTCGTGACGGGGTTGCCGAGCTGCGAGTTGAGGAGATCGACGAACAGCATCCATTCGTCGTGGTTCGTCCCGGACAGCACCGGCACGCGGTTGAAGTCGCCACTCGTGAATGCGGCCGCGTACTGCTCCGGCAACACGCTGCCGAGGTTCGGGAGCTGCGTGAGCTGGGTCTCTCCGGCGAGCAGCGTCGAGACCGGTAGCGCACGCAAGCACGCCGCCGTCTGGTCGGTGCATCCCATTTGCGCGGCGAGCGCCTCGCCGGCGGTCTCCGCCTGCGCGAGCGTCGGCACGGACTCGGCGTAGGTGCCGCTCTCGACGATCGCCCGCGCGAAGAGCCCCTTCGCGCCTGGCGAGACGAGCAGCGAGCGCACGCTGAGGCCGCCGGCCGACTCGCCGAAGACGGTCACCTTCCCGGGGTTGCCGCCGAAGTGGGCGATGTCCCGCTTCACCCAGGCGAGCGCGAACTGCTGATCCATCAGGCCGTAGTCGCCCGAGTCGTGCGTCGACGACTCGGCGCTCAGCGCAGGATGCGCGAGGAAGCCGAGCAGGCCGAGCCGGTAGTTGATCGTCACGGCGACGACGCCGCGCTTCACGAGCGCCGTCGGGTCGTAGTCGGTGCTCTCGCCGGTGATGAGCGAGCCGCCGTGGATCCAGACCATCACCGGCAGCTTCGACCCGGGCGTCGCATTCGCCGGCGTGTAGACGTTGAGGAAGAGGCAGTCCTCGTCGGTACTCGGCACGCCGAACACGCCCAGCGTCTGGGGACAGGGAGAGCCGAACTCGGTCGCGGTGCGAACGCCTGTCCAACGCGCGTGCGGCTGCGGCGGCCGCCAGCGAAGCGCGCCGACGGGCGGCGCGGCGTACGGGATGCCGCGGAAGGCGCGGATCCCCCCTGAGATCGCGCCGCGCAGGGCGCCGTCGTCGGTGGACACCACCGCCGGATTCGCCTTCGGCCTCTTCGGCTTGTGCGTCGCCGCCGACGCCACCCCCACCACAACCGCCGCAGTCAGACACGTGCCCACCAGCACCGCGCTCCTCATGGCGACTCCTTCGTTGAACGGCCGTTCAACAAGAGTCTAGGCGAGCGCTACAGCGCCGCGCGTTGCGCCGAACCGGCGAGGCGGGCCTTCAGGCGGAGGATCGCCTTCGTGTGCAGCTGCGAGACCCGCGACTCGGTGACCCCAAGCACCTCGCCGATCTCGCGCAGGGTCAACTCCTCGTAGTAGTAGAGCGTGACGACGAGTTTCTCCCGCTCGGGAAGCCGGGCGATGGCGTCGGCGATCGCCTCGCGCAGCTCGGTTTGCGAGAGCGCCCCCTGCGGGTCGGGTGCCTCGGTGTCCTCGATCGTGTCGATGAGGGCGACCTGGTCGCCGCTCGAGCCGGAGATCGTCCACAGCTCGTCGAGCGCCGCGATCGAGGAGCGGGAGATCTCGGAGAGGCTCTCGTTCAGCTCCTCCTCGGTCAGGCCGAGCTTGGTCGCGATCTCCTCGTCGGTCGGCGCACGGCCGAGCTTGGCCTCGAGCTCGCCGATGGCGCGCTCGATGTCGCGCGCGCGGGAGCGGACCGAGCGCGGCACCCAGTCGAGCGCGCGCAGCTCGTCGATGATCGCCCCGCGGATGCGGGCGATCGCGTACGTCTCGAACTTCACATCCCGGTCGGGGTCGTAGCGCTCGATCGCGCCGATCAGGCCGAGGAGCCCGTACGAAACGAGATCCTCGTCGTCGACGTGGGCCGGCAGGCCGCTCCCGAGGCGACCGGCGACGTACTTCACGAGCGGCGCATACGTGACGATCAGGCGGTCGCGGATGGCCGGATCGCCCTTGGCGCGGTATTCGCGCCAGAGTGCTTGCATCTCGTCGGGACGGCTCACGGGGAGAGAATACGGCGTGCGCGGGCCGTTTCCCCTCAGCGTCGAAAGGCGGAGAGGGCGAGCGACCCCATCCAGGCCGCGATCGCGGCGGCTGCGACGGCGATGATCCACCCTCGCGTGCCGTGCCCGGTGGCCGCGACGGCCACGAGCAGAAAGGCCGCGGCGAGCGCCGTGAAGAGGAATCCGAGGCCCCTGCGCTGCACCGGACGACGGTACTATCCGGCGGGCCTAGGGGCGTAGCTCAGTTGGTAGAGCGGCGGTCTCCAAAACCGTAGGCCGGGGGTTCGAGTCCCTCCGCCCCTGTTGAGCTCGTTGGCCCACTTCTGGCTCTTTTCAGAAATCGTCGGCGAAGAGCAGGGCTAGACCCTCTGAATGAAAAAGCCGTTCGCAGCCATCGCCGTCGGCGGAGCCGCAGTCGGTGTGGTGCCTCAGATTCTCACGCCACTCCTCCCTGACTCACTCCCCGTCACGATTGTCCTCGGGGCCATTGCCCTCATCGCGCTCGTCTTCGCGGGTCCTCGCCGACGTCACGGAACCAAGCGTCTGCCCCTGTAGAAGTCGCGACGTTGTCGTAGCGCGTCATCGGGTAGTCATGAGTGCATGCTGCTCGCCCCCTCCCCCTCGACCATCCGGCGGGCGCGGCGGGAGGTGGCCGATTCGGATGCCCTTGCGGACGCGGCCGTCGCCTTCCGGCGCGAGCGCGGGCGCCGGGGGGACCGGGAGCTCGAGCAGGCGCTCGATCGCGGCGCCCACGCCCTTCTCTCCGATGCCTTCGAGCTCGGCTGGTGGCGCGACGAGGGCGGCAGCTTCGCCCACTACCTCCTCTCCTTCAGCCTCGAATGGGTCTGGGAGGAGCTGGCCTCCGGCGGCACGTCCGTCCACCCGCACCCATGGCGCTTTCGACAGCCAGGCCATGGGATGTCGATGGCGATCGCGTACGCCGACCGTTTCTACCCGCACGCACTGCGCCCGCTCGAGCTCGACGCCTCGGCGCGCACGGAAATGAGCTGGGGACGGCGCGCGCTCTCGGCGCTCGGCGGCCTCGGTACCTGGTACCCGGTCACGCCGGCCCTCTACGACGGACGCTGCACCCCACTCCGCTCGTGGCCGTCGAGCCGCGGCCGCACGCAGCTCGCCGCGTTCGTCGCGGGCGCGCGACTGCCGTTCGACACGATCGTGAACGGCCGTCGCGTTGCGGCGAACCGCTCCATGCTCGTGCGCACGCTGCTGCACGAGGAGACGCACGCCGGTTTCTGGCGCGCATACCGGCGAGAACCGAACCGCCTCGTCGCATCCATCGAGGAAAACGTCGTGCAGCTGTTCGAGCTCGCGGTCGCGTTCGCGCTGCGCGACGGCGTCCTCCCCACCGTGGACGACGTCGAGCGTGTCGCACGACGGGACGGGCGTCATGGTGTCGCCGAGATGATCGCGGCCTCGGGCGGCGGGGACATCCGCACGGTGTGCCGCCGAGCACGCGCGTTGACCGTGCAGGCGTCGCGGTTCGCGCGCGAGAGCGACGTCGCCGCGCTCCTCAACCGCCGCGCAGGCGGACGCCGCCCGGTCTACGCCTGGCGATACGCACTCCGCTAGGTGTCGTCGCGCTTCTCGAGCCGGGACTTGAACGCGTCGCGAAGTGCGCGGTCCGACATGCGCTTCGTCGGTTCAGGCTCGGGCTCGGGCTCGCGGCGCTTCACGTTCGTGACCTCGTCGCTGCGCTCGCCGTACGACCGCGCGTAAACCTCCTCCTCGGCCAGGGGCGGGAGCTCGGCGCGACTGCGGCTGCGGCGGCGCAGCACGGCCCCGACTCCTATCACTCCGGAGCGTCCAGTGCCAGCTGGTGGTACTCCACGAGGCCGGACACTCCCACCCCGACCAGACGGAGCGCGCCCGGCCGGTCACGCAGGCCGCGGTCGAGCAGCCGGCAGGCGAGGTCGCCGATCTGGGCCGGGTCGTCGATGCCGATGTCGAGTGAGGTGGAGCGGCTGCGGATGGAGAAATCCCCGTAGCGGAGCTTCGTCGTCACCGTCCGCGCGGTCTGTCCGCGCGAGCGCAGGTGCCCGGCGACCTCGCTCGCCATGCCGCGCAGCTCGTCGTGGAGGCGCTCGCGGTCGACGAGATCGCGCTCGAACGTGTTCTCGACCGAGATGGAGATGCGCTCGACCTGCGTGTCGAGCCCACGCGGGTCGATACCGCGGGCGCGGTCGCGCAGCACGGCACCGACGCTCCCGGGGAGGAGCCGGCGCAGGTCGTCGTCTCCCAGTGCCGCGAGGGCTCCGATCGTGTCGACCCCTGCGGCGCGCAGCCGCTCCTCCGCCTTCGGCCCGACGCCGGGCAGCCGCCGCACGTCGAACGGCGCGAGGAAGCCCGCCTCCTGACCGGGGACGACGACGGTGAGCCCGCCGGGCTTGCGTGCGTCGCTCCCGATCTTCGCGACGACCTTGCACGGCGCAACGCCGAGCGAGCACGTCAGGCTCGTCCCCGCGCGCACGGCGGTCTGCAGCGCCTCGGCGACGACGCGCGCCTGGAGGAAGTCGGACGCGACCTCGCCGAGATCGAGGTACCCCTCGTCGATCCCGGTCTGCTCGACCGTCGGGACGATCCCGCGCACGGTCGACCAGACGGAGCGCGAGTACTCGCGGTAGACGCTGTGGCGCGGCCGGACGAACACCGCCTGCGGGCAGCGACGCGCCGCCTCGGCCGAGCTCATCGCCGAGTGGATCCCGAAGCGCCGCGCGACATAGTTCGCGGTCGCGACCACCCCGCGCCCCTGCGGGTCGCCGCCGACGACGAGCGGCTGCGCCCGCAACTCCGGGTGCTCGAGCTCCTCGACCGCTGCGTAGAAGGCGTCGAGGTCGAGGTGGGCGAGGATCATGCCCCGAGATTAGGCTCCCGGCATGTCGGTCACGAGCCGCACCGAGCAGATGGAGGGGCTCGTCGCAGAGCTGCGCCAGCGGTCGACGCTCGTCGCCCGCGGCGGAGGCGAGGCGGCGGTCGAGCGGCATCGCGCGCGCGGGAAGCTGACGGCTCGAGAGCGGATCGACCGGCTCGTCGATCCGGGCGGCAGCTTCCTCGAGCTGAACGCGCTCGCCGCGTGGGATCTGTACGACGGAGCGGCGCCGAGCGCCGGGATCGTCACCGGCATCGGCGTCGTCGAGGGACGGCAGTGCGTGATCGTCGCGAACGACGCGACGGTGAAAGGCGGCTCGTACTTTCCGCTGACCGTGAAGAAGCACCTGCGCGCGCAGGAGGTTGCCGCGCAGAACCGGCTGCCATGTATCTACCTCGTCGACTCCGGCGGAGCGTTCCTCCCGCTGCAGGCGGAGGTGTTCCCCGACCGCGACCACTTCGGCCGTATCTTCTTCAACCAGGCGCAGATGTCGGCGGCCGGGATTCCGCAGATCGCGTCGGTGATGGGCTCGTGCACCGCCGGCGGCGCATACGTGCCGGCGATGAGCGACGAGACGATCATCGTGCGCGGCACGGGGACGATCTTCATCGGCGGCCCGCCGCTCGTGAAGGCCGCGACGGGGCAGGACGTCACCGCCGAGGAGCTCGGCGGCGCGGACGTGCACACGCGCCGCTCCGGCGTAGCCGACCATTACGCGACCTCGGACGAGCACGCGCTCGCGATCGCGCGCGAGATCGTCGCCAACCTCAACCTTCCATCGTCCGCGCCGCCGTGGGAGCTCGCCGAGCCGGAGGCGCCCGCGGTCGACCCATCCGACCTGTACGAGCTCATCCCCGAGGACTTCCGCCACCGGACCGATGCGCGCGACCTGATCGCGCGCATCGTCGACGGCTCCCGCTTCCAGGAGTTCAAGCAGCTGTACGGCGAGACGCTCGTCACCGGCTTCGCGCACGTCGAGGGGATCCCCGTCGGCATCCTGGCCAACAACGGCGTGCTTTTTGCGGAGTCCGCTCAGAAGGGCGCGCACTTCATCGAGCTGTGCTGCAAGCGGCGCATCCCGCTCGTGTTTCTGCAGAACATCACCGGCTTCATGGTCGGCGCGGAGTACGAGGCAGGCGGTATCGCGCGCGACGGCGCGAAGCTCGTGATGGCGGTCGCGAACGCGCGCGTGCCCAAGTTCACCGTCGTCACCGGCGGCTCGTTCGGCGCCGGCAACTACGCCATGTGCGGCCGCGCGTACGAGCCGCGGCAGCTGTGGATGTGGCCGAACGCGCGCATTTCCGTCATGGGCGGCGAGCAGGCCGCCACCGTGCTTTCGATGGTCGGCGACGTCGACGAGGACGCGATCCGCGCGAAGTACGAGGAGGAAGGCAACCCCTACTACTCGACGGCG
>DATBQM010000088.1:0-17282 GCA_036560805.1 Gaiellaceae bacterium | reverse complement strand
GGCGATCAGTGCGAGCGAGAACATCCAGAGCCCGGTCACCGGCGGCACCTTCCGGTCTGCCCATGCCTGTTGTTCCGGGTCGATCATCAGCTCGCAAGCCTCGTCATGATGATCAAGGTCCCGATCTGCATCGCACCGGTGATCCCCGCCGTGAAGATGAACCGGCGCATGAGCTTCTCGATCACCGCGGGATTGGGTTGCGGCTTTCGCAGCTCGAACAGGACCGCGATGTTCGCCGGCTCCAGCAGTCCGATCGCGATCACAGCCATTACGCCCACGACCGCGAACGAGGCGACGACCCAAGCATGGCGCGGAAAGGACGTATCGAGCATTCCGTTGTAACGCGCGAGCTGGAAGCCGGCCGCAAGCGTCATCGTCACGAGCGCGGGAATGATCAGTACGAGCTTCGGCATCAACTTCTTGGTCAGCTCGACACGCGCGGGGATGGACAGCCGCCCGAGGATCGGGCCGAGCACAAACCCGAGGAAGAGGTCGAGAGCCGTCCAGATCCCGCCGCCGGCGACGTGGAAGAAGTCGAGCGCCCACCGCGAGTTCGTTCCGATCGCGGCGATCAGGGCCGCGACGATGACCGCGACGACCGGCAGCGCCTTGACCGGCAAGATCTCGACCGCCGCCTCCCTGCTCGCGCTCTCAGGCGCAGCTCCGGCAACGGAATGCTCGACGGCTGCCACCGGCCCGACATTATCCGGCTGTCCCGCGCGGGACAAGGCCCCGCGCTCGACGATCGGGCCGCGCTTCTAGCGCGCGACCTCGACGTGAAGGTGGTGGGTCGCACGTCGCGCGAGCTCGAGAGCTTCAGTTGGAGTGTCGGCGGTCGCGATGACGTACCCGCGCCGATCGGCGTCGACCTGAACCGGCCGGATTGTTTCGCCGATCTGGATGTAGAGGTCTGCTTGAAGAACGCCGGGAGAAGCACGAACGCGATCGAGCCCCTCGATGGATACGACCGTGCCGGTAGGCAGAATCCCCGGGCTCGCAGTGAGGAAGCTGATCGCCAGCGGACGCTGAAAACGCGCCTCCACCTCGGAATTCGCTACGGGCTTGCCGAATGCCTGGGCGAGCGCGATGTCGACGAGGTCGATTCCGGTACCGAGCCGAACGAGGTCGGCCATCTGACCGGCTGGAATGCGCGCGGCGACCTCGACGATCGAAACATCCCCGGCGTCGGTGACGAGGAGTTGGGGGAACGCGATTCCATCGCGGAGACCGAGTGCGCGCACGGCAGCGAGCGCCACGTCCTCCGCTTCGTGCAGCTGGTCCGGCTCGAGCCCGGACGGATAGAGATGGATCCAGCCGACGCCGAAGCCGACGCCGGGAGGGCGAAGGCGGTCGGAGAGCGTGACGAGCGTCGGATCGCCGTCGCGGGCGACGACGATCCCATTGAGCTCGTGCCCTTCGATGTACTGCTCGAGGATCACGCGTCCACTTCGCGAGCAGGCGAGGCTGAGGGGAAGATGCTCGATCAGTGAGGCGTGGTCTTCGATGCGATAGATGCCTCGCTGGCCGCCAGAGTCGGCCGGCTTGAGAACTGCCGGGCATCCGATCCCGTCAAGTTGCCACGCCGGGTCGACGTGATCGCTGAAGACTGCGAATGCCGGCTGTGGGATCCCGTGTTCTTTCAGCCGCGTTCGCATCGCGGCCTTGTCGGTCATCACCTGTGCGGTCTGGATCCCGATGCCGGGCAGCCCCAGTTGCTCCGCGACCGCAGCCGCGATCGGAACTGCACGGTCGGTGGAGATGGCGACGACGGCGTCGACCTCGTGGTCGGCGGCGACTTCGAGCACCCGATCGATGTCCGTGAAGTCGACCGCCTCGGCTGCATCGGCCTCGGCGAAGCCGAGTGCATCGGGATCCGCGTCGACTGCCACGACGCGCGCGCCCGACGCCCTCGCCTGTCTGATCGCGGCGACCTGGGAGACGCTCGCGCCCAGAAAGAGGACGGTTGGCACTCGGATGGCGATCCTAGGGCGGAGACGCCTGCGAATCGCCGCAATTCATCGACGCTTAACCTGGCGGCAACACGGGGTCTACATAAGAGCCGCCGGACCGGCGGCAGTAGCTCGCAACGGGGATCGGCCGCCCCGGACTGAACGTGATCGCCGTCGCGGGCAACCCATCGCTTGCATGCGCCAGCGAGGCGAGCGCGAGCAACTGGCGCCACCAATCCCAGAGCGCGACAGCGTGGGGCAGCTGCGTCACGTAGCCGGTCACCGGGCGGTGGAGGATGCGCGCCAGCCGTTGCAGCCAGAAGGCGTTCGAGCGGACGGAGCACATGCCGCCGTTGAATTCGCGCGCCTGGGCCGACGCGACGCTCCAGACATCGACGAGGAGCATGCCGTGACGCATTTCGGCGGCGAGTCCAGCCAGGTGACGGCTGGGCGATCGCTGCTCGTAGGTGTGCGGCCGCTGCTTCAGCGTTCCCCCGAGGACCCGGATCATCTCGGCTCGCGTCGGCTGGGTGGGAAGAAGTGCGCTGAAACGTGCGGGGAGGTCGAGGAAGCTGTCGACGATGATGAGCGCGCGCGGGCGGAGCCACGGGTGCGTTGCAGCCAGCTCGGCGGCCGCGTAGCCCGCATACGAGGCGCCGACGAGAACGAGCTCGGAGATCCGGACGCCCTCGCTCGCCAGCTCGCGCGGCAGCCGCGCTACGGCGTCGAGATAGCGTGGATCTCCCCAGTCCTCGACGCGTCGCGCACGGGTAGCACCGGAGCGTTCTCCATTCGCGCCGTAGTCGGGGCAGAGCAGCGTGGCATGGAGGCGCCGCGCGAGTGGAGCGGCTTGTCCACAGTACACCGGACCGCCGAGAGTCAGCACGAGCGGCCGGGCGACCCTTCGTGCACCCGGTGCGACCCATGTCGTCGTGCGTAAGAGCTCCGGGCTCGCATCCAACGCCTCGACTGCGACCGCGGAAAGCGCAAGGCCGGCCATGACAACAAGCAGTCCGCCGATCGCCGCAACCGCGAGACCACGCTGAGCGCGACTCGATGGAGACGACATCCGCAAGCACCTCGCTTCGTCCAACGGGCGCCTGCGCCGTGTCGCATCATGTCAGGTCGCTCAAGCTTCCAGTATCGTGAAGCGATGCGCACGGGCCTCCTCGCCGCCTCGCTCCTTGCGGCGCTCGCCGTGGCCGCCACCGCTGCTTCGGCGCGACGCACGGCAACGTGTCCGCATGATGGAACCCTCTACGGCGTCAGCGTGCTGATCGAATGCGGGCCTGCGAAGGCGAGCGTGAAGTTCGGCGCCACGCACCTCGCGCTGAAGAACGGCAAGTGCACGAAGTCGAGCGCGAACTTCGGCTTCGCGTTCGGCACGATCGTCGCCGGGCCCGGGATCAAGCGGCCACCCGACTCGTTCCAGCTGCTCGCCGGCGGCGGAAGCATCACCATGCACGACGGCACGTACTCGTCGACCGTCATGGTCTCGCGGCTCGGCAAGAACTACATCGGGGACTCGGTGAAGCTGAAGCTGGCGCGAAAGGAGAGCGCCGGGACGTTCTCCGGAACGGTCACGTCGGCGATCGGCACGAAGAAGGTCGCGGTCAGCGGCTCCTTCACCTGCTAAGAGGGCTCGACGCCGAGAAACCTCTGGTCGAGCACGCCCGATTCGTGGACCGACACGACGAGCAGCGGCGTCTGTCCGATGTTGCGGAATCCGTGCGGCGTCTCGGGCGGGACGACCAGCATCGTGTTGGGGTGTAGCTCGACGACTGCATCCCCCGCCGTCCAGCGCCCTTCCCCCTCGAGCAAGAGGAACGTCTCGGAGTACGGATGCGTGTGCAGCTCGACGCTGCCGCCCGGCGGAGTGCGCACGACGAACATCGAGATGTCGATGCCTGCGCGCTTCGCCCCTTCGAAGAGGAACGCGGTCGCGCTTCCGTTGAATCGCAGGTCGTCGAGGTCGAACGTCGCGGGCGCGCCCATCGCCGCTACTCGGCGGCTTCTTCGGACGGAGCGTCCTCCTCAGACTCGGTTTCCTGCCCGATCCCCAGGGCGGCTTCCTCCTTCTGTGCCGCCGCCTCTGCCTTCCGGGCGCGCTTCCGCTCGCGCTTTTCCTTCACCGCCAACTCGCGTGCGCGCTTGGCCATCGTCTCCGGTCTCTTCGAACCCATGTGCCTCCTCGTCGTGCGGTCAGTACCTGCGTCGCCTGTCGGTCGACCCGTAGATCTGCCGGCTGCAACGCGGACATTCCGTCGGCGCCGGGAAGAGCCTCAACGCCTTGCCACAGTGCGGGCAGCTCCAACGGCGCGTGTACCGCTGCCTGAGTGTGTTTCCCAGTGACACCGGGACTCCCTTCGGCTCGCGGTCTGCAGCTTCGGTCGATTTCCATGGTAGCTCCTCCCGGGCCGAGCCGGTCTTGTGCGACAATGTTGGCGCGCGTTGGCCTTTGCGCGGTGCCGTCGAGGCAGCCCATCCTCTTCGACTTCCACCGTACGGAGAGAGGAGCGAGGCGATGGAGAGCTCGGCCATAGCAGTGGATCTGCCTCGCGTGAGGCCGCGGATGCGCGGCACCCTGCACGCGGCCGGCTTCGTCGTCGCCTGCATCATCGGCGCCATCTTCGTCAGCGCGACGGACGGGGTGCGCCTCGTCGGAGCGGCCGTCTTCGCCGGCTCGGCGGTCGTCATGCTCGGCGCGAGCACGCTGTATCACCGCGTCACGTGGAGCCCACGCATCCGGCCTCGCATGCGACGCGTCGACCACGCCGGGATCTACATCCTCATCGCCGGGACGTACACGCCCGTCGGCCTGCTCAGCCTGCACGGCAGCATGCAGCGCACGGTGCTCGGAGTCGTCTGGGCGGGCGCGGCCGCTGCGATCCTGACGAAGGTCTGTTGGGTCGGCGCACCGAAGTGGCTGTCGGCGGTCTTCGGCATCGCGCTCGGATGGGTCGGGATCGCGGCGATGCCGCAGATCGCGCACAAGGCCGGGATCGCTGCCGTCGTCCTGCTCGCGGCAGGAGGGATCGCGTACACGCTCGGCGCGATCGTCTACGCACGGCGCAAGCCCGATCCCATTCCGGCGGTCTTCGGCTATCACGAGATCTTCCACGCGCTGACGCTCGTTGCACTCGCCTGTCAGTACGTCGCCATCGCCGTCTTCGTCGTGGGGGTCTGACGTGGACGGGACGATGCTCTGGTTCAACGTCGAGAAGGGCTACGGCTTCATTCAGACGGCCGACGAGGAGCGGCTCTACGTCGCGGGCACCGGCTTCCTTCCCGGACACGAGCCGAAGCCGCGCTGCAAGGGCGCCGCGGTCACGTTCGAACGACAGGTGCTGGAGGGCGACAGCCGCGCCGTGAACGTCGCGTTCGTGGGCTCTTCGGATCCCCGCCGTGCCCGACTGCGTCACGCGCGGGGCGGGCGCTCGCTCTAGAAGCGCCGAAGAGGGCGCGGTATCATCCAGCGATGCTCGCGGGCCTCGTCGCCGCTCTCGCTCTGACAGTCGCAGCGCCCGCATCACCGTGCAAGCTCGCCACGACTGCGCAGGTGAAGGCGGCGTTCGGCGGGACCGTCGCCGCCGGCAAGGTGGACAACAGCATTCCGGGCGCGCCGACCTGCCACTTCAAGGTGACGCACTCGAATCTCGGCGTCGGCGGTGATGCAATCGTGTTCATCACCCTCGGGCAGAGCGCCGCGACGTACAAGCTCGCGAAGAAATATGTTCCCGGCGCCGTCACGGTGACCGGCGTCGCGACCGCAGCGTTCTACAACCCGCACACGACGTCGGTCGAGCTGGTCAAGGGCAACACGGTCGCGAGCGCGCAGGGCGTCTTCTTCGGTGCGAGTGCCGCGAGGGTCAAGGCCGACGTGATCGCGCTGGCCAAGGCCGTCGCCAAGCACCTCTAAGGCCCGCGCGGAGGAGGTCCGGGCGCGGCGGCGAACCCGACCGCGACGAGGCCATGTTCAACGGCGCAAACACCGGTTTCATGCTGCTCGCCGCCAGCCTGGTGATGTTGATGACTCCCGGGCTCGCGTTCTTCTACGGCGGGCTCGTCGGCCGCTCGAACACGCTGACGATCATGATCCAGAGCTTCGCCTCGATGGGGATCACGACGATCCTCTGGTGGGCGGTCGGGTACTCGCTGTGCTTCAACGGCGGCTCCAACGGCATCTACGGCAACTTCCATCTCGCCTTCCTGCGCCATGTCAGCGTTCACACGCTGTACAAGCCCTCCGGCATCCCGCTCGTCGTGCTCATCGCCTACCAGATGATGTTCGCGATCATCACGCCAGCGCTCATCACCGGCGCGTTCACGAACCGCGTGACCTTCAAGGCGTACCTGCTGTTCCTCGTCGTCTGGCAGCTCGCGGTCTACTACCCGTTCGTGCACATGTTCTGGGGCAACGGACTCCTCGCCCACTGGGGCGCCCGCGACTTTGCCGGCGGAATCGTCGTGCACGCGAGCGCAGGCTGGGCGGCACTCGCGTCGGTGCTGTACGTCGGCAAGCGCAAGTTCGCCGACGCGCCGCACAACATCCCGTTCATCGCACTCGGCACCGGGCTGCTCTGGTTCGGGTGGTACGGCTTCAATGCCGGGAGCGAGCTCAAGGTCGACGACATCACGGCAATCGCATTCCTGAACACCGACATCGCCGCATCGTTTGCCGCCATAACGTGGCTGTTCGTCGAGTGGTGGTACGCCAAGAAGCCGCACTTCGTCGGTCTGCTCACAGGAGCGGTAGCCGGCCTCGCAACGATCACGCCCGCAGCCGGGTATGTGCCGATCTATGCCTCCGTCGTGATCGGGATCGCGGCGGGCGTCGTCTGCTACTACGCGATCCAGCTCAAGAATCGGATGCACTGGGACGACGCGCTCGACGTCTGGGGCGTGCACGGCATGGGTGGGATGCTGGGCATCGTCCTGCTCGGCGTCTTCGCGGGGACGGCGATCAACCCCGCCGGCGCGCAAGGGCTCGTGCACGGCTCGGGCACGTTCTTCTTCAAGCAGCTCGCAGCTGCCGCCGGCTGCTCGGCCTATGCATTCCTCTTCACCTACGCGATGCTGCGAGTGATCGACTTCGTCACGCCGGTCCGCGTGGGAGCCGAGGCCGAGGAGGGCCTCGACGCCTCGATGCACGGCGAGTCCGCATACGCGCTCGGCGTCTAAGGCGAAGCGCACACGACGTGCGTCTCGCCGCCCGTGAAGCCGGCGCGCATCACCGTCTTGCATCCCGCCGGCAGCGCGTGATGACCACGCTCACTCATGACTACGGCAACGGGAGCGAGCGCCACCACCAGCGCGGCGACGGCGCCGATGAACCAGAGGTCGCGGCGCTCGACGCGCCGCCGGAGGCGCTCGCTCTCCGCAGGCATCGCTAGAAGCCGACCGCCTCGCCGCGCGGAAGCACGAGGACCGGACAGCCGGCAAGCTCGATGAGGTACTCCGCGGCAGCGCTGATGGTGACACGGCCGTTCACCGTTCCCGGCTTGGAGCCGACGACGATGAGATCCGGGCTGTGCCCCGGGCTCTCGACGACCTCCGCACCGAGCCTCTGAGCGAGCGCCTCCGCGGTCTCGCGTGTCGTCGGGTCGCCGTCCTCACTGACCGCCCTGATCGTTGCGATCGGCTTGTGGTTCGCGTCCGCGTAACCCGATGGCGCGAACGCCAGCGCGACCGGCCCACCCTGGAGCAGGCGCCTGGCGGTCGCCTGCGGATCGACGTGTCCCGGTGCGGTCCGGTACTCGGAGCCGAACACGATGATCTCCGCACGACGCGAGAGCGCGAGCTCGCGCAATCCGTCCGCCGTCGACGGGTTGTCGACGACGTGGAACGGGACGTCGGTCGGCGAGTCCGGCTCGGGCTCATGACGGTGGCTGACGTACGCGAGCTCCATCGACGCGCCCGCCTCGGCCAGAACCCGGCCGAGGGCGAGCGCGTCGCGGTCGTTGTCGGTTCCGTCGTACGAGACGATGATGGTCGTCACGTCGCGGGTGCCGCTTCGGTCGCGATCGTGGCCGTCGCGCCCAGGGGAATCCCGGACGGATATGCGAGCGACGGGATGTCGGACGGATAGACCTCGTGGCCGTGCACCGCGAGATCGCCCATCTCCATGTCGGCCTCACTCATGCGCAGCGGCACGAACAGGCCCACGAGCTTCAGCAGGATGAACGTCGCCACGCCGGAGAAGACGATCACCCAGAGCCCGGCCAAGGCCTGCCACTTCAGCAGATGGAGACCCCCGACGACGGGCGCCATCGCCGAATCGGCGAGCAGGCCGGTGAGGAGGCCGCCGAAGAGCCCGGCGAATCCGTGCGTGTAGACGACGCCGAGCGTGTCGTCGACGTTCCGAAACGGGCGCACAAGCGCAAGGTAGTTGTATGCGAGATAAACGAGCGCGGAGGCGGCCGCTCCGATTGCGATCGCGCCGAAGCCGTTGACGTATCCAGCGGCCGGCGTGATCGCGACGAGCCCGACGATCATGCCGTTGACGCTGCCGATGAGCGACGGCTTGCGCTTCGTCGCGTAGTCGCAGCCGACCCAGACGAGGAATGCGATGGCGGTGGCGAGATTCGTGTTCAGTATGGCCGCGGACGCCTGCGTCCCGACGTTGTACGGATCGCCGCCGTTGAAGCCGTTCCACCCGAGCCAGAGGAGGCCCGCGCCGACGGCGACCATGGCAAGGTTGTTCGGCGCGTCGATCTCGCGGTCGCGTGCGAGGCGCGGGCCGATCACCCAAGCGGCGATGAACCCGGATACGCCGGCGGACAGATGGATGACGTAGCCGCCGCTGAAGTCGACAGCGCCTTTGTGTGCGAACCAGCCGCCGCCCCAGATGAGGAACGCGTTGATCGTGTACACGCACGATCCCCACAGGACGACGAACGGGATCCACGCCTTGAAGTTCACGCGGCCGAGCACGGATCCGAGCATGAGGATCGGCGTGATCCCCGCGAACACGAACTGGAAATAGACGAGCGACGACTGCGGGAACGCGGTCTTTCCGACGAGAGGGATGTTCCCCTGGCTCTGCATCGACGTGTGGTCGAGCACCTGCCCCGGCTGCCCGACGAAGTTTCCGAAGAAGCCCGAGTGCGACACACCGTGCCACGGATTGCCGAATCCCATCTTGTACCCGTACAGCACCCATTCGACGAGCACGAGCGCGAAGGCGATGAACGCGAGCATCATCGAGTTCACCGACCAGCGCTTCTGCATGACGCCGCCATAAAGGACGACGAGTCCGGGCACGCTCATCAGGCCTACGAGCGTCGCTGCCGTGAGCTGCCACGAGTTCGCCCCTGGGCTCAGCCAATGCGGGTACACCATCTCCGTCTCCCCTCGGTCTGGTCCACAAAAAAGCCCCAGGTCTCCGAGAGACCTGAGGCGACACTGCCTCCGCGGGGCTTCTTTGCCGACCGCGTGGGCGGGACGTTACACGGCCCCTCGGCCGGATCGGCCCGAAAAACCGGTCAACCGCGGCGGCGGACGAACGTACAGTTGCGCGATGGAGATCGTCGAACGCGAAGCGCGCGCGGCCCGCGAAGCGCTTGTCGCACTCACGGACGAGCGCGTCGACGCGGCGCTCGATCGCGTCGTCGAGCTCCTCGCCGATCGCGCGGACGAGATCCTGAGGTCCAACGCCGCCGACCTCCAGGCGGCGAGCGGTCTCGACGAGGGCGCGCGCGATCGGCTGCGCCTCGACGAGGCGCGGCTCGAGACGATCGCCGACGGCGTGCGCGCGACGCGCGGGCTCACTCCGATCGTGCGCGATGTGCGCACGTGGACGCTCGAGAACGGGCTCGTCGTCTCCGAGCGGCTCATTCCGGTCGGCGTGATCGGCGCGAACTTCGAGGCCCGCCCGAGTGTCGCGGTCGATGTTGCAGCGCAGGTGCTGAAGAGCGGCAACGCGGTCGTGCTGCGCACCGGGAGCGCGGCGCTCGGAACGGTCACCGCGCTTGTCGACCTCGTCTTGCGTCCCGCCGCGGGCGATGCGGTCGGGCTCGTGCGCACCCCGGGCCACGACGGCGCCGAGGCGCTCGTGTCGCTGCCTGAGCTCATTCCACTCGTCATCCTCCGCGGCAGCGGCGCCTCGACCGCCGCGCTCGCACGGCGCGCCGCCGAGCACGGCGTGCGCGCGCTGGCGCATGCGGAGGGCGGCGGCGTGCTGTACGCGCACGCGGCGGCCGACCCGGCGAAACTCGGGCAGCTCGTGCGCGCGAGCCTCGACCGGCTCGGCGTCTGCAACCGGCTCAACCTCGCGCTCGCCGATACGGCGGCGCTGGCGGATGCGATCGCCTCGGGCTGCGGCGAGCTCGGCATCGCGATCGACGACGAGTTGCCGCCGAGCCGCGAGTGGGCCTCCGAGCCCGACCGCGTCGCGACCATCACGCTGCGCCGCGTGAGCGGCGTGGACGAAGCGGTGAGCATCGCGAACGGGCAGACGTCCGGCCTCGCCGCGTCGATCGTGACCGAGGATGCCTCGGCGGCTGAGCGGTTTCTCGACGGCTACCGCGGAACGGCAGCCTTCTGGAACGCGCCCACGCGCTTCGCCGACGGCTTCGAGCTGCTCGGCACGCCGGAGACCGGCATCAGCGTCGATCGGTTCCCCGGCCCGCGCGGCCCGGTCACGTATCGCGATCTCTGCCTCCGCCAGTACCGCGTCGTCGGCGACGGCTCGCAGCACAGGTGACCGTCGTCGTCAAGCTCGGCTCGTCGCTCGTCACCGACGGCGCAGGACGCATTCGCCGGTCGGTGCTGGCGGCGCGCGCGGCCGATGTGGCCGAGCTCGGCGAACCGGTGTGCATCGTCTCGTCGGGAGCGATCGCGCTCGGCCTTCCCGTGCTCGGACTCACGCGCCGCCCACGCGCCACGCCCCAGCTGCAGGCGGCGTCGGCCGCCGGACAGGTGCGTTTGCAGCTCGCGTGGGAGTCAGCGCTCCGCCGGCATGGGCTCACGGTGGCGCAGGTGCTCCTCTCCGCGGGCGATCTCGCGGAGCGCGCGTCGTACGTGAACGTCCGCAACGCACTGCACGAGCTGCTGCGGCTCGGCGTCGTCCCCGTCGTGAACGAGAACGATGCGACTGCGACCGACGAGATCACGTTCGGCGACAACGACGCGCTCGCAGCGCAGGTCGCCGTTCTGCTCGGCGCGCGCATGCTCGTCCTGCTGACGGAGGTCGACGGCGTCTACGGCGCGAGCGCGGAGCTGCTCGCGAGCGGCGACGCGATCGACGAGGACGCGCTCGGCATGGGCGGACCGCTCGGACGCGGCGGCATGGCGAGCAAGGTCGCCGCGGCACGGCTCGCCGCCGAGGCCGGCATCCCGACCGTGATCGCGTCCGGCCGCGGAGACGGCGTCGTGCGCGCGATCGCCACGGGCGAGGCGCGAGGAACCTCGTTCGCGCCTGCGGCGAGACAGGCGAATGCGTTCAAGCTCTGGCTTCGGCATGCGAAGCCGGCTGCGGGCACGCTCGTGCTCGACGAAGGCGCGCGCGAGGCCATCATCACCGGGGGCCGAAGCCTCCTCGCCGTCGGCGTGGTCGAGTGCGAAGGCTCGTTCGAAGAGGGAGACGCCGTCGAGCTCGCCGCGGTCGACGGCACGCCCATCGGCAAAGGCATCGCCGGCGCAAGCGCCGCCGAGCTGCGCGGACGCCCGCGCGGCGTCGAGGCCGTGCACCGCGACCGGCTCGTTCTCTACTAGGCGATCGCGCGGCGAATGCCGCGCGCGGCCTGCGCGATGCGTTGCTCGTTCTCGACGAGCGCGAAGCGGACGAAGCCCTCGCCGTCCACGCCGAAGCCGCTGCCGGGACTGACGGCGACGTGCGCCTCGCGCAGCAGTCGCAGCGCGAACGGCTGCGCCGCCTCGTCCGTCGGGATGCGCGCCCAGACGAACATCGTCGCCCGCGGGCGCTCGACATTCCAGCCTGCACGCGCGAGCCCATCGCACAGCGCGTTCCGGCGGCCTTCGTAGATCGACGCGGCGAGCGCGGGCTGTTCCCGCGCCTCGCGCAACGCGACCGTCGCCGCGATCTGCAGCGGCTGGAAGCTCCCGTAGTCGAGGTACGACTTCAGTCGCGCGAGCGCGCCGACCACATCCGCGCGGCCGAGCACGAACGCGACGCGCCAGCCGGCGAGCGAGAAGCCCTTCGTCAGCGAGTACAGCTCGACCGCGACCTCGCGCGCGCCGTCCGCCTCGAAGATGGAGGGCGGCCGGTATCCGTCGAACGCGAGGTCGGCGTACGCGAAGTCGTGGACGAGCACCATGTCGCGCTCGCGCGCGAAGTCGACGAGCCTCTGCATCGCGTCGAGCTCCACGCAGGCCGTCGTCGGGTTGTGTGGGAACGAGCAGAGGAGCACGCGCGGTCGCGGCTGCGCCGCCTCCCAGGCCTCGTCCACCCCGGCGACGAAGTCGAGCGCTGGGACGCGCTGCACCGTCGCGCCGGCGAAGCCGGGCGCGAACAGGTGGATGGGATAGCTCGGGCTCGGCACGAGCGCCGCGTCCCCGGGGCCGAGCAACACCCACAACAGGTGGACGAGACCCTCTTTCGCGCCGAGCGCGAGCGTCGCCTCGGTCTCCGGATCGAGGTCGACGCCGTACCGGTCGCGATACAGCTCGCACACGGCCGCGCGCAGGTTCGGCAGCCCGCGACTGGAGGAATAGCGGTGGTTGCGCGGGATGAGCGCCGCCTCGCGCAGCTTCTCGACCGCGACCTCCGGCGGCGGCACGTCGGGGTTGCCGAAGCCGAGGTCGATGACGTCCTCGCCCGAGCGGCGCAGCTCGAGCTTCAGCCGCTCGACCTCCGCAAATGCGTACGGCGGGAGCGCGTCGACGCGCCGAAAGTCGGTCACGCCGCGGATCGTCGCACGGCGAGCGCGGCACGGACGCCGACCACGTCGCCGATGACGACGAGTGCGGGCGTCCCCGGCGCAGGCGCGACCGCGCCGAGCGGGGAGACGACGACCTCTTCGTCCGGCATCGTCCCGCGCACGATCACCGCTGCGGGCGTCGAGGCGGGCAGGCCGTGCTCGATCAGGCGCTGTGCGAGCCGGTCGGCGCGGGCCCCGCCCATGTAGGCGACGAGCGTGCCGGGGACGCGGACGAGCGCGGCGACGTCGAGCCGCTCGACGTCATGCGCGGCAAAGGCCGTCACCGCCGACGACAGCCCACGGTGCGTGACCGGGATGCCGGCGGACCCCGGGACGGATGCGAGCGACGAGACGCCAGGGATCACCTCGAACGGGACTTCGGCATCGGCGAGCGCGAGCGCCTCCTCCCCGCCGCGACCGAAGAGGAACGGATCGCCGCCCTTGAGGCGGACGACGTCGTCGCCGCGGCGGCCGAGCGCGACGAGCAGATCGTTCACCTCGTCCTGCTCGAGCCTGTCGCGCTCGATGCGCAGCGCGTCTGCCGGCGCTTCGTCGACGAGCTCGGGCGCGACGAGGCGGTCGTAGACGATCACGTCGCACGCGCGCACGCGCTCGAGTCCCTTCACCGTGATGAGCCCAGGATCACCGGGGCCCGCGCCGACGAGGGAGACGGTCATCCGAGCGCTTTCGTCACCGCGTTGCGGAAGTAGTCGCGCCGCTCCTCGTACGTTCCGAACGTCTTCTTCACCCACGGGCGCACGCGGCGCAGCTCCTCCGCGAGCTGCTCGTGCTCGAAGCCGATCTGCGCGGCGAAGCGGTCGCGCAGCCATTGCGCGAGGGCGGGCGACGCGCCGCCGGTCGAGACGGCGAGCGTGATGTCCCCGCGACGGTGGAGCGCCGGCAGGATGAACGTACAGAGCTCGGGAACGTCCTCGACGTTGCAGAAGATGCGCCGATCGCTCGCGTCCGCGAAGACGCGCTCGCCCTGCTCGCGGTCCACGACCACGACGAGCCAGACGCCCGCGAGCTGGTCGGGCTCGTACCGGTCGACCGCAACGATGTCGGCGCCGCTCGCCTCCAGCGCACGCACCTTGTCGCGCGAGCGGCCGACGACGAGGACGCAGCGTCCGGTGAGATCGAGGCAGGCGACGTAGTGCCGGGTCATACGCCGACCGAGTGGATGCGCGCGCCTGCGCGGTCGAGCTTCACCGTCAGCTCGAGCCCGTCGACGGCGACGGATACGACGAACGCGCCTGGGCCGCTCGATTGCACGGACACGCGCTCGAGCGTCTTGCCCTCGAGCGCCTCGAGCGCAGACGTCACCTCGCGCGCGCCGCCCGCGAGCTCGCGGCCTGCGGGGAGGCGGCGGAACGTCTTCAGTGCGGCCTGCTCGCCTTCGGGCCCGTACACGCTGCGGATGCGGCCCGTGGTCAGGCCGAGCTCGATCAGCTCCTCGAGCGCCTGCGCGTCGTCGTCGCCGAGCTCGCCATCCTGCACGGCGGCGACGAGATCGGCGAGCCGTGCGCGCCGCTCGCCGTCCTGTACGAGGGCGAGCACCGCCTGCGCCTCGCCCAGCGCGACCTCGGCCGCTTCTCCACGGAGCGCGAGCGTCATTTGCCGAGGATCGCCTTCAGCTCGTGCTCGAAGCCGCCGTGCTCGATCGAGCAGTGCATGCCGCATTCCTTCGGCGCGTTCGACTCCCACCACCAGCGGCCGGCGCGTTCCGCCTCGCCCGGCTCGACGGCGCGCGTGCACGGCTCGCAGCCGATCGAGGTGAAGCCGCGCGCGTATAGCGGATGGATCGGGACGTCGCGCTCGCGCAGGTATGTCCACACGTCGCGCGCGGTCCACTCGGCGAGCGGGTTGAGCTTGACCATCGCGCCGTGGTCGTGGTCGATCTCGACCTTGCGGATGTTCGTGCGCGTTGCCCACTGGTCGCGGCGCAAACCGGTGATCCACGCGTCGAGGCCGTCCAGCTGCCGGAGGAGCGGCTGCACCTTCCGCACCTGGCAGCAGAGCAGGCGGTTCTCGACCGACTCTCGGAAGTGATCGGGCCCCTTCGCCTCGACCATGCGTCGTACGTGCTCCGGGTCGGGCTGCATGACCTCGAGCTCGATGCCCGGATAGCGCTTCCGCAACGTCTCTGCAAAGCCGAGCGACTCCTGCGGGAGACGGCCGGTGTCGATCGTGAAGACCCGAACGTTCGGGTCGATCTCGTACGCCATGTCGATGACGACGGAGCCGTCGACCTGGAACGCCGTCGAGATCGCGACCTGTTCGAACTCGGCGAGCGCCCACTCGATCAGCGCCTGCGGCTTCTCGCCCTCGAAGCGGATGGAGAGCTCGCCCGCGTCGAGCTCGTCGAATAACGGCACTCCGGGGACAGGCCGCAGCCGTTCACCCTGCGGAACGACGCCGCCCACCGCCGGCGGCCGGTCCTCGGCGTGAATTGCACTCATGCCGCGACCCGCTTCCGCGCGGGTTCGAGCCCTGCGAGCGCGCCGAGCTCGTCGTCGGACAGGCGGCGCTGGAAGTCGGTGAACGTCTCGTCGTCGTCTCGGCCGTCGAGCCAGCCGCGCACGAGACCCTCGACGGCAGGCGCGAGCCTGTCGCTCGAGACGCGCCGGAAGAGCGAGCCGCCGATGGCGGACGCCGGACCGAGCGAGCCGCGTACGAAGATGTCGTAGGCGGACACGCGGTTGCCGTCCTCGTCCTTGCCCGTCGTCGCCTGGAAGCCGAGGTCGCCGACCCAGTGCTGCGCGCATGCGTGCGGGCAACCGTCCAGGTGCAGGCGGAGCTCGCCGACCTGCGGGCCGAACGTCGACTCGAGATGCTCGACGAGCGTCTGCAGGCGCGTCTTCGTCTCGCCGACGGAGAAGTTGCAGTGCGGCTCGCCGGTGCACGCGATCGAGTTCGCCCAGATCTCGTTCGTCTCGAGCGGAAGGCCGAGCTCGGCGAGGCGCTCGAGCGTCTCGTCCACGCGCGCGTCCGGGACGCCGGTGACGATGAGGTTCTGCTGCCGCGTGAGGCGGATGTCGCCGCCGATCTCCTCGGCGAGATCTGCGACGGCGATCAGCTGGTCGCCGGAGGTGAGACCCAGGCGGACGGGCACTCCGATGGTGGAGAGCCCGTCCTGGCGCTGGGCATGCACGCCAATGTGCGCGGAGGGTTGCGCTGAGATCGGCGGCAGGGTGAAACGTTCGAGCGTGCGGCCGAGCTTCGTCTCGACACGTTCGAGGATGCCCTCGACGCCGAGGTCGTCGACCATGAACTTCAGGCGCGCCTTCACGCGCGACATGCGGTACTTCAGATCCTCGCTCCACACGGAGGTGACGGCGCCGAGGATCTCGATCGCGTCCTCCTTCGGGACGAAGACGCTGAGGTCGCGCGCGATGCGCGGCACGGACGCGAGTCCACCGCCGACGAGCACGCCGTAGCCCTCGCGTCCTTCGTGGATGACGCCGACGAGCGAGACGCAGTTGATCTCTGGCGCGTTGCAGCGGTCGGGGCAGCTCGCGATCGAGTACTTGTGCTTGCGCGGGAGGTTCGCCCACGTCGGGTTGCCGTAGAACTCGTTCGTCGCCGCATCGATGATCGGCGTGGAGTCGAAGAGCTCGTCGGCGGCCAGACCGGTCAGCGGGCAGCCCGTGATGTTGCGGACGGTGTCGCCGCAGCCGCCGGCGCTCGTGATGCCGGCGTCCTCGAGGTCGCCGAAGACGTTCGCGAGCTGTCCGAGCTCGAGCCAGTGCAGCTGGATGCACTGCCGCGTCGTCAGCTCGGCGTCGCCGCGGCCGTACCGGTTCGCGACCTCGCCGATGCGGCGCAGCTTCGCGGGCGCAAGGATCCCCGCGGGGATCTTGACCCGCAGCATGAACGTCCCGATCTTCGGCTTGTCGTGGTAGAGACCCCACCACTGCAGGCGCACGATGTCCTCTTCGGCCATCGCCTCGTAGCCCTGGGCGACAAGCGCGGGCAGCTCCTCGCGGATGCCGAGCGGCGGCCGGTCGCGCTTGATCCGCTCGACGGAATTACGCTCGTAGACGGTCGCCCAGTCCATCCCGGGACGCTACTATCGAAAGTAAAGTGACGGTCGAGTCGTTGTTCGGTTACTTGAATGGAACGGTGACTGAGCCGGGGAGCCTTCGGTAGACGGCGAAGAAGTCGCGGTCGTCGGGGACGAGGTAGCGCGTCGCGGATTGCATGACGTTGGGCACGATCTTCGTCGGCAGGAGGCCGTTGTCGTGCCGATACGTGATCAAACTCGGCCACTCCGGGTTGATGTCGAATTGCATCGCCTGGACCGCACCGGCACGTTGGAGGATCTGAGCGAGCGTGCTCACGGTCTGGTAGTCAGCGGCCGCATAGATCAGGTTGCCGCGCCGGTCGATGCCGACGCCGGTGCGCCACACGCGGACGGCGTTTCCGAGCGTCGCTCCCCATTGGGAGCTGTCGT
>DATBQM010000087.1:0-43151 GCA_036560805.1 Gaiellaceae bacterium | reverse complement strand
TCGTGTACGAACTCGCACGGCGCATGGGCAAGGACCTCGGCTCCCCGCGCGCCGAGGACGTGTGGAACGAGCTGCGCGCGCTCTCACCCATGCATGCGGGAATGAGCTACGCGCGGCTCGAGGCGCTCGGTGGCATCCAGTGGCCCTGCTGGGACGACGACGATGCCGGTGCGCTGTTTCTGCACGGACGCCTGTGGGACGACGTGGTCGAGGAGCGCGCGCCGTTCCAGGTGGTGGAACACGACCCGCCGGTGGACACGCTCGACGACGACTTTCCGCTCCGCCTCACGACGGGGCGCCGCCTCGAGTCGTACAACACCGGTGTGCAGACGGGCGGCTACGAATCTCCGCTGCACGCCGGCGGCACCGACATCCTGCTTGCGCCCGAGGACGGCGCGCGCTACGGCGTGGCGAACGGCGCGCGCGTGCGCATCGTCTCGCGCCGCGGCGCGGTCGAGACGTCCGCGCGCTACGACCCGACGCTGCGTGCCGGGCTGGCGTTCATGAACCTCCACTTCCCCGACGTGGTGGCGACGAACATGCTGACGATCGACGCGACCGACCCGAAGTCGGGGACGGCGGAGTTCAAGGCGACCGCGATCCGCTTGGAGCCTGTTGCCTGACCTGAAATTGCTCGCCGCCGAGCCGACGGAGGCGGAGCGCGAAGCGATCGACGCCGTCGTCGGCGCGGAGGCCGCGAGCGGCGATCGGGTCGCGCGGTCGGACCGTACGCGCCGAAACCTGTTGCTGCCGGCACTGCGTGCGGCGCAGCGGCGCACCGGCTGGGTGACGCCGGGCGCGCTCGGGTACGCATCGCGGCGGCTCGAGGTGCCGCCCGCCGATGCCTATGGCGTCGCGACCTTCTACGCGATGCTCTCGCTCGAAGAACGACCCGCAGACGTGCTGCACGTGTGCACCGACCTGTCGTGCGCGCTCGCGGGCGCAACCGTTCCCGACGGCGCGCATCCGTCCCCATGCCTCGGCCTGTGCGAGCGCGCGCCCGCGTCGTTGCGCACGGTCGCGGGCGCGGAGCCGCGGGAGGAGCAGATCCCGGCGACCGGGCCGCCGCTACCGCAGACGTCGGGCCTGAAGCTGCTGCGCCGCATCGCCGAGGGCATCGATCCTGAAGCGATGCCCGAGTTCCACGCCCTCGCGCGCGCGCGTGAAATAGGACCGGAGGCCGTCATCGCTGCGGTCAAGGCGTCGCCCCTCCTCGGGCGCGGAGGCGCGGCGTTCCCGACCGGGCTCAAGTGGGAGGCGGTCGCGCGCCAGCCGGTGAAGCCGCACTACCTCGTCTGCAACGCGGACGAGTCGGAGCCCGGGACCTTCAAGGACCGCGTCCTCATGGAGCAGGATCCGTTCGCGCTCGTCGAGTCGATGGCGATCGCCATGTACGCGACGGGCTGCGAGAAGGGCTTCATCTACATCCGGGCCGAGTATCCGCTCGCACAGCAGCGCATTCAGCATGCGATCGACGCGAGCGGCTTCGACATCGAGCTGCGCGTCGGCGCCGGCGCGTACGTGTGCGGCGAAGAGACGGCGCTCTTCCAGTCGATCGAGGGCTACCGCGGCGAACCGAGGAACAAGCCGCCGTTCCCCGTCGAGGTCGGCCTCTTCGGCAAGCCGACGGCGGTGAACAACGTCGAGACACTCGTGAACGTCCCGCACATCCTGCTCGGGAATGACGAACGAGACACGCGGCTCTTCTGCGTTTCCGGCAACGTCGCGCTCCCCGGCCTGTACGAGCTCGAGCTCGGCACGCCGCTGCGCGACCTGCTCGACCTCGCCGGCGCGGAGCCGGCGAAGGCGGTGCTGCTCGGCGGCGCCGCCGGGTCGTTCCTGCGGCCGGACCAGCTCGACGTCGAGCTCTCGTTCGAGGCAGCGCGGGCGGCGGGTGTGACGCTCGGCTCCGGCGTCGTCATCGTCTACGGCGAGGATGCGGATCTCGTGTACGCCGTCCTGCGCATCGCCGAGTTCTTCCGCGACGAGTCGTGCGGGCAGTGCGTGCCCTGCCGCGTCGGCACCGTGCGACAGGAGGAGGCCCTGCACCGGCTCGCCTCGGGGAAGACGAACGGGAACGAACTCGCAGTCCTCGCCGACCTGACGCAGGTGATGCGCGACGCGTCCATCTGCGGGCTCGGGCAGACGGCGGCGAACGCCGTCGACTCGGCCGTCCGGAACCTCGGAGTGCTCGCGTGAAGCTGACGGTCGACGGCGTCACGGTCGACGTCCCCGCGGGGTCGACCATCCTCGACGCGTGCCGGCAGATGGGGATCGACACGCCGACGCTCTGCTACGGCGACACGCTCACGCCGGTGAACGTCTGCCGCGTGTGCGTCGTCGAGCTCGAGGGCGCGCGCACGCTTGTCCCCGCCTGCTCGCGCAAGGCCGAGGACGGCATGGTCGTGCACACGGACTCCGAGCGCGTGCGCACGAGCCGACGCCTCGTCATGGAGCTGCTCGGCTCGTCCACCGACCTCTCCACCGCTCCGGACGCGCTCGCGTACATCGAGCGCTACGACGCGGAGCCCGATCGCTTCGGCGCCGACTCGCTCACCGTCGCGCAGGCGGTAAAGATCGACAACGACCTGTACGTGCGCGACTACTCGAAGTGCATCCTCTGTTACAAGTGCGTCGAGGCCTGCGGCGTCGACCACCAGAACACGTTCGCGATCTCCGTCGCGGGGCGCGGTTTCGGCGCGCACATCTCCACCGAGCTCGACGTGCCGCTGCCGGAGTCCGCGTGCGTGTACTGCGGCAACTGCATCGCCGTCTGCCCGACGGGCGCGCTCATGGCGACGAGCGAATTCGAGCTGCGCGAGGCGGGCGAATGGCACGAGGAGGAGCAGACGGAGGTCGACACGGTCTGTCCGTACTGCGGCGTCGGCTGCAACCTCACGCTGCACGTGCAGGACGACGCGATCGTCAAGGTCACGTCGCCCGACGACCACGACGTCACGCGGGGCAACCTGTGCATCAAGGGCCGCTTCGGCTACCGCTACGTCCAGAACCGCTAGACAAGCAGCGACTCGCCCGTCTCCGAGTCGAAGAGCTGCATGCGGTCAACGTTGACCGTCAGCTGGACGCGCGATCCCGCGCGCACGTCGGTATTCGAGTCGAAGCGGACGACGACGGTGTCACTCAGCTCACCCGTCTCCTCGTCCGCACTCTTGCCGGATCGCTCGCCCAGCTTGGAGATCCGGACGTCCTGCGCGCGCAGGTGCACGAGCGTCTCCGGGCCGAGCGCCTCCGTGATCTCGACCTCGGCGCGGATGGACGAGCCGTTCGCCCCGAGCACGAAGTCCTCGGGCCGCACCCCGACGATCACGTCTCCTCCGGTGGCCGAGAGGCGCCGGCGGAGCCCGTCCGGAAGCTCGAACCGTGCGCCGCCCAGGTCGATGGCTCCCTGCTCGAGCCGTGCATCGAGGAAGTTCATGGCTGGGCTGCCGATGAAGCCGGCGACGAACGTGTTCGTGGGATGGCGGTACAGGCGCTCCGGCGCGTCGATCTGCTGCACAAGGCCTCCGCGCAACACAACCACTCGGTCGCCGAGCGTCATTGCCTCGGTCTGGTCGTGCGTGACGTAAATCGTCGTGATCCCGAGCCGCTTGTGCAGCGCAATCAGCTCCGCGCGCATCTGCACGCGCAATTTCGCGTCGAGGTTGGACAGCGGCTCGTCCATGAGGAACACCTGCGGCTCGCGCACGAGCGCACGTCCGATCGCGACGCGTTGCCGCTGGCCGCCTGAAAGCGCGCGCGGCTTGCGCCCGAGAAGCTCGTCGATCCCGAGCAGCTGCGCGACCTCGTGCACTCGCTGCCTCGCCTGCTCCTTCCGCACCTTCTTCTGCCGGAGCGGGAACACGAGGTTGTCGTACACCGTCATGTGCGGATACAGCGCATAGTTCTGGAAGACCATCGCGACGTCGCGGTCGGTCGGCGGAAGGTCGTTGACCCGCCGCTCGCCGATGTGGATCTCGCCGCCGGTGATCTCCTCGAGGCCTGCAACCATGCGCAGCAGCGTCGTCTTGCCACAGCCGGAAGGGCCGACGAGGATGAGGAACTCGCCGTCCCCGACGGTGAGCGTGAAGTCGTCGACGGCCACGACGTCCTCGCCGTAGCGCTTGCTCACGTTCGTGAAGTCGACCGATGCCATCTCAGCTCACCTCCATCAGCGCCGGCTCCCACGACGGGAGACCGGCGAACACAGGTAGCAGCGTCTCCGCGCGGCGCGCGGCGACGAAGAGCGGTATCTCGTCCAGCGACGCGTTGCGCTCCACCACCGCGCGGCCATGCAACGTCTCGCCCGTCCACGCGTCGACCCACTCCCCGTCCGGTAGGTAGAGGCGTAGCGCCGTCGCACCCTCCGACGTGACCGGCGCGACGAGGAGGTCGTCTCCGAGGAGCCACTCGTACGGGCAGTCCCAGATCCGCTCGTCGTCCGCAACCTCGAAGCAGAGGGCGCGCATGAGCGGCTTCCCCGTCTCGAGCGATCGCGCGGCCTGCTCGGCGAGATACGGGACGAGCCGCTCGCGCAGATGAGCGAAGCGGCGAAATACAGGCAGGACGCGTGGGTCGCCCGTGCGCTCAGCCACGTTCCACGGCGTCCGATCGCGGTTCGGCAGCCGGTGATGGTTGAACTCCGAGTGGTATTGCATGATCGGGCAGAAGCAGGCGGCCGCGGTCGCGCGCAGATAGAGCTCGGGGTCGGGGACGTCGCCGGAGAAGCCGGCTAGGTCCCAGCCCCAAAAGAAGACTCCCGACGTGCCGGCGCTCAGGCCGGCGGTGAGCGAGGCGCGAAATGCCTCCCAGGTTGAGTCCTCGTCGCCGGCCCAGTGACACGGCACCGCCGACGAGCCGGTGAAGCCGGCACGGCTGAACGTCACGGGGTCGCGGCCGGCCGAGCGCAGCAGCTCGTGGTACGCAGCCGCGTACTGAACCGGATAGCGGTTGTTCGTTTCGCCACCGTGCGTGCCATCGGCGTAGCGCAGATCCGCGCCCCAGGCGTGCTCGCCGCCGTCGGTCTTGAAGCCGTCGATACCGATCTCCTCGATCAGGTATCGGCGCTTCTCCGTCCACCAGCGGCGCGCCTCGCCGTTGGTGAAGTCCGGGAGCACTGCGCCGGGGAACCACCAGCCGCGGTTGCGGTACGGCTTCCCGTCGTCGCGCTGCACGCAGTACGCGCGCCGAATCATCGTCTCGCGGTCGAAGCGCGCCTGGCCGCGATTCGCCTGCACGAGCGGGATCTGCCACAACAGCACCTTGATCCCGTCAGCGTGCAACTCGTCGACCATGCCCTTGGGGTCCGGCCACGGCCCGTCGGCCGGGAACGAGAAATCGTCGAGACGGTGCGGCGACCCGTCGGGATGCGGCTCGTACGCCGCGCCGTTGAAGGCCACGAAGGTCTCCTCGTCCGACCACGCCTCGATGACGATCGCGCCGACGGGGATGTCCTCGCGCGCGCTCTGCGCGACTTCGTCGAGGATGCGCGACTGCGAGTTCCACTCGTTGCCACTCATCCACAGCCGGTAGATCCACTCCGGCGGCGCCTCGGCGCGCCCGGTCGCCCTCAGGAAGGCGTCGAGCACCTCCGACGGTGCACCGGCGAAGAGCTGCAGCGTGACATGCGGCTCGACGTCGCCCGGCTCGAGGTCGACCTCGACGAGGATGCGGCCGGGCTCGCTGCGACCGACGTCGAAGCGGACGCGCCGGCCGGTGTCGACGTGAAAGCCGAACTCGCCCCCGACGACGATCGCGAACGGCATCGGGAGGTAGGTCCGCGCACCCTGTCCCTTGTACTGGTCGAACACGGCGACGTCGACGAGCCGGCCGCGCTGGTCGAGCGCGTCGAACCGTTCGCCGAAGCCCACCACGCGCTCGCTGTCGTCGAGTCGAAGCGCGAAACGGAGACGGAACGCGCGACCTCCACCGTGGAGGAGCTCGACGCTTCCGGGGACTAGCCGCGAGCGCACTCCATCGTCGTCAGCGGCGATTCGGAGCGCGTCGCCGCCGTGCTGCCACTCGCATCCTTCGACGTCGAACCAGCGAGTGCGCGAGCGATCGTCGAAGAACCGGTAGCGCATGTGCCTGCCGGCGGTGACCCTGGCTCCCCATGACGTGCGGCTTCGCTGTTCCCCCAGCCGCGCGACCGCGTCGGAGAGGTGTCCTTCGTCGACGCGACGCGCGGGCGCGCCGTAGTCGGCGACAACACCCGGGATCGCCGCGCCGCGCGACGCAGCCTCGACGATGCGGTGCATACCGTCGACTTCGAGCTCGACGCGCACGCGGCGCGCGTCGCCGCTCGTCGTCGCCCGCAGCTCGACCTCCTCGCCGGAGACAGGCCGGACAGGCACGCGCTGATCGGGCTCGATGAGATACGGATGGCCGCGGCCGGCGGGCCGATGACGGATCATCGCTTGTCCAGATCTGGGAGCCAGATAATCGCCCATGTGCTGAACGCGGGCAGCGTGACGGTCTCGTAGCGCCCGTCGTCCTCGGCGTGGAGCTCGAGCATCGCCGGATGGGCGTCCGGTTCCGCGAAGAGGAACCTGCCCGGGCTGCGGCTCGTCCGCTCGACAGACACGCGGACGTCCTCGAGCGGCTGCGCCGAGCGCTTCGGCGAGTCCCAGCGATCGTCCTCCTGGCGCGACAGGTCGATGAGACTGACGAGCAGGCCGCCCGGCAGGCGCAGCACCCGCGCCCACAGCGACCCGGCGGTCGCATCCACACTGGCCCATACCGGCGCCGTCACGCGCACCTCTTCGTTGACGCCGCCGAACCGGGTGGCAGTGACGTCGACGGCTGCGCGATCGAACAGCAGATCGCCGTAACGAACGGCGAAGTCGTAGTAGCGACGCGTTGAGCGCATGTCCTTCCAGTCGAGCTCGGCATGCCGCACGTAGTACGCCTCCGTCAGCACGCTCTGCTCCTCTCCATGGAGGAGAACGGTCGCGCCATGTGAGAACGCCGTCGCGAGCAGGAGCCGCTGCGCCTCGATCGCGCCGTCGTGCGAACCGTTCGCGAAGACCGACAGATATGCCGCGAGGATCACGCTCTTCTTCGGCGCGAGCGAGCGAGCCTTCGTCACCAGCTCGGCGATATGCGCCAACCGGTCGTGCGGCGACCACACCTCGATGTAAACGGCCGCCTGCCTCGCGCTCGCGGTCGACCACGTCGGGAAGTCGTTGACGTTGTTGAAGATCAGCCGCGCATCCGGCACCTCGTCGGCCAGCCGGTCGATGAGCGCGGGGAACGCCTCGGCCAGGTCGACCCTCGTACCGTCCGCGCGCAACGCATCCTTCGGGGCGCCGTACTGGTCGAGGTGGAAGCCTCTGAACCCGACCTTCTCCTCAGCCTTACGCAGGTCCGCAGCGAGATGCGATAGCCAGCGTTCACTCGTCGGGTCCACGTTCCACAGGAAGTCATCGCCGAGCGTCCACGGCTCGCTGTTTGCGCGATAGAGCCCGTCGCCCTTCCACGCCGGCCACTCGTCGCGCCCCGCCGCGTAGACGGCTGCGTATCCAAGCGGCAGCGTGCCGACGGCGGCCAGCGCGTCGACGAGGCGGCGTACGGTCGCGAGCGAGAGCTCGCGCCCGAGCGGGTCGACGAAGTCGTCTGCCGGCGGCATCAGCCGCGCGTGTCGATACATCCAGTCGTAGAACTGCACTGCGTTGAGATGTAGCCGCCGTGCGTTCTCGACGACGCCCTCGGCGTCGCGGCCCGCTGCGAAATCGGACACGAACCCGTACCGGGCCCGCGAAAGCGGATCCGCGAGGACGTCGAATGCGGAGCGTGCACCGTCTCCCTCGATGCCATAGCCGCCTTCGGGCTGAGGCTCGAAGCGCGCGGTCGGGTCCTCAGGTTCGATCTCGACCGACGCCACGCATCGTTCGAGATGCCACAGCGAGACGCGCGTCGGATCCGCCGCACCGCGGACCTCGACCTCGATTCGTTCGCCCGGGGCGAAGGTTGCCTTCATCGGGAGCAGATCCGTCACGCTGCGAGCGCCGACTCGAGGATCAGATACATCGCGTGCGACCACAGCAGCGGATTGGCCACCGGCCCCCACCGCTCGACCCACGGCACCACCATCTCAGGCGACTGCACGTGCTCGGACACCTGCTCAGGAAGATCGCCGTTCTCGCCCGCCTGTGCGCGTGCCCAATCGCGGATCGGCAGCGCCGCGTCGGAGTTGCCGCGGACGACTTCGTACCAACCGAGCGAGCATGCAAGGAGGATCCATTCGCCGCCTCCGTAGTACGTGTCCCCGCGGTAGCGGTAGACACCCCCGCCGGGGCGCAGCAGGTCATCGCGGACGGCCTCGACCGTCGCCTCCATACGGGGATCGTCGATCGGCAGCACGCTGAACGGGACGCCAAGCCAGAGGAGGCTGCCGTCGACACGCTCGTCGGCGGCGCCGCGCATGAAGCGGCCCTCGCGCAGGAACCGCTCGAGCAGCCGGGCGCGCAGACGATCGGCCTCGTCTCCCCACGCCGGCTCGTCCAACAGCAGCGCAGCTGCTTCGAGCCCCGCGATCGCGGCACCGAGCGTCGATGCATGCTCGCCTCCGTCGAACTCCTCCCAGCAGCTGTATGACTTCAGCGGCGCGGTCGCGCGGACGTAGCGCGCAACGAGCTCGACGGTCGCGCGATCATCCGCCGAGGCCGGAGCAGCGAGGTGCTCGGCGAAGGCCCAGAGCCACATCCCGTACCCGTCCACCTGGAAGTTCGGCCACGGCTCGTCGCCGTCGGGCTGCTCGAGTGAGCCGTCGAGCGTGTAACGGGCCGGCGGCATCTCCTCCGCGGGAGGCGGTGACCCCGCGTCGATCGCGACGATCGCACCCTCGATCATCTCGCGATGCCCCTCGATGCTGCGCGAGACCCAGCGATGGAACGCGAGGGCCGCGCCAGACTCGCCAAAGAGATCGAGCGCATGCGCGCAGAACGCACCGTCGCGCAGCCACGCGTAGTGATACGTCGGGAACGACGGGCTCGCGATGAACGCGCCGCTCTCCGCCTGTCCCTGCTTCAGGACCTCGACGCTGCGGCGGACGATGAGATCTCCGGTCGCGATCGCCATCAGGCCTTCACCGCCCCCGTTGCGATTCCGGACACGAACTGCCGCTGGAAGACCGCGAAGATCGCAATCACCGGACCGATGGCGATCGCCGAGGCGGCGAACACGAGACCCCAGCTCGTCGCGTGCTGTCCCTGGAAGAGCGCGATCCCGATCGGCAGCGTGTACTTGCTGGGATCGTTGATGATCGTGAGGGCCCAGGTGAACTCGTCCCAGCTGGCGAGGAACGAAAAGATTGCGACGACGGCGAGCGCCGGGCGAGAGAGCGGGAGGATCAGACGCCAGAAGCGCGTCCACGGGCCGCCGCCGTCGACGACCATCGCCTCTTCGAGCTCACGCGGGATGTCTTGGAAGAAGCTGCGCAAGAGGAACGTGTTCAACGCGAGGTTGCCGCCGGTGTAGAACACGACGAGGCCCCAGAGCGAGTTGAGGAGAAGCAGTTTCTTCGCGAGCAGGAACTGCGGGATGAGCATCATCATCCCCGGCACCATCAGGCCGATGAGGATGAGGACGAAAGCGACGGTACGCCCGGGGAAGTCAAACCGCGCGAGCGCGTAGGCCATCATCGCTGCGAGCAACACCGCGGCGATTGTCGTCATTGCGGCGACGAACACGGAATTGAGGAAGTAGTGGCCGAACTGATTCGAGCTCCACGCGCCCGTGTAGTTCGAGGTCGTTGCCTGTTGTGGGAAGAACCGGACCGGGATTTGGAGCACGAGCTCGTTCGGCTTGAACGAGGTGGAGAGCATGTACGCGAACGGCAGGACCATCACCACGGCGCCTGCGGCGAGGACCGCCAGCCGGACACCGGTGACGGTGCGCGCACGCTTGATGCTGCCGACGACCATCAGGAGGACGCCTCCTCCGGCCGGCGGAACAGGCGAAGCTGTCCGACGGCGAGAACGAAGACGATCAGCGTGAGGATGAAGCTGAGCGCCGAGCCGTAGCCGAAGTCGAGGTATGAGAACGCCCAGCGGTACATGTAGGTGAGCAGCACCTGAGTCTCGTCGAGCGGGCCGCCCTTCGTCATCAGGAAGACGGAGATGAAGACGTTGAAGCTGCCGATGACGAGCATCACGGTGACGAAGGCGATCACAGGCCGGATCGCCGGCAGCGACACAGCACGGAAACGCGCCCATGCCTTAGCGCCGTCGACCGCCGACGCCTCCTTCAGCTCCACGGGGACGCCCTGGAGCGCCGCGAGGAAGATCACCATCGCCCAGCCGACGCCCTTCCAGATGCCGAGGATGCTGAGCGAGATCATCGCCATCCAACGGGTGCCGAGCCAGTCGATGTTGTGGCCGACGACGTGCAGATTGTCGTGCAGGATCCAGTTGGCGAGACCGCCATCCGTGATGAACAAGTACTGGAAGAGGAGCGAGACCACGACCCAGCTCGTGACGACGGGCAGGTAGTAGAGCGTGCGGAAAAGGCCCCGGCCCGGCACGCGCGCGTCGAGCAGGACTGCGGCGGCGAGCCCGAGCACGATCTGCCCGGGGACGGTCAGGGCCATGTAGAAGCCTGTGTTCTCGAGGGCGCGCCAGAAGATCGGGTCGTGAATCGCGCGCCCGTAGTTGTGCAAGCCGAGGAAGCGGCTGGCAGTGCCCGGGACGATCGACCAGCTATAGAGGCTGATCTGAAATGCACGGGCGATCGGATACAGGATCACCAGCGCGAAGAGCAGGAATCCCGGCGCGAGGAAGAGGTACGCGGCGGTGATCTCCTTGCGCCGGCGAACGTTCGCCGTTCGGAGCCTCGGGCGCAGCGCGTTCGCGCCACGCCCGAGGGAGTCCGGTGTCGTGCTATTTGAGGAGACCGTCAATCTGGTGCGCTGCGTCGTTCAAGGCTTGCTGCACAGGCTCGCCCTGGAACGCCTTGGCGACGTCGGTGGTGATGACCTGGTCGATCTGCGTCCACTTCGGGGTCGGTGTGCGCGGCTTCGCCGTCGCGAGCTGCTTCACGTACGTCGCGTAGTACGGATGCACGCGGGTCAGCCACTTCGACGACGACTTCAGCACCGGCATCTGGCCCGCGAGAGCCAGCTGCGCCTGCGTCCCGTACCCGAGCATGTAACGCAGGAACGTGAGCGCCGCCGTCTTGTTCTTCGAAGCGTTCGTCATGACGATGTCCTCACCGCCGACGACGCTGATCGAACCCGCCGGCCCGGCGGGAATGAGACTCCCGTCGACCTGCGTCTTTGGATAGGCGGCGCTGAAGATCGCGTTCATCCATGGTCCGTCCAGCGTGGCGACGTACTTGTTCTGATTGATGCCGTCGTACGTGCCGAGCCCGGCGTTCGAGTTGACGATGATCCCGGGCATCTCGCCGGCCTTGTAGAGGTTGACGAGCATCTGGATCGCGGCGACGCTCTTCCGCCCGTTCAGGAAGCCGGTCGCCTTGGTGTAGGTGGAATTAGTGACGCTCCCGCCGTTCGACCAGATCCAAGGGCAGACGTTCCAGCAGCTGGTGCCGCTCTCGGCGTAGAGGTCGTATCCCTTCGCCTTCGCCTGGGCGGACATCGACACGAGCTGGGCGAATGTCTTCGGCGGCCCCGCGGCCCCGATGGCCTCCAGCTCGGCCGGGTTGTAGTTGAAGATCCGGGTGTTCGTATCGAGCGGAAGGCCGTAGTAGTGGCCCTTCCAGTAGTTCGTCGCCAACGGCCCAGGGAAGACCTTCGCCGAGTACGTCTTGAAGTCGGACATCACCTTGTCGAGCGGGGCGAGTACGCCGAGATTCGCGAGCTCAGGGACCCAGATGATGTCGGACCGCACCAGATCCGGCAGCTGCGAACCGGCGACCGCCGTGACGAGCTTCTGGTGCAGGTCGTCGTAGGGAATGGTGACGTCCTTGACGACGATGCCCGGGTGCGTCTTCTCGAATCCCGGAATGACGACGCTCTCGAGGGTCTTGACCTCTCCGCCGCCCGCGCTGTAGGCGTCCCAGAAGGTGACGGTTGTGGTGTGCGCGCGGTTGACCCGCGCAGCGGCGGTCGCCGCCATGACCGCGACTGCGGCGGCGACGCCGACGAAGACGATGAACCGACGAACACGCATGGTGCTGCTCCCTCCTTGCCGAAGAATGAAGACATGCATCGCCTGCGTCACAGCGCCGGCGAGACGTTCGACCGTCAGGCGACCACCTCCACCCCGCTCGGCTGCGCGAGCAGCCAGGCGCGTATCGAGTTGTCGGCCTGCCGCTCGTCGCGCGGCGTGAACGTCGCCCGCAGGACCAGCGCCGCCGCACCGGCGGCCCACTTCACGTCGTCCCAGGGGTCGACCTCGACGGCGACGCCGCTGAAGAGAGGAAAGATGTTCGACCGCAGCGCGCGGTCGAAATCCGTTGCCATGTGCGGCCATCCCTGAGTGCCCTCGCCGCTGATCAGCACGAGCTCCGGGCTGAGCACGGTCACGAGCCCTGCCACCGCCCGGCCGAGGACGGCGCCCGCTGCGGCGAAGATCTCCACCGCTCCGGCGTCGCCGGCGTCCGCGAGTGCCCGGAGCTTCCGGATTCCCTGCCTACTCGTTAGCACTCCACGCTCACGCGCCTGCGCGACGAGCGCGGGATCGGCGACAACGGCCTCGAGGCATCCGTGCTTGCCGCACGAGCAGCGCGGGCCGTCGTCGTCCGCCGACACGTGGCCGAACTCGCCGGCGCCTCCGCCGTAGCCGTGGTAGATGTCGCCCCTCACGACTATCGCGAGGCCGACACCGAGGCCCGTGGTGACGGTGATGAAGTTCTCGACATCGCGCCCGCGGCCGTACAGCCGCTCCGACACCGCGAGCGTGTTCACGTCGTTGTCGACCACTACGGGCACGCCGAGGCGTTGGTGGAGGACGTTGCTGAGCGACACGTCCTCCCAGCCGAGGAGCGGCGAACTGACGGTGCGCCGCTCGACGTCGACGACGCCGGGCATGCCGAGCCCGATGCCGAGCAACGGACCATGCGTCGCCGCGGCTTCGATCCACGACTCGAGCACGTCCGCGAGCCGCTCGACGGAGTCGCGCCGCGTCGCATCGAACTTCAGCTCGAAGCGCTCGAGGATGTCGGCGTCGAGGTCGACGAGCACGCCGACGAGGTGGTCGGGAGCGATCTTGACGCCGAGTGCCGTCGCGGCGCCGCCGACGAGCTCCAGCAGCACTGCGGGGCGCCCTCCTCTCGACGGCGCGTGGTCGGCGACGCGGACGACCCCGCGGTCGAGGAGCTCGCGGGTTAGCGAGGTCACGGTCGCCGGGCTGAGGCCGAGTGCCCGGGCGATGTGCGTGCGGGCGATCGGCCCGGACGCGCCGATTAGACGGAGAACGGCCACCCGATTGAGGTCCCGCGAGAGGCCCGAAGAGCCCGTGCGGAATGCAGAACCACGCCCCAGCTCCCCCATCACGCTCGACATCGTTCGGAATCTAAATTTATCTTCAAGCAAAAGTCAAGCGGTACCTTCTAGCCCGCTCGTGGCCACGGTTCAGATCCTCTACTGGCAGGACGTGCCCTCGCTCGTGAGGGCGCCGGACGGCTCGAAGCGGCAGCTCTCCGACTGGCTCCAGCAGGAGATCGACCGCCGCGCAATGGAGCAAGGCCTCGTCGGTAGCGACGCGTACCTCGAGCACTGGCACTGGGAGAACGCCGAGGGAACGCTCGACGAGGTTGCCGAGGCACTCGAGCACGAGTTCGTACGGTGAGGAACGTCCAGCAGGAGGAGGCGTTCGAGTCGCGGTGGGAGGCGGCGCCGGCAATCCTCGTCGTGATCGGCCTTCAGCTGGTGCTCGCGCTCGTCAGCCGGCAGGAGCACTGGACCCTCGCCGGGCTGCGGTGGTGGGTCTGGCTCGTTTCGGTCGGCCCCGAGGTCGCGCTCCTCATGCCGCTCGCGCTCGACCGCCCGCGGCGGAGGCTCGAGCAGTCGGGGAAACGCCGCACGGTGGCGCTGTCGCTGCTGGGGGTCGTCAATCTCACCAACGCACTCCTCGTCGCCACGTTGATCGTGTCGCTCATCCACGGCGACGAGAAAAGCGGCGGCCAGCTGCTCCTCAAGGCGATGACCGTCTGGGCGACGAACGTGATCTCGTTCGGCCTGGTCTTCTGGGCGATCGACCGGGGCGGGCCGGTGCGCCGGGCTCGGCCGCATCCGCCGCCGCCCGACTTCCAGTTTCCGCAGATGGAGAACCCGACGCTCGCCGCGCCCGGCTGGTACCCGCAGCTCGTCGACTACGTCTACGTGTCGTTCACGAACTGCATCGCGTTCAGCCCGACCGACGCAATGCCGCTCAGCCGGCGGGCGAAGCTGCTGATGCTCTCCGAATCCGGCATCTCCGCGATCACGGTGTTGCTCGTCGCGGCGCGCGCGGTGAACATCTTCCGGTAGGAAGGTGCCGCGTGCACCCGTGGGCGCACGCGGCACCGTTCGCTTCTACTGACCGTTCAGCGAGTACGCGACGATCTCGTTCTTCGGCTTCTTGCCGCTCGGAGCGCCCGCTCCGATGATGAACATGTTCTTCGTGATCGCCGGGAACGAGTTGATCCCGTTCGGTGCCTTCGTCGTCCAGAGGACGGCGCCGGTCTTCGCGTTGTACGCGTAGATCGCCCCGGTGTATGTCTCGGTGAAGACTACGTCGTTCGCGATCGTCGCCGCGCCGACGGCGAGCGTCGGGAAGGCGTGCATCCACGTGATCGCGCCGGTGGAGGCATTGACCGCAGCGAGGCCGCCCTTGCCGGAGGCGAAGTTGGCTCCCGCGCCGAACCCGGTGGACCCCTGCTTGGCACAGAGGTCGACCCAGGGGACGTAGAGGAGGCCGGCGTTCAGGGCCATCGGCGTCTCGACTCCTCCCAGGTAGCCCGGGCAGACCGTGACGGGCGTCTTCGGGAGAGGGCCGTACTGGTTGCTGTTGTGCTTGCCGACGTTCAGCGTCCAGAGCCGCTTGCCGTTGTCGGCGCGGAAGGCAATGACCTTCCCCGACTTGCCTGCACCGATGACCGCCTCGGTCCCGTTGATCGTCGTGATGACCGGGGAGACCTGGAAGTCGTAGTCCCGCAGGTCGTGCGAGGTCACCTGCTGGTACCAGAGCACCTTGCCGGTGTCGCCGTTCAGCGCGACGAGCGAATCGGTGTACAGATTCGGCCCGGGACGGGTGCTCCCGTTCGGGCTCTTGGCCGTGAGCGGGAACGGCGCAGGATTGGCGACGCCGATGAACACGCGGCCCTGGCTGTCGACCGACGGCGGATACCAAAGGCCACCGCCGCTGTTCTGCTTCGGGTTGCCCCAGAGCTTCTGGCCGCCCTTGACGGTGGAGAACATCCAGTCCACTTTCCCGGTCTTCGCGTCGAGCGCGTACACCTTGCCGTACGCGTTCCCCGCGTAGAAGTTCGTCGAGCTTCCCGGGATGGTCGAGATAAGAACCTTGTTGCCGTACAGCTGCGGCGCCATGTCGATGCCCTCGTTCTTGCTCGTGGTCAGCTGGCGCGAGATCCACATCTGCTTCCCGGTGGTCGGATCGAGCGCGAACAGCTTATTCTCGGTCGCCCCGTAGAGCAGGCCGTACCCGAGCGCGACGCCGTTCGGCCCGCCGGACGGCGTGACCGACTTGTACTTGTGCGTCCACTTCACCGCGCCCGTGGTCTCGTCGAGGGCGTAGACGTTCGAATCGGGATCCTCGAAGTAGACGACATTGTTCTGAACGATCGGGTTCGAGGTGAACGCGCCGAACGCGCCCGAGTACGAGAGCTTGAACGCCCACTTCTGCTTCAGCTTGGAGACGTTCGACGCGTTGATGTCGGTCTGGAGATCGGCTCTCGAGTTCGAGAGGTCGTAGTTGTGCTCGGGCCAGCCGGCGGCGGCGTTCTCACCGATCTCCGGCGGCGGAGTCCCGTTGGCTAACCCATGTGAGCTCGCTCCCCCAACAACGGTCGCAGCGACGAACACGGCTGCGACCACAGCGGTCACACGAAAGCGTGACATTCGATTCCTCCTAGCGAACGACGAAGGTGCCCTGCATCCCATTCGCCGCATGGCCCGGGACAGTGCACAGGTATTTGTAGTGACCGGCCTTCGTGAAGACGACCTTGAGCGTCGCCGACTTGCCCGGCTGAATCAGCGCGGTCTTCTTGCCGCCGATCTTGAGATCATGGGCGATATGGCCCACGTTCTTGACCGCGAAGACGACCGTTCCCGGCTTGGCGCTGGAGCTCTTCGACAGCTTGAAGAAGAACTCCCCGGCCTTCACCGTGACCGTCGTCGTAGCGGCCGTGCGTTGCGTTCCGGCGCTTGCGCTCCCCGCTGCGAGCGCGAAGAGCACGAGAACCGAAGCAATGATTCGTTTCATCATCTCTCCCCTGGACGAATTACATAACCACGCTATACGTTCCGGGTAAGGTTGCGTCGTGACCTCGGAAGAGCTGGGATCCGAGCTGGCGGCGGCCGTCACCGAGGTGGCGCGACTGCTCGTCCGCGAGGGTGTGCACGTGAACCGGACCTCCCTCTCGGTGCTGGCCACGCTGCTGTCCGGGCCGAGACGCATCACCGACCTCGCCGCCTGCGAGTTCGTGAGCCAGCCGGGCATGACGACGCTCGTCTCGCGGCTCGAGGATGAGGGGTGGGTGAAGCGTCAGCCGGACCCGACGGACGGGCGCGCCGTCAACGTCGTCATCACGAAGTCGGGCGAGCGGATGCTGGAAAAGGCGATCGCGGCCCGCGGCGAGGTCTTGCGCACGCGCATCGACCGGCTCGAGCCGAAAGACCGGCGCGCGCTCGCAGCTGCGGTCACGGCCCTGCGGACGGTGACCCGAGACTGATGCGGGCGCGCCGCGCGATCACCGTCGTCGGCTGTCATGCCGGGGGCGAGGTCGGCAACGTCGTCGTCGGCGGCGTGCTGCCGCCGCCGGGCGACACCGTGTTCGAGCGCATGCAAGCGCTGCGCGCGGACGACTCGCTGCGGCGGCTGCTCCTGCGCGAGCCGCGCGGCAGCGTCGCAGTGCACGCAAACCTGATCGTGCCGTCGTCACGCGAGGACTGCGACGCCGGGTTCATCATCATGGAGCCGACCGAGTATCCGGCGATGTCCGGCTCGAATACGATCTGCGTTGCCACCGTGCTGCTCGAGACCGGCATGGTCGAGATGCGCGAGCCGGAGACGACGTTGCGCCTGGAAGCGCCGGCAGGCGTCGTCGAGGTGACCGCGCGCTGCATCGACGGCCGCTGCGAGAGCGTCGAGCTGACCAATGTCCCCTGCTTCGCAGACCGCCTCGACGCGCCTCTCGACGTCGAGGGCCTCGGGACGATCACGGTCGACGTCGCGTTCGGCGGCATGTGGTACGCAATCGCCGACGCGGAGGCGCTCGACTTCGCGCTCGAGCCGTCGGAGGCGCGCGAGCTCTCGCGCGTCGGCGAGCTGATTCGCAGCGCAGCGCGCGAGCAGCTGCCGTGCGCGCACCCGGAGAACCCCGACATCGCCGGCGTGAGCATCGTCCAGATCGCCGAGCCCTGGCGCGGCGTCGGCGCGGTGTCGAAGAACGCTGTCGTCGTCTCCCCCGGCCGGCTCGACCGCTCCGCCACGGGCACGGGGCTGTCGGCACGAATGGCCGTGCTTCATGCGCGCGGCGCCATGAAGACGGGCGACGCGATGACGCACGCGTCCGTCATCGGCTCGACCTTCGACGGCCGCATCGTGTCCGAGACAATCGTCGGCGGCCGTCCCGCGATCGTGCCCGCGATCCGCGGCAGCGCATGGATCACCGGCACGACGCAGGTGCTCGTCGACCCGACCGACCCGTTTCCCGAGGGCTACCTGCTCTCGGACACCTGGCCCGGAGACGACCTCCAGGCCTGAGCGCGCGCCATGCTCCGCTCGCCGGGAACGAGGAGCGCGGCGAGCGAGCACACGATGAGAAACACGGCCGCGAGCACGAACGAGTCGGTGAAGCCGGATACCGCGGGCAGGCCGTCGTGCCCGGTGTGCGCGGAGATGATCGTCGCGGTGATCTGACCGCCGATGGCGCCGCCGATCGTGCGCATGACGGTGTTCATCCCACCGGCGGCGCCGGTCTGCTCCGGCGCGACCGCCTGAACGATGAGGTTGCCGAGCGCGGCGAACGCGAGCCCGATCCCGATGCCGAGCAGCGCCGTCGTGACGAGAAGGTCGTATGGATGCGCGTGCAGGCCGGCGATGAACGCGAACGCGGCGGCCGTGATGGCCGAACCGGCGATGGTCGCGCGCTTCGACCCGAACGTGCGGGCGATCGCGCCGGCCGCGAAGCCGACGACGACCATCCCGACGGTCGACGGCACGAGATACAACCCGGACACGACCACCGACGCGCCGAAGCCGAAGCCGGTGCTCTTCGGCAGCTGCGCGAACTGCGGAAACAGGATGAACGACGAGTACATGCCGGCCCCGAGCAGGAAGGCGGTGAGGTTCGTCGTCCATACGCCGCGGATCCGCATCATTGCCATGTCGATGAGCGGCTCCGCGCTGCGCGTCTCCACGACGACCCACGCGACGCAGACGACGAGGCCCGCTGCGATGAGCCCGAGCGTGCGCGGGGAGCCCCAGCCCCAGGCCGTTGCTTCGCTGATCGCGAGCAGGACAGCGGAGATGCCCGCGCTCATCAGCAGCGCGGCGAGCCAGTTGATCCTTCCGGGAACGCGCACCGGCGACTCGGGGACGA
Source organism: Gaiellaceae bacterium (assembly GCA_036560805.1). GTDB lineage: Bacteria > Actinomycetota > Thermoleophilia > Gaiellales > Gaiellaceae > Palsa-739. The sequence goes on along the minus strand of DATBQM010000087.1, from coordinate 24,431 downwards.
ACCGCCAGGTCGCGTACGTGGCGACGACGATCACGACGAGCGGCATCCAGAAGAGCCACTGCCAGTGCAGATGCTCGACGATCAACCCGCCGGCGACGATCCCGAAGCCGGCGCCGATGCCGAGGATCGCGGACAGCAATCCGATGCTGCCTGCGACCTGCTCGCGCGGGAACTCGTCGCGGACGATCCCGAACGAGAGCGGGAAGATGCCGCCGGCGACGCCCTGGATCACGCGCGCCGCGATCAGCACGGGCAGCGAGTGCGAGAGCGCGGCGAGCAGCGTGCCGCCGCCGAGGATCACGAGCGTCCAGAGGAGCACGCGCTCCTTGCCGACCATGTCGCCGAGGCGGCCGAGGATCGCCGTTCCGACGGACGCCGAGAGGAGGTAGCCGGTCAGGAGCCAGGCGACACCGCTCTCCGACGTGTGCAGGTCGTGCTGGAGCGTCGGCAGTGCCGGCAGCACGGCCGAGCTGAGCACCGCGTAGGCAACGCCCGACGTCGCGAGGACGGCGAGCGTGACCCGCGGATTCGCGCGCTCGGCCCCGGTCATGAGCCGCGGTACCGCAGCCCGTCGAGCACGATCTGGAGTATCCGCTCCTTCTGCTCCGGGTCCGTCGTCGGGACGACGGAGACCCCGCCGACCATGCGGATGATGTCCAAGAAGTCCGTGTCCGGGCGAACGGCACCGGCGCGCTGTGCGCGCTCGACGAGCGGCGTGCCCGCGTTCAGGATCGTCGTGCGGCACGACAGGAGCACGTCCGAGTCGGGCGCGGCTTCGAGCAGCGCCTCGGTGAGCGCGCGCTTCGTCGCGGAGAAGCCCGCGTACTGCCGGAGCCATTGCTCGAGCGCGTCCCACGGCGCCTCTCCGGAGAGGTCTTCCGCAGCGCGCGCCATCGCCTCGACCTCGCCCGCGTAGACCGCTTCCAGGAGAGCCTGCCGCGTCGGAAAGTGCCGGTAGAGCGTGCCGATGCCGACGCCGGCGCGCTCGGCCACGTCCTCGAGCGGCGCGGAGCCGCCGAGCTCGGTGAAGACGTCGCGCGCCGCGACGACGAGCTTCTCGTAGTTGCGACGGGCGTCGGCCCGCATCGGGCGCTGGATCTGGATGTCGGTGTCGCTCAATCGATTTGGCAAGTGGAGGGTTCCTCCGTATAGTACCGGAGGTTGCCTCCGAATGTTGTGGAGGCGCCCTCCATTTTAGCGCACGCACCGCCCGGAAGGAGCTGCCGAGAATGATCGAGAGCAGGCTGAAGCGAGAAGTCACCTGAGGCGAGGTCTTCGTGGACGAGCTCGCTACGTCGATTCACTCGATTGAGGGAGTTTCTCGTCGCTGACAGCAGGAAACAATGCCCCCATGCTGAGGACAGCGCTCGTGCTGGCCACCACGGCATCGGCCGCCGTCGCGAGCGCGACCGGCGGCCGGCCCGCGCCACGCCCGGTGAGCGCGTTCGGCGGATCCGTCGCCGTCCATCTCTCCCACGTGGGCCACATCGAGGTCGCGCTCGGCCCCGCCGGATCGACGGGCCTGCAGCAGGTTCCGTGCGACGGGCCGGTGAGCCCGACCACGAGCTGCTTCGTCGCGCGCTAGAGCAACGCCAGCACGGCGTCGCCGTAGCGCTCGAGCTTCGCCGGGCCGACGCCGGAGATCTGCGACAGCTCGCCGAGCGACGTCGGTTGCGCGTTTGCGATCGCACGCAGCACCGTGTCGTGGAAGACGACGAAGGGCGGAACGCCGTCCTCGCGGGCCCGCTCCAGCCGCCATGCACGCAGACGTTCCGCGGCCGGCGTCCATTCCCCGTCGTCCCGGACCGGCGTCCGCGTCTCCCCGTGGCCGAGCTCGGCGAGGAACCGCGACCGCCGGCCCGACCAGCTGAGCCACAGCGTGCGCTTCGCGCGCGTCATCCCGACGTACAGCAGACGGCGCTCCTCGTCGATCTCGTCCTGGGTGCGCGCCTGCCGCGCCGGAAGCTCCTTCTCCTCGAGGCGGGGTATGAAGACCGCGTCGAACTCGAGCCCCTTTGCACGGTGCAGCGTAAGGAGGTTCACCCCGCGTGCGCCTTCGCCGCCGGGATCGAAACGCCGTCGCAGCTCCGCGACGAACATCGCCCCGTCGCCGCTGAACGCGGTTGCGAGCGCGACGAGTCGCGCGAGATCGGTCTGTCGCACGAGCTCTCGCTCGCCGAGCTTGTCCGGGAGCTCCTCGAGCCAGCCGGCGTCGAGTGCGGCCTCGCGCACCGCGGCCGACGCGTCGCGGTCGCTGCGCTCGAGCCGGCGCACGAGCCTCCTGGCCGCATCGCGGTCGAGGAGCGACGAGCCCTGGAACGGCAGCCCCGCCTCGTGCAGCGCCTCCTCGAAGTCGGTCAGGCGCGCGTTCGTGCGGCAGAGGATCGCGACCTCCTCGAGCGGCGGGTCGAGCGCGCGGATCGCCTCGACGATCGCACAGGCCTCTGCGCGAGGCGACGGGAACGCGTCGACGATCGGTTCGGGACCTGAAGCGCGCGTCGGGCGCAGCACCTTCGCCGCTCCGCCGAGCCGCGGGACGAGGCGATTCGCGAGCGCGAGCACCTGCGGCGTCGAGCGATAGTTCTCCTCGAGCCGCACGACGGTCGCATGCGGGAAGCTCGCCGGTACACCGAGGAGGTGTTCCGGACCCGCCCCCGTGAAGGCGTAGATCGACTGATAGTCGTCGCCGACGACGCAGAGATCGTCGCCGTCGCCGAGCCAGTGCTCGAGCAGGCTCTGCTGCAGAAGGTTGACGTCCTGGTACTCGTCGACGGTGAACGCGCGATACTGCGCACGGAAGGTCGTGGCCGCGCGCTCGTCGTCCTCGAACAGACGGACCGCGCGCTCGAGCAGATCTTCGAAGTCGACGAGGCCGTCGGCCTCCTTGCGACGCTCGTAGTCGGCGTAGACGCGCGCCATCAGGTCGGCGGGAATCGGCGGCTCGCGGTCGACGGCGGCATCCAGGTACTGCTCCGGCCGAAGGCGACGGTTCTTCGCCCATTCGATCTCGGCGGCGAGGTCGCCGGCCGGCCGGAACTTGTACGGCGCACGCAGACGGTTTCCGATCTGGCGCAGGAGCAACGCCTTCGACGGCAGGATCCGGCCGACCTCGCCGGGCGCGAAGTGACGCAGCTGCCGAAGCGCGGCGGAGTGGAACGTGCCCGCGCGAACGCGCTTGACCCCAAGTGCGGCGAGCCGGGCGCGGAGCTCGCTCCCGGCCTTGTCCGTGAACGTCACGGCCATGATCTGCGCCGGGTCGAATGCGCCGGTCGCCACCTGATGCGCGATCCGCCGCGTGATCGTCGTCGTCTTCCCGGTCCCGGCGCCGGCGAGGATGCACACCGGGCCGCGCACAGCGGTCGCCGCGCGACGCTGTTCGGGATTCAGGCCGTCGAGCGCGTCCACCGATCCACCGTAGCGACGAGCCCTGACGGAAATGTCACGAAGGCGGCACCATACGACGGTGCCCGCGCCTGGACCCCAGGGAAACGAGCGGCTGACGAGCTCGGCCGGGCTCGTCCTCCTGATCCTGCTCGCGGTCGAGACGTTGACGACGATCGCGCTGCGGACGTACCTGAACGTCCACCTGTTCCTCGGGCTGCTGCTCCTCCCACCAGTTGCGTTGAAGCTCGCGAGCACCGGCTGGCGCTTCGCCCGGTACTACGCGCGCAGTGAGCCATTCGTGCTGGCCGGGCCACCGCGACTGCTTCTACGCATGCTCGCGCCATTCCTCGTCGCATCGACGCTCGCGCTGTTCGGGACCGGTGTCGCCATGATCGTCGTCGGACATCGCGGCGGCGAGTTGCGCACACTGCACACGCTCAGCTTCATCGCGTGGGGCGTGCTGATCGGCATCCACGTGCTCGCATACCTCGCACGCGTACTGAACGAGGGAACGGCGGACTGGCGCAGGAATGCCGTGGACGTCGTTGCCGGCGTCCGCAGCAGGCGCGCGCTTCTCGTCGGCAGCGTTCTCGCCGGTGTCGTCCTGGCCTGGACGACGCTGCCCGCGCAGCGGACCGTCCTTCGCCACGGCGGACACCGCCACCACGACGACCGTGGTGCGACGAGCTACAGGCGAGCGCCGACAGCCGGCTCGCCCGTGTCGGCAGCGCGCTCGACGAGCGGCGTCTCGAACGTCTCGGCGACGAAATAGAGCGGCCGCTGCTTGACCTCGTCGAAGATGCGCGCGACGTACTCCCCGATGATGCCGAGGCTGAGGAGCTGGACGCCGCCGAGCAGCAGGACGACGACGAGGAGCGACGTCCAGCCCTGCGGCGCGGAGCGCGAGACGAAGTGCGTGTACAGCGTCCAGCCGAGCACGATTCCGCAGAACACCACGATCGCGAAGCCGAGCCACGAGACGAGCTTGATCGGGACGCTCGAGAACGAGACGATCCCGTCGAGGGCGAGCCTGAGGAGCTTGCGCGTCGGATATTTCGAGGTACCGGCAAAACGCGCGTCCCGCCGGTACTCCACGCCCGTCTGCGTGAATCCGACCCAGCTCGTCATCCCTCGCAGGAAGCGCGCCCGCTCGGGCATCGTGGCGAGCGCATCCACGACGCGTCGCGAAACGAGCCGGAAGTCTCCGGCATTCGCCGGGATGTCGTCTCTCGAGATCCGCCGCATCAAACGGTAGAAGAACGAGATCGCCGTCAGGCGGACAACGTTCTCTCCGTCGCGCTGAACGCGCACCGCGTAGACGACGTCGTAGCCGTCCCGCCAGCGCGAGACGAGCTCCGGGATGAGCTCCGGCGGATCCTGGAGGTCGCCATCGATCACGACGACGGCGTCGCCGCGTGCCGCCCGGAGCCCCGCCGTGATCGCCGGCTGGTGCCCGAAGTTCCGGGAAAGCCGCACGAGACGGAGCCGCGGATCGACAGCAGCGAGCTCGCGCATGAGCGACCAGGAGCCGTCCACCGAGCCGTCGTCGACGAACACGAGCTCCCAGTCTTCGACCGGAGGCAGCGCAGCGGAGAGACGGGCATGGAGCTCGCGCAACGTGTCTTCCTCGTTGAAGACCGGCACGACGACCGAGAGCATCGTTTACGACTGTAGCTCAGGTGGGCAGCGCATCAAAGACCAGGAGATACACCGCGAGGGCGTAGGCTGCCAGCTCGGAGATCCCGTCCTCTTCGAGCGCCGCGAGCGTGAGCGGCCAGAGGCCGTACCACGGCCGGAGCAGGCTCGAACACATGCAGAGCGCGGCGGCTGCGAGCCCGAGATGCGGACGTCCACGGCGCCAAGCGTCGCGCAGGATCACAAGGTAAATCGCCACAAAGACGAGCCCGCCGATGACGACCGCGTAGCGGTGTCGAAGCCCGGTCTGGGTCAGGAAGTGCACGCCCCCCATTCCCGAGCTGCCCCGCGCGGCGATGACGTTCGCCGAGATCCAGTGGGTGCCGAATGCGGCGATCGCGGCAGCCAGGACGACTGTCGTCCCCGCGACGAGTCCGATCCAGAAGCGGCGCGGACGCCGTCCGCGCGTGCGGGCGAGATCGAGCGGGAGCAGGACGGCCGCGAATCCTTTGAACATCGACGCCGCCGGCCATGCAGCGCCGCCGACAGCCCGAGTGCCGAGTGTGAGCCCAAGCAGGACGAGCACCATCATCAGCGCGTCGCTGTGGCCGCCGCCTGCGAAGTGCAAGGCGACGAGCGGGCTCCAGCCGAGGAGCGCGACTGCCGCCGCGCTGCGCGTCCGAAAGGCGACGATCCCGATCAACGCGAGGACGCCCGCAGCTGCGAGCGCTCGATAAAGCAGCTGCACGAGCTCGACGGACCGGCCCGCGATCAGTGCCGGCAGCGTGCCGACCGCCGCCCAGGCGGGGCCGTATGGCTCGGTGTACCGGCGCCACTCGGCCGACGCGACTTTCGTCGCGGGATCGTTCGGGTACCGGATCGGAGGGACGCTGAACGGGTTCGCGTGGTGCACCGTGATAACGCGCGCTTCCGCCCAGTACAGGAAGACGTCTTGCGAGAGGATCGTCGGGCCGAGCAGCGGGACGAGCTGAATCGCAACAGCGACGACGATCGCGACGCGTAGTCGAAGCGCCCCGCGCCGCGCGAGCAGCACGCCGATGCCGCCCAGAGCGAGGGCCGCGAGCACGGACGCGACCCACACGGCCTTCCACGATCCATGCGGGACGATCGGCGTCGACTCGACGTGTGCTGCGTGACGTGTCGCCTCGACCGCGAGCGCGACCGCAGCGAGGCATGCAACGCCGACGGCCCCGCCAACGAGCGACCTCCGCACCGGCCGAGTCTACGCCGGTGCGGAGGCGAGGAGTCGCTCAGCGGTTGTGCTCGCGGAGCTTCAGCTCCGACTAGGCGAGGAACCGCGCCAAGAGAGCGGCTTCCTCCTCGGCCTCGCTACGGTCGGCGCGCGACAGCTTCTCGAACGGCTCGAGCACGACGCGTCCCTTCTCTTCGCGCCACGTGCCGGCGACGACGCCGTCGACGAGGAACGTCGGCGCGACGTCCCCGTTCGCGCCGATGATCGTCTTGCGGTACCGCTCGGGAAGGATGCGCGTCCGGTCGGCGAACCCGAGCAGCACGTTGTCCCATTTCGGGAGGAAGCGAACCGGCGCGGGGATGCCTGGGTCCGGGAGAGGTGCGCGCGGAACGTCGAGGAGCTCGCGGCCGCGTTCGTCGCGGAATCGGCGGAGCTCGAGCAACGCGAGCGACGCCTTGAGCTCGGGGACGTGCATCATGCTCCAGGCGGCGATGTCGCGCAGCGTCGCAGGCCCGAACGCGGCGAGGTAGCGGCGCAGGATCTCTGCGCGCGCCTCGACGGGGACGTGCTCTTCCGGCTCGTCGACCGCGGCGAACCGTCCTTCCGGACGCGCGCGCCAGAGCGCCGTCTCGTAGTGGTGGAGAACGTGCGCGCGCACGCGCACGGCGCGCCATGCCCGACGTGCGTCGATGCCGGTGAGCCCGTGCTTGCGGTCGAGGTGAGCGAGCGCCTCTGCGGTGGTGAGCGGTCCCGCAGCGGCGAGCGCACGGACGCTCGCCGCGAGCCGCATAGCGAGCGCGGACTGCCACGGGAAGTTCGTCTCACTCATGGCGGCGCGCAGCAACGCGTAGTCGCGTCGCGTGACGAGGTGCAACGTTTGTCGCATGACGGTCGCCTTGACGATCGAGCCGCGTTCGAGCTCGCGCTCGAGCGTCTCGCGCCTGAAGCTCATCGTCCGCGTCCAGATGCCGACATACGGAGCGGAGGGCCACTGCGCCTGCATCCCGACGAGGCGCTCGATCACCGATGCGGGCGAGAGGCGCTTCCGCTCGAGCAGGAGCTGACGCGCGAGCGTCGCGCGGTTCAGCTCACGCAACGTGAGGACCCGCTCGGCCACGCGTTATTGCTCGCGGAGCCAGGCGACCGCATCATCGCGCGTGGCGAAGACGCGATGGCCCGACTTGCTTCCACCCATGTACGCGATCGCAAGTTGCACCTGCTCGTGCGTCGTCGGATTCGTGGCGACCATTGCGACCGCGCGCGGCGGGTAGTCCCACGTGCTCTCGTTGCCGACCGTGGCAATCTGCTCCACGTCCTCCTGCGGAAGCTCCGCGACCTCGAGCTCGGAGAGGTCGATCAGGTAGCTGAGCCCGGCCCGAAAGCGCGGATCGGCCAGCAGGCGCCCGTTGAGCGACGCGAAACTGGCCAGGTCGCCGACGCCTGATGCGGTGATCGTGACGTCCTGCGGATCGCCGCCGAATTCGATCGAGAACTCCACGGCACCGATCTCTAGGGCGCGAGGCCTGCGTTCGCGAGCATCCGGCGCAGGTCCACGATCATCTGCGTGTCGACGTCCTTGTCGCGCGGCGGCTGAAGCACCTCGGTCACGTCGCCGAGTCTGACGCGGACCTTGCCGTTGTGCTCCTCGTCCACCGTCCCGACCGCTTCGAGCAGCGAGAGCACTGCGCGCCACTCGCCGGGTGCCCGAAGATCTTCTCGAGCGTGTCGCTGTGATCGGCGCCGAGCTCACTCATGTGCATGAGAAGGCTACCGAGTGTGGGAGTATGTTCGGCACTTGAGTCTCGATCTGTTCGATCTTCACGACCGCGTCGCGATCGTCACCGGGTCCGGCAGGGGCCTCGGGAAGGCGATTGCTCTCGGGCTCGCCGATGCAGGCGCCTCGGTGGTCGTCTGCGCCCGGCACACGGACGAGGTCGAAGAGACGGCCGCCTCGATCGACGCGGCCGGAGGCTCGGCGCATGCCACGCATGTCGACACGAGCGACCGCGAAAGCTGTCGCCAACTCGTCGAGACGGCGGTGAAAGCCTTCGGGAAGGTCGACATCCTCGTGAACAACGCGGGCATCGACATCATCGAGCCGGCCGAAGACGTGAGCGAGGAGGACTGGGGCACGATCATCGCCATCAATCTCAGCGGCTACTTCCACTGTTCCCAGTTCGCTGCGCAGCAGATGTTCGCGCAGGGCAGCGGCGGGTCGATCGTCAACAACTCGTCCATCGCATCCGCGGTCGGGATCCGAGGGCTGGTCGCGTACAGCGCGGCGAAAGGCGGCGTCAACCAGCTGACCCGCGTGATGGCCGTCGAGTGGGCAACGCGTGGGATCCGCGTGAACGCGTTCGCGCCCGGCTATTTCGACAACGTCATGCGCGACGCAACGACGACGCACGCCGACCCCGAGAAGCAACGCCAGGTGATCGAGTTCACTCCGATGGCGCGCCGAGGCCGCGTGGAGGAGCTGGTCGGGCCGGTGATCTTCCTTGCCTCCGACGCCTCGTCGTACGTGACCGGCGCAGTGCTCTTCGTCGACGGCGGCTACACGGCGATGTGATGGACGCACCCGTCCTCGACTATCTGCGGAAGTACAACTTCAAGAAGGTCCAGCTCGTCAACGACTCTGCGAGCGGCCTCCGCGGCGTGATCGCAATCCACTCGACCGCCCTCGGGCCGGCGACGGGTGGTATGCGCATGTGGACGTACGAGAACGAGCAGGCAGCGATCCTCGATGCCTTGCGTCTCGCGCGCGGCATGACGTACAAGTACGCGGCGGCAGGCCTGGATCTCGGCGGCGGGAAGGCCGTCATCATCGGCGATCCGGCCAAGGACAAGAGCGAGGCGCTCCTGCGCGCGATGGGTCGCTTCATCGACCAACTCGGCGGCGAGTACATCACCGGCGAGGACGTCGGCACGACGCTCGACGACATGGAGGTGCTCTTCAGCGAGACGGATCACGTCGTCACGCTGCCTGTGCACTGCGGCGGCGCGGGCGACATCTCGCCGGCGACTGCGCTCGGCACGATCGAGGCAATGCGTGCCTGCGCCGAGCGCGTCTGGGGCACGCCCGATCTGCGCGGCCGCAGCGTCGCACTGCAAGGGCTCGGCGTGGTCGGCTCGAAGGCGCTCGGGCTGCTGGTCGAAGCAGGCGCGAACGTCGTCGTGACCGACGTCGACGCGGCGAAGGTGCAGTGGGCCAAGGACACATACGGCGTGGAGGCCGTCGACCCGGACGCGATCTACGCGTGCGACGTCGACATCTTCGCCCCGTATGCGCTCGGCGGGATCATCAACGACGACACGCTTCCGCAGTTCACGGTCAAGGTTGTCGCCGGGGCAGCGAACAACATCCTGCTCGAGGAGCGTCACGGCGACGAGCTCGAGCGCAAGGGGATCGTCTACGCGGTCGACTACGTCGCCAACTCGGGCGGAACGATCTACGACACCGACCGGCTGCGGAAGGGCGGTTTCCAACCGGAGCGCGCGCTCGCGAAGGTGCGCGAGATCTACGGGCGAACCCACGAGGTCTTCGCGATCGCCGAGCGCGACGGGATCCCGTGCTACCAGGCGGCGGACCGGCTCGCAGAGGCCAGGATCGCCGCGCTCACCGCCGTCAAGCTGCTCGGCTGAGCACCTACACCTATCTCGACGCGATCCACGACGCTCTCGCCGAGGCGATGCGCAGCGACGAGCGCGTGTTCCTGCTCGGCGAGGACATCGGGCATTACGGCGGCGCCTTCGGTGTCACCGCCGGACTGTTCGAGGAGTTCGGCGCGCATCGGGTGATGGACACGCCGATCGTGGAGGAGGGATTCGTCGGCGCCGCGATCGGCGCGGCCTGGCAGGGCGAGCGTCCGGTCGTCGAGCTGCAGTTCGCCGATTTCGCCAGCTGCCCCTTCGACATGATCGTGACTGTCGCCGCGAAGACGCACTGGCGCTCGGGAATCGCGGTGCCGATCGTCATCCGTGCGCCGAACGGGGGCGGCGTCCGCGGCGGGCCGTTCCACGCGTCCTCTCCCGAGGGTTGGTTCGTCGGCGTGCCCGGGCTGAAGGTCGTCTGCCCGGGAACGATCGAGGACGCCTACGGGCTCCTGAGGAGCGCGATCGAGGACGACGACCCGGTGCTGTTCTTCGAGCACAAGGCGCTCTACCGGAAACTCAAGGGCTCGAAGCCGGCGGAGGAGACGCGCACGCCGCTCGGGCGCGCTCGTGTCGTGCGAAGTGGCTCCGACGCGACCGTCATCACCTACGGAGCCGGCGTCGAGCTCGCGCTCGGCCTCGAGCACGACGTCGAGATCCTCGACCTGCGCACGTTGTGGCCGTTCGACCACGAAGCCGTGCTCGAGTCCGTCGGCAGGACCTCGCGGGCGCTCGTGCTGCAGGAGCCCGCTCGTTCGTCCGGTGTCGCCGGTCACATCCTTGCGCTCCTCGCCTCGGAGGGCTTCGAGCTGCTCGACGCTCCGCCCGTCGTGCTCGCGCCACCGGACACACCCGTTCCGTTCGCTCCCGAGCTCGAGGATGCGTATCTCCCTTCCGCGCGAACGCTCAACGCCGCGATCGAGGATCTTCTTGCCTACTGACACGAGACTCGAGCTCTTCCGGCTGATGCTCCTGCAGCGGACCTTCGAGGAACGGACGTGGGCGCTCTACCGCCAGGGGCGAATCAGCGGATCGATGTACGACGGCCTCGGCCAGGAGGCCGTCGCAGCCGCCGCCGGGCTCGCGCTCGAGGACGGCGACGTCGTCGCGCCGCTCAACCGCGAGCTCGCGACGCACTTCGCCCGCGGGGTCACGGTGGCGGACGCGTTCCGCAACTTCCTCGGTCGCGGCGACGGCCCGACGTTCGGCCGCGACGGGAACATGCACTTCGGCGTCCCCGCGCGCGGCGTCTTCCCGCTCGTGTCGATGCTCGGAAACCTGTGCCCAGTCGTCGTCGGCGCCGCGCTCGCGTTCAAGCGGCGCGGTGAGCCGCACGTCGCGCTCACGTTCCTCGGCGAAGGAGCGTTTTCGGTCGGCGATGTGCACGAAGGCCTCAACCTCGCCGGCGTCTGGCAGGTTCCCGCCGTCTTCATCCTGCAGTCGAACGGGTACTCGTACTCGACGCCGAGCTCCGCGCAGATGGTGAACACCCATCTCGCCGAGCGGATTCAGGGAGGTTGGTCGATCCCCGCCGTACGCGTCGACGGAACGGATGCGCTGGTCGCGTTCGACGCGATCAAGGCTGCAGTCGAGCGCGCGCGCGCCGGCGAGGGACCTCAGGCGGTGGAGTGCGTCACCCTTCGCGGCCACGGGCACGCTGCGCACGACGACGCGTCGTACGTGCCAGCGGAACTGCGAGCGTCGTTCGCCGGCCGCGATCCGATCGAGCGTCTGGCGGCGGAGATCGGCCCGGGAGCCGAGGTCGTCCGTGTCGCGGTCGTGGAAGAGATCAGTGCTGCGTTGGCGGAGGCCGAAGCGTCCCCCGCGCCCGATCCTGCCGCGATGGAACGCGGCATCTACGCGAGCCCGCTCTGAATCAGATCGTGGATGCGCTCCGCGCGTTCGAGCGCTTCATTCGGGTGCAGCGGATCCGTAAGCCACGGAGCGACCTCCGCGACGGCTTCGCGCGCACGCTCCGTGAATGTCACCGTGCCGTCGGCCGCGATCGAGTCGACGCCGTCGTTGCGCGCGATCGAGGATTGCCACGCCGAGACTTCGTCCAGCTCTTGCCCCGGCGGAAGGTCGAGGGCGATGGTTCCGTCGTCGATGACGACGGGGTAGCCGCCCGGTAGGCCACACGGCGCCGGCGCGGAGATCCGAGTCCGCGCCGCACCGGGCAGAAGCCCCTCGACGACGCGGATGCACGCGGCGGCCGTGACCTGGTTGTAGACGACGCCGGCCGCGTACGGATGACCGAGGTAGGCGAGGTGATCCGCTCGATCTCCGTCCTCGCCGAGAAACACGCGCACGCGGTCGTCGGGGTCAGCGGGAGGCTCCGCCCGCATCACGGGATACACCTGGTTGTGATGGCCGATGACGCGAACGAGCGGAAGCTCCGCGTCCGGCCCGAGCTCGGCGCGAAGGGCGCCGCGGACGCGCAGCAGCTGCATCGTCACGTTGCCGAGGCCGATCGTCGGCGCGATGCCGAGGCGGTCGAGGATCCCGTTGGTCACGTCCGGAAACGAGAGGTTCGCGACCGGTCCAGAGAAACCCGTCGCGCGGACGGCGGACATCACCGCGCGGACGACGGGCAGCTGCATCGGCAGCGTGACGGCGAGCCCCGCCGACGTGATCGCTCGAGCGACGTCGTCCGTGCGGCCGGTGAGCGCCCACGGCGACGTCAGCGACGCGCACTGGACGATCACGTCCGGATCGGCGTCGGCGAGGAGTGCTTCGACCGCGGATTGGTCGGTGCAGTCGGCGACGATGAAACGAGCCGCGACGTCGGTCGTCGACCGCACCATGCCGACGGCGTCCTCACCGGCGGCGGTCGGCACGCCCGCGAGCACGAGCTCCTCGACGCCAGGCGTGAACGCGAGCCCTGCGGTGATCCGCGCACCCATGTCGCCGGGGCCGATAACGAGGACGCGCGTCACCCAGTGAGCGTCGCAGGTGTCCGATCCGCGCCGCGTGGGTACTCGCTCCAACCATGAAGCTGCTCGCCCTGATCGCCGTCCTCGCGTCCATCCTGGCGGTCGGCGCGCAGGCCGCGGCCCCGCCGACGCTCGCGCAGCTCGCCGCGAGCAAGCTCGGCCTCTCCTGCTCGAACGTCACCACCTCGGACAACGTCTCGTACGTGAAGTGCTCAGGAAAGATCCCGAGCTTCGACGGCCTCGGTCTCGACACCGACCTCTCCATACCAGTCGGCGCGACGCGGGCCGCCCCGACCCTCGTGATGCTCCACGGGTGGTCCCAGGACAAGACCTTCTGGGAAGCGGCCACGACGGCCGGCGATGGCGCGGGCTCGTGGCACTGGAACAACGTGTGGTTCGCGTCCAAGGGCTGGGTGGTGATCAATTACACCGCTCGTGGCTTCCAGCAGTCCTGCGGCCTGACGGATCAGGACGCGAACTGCACGCCGAACGGCTACACCCATCTCGCCGACCGGCGGTTCGAGACCCGCGATTCGCAGATCCTCCTGGGCAAGTTGGTGGACGCCGGCATCGCCAACCCGAAGGAGCTGGCGTCGACGGGCGACTCGTACGGCGGCGGCCAGACCTGGCTGCTCGCGACGTCGCTGCCGTGGCAGAGCCCGAACGGCGCGACGCTCCAGCTCGCGGCGGGCGTGCCGAAGTACGGGTGGACCGACCTCCTCGACTCCCTCTCCCCGAACGGCCGAGCCACCCCCGCTGCCGACCAGCCCGCGAACCACGAGACCCCGTACGGCATCGCGAAGGAGAGTTACGACGACGGGCTGTGGGCGGTGGGCCGGGCCGAGGCGAACGGCCGCTACGACGAGAACCCCTTGGACTACGGGACGAACCTCGACGAGCAGCTCCAGCGCGTGCAGCAGGGCGAGCCGTATGACCCGAGTACCGACCCGCAGCTCCAGGCGACCATCGAGTCGTACCGGTACCGCTCGGCCTTCGACGCCACCGACTACTTGGCTGCGCTGCAGGCGGCCACGGTGCGCCCGGTGCCGGTGCTGTCGATCCAGGGCTGGACCGATCCGCTGTTTCCTGTGGTGCAGACGCTGCAGATGTTCCGCAAGCTGAAGGCGGCCGATCCGAGCTATCCGATCCAGATGGTGTTCGGCGATGTCGGCCACTCGAACGCGCAGAACCCGGCGTGGCAGTGGCAGCCGATCAATACGCTCGCGTACGGGTTCCTCGCGGCGCACGTCCTCGGACAGAAGACTCTCGCGCCACCGAAGCAGGCGTACTCGTTCCAGACCGAGTGCAGCGGGACGGGTCGGCCGGCGCCGATCGCCGGAGAGTGGGACTCGCTGGCGAGCACGCACGTAACTCTCACGTCGACCACGGCGAAGACGACGTCCTCCGTCGATCCGAATCCTGCCGACGGAGTCGACAGCGACCCGATCGCGAACAGCGGCTGCCTCACCGAGAACGCGACCACCACGGACCCGGGCGCTGCGTATTACTCGTTCCCGTCGACCGGCGAGCACCTGCTCGGCCTCCCGACCGTGCATCTGCCGTACACGCTCACCGGCCAGGACGCGACGGTCGCGTTCAAGCTGTGGGACCAGAGGCCGGACGGCTCGAAGACGCTCGTCACCCGCGGCGAATACCGGCTTTCGACAGCCGCGGGGGATCCTGCTAGCGGAATCCTGAAGACCTACCTCTACGGCAACGACTGGGTGTTCCCGGCCGGCGACACGATCGTCCTCCAGGTGACGCAGGACGACGCCCCGTACCTCCGCCCCGACAACGAGCCGTCAGCGATCGAATGGTCGGGCGTGACGCTGGACCTTTCTACGCACGGCTCCTGAGATCAAAGAGACCTGCGCAAGCGACGACCGCCGCCGGATCATCCCATCAGCGCGGTGCGCCCTCGATTCGCGCGACGGCGACTCGCGCGACCTCGGGCATGGCGAACTCGGGAAACGCGAACGTCGAGCTCGCGTAGATGTCCCAGACGACCGGGAGCGCATCGCCGTCGACCGAGGTGATTCGTTGAAGCTCCGGGACCCAGACCGACTCGACGCGCGCGCGGAGATCGGCATAGCGAGGCGCGCCGGGTGGCTCCCACCGCTTCTCGGAAGGGCGGCTATCCAGATCGGCCGGCATCAGTCCGCGCGGGAACTGGTGGGTCGAGCTCTTCGTCCGAGTAGACGACCGGCTCGGCTTCGACGCCGAGGGCGGTGAACGCGTCGAACATGCCGTGCAACTTGGCATCTCGTGCCGGAGAAACGCCCGGCTCGAACGGATCCCATTCGGCCCGCCACAGGAGACCGACGCTCACGAAGCGCGTCCGTAGATCGTCTGCCACGAATCCCACGTGATCTTCAGGATCACAAGCGTGATCAGCAAGCCGATGATTGGATCGGCGACACGCAGCCCGAGAGCAACGACGATCGCGCTGACGACGACGCCGAGCGAGACAAAGCCGTCGATACGTGCGTGATTACCGTCGGCGATCAGCGCAGGGCTGTCGAGACGCCTGCCGCCGCGGAGGCGAACCTGCGCCGCGATCTCGTTCCCGACGAAGCCGATCGCTCCGGCGGCAGCGAGAATCCAGAGGTGACTCAGGTGGTGCGGATGAATCAGCCGTTGGACGGTCTCGTAGAGCGCCACCATCGCGCTGACGAAGATCGCGAGAACAACACCGAGCCCCGCCCACCGTTCGCCGCGCGCCGATCGAAGGAAGAACGCAATGCCGAGCGGTAGCGCGGTAAGCCCATCCCCGTAGTTGTGGATCAGATCGGCAAGCAGCGCCACGCTCCCCGAGGCGACGAAGACGGCGGTCTGGCCGACAGCCGCGACCGTCAGGACGACGAGACTGATCGAGACGGTCCGCACTCCGTCGCGTGAGCGAACGATTGAAGGATCAACAAGACCGTGCGAATGACCATGAGCTTCGTGATCGTGGTCATCCGAATGGTCGTGATGGTGCGCCTTTCCATGGCCGTGCTTCAACTCATGTCCCGGCAACGCAGGTCTTTGCGATGCCCAGGGCGCATAGAAATGCCTGTGCACGCCCTGGTACGGATGGCTGTGCAAATGCCGACCATGGCGATGGACGAAAGTGCTCATCGCCTGCAAGCTAGCGCGCTTTGGTCATCAGGCGACCGGTACACCCAAAGATGACGCTGAGCAGGCAAAACGTTGTACTTCCTGCAACGAAAAATGGGCGGTACTGGGCTCGAACCAGTGACCCCCAGCTTGTCGAGCTGGTGCTCTCCCAACTGAGCTAACCGCCCCGGTCGCCGGGGAGTGTAGCCGAGGCTAGCCGCCGCTCAGGAACTTGCGCGGGTCGACGGCGACGCCGTTCTGGCGCACCTCGAAGTGCAGGTGCACGCCGGTGCAGTAGCCGGTGCAGCCGGCGATTCCGAGGAGCTCCCCGCGTGCGATCGCCTCGCCCGGATGAACCTTGTACGACGAGAGGTGCGCGTACAGCGTCACCACGTCGGGCGTCACTTGGACGAGGACGATGTTCCCGTAGCCCTCGAACCCGGTCGCATATCCGACGGACACGACCTTCCCGGGCGCGGCCGCGCGCACCTCGAGCGAGCGCAGCATGCCGATGTCCAGCCCGTGGTGGTACGGCGTGAACGGCGTGGTGATCGTCCCCTCCGCCGGCCACGAGAAGTCGAGAGCCGACCTCTTCGCTGCCGCGAGGTGCCGGGCATGAGCACGCGAGAGCCCGCCTGCCGGCTTCGCCGCCGCGGGAGTCGCGACTGCGCAAGCGGCGGCGAACGCCACCACGACCTGAATTGCCCTCCTCCCCATAGGAGGCCGGGGACCCTAGAGCACCCCTTGCCCGGACCGGCAACGGAATCACCGGAAAACGGCTAGATCAAGCCGTTCCCGTTGGGCCTTGACAAATTCTTAATGATCGCCGGAGCCGGGCACCTTGCGTCGGCAACGGGAAGCAAGGGGTGAACGACCGGAGCCTGGCACCGGACTGCTTAGAAAATCTCCGGGCACCACGGCAGAGGCCGCCAACCGAAGATGGCATCCGCGCGAGCGATCGCGCCGGGGACGAGCTCTTCGATCCGCATCGCTTCCCGCAGCTCCGCGAACGAGACCGCGCCGAGATAGACGGAGCCGAGCGCGTCGACGTCGAGGGCGATCTCGGCGGGATCGTCCGTCCGCGAGGCCGCCCCGCCCTCGAGGCGCCACCGGCCCTCGTTCCACGGGCAAGTCGCGTCGCGCACGTCGAACACGAGCGGGCCGCCGTCCCGGTACTCCCTCCCGGACAGCGCGACGCCGACGTCGACGAGCCGCATCCAGAGCGAGTCGCCCATGCGGTACGTCATGCGACGCGGGTTCGCGAGCAGGAGGAAGAGTGGATGGTCGGGCGGGAGCAGCGACACCTTCGTCGTCGCCGACCAGTCGATGTCGAGCAGGAAGCGCCACAACTCCGCCGTCCCCTGCGGCGTCGAGCCGATCGCCTCCAACACCTCCGTGCGTCCACTGAATGCGCCGTCTGCCGTCTCGAAGAAGAGACGGAAGATCGCGTAGGCCTCGACGCGCCCGTCGATCTCGACGACGACGTACCGCTTCGGGTTGGCGGCCTGCTCCGGCGCCATCCGGAGCGCCCGCTGCTCCCACCACGCCGGCGAACGCGCCGGCACGCCCGGTCGCTGACGGCGAAGCTCCTCCCACACGGGCGGGAAGAGCGTGGCCGCCTCCTCGGGCGTGACGAATCGTGTCCGGCCGCGCGAGGTGAACGACTGCGCGAATGCGGCAGCGCCGCGCGGAATCCTCGCCTCACCTGCCCAGGCCGCGAGCCCGTAGCCGAAGCGCCCGTAGATCGTCTCTTCGCTCGCCCACAGCGCGGCGAGCGGCTCCCCGCGCGCGTGCACGTCGGCGAGCTGCGCATCCATCATCCCGCGCAGCGCGCCGCGGCGGCGATGCGTCGGATACGTGCCGACGACGGTGACGCCCGCACACGGCAGCGAGCCGCCCGGGACGGAAAGATCGAAGGTGAACGCGCCGGCGCCCGCGACGACTTCGTCGCCTTCGAATGCCGCGTGCATTCGCTCCAGCTCGAAGTACGTGAGCCAGCGGTCGAGCATGTCCTCCGGGGGCGGGCCGCCGAAGTACTGGCCGATGGCGTAGAACGCGCGCGCGAACTCGTCGCGGTCGCGACAGGTGCGAACCTCCATCAGGTGATCTTCTCAAGCGGCGCGTAGTCGAGCATGAGCCTCCGCTCGGACCCGTCGGACGCGAACCTGATGACTGCGACGCCGCCCGGCTCGAGCCGCAGGACGACGCCCTCGCCCAGCGTGCCGTGCCGAACCGAATCGCCGGCCGACAAGGACGGGACGTTGTCGCGGATCTTGACTGCGCTCTGCTTCGGCGACCCGTAGTCCGACCACGATGCGGGCCGCAGCCGGTCGCGCTCGACGTGCTGCTCGGGCAGCTCGTCGAGGAAGCGCGACGGCATGTTGTACGACCGCCCCCCGTAGAGCATCCGCGACGACGCGTGCATCAGAGTCAGCCGCTCCATCGCGCGCGTCATGCCGACGTACATGAGTCGCCGCTCCTCCTCCACGCCGTGCTCCTCGATCGAGCGCGAGTGCGGGAAGATGCCCTCCTCGAGGCCGATCAGGTAGACGGCCTTGAACTCGAGCCCCTTCGCGTTGTGCAGCGTCATGAGCGTGACGAGCGAGCCTTCCCCGCGGATCGCGTCCTGGTCGGAGTAGAGCGAGACCTCCTGCAGGAACGAGGACAAGTTCGGCTCAGGCGTCTCCTCCTGCCACTCGCGCGCGAGGGAGACGAGCTCCTGGAGGTTCTCGACCCTCCCTTCGGCCTCGATCGTGCGCTCGGCCCTGAGCGAGTCGACGTAGCCGGAGCGCTCGAGCACGCGCTCGATCAGCTCGGGCACCTCGAGCTCGAGCGCGCCCGACATGCACGACTCGATCATCGTCCGGAACGCGCGCACCGCCTTTTGCGGTGCTGCGCCGACGCCCGCCTCCTCGGCGAACTCGGTCGCCTCCCACAGTGAGATCCCCTGCGCATCGGCGTACGCCTGCAGGCGCGCGAGCGTCGAGTCGCCGATCCCGCGCCGCGGCTTGTTCGCGATGCGCACGAGCGAGACCGCGTCGTACGGATTGTCGATCACCTGGAGATAGGCGACGAGATCCTTCACCTCGGCGCGTTCGTAGAAGCGCGGGCCCCCGATCACCTGATAGGCGACGCCCTGGCGGACGAGCACGTCCTCGAGCACGCGGCTCTGCGCGTTCGTCCGGTAGAAGACGGCGACTTCGCTGCCCGAGTAGCCCTGCTCGACGAGCAGCGCGATCTCGGCGGCCACGTAGCGCGCCTCGGCATGTTCGTCTTCCACCTCGACGACGCGCACCGGCTCGCCGTCGCCGAGCTCGGACCACAGGTTCTTCTCCTTGCGCTCGCGGTTGTGCTTGATGACGGCGTTCGCCGCCTCGAGGATCGAGTTCGTCGACCGGTAGTTCTGCTCGAGCGCGATCGTCTTCGCGCCGGCAAAGTCCTTCTCGAAGTCGAGAACATTGCGGATGTCGGCCGACCGGAACGAGTAGATCGACTGATCGGGGTCCCCAACTGCAAACACGTTGTCGTGCTTTGCGGCCAGGATCCGCAGCAGCCGGTACTGCGCGTGATTCGTGTCCTGGTACTCGTCGACGAGGATGTACCGGAACGCGGTCTGCCATTTCTCCGACGCCTCGGGGAAGCGCTCGAGCACGTCGACTGCGAGGTAGAGCATGTCGTCGAAGTCGACCGCGTTCGACGAGAACAACCGCTGCTGGTACAGCTCGTACACCTCGGCGACCGTCTGGTCGTAGAAGCTCGACACGCGGCTCGCGTACTCGGCCGGCCCGATCAGCTGGTTCTTCGCGTTCGAGATCTGCGCGTGGATGCCGCGCGGCGTGAACCGCTTCGGGTCGCGGTCGAGCTCGTCGAGGCAGCGCTTGACGAGCCGTAGCTGGTCGGCGGAGTCGTAGATGGTGAAGTTCGTGCGATAGCCGAGCCGCGGCGCCTCGCGTCGGAGGATGCGGCCGCAGGCGGCGTGGAACGTCATCACCCAGGCTGCGCGCGCGGGCGGCCCGACGAGATCCTCGAGCCGCTCGCGCATCTCGGCCGCCGCCTTGTTCGTGAAGGTGATGGCGAGGATCTCAGGCGGCTTCGCACCGACCGCGGCGAGCAGGTGCGCGATCCGGCGCGTGAGGACCCGCGTCTTCCCGGAGCCGGCACCGGCGACGACGAGGAGCGGGCCCTCGGTCGTGAGAACGGCCTCCCGCTGGGCCGGATTGAGGTCCTCGAGGTACGTCTCCGGCTGCGTCGCGGCCATCGGCCGATCGTAGCCGGGGCCGCTAGTCGTCCTTCGCGGCCCTGATTTCGACCTTGCCCGCCCGAATCCGCGTCTCGTAGCGCGGCTGCGGGAACACGGCCGGACCGCTCTCGACCGCGCCCGTGCGCAGGTCGAACCGCGACCCGTGCCACGGGCATACGACCGTGTCGCCGTCGCGCTCGCCTTCGTCGAGCGGCCCTCCCATGTGCGAGCAGACGGCCGAGATCGCACACAGGTCTCCATCCGCGCAGCGAGCGACGACGACGGCTTCGCCTTCCAGCTCGACGCGATGCAGGCTGCCGTCCTCGAGCTCCTCCGCGTCGATGACCGGCGCGTACCGGTCACGGGGATGCTCGAACGCGGTGTGATTGACGCGGACGCCGTACTCATACGAGAGCCGGCCACCGAGGTGCGCAGAGAAGAGCGTGCCGAGATACGCGATGCCGGAGAGGACGCGAGCAGCGCCGCGATGGCCGCGGCGGCGAAGCAGGAGCGAGCCGACGTTGAGCGTCAGGCCCGCCGTGTTGACGAGCGCGTGCACGACGCCAACCTGCCGCGGTTTGCCCTTCAGGTGGCTCCAGTCGTTGAGGCCGGTCAGCGCCGTCGGCACCGCGGCGAGGACGCCGATCGCGAGCACCTCGTCCGCGGCCTCGTGGCCGACGATGTCGAGCGCCGCAGCGGCCGTCCAGGCGCCGAGCGGGACGTCGGTCAGTGCCGGATGGAGCGGCGCCCCGAGCCAGACTCCGTCGAGGACGTCCCGGACCGGCTGGGGGACGGCCTTGGCCGCGTCCTGAACCGTCTCCACGTCCACCACTCCGTCGTTGCCGCGCGCCCAAACGGCAAACTCCCAGGCGTGAAGGTCGCACTCATGATCGAGGGGCAGGAAGGCGTCACCTGGGAGCAATGGTGCGCGCTCGCGGAGGCGTGCGAGGACCACGGGATCGAGACGCTCTTCCGCTCCGACCACTACATCTCGCAGGGCGACGAGGACGCGAACGTCGCGCACGACGCCTGGACGACGATCGCGGCGCTCGCCGCGCGCACGACGCGCCTTCGGTTCGGCACCCTCGTCTCGCCGGTGACGTTCCGCGCGCCTGCGCTGCTCGCAAACGCAGCCGCGACCGCGGATCACGTCTCCGGCGGGCGCATCGAGCTCGGGATCGGCGCGGGTTGGATGGAGCGCGAGCATCGCGCCTTCGGCTTCCCGTTCCCGGAGACGCCGGTGCGCGTGCAGATGTTCGCCGAGCAGCTCGAGATCGTACACCGCCTCTGGACGGAGGAGCGCGTCGACTTCCGCGGTCGCCACTACACGCTCGAGGACGCGCCCGGGCTGCCCAGGCCGGTGCAGAAGCCACGGCCGCCGATCCTCGTCGGCGGGAGCGGCGGGCGCGGCACCGTCGAGCCCGCGCTGCGCTTCGCGGACGAGTACAACACGCCGTTCGCCTCACCGGAGGAGGCAGGCCGGATCCGCGCCAAGGTCCCCTCGCTGCGCTTCTCCGTCATGACCGGCTGCGTCATCGGCGAGACGCACGCGGATGCGGAGGAACGGGCGCGCGCGCTCTACGGCCGCCGGCCGCGCGAGGTCTCCTTCGACGAATGGCTCGCGGTCTTCACCGAGCGCGCCGTCTTCGGCTCCGTCGACGAGGTCGCTGCCCGGCTCCTCGAGTACGAACAAGCGGGCTGCGACCGGGTGATGCTCCAGCACCTCCTGCACACGGACCTCGACTCGGTCCGGCTCATTTCTTCCCTTTGATCGCTACCAACGTCGGCTGCCTGCCCGACACGGCGCAGGTGATCGACGCCCACGAACCAGACCCGTAGTTGAACGAGACGGTGATCGCCAGCCTCGAGGGCACTGCGCATGTCAGCCCGCCGACGGTGATCTGGTCCGCATTGGAGGCTTCGACGGTTCCCTGCGCGTGACGGAGCTGCTTCTGGGGCGGCGGCGAGCAGGTCGAGTCGAGAACGGCGGTGCCGACCGGGCTCCGGCCGCCGATCACGCCCTTCGTGAACCCATGTGTGGGATCGAACTCCGCTGTGAGGCTCCCGACGAGCGCGCGCGTGCCGACGTGGCCCGTCGTCGTCCCGCTGATCACGCCGTGGTCGAACACGGCAGAGAATTGTCCAGTCATCGTCGGCGACTTCACCGTCCCTGTGACGAGCCCCATGCCGGTACGCGTGTCGATCGTGCTGTGCGCGCTGATCGTCATCGCCGGCCCGGAATACGTCGCGCTCGTCGCGGTGACCGTCCCGCACGTCCGGCTAGCCGTGCCGCTGACCGAGGTCGCGGTGAAATGCGCGATCACGAGGACCGCAGCGAAGGCGAGCTTCATGTCCGGTGAGATGCGAGCCGGGGCTGGTCTCTTTCGCGCCTAGCTCTCGACCTCGGTCCAGCGGCCCTCGACGACGTCGTCTCGTCCGGGAATCCCCCATTCGTTCAGGTTACGCCAGGCGAAATGAGCGAAGAGGAGCGACGCAAGGATGTTCTTCGCGATGCCGGCGCTGACGAAGGCGAGGATCACAGCAGCCCACATCGGGAGTCCTGCCAAGTTGTAGAGCACGACGAAGCCTGCGGCGAAGACGGGCCAGAGGAGTGCGCGGAACGCGCCGAGCGGCCGGCCGCGTAGCAAGCGCCGGACGACGCGGGCGAGCCCGGAGGCGATGAAGAATGCGAGCAGCCCGATCCATGCCGAGTGCTCGTGCTCGCCGGTGAGGACGGCGCCGACGATGGCGAGCGCGAACAGGACCGGGCGCAGCAGCATGACGGTGACGAAACTCAGGGCCGTCCTCCCCCATCGCCACGATTCCCCGCATGGAGGGAACCGGAAGGCTGGAGGCGTTCAGCGACGGCGTTTTCGCCATCGCCGCGACGCTGCTCGTGCTCGAGTTCAGCGTGAGCACGGGGCACAAGCTCGATCACGAGCTCCTTCATCTGTGGCCCGCGTACCTCGCGTACGTCACGAGCTTCGTGACGATCGGGATCATCTGGATCAACCACCATCACACCGTATCGCTGATGGGACGGACGGATCGCACGATGCTGTTCGTCAACAATCTGTTGCTGCTCACGGTCGCCTTCCTGCCGTTCCCGACGAAGCTGGTCGGCGACTACCTGCGCAAGGACGGCGAGGAGGCCGCTGCGCTCGCCTATGCGGGGACGCTCGTCATCATGGCGGCGCTCCATCAGGTGTGGTGGCAGTACGCGCGCCGCAACCGGCGGCTGATCGCGGCGGGGGTGTCCGACGCGGCCCTGCGCGCGGTCGACCGGGCGTACGCGCCTGGCGTCCTGATGTACGGGGTCGTGTTCGTGCTCGCGTTCTTCAGCCCGCTCGCCGCGGTCGTGCTCACCTTCGCGATCGCCGCGTTCTATCTGCCTTCAGCTGCGCTCTTCGATCGCTGACGAGAGCCACGCCGACGCGGCGGCGAGCGCGTCCGCGTCGCTCGACTTCACTACCACCTCGACCTGCGGGCCGTCGAGCATGAACGCCGGGTAGGAGCCGACGACGACGCTCGGCCACCGCGTGCCCGCCTCAGCGAGGAGCGACGCGATGGCGCTCTCGCGGGTGCGATACGTCTGCCGCCAGGAGCCAATGGGCTCGCCGCGGCGGAACTCCTCCGCGACCGCGTCGAACATCGCCTCCATCTCCGTCGGCAGGCCGGGCATGACGTAGACGTTCTCGAGCGCGAACCCGGGCGCGCCGCCGAGCGGATTCGGCAGCGGACGGCTGCCGGCCGGTAGCCGTGCCCAGGCCGCTGCGTACTCGGGGTCGTGCGTGAAGCGGCTGCGCAGGTCGGCGGCGACGTCGGGGACTTCCTCCTGCGCGAGCTCGAACGCGTGCGCGATCGCTTCGCGCGTGATGTCGTCGGGCGTGCCTCCGAGGCCGCCGGTGACGAGGAGGAAGTCGACGAGCGGCGCTTCGCGGCGCACGAACTCTGCGATGGCATCGATCTCGTCCGGCACGGCGGCGATCAGGCGCACGGACACGCCGAGTGGCGCGAGCCTGCGTGCCAGCCACGAGCCGTTCGAGTTCGGGACGTCGCCCGACACGAGCTCGTTCCCGATGGTGAGGATCGCGGCGGTCGAGCTCACGCGCGCGTCGGAAGCACGAAGAGCCCCGCGTCGTCCGAGACGATGCGCACGTTCGCACCGTAATACGCGGCGAGGTTCGCGGCGGAGAGGACCTCCGCCGCCGTTCCCTCCGCGACCATCGAGCCGCGGTCGAGCAGCACGAGCCGGTCCGCGTACTGCCCGGCGAGC
>DATBQM010000086.1:0-18511 GCA_036560805.1 Gaiellaceae bacterium | reverse complement strand
GCGTGTCCTGCCGCTCGCATGGGGATTGACCGCGGCGCTCGCCGGGACGATGGCGGCGAACTTCTTCTACCTGACGATGCAGTTCTATTACTTCTACGCCTTCGTCGCGCTCGCGCTCGCGCTGCCCGTGGTGTTCGCGCGGCAGAAGAGCTAGTCGCGCCGGGCGACTGCCCAGACGGAGAGCCCGAAGGGAAGCGGGAGACTGTCGAGCCGCCTCAGCAGCGGCACCAGACGGTCGTACGCGCGCAAGGGCCCGGAGGGAACCTGCGCACGCCGAAGGAGCCGCGAGGAGGCGAGCCATCCGAGCGCCCCCAACGGGTTGACGTAGCGCGTATCGACGGGCCTCAGCCCCGCGCGTGAGACGAGCTCGCGCAACGACCTTCTCGTGTACCGGCGCTCGTGCCCGACGCTGCGATCGATCTCGCCGAAGAGCGCGGGATGCGCCGGGACGAGCAGAAGAGCATGGCCGCCGGGAGAGAGGCATTCGCGGAAACGGTTGACCACCGCGGCATCGTCGCGAATGTGCTCGAGAACGTTCAGACACACGACGGTGTCGAATGCGCCCCGCTGTGCCTCGTCGGCGAGCCAGGTCGCATCCGACTCGACGACCGTGGCTCGGTGGTTGTCCGCGAATAGCGACCGGAGGTGCGACGCGAACGCCGGATCGGGCTCGACCGCGACGACATCGGTGCGCACGGCGAGCTCAGCGCTGAATGTCCCGATCCCGGCGCCGAAGTCGAGGACACGACGCCCGACGAACGGGAGCGCGCGCGCCAGCAGCCAGTCGTTGTAGTTCTCCGCACCCGCCATCCGGTCGAGCGACTCCTCTTGCCCCGGTGGCGCGACGAACGATTCAGGCACGGGCCGCATCCTAGAGCGCGAATATGATCGGGCGGTGTCGGCCGCCGCCAGTCCGGAAGTGTCAATCGTCATCCCGTGCCTCAACGAGGCGGCAGCGATCGGGCAGGTGGTAGCCGAAGCCCGCGCGGCGCTCCGCGATGCCGCAGTCGACGGTGAGGTGCTCGTTGTCGACAACGGTTCGGAGGACGACTCCGCCGGGCTCGCAACGGAAGCCGGAGCGACGGTCGTCACGGAACCGCGGCGCGGGTACGGCAGCGCATACCTGGCCGGACTTGCGAATGCCCGTGGCCGGTACGTCGTCATGCTCGACGCGGACGGTACGTATCCCCTCGACGATCTCGCCACATTCGTCGCGAAGCTGCGCGACGGCGCCGATCTCGTGATCGGCTCGCGCTTCAAGGGCACCATCGAACCCGGTGCGATGCCGTGGCCGAACCGCTACATCGGCAATCCCATCCTGACCGGCATGTTGAATTCGCTGTTCGGCAGCGGCGTGTCCGACGCGCACTGCGGGCTGCGCGCGATTCGCAGTGAGGTCGTCCCCACGCTGAAGCTGTCGGCCACGGGAATGGAGTTCGCCTCCGAAATGGTCATCAAGGCAGGCAAGCATCACCTGCGGATCGAAGAAGTGCCCGTCGACTACCGGGTGCGGCTGGGCGAGTCGAAGCTTTCACGGCTGAGCGACGGATGGCGCCACATTCGGTTCATGCTCGTGCACAGCCCGGCGTTCCTCTTCGCGCTGCCGGGAGGAATCGCCGCCGCTGCGGGGCTCGCCGGCCTTGTCGCACTCGGTGCCTTGCCGAGCCTGGGCGACAACTGGACAGGCGTCTCGGTTGCGTTCGCAATGCTGACGATCCTCGGTGTGGGGGTCATCCAGCTCGGCCTCTTCGCCCGGACGTACGCGGTCATCTACCTCGGCGAGCAGGACGAACGGCTCGAGCGAGGCTGGCGCCGGCTTCGCCTCGAGCACGGGCTCGCCGCCTCAAGTATCGCCTTCGTCGTCGGCACCTCTATCACGCTCGTGTCGTTCTTCGACGGCGTGAAAGACCCCCGACTCGGGATCCTCGGGCTCGCCCTGGTCACAGTCGCGTGTCAGGGCGTGTTCGCCTCGTTCTTCCTGAGCATCCTCGGCCTGAGCGAGCACGCGATCCTCCGGCGAGGGCTACGCTGAGCGAGCTGCGGTCCCTCGTCGCACGTCACCGGGGCATCGCCGCCGTCGAGGTGCTGTGGCTTCTCTTCGCGGCGAACTTCAACTACGGGTTCCTGTACGGCGGAGACGCACAGGTCCCGTACACGTTCCTGCGGCGGCTCATGGGCGCCCACACCCACGCATACGGCTATCAGTTCGGGCTGGCGTTCTTCGAGCTTCCCTTCTACGGCGTCGGCGCCGGGTTCGATTCGCTCGGGATGCACACGTTCCGCACGCATCCGATCGAACAGACGCTGATCGCGCTCGGCACCGTCGTCTACGTGGCCGTCACCGTCGCTCTCGTCTACGTCCTGCTGCGCGACCTGGGCCTTCGCCACGCGGCGCTTGCGGCCGGCATCGCGCTCTTCGGGACGACGTCCTTCTTCTACGGCGTGTTCTCTCCGGGACAGACGCACACCGTCGACACGATGCTCGCGACGCTGCTGGTCCTCACGACTCTCGTCGGCTTTCGCCGCGACTGGCCGCTCGGAATCGCATTGCTCGCGGGCGCGATCGTCGGTGTCGCGGTGTCCGTGCGGACATTCGAGGGGGCGCTCGGCTTCGGTCTCTTTGCGGGACTCGTCGTCTACCGGAAGTTTCGTCCGGCGCTCGCGGTTGGTGTAGCAGCCTGCCTGGCATACGCGCTCCTTGCGGTTGTGCCTCTCGCCGACGGTGTCCACCTATTCGAGGGCGGTTACAACGCGGGCTCGCTCCTCCGGTGGTCACCGGGCTCGCCGTTCTTCATGCTCTTCACGCTCAAGCGCGGGCTGTTCCTATGGACGCCCGTGACGGCCCTCGCCGTCGTCGGCTACATCCTGCTTCTGCGACGAGACCGCGAGCACCGCCCGTTCCTCGTCGCGATCGGGTTGATGGCAGTGGCCGTTGTTGCGATCCAGGCGGCCGTCCCGTTCTGGGGCGCAGGCCTTTCGTTCTCGCAGCGCTACTTCGCCGCGCTGATGCCGATCTTCGCCGTCGGTATCGGTGGGCTGCTGCAGCGCCGGCCGGCGCTCGGCACCGCCGCCTGCCTCGTGTGCATCGCGTGGTCGATGTTCCTCGCGTTGACCATGTCGATTCTCCCGTACAACGACGAGACGGGTGGCGTCGACGAGCTCGTGCATCTCGCGGGCACGCAGTCGACTGGTTCATACGCCTACGGGGTCTGGCACATCTCTCATCTCAAGATCATCGTGCCGGGGCATCCGTTCTCGTCGAACTGAGCCCATGAAGGTCCTCGTCTTGACGACGTCGTACCCGCGCGACGACGACGATCCGGCGGGACGCTTCGTCGCCGACGCAGTCGAGGGAGTGCGCGCGCTCGGTGTCGACGTCGACGTCGTGTCGCCGGCGAGTTTCTCGCACTTCGGGCTCGCCTACGGCTACGGCATCGTCGGCAACATCCGGCGTCGCCCATGGCTGGCGCTCTTGGTCCCGCTGTTTCTCTGGCGCTTTCGACGCGCCGCCGCTTCCCGGGACTGCGATCTCGTCCACGCTCACTGGCTCGCCGCCGGCGCGGTCGCAGCGACGCTCGGCAAGCCCTTCGTCGTGCAGCTGTGGGGGACGGATGCCGAGCTTGCGCGACGGGTCCCCGGGCTCGCTCGGTGGATCCTCCGCCGCGCGAGGCTCGCAATCGCGGCATCGCCCTTTCTCGCCGGGGAGGCGACGTCGCTCGGAGCGCGCGAGGTTCGAGTCGTGCCCTCGCCGGTGACGATTCCGCGCGAAGTCGCTCAACCCGATGAGCCGCCCCACGTTCTCTTCGCGGGCAGGCTGTCGCCGGAGAAAGGCATCGAGGACTTCCTGTACGCGACGGAAGGGCTTCGCCGAGTGATCGTCGGTGCGGGGCCGGTACACGTAGTCGAGAGCGCGGGCTTCGTTGCGCCGTCGGAGCTCGGTGCGTACTACGAGCGTGCCGCGGTCGTGTGCGTTCCCTCCCGCCGCGAGGGGTACGGCGTCGTCGCCCGCGAGGCGATGGCGTACGGGCGTCCTGTGGTCGCGACGCCGGTCGGCGGGCTGGTCGACGCGATCGACGACGGCGTGACCGGGCTCCTCGTGGACCGCGAGAATCTCCGTTCGGCGATCGAACGTCTGCTGCGCGATCCTGAGTTGTGCGTCCGCTTCGGGAGCGCCGCGCGCGAGAAGGCGATTCGGGAATATGCGCCCGAGCCTGCGGCGAAGGCTCTACTCGCGGTGTACGAGTCGGACGGCTAACGCGCGGCGAGGCGCTCGAGGGCTAGCAACGTCGCGCGCGCCTCCCGGAACAGGTCGCGACGAAGGCCCTCGAGGTCTTGATCGACGACTCCGATCCGCAGCCAGTCCTTCCGAGCGGCGATCAGGTTGACGCCACCGCCCGCGAAGATGCCGTTCAGGCCGGGACGTGCGTCCATGAAGGCTCCCAGTGTCGCGTCGACGTGCGCGGATCGGCCGAGCGGGTAGCTCAGCCACGGGATCGTGCTGACACCGGCCGCCGCGAGGCGCCGGACGTTCTCGTCGACTTGGCGTTCGATCTCGGCGCGATCGAGGCCGACGAGCGGAACATGGTCGAGCGTGTGGTTGCCGACCGTCCAGCCGTCGGCGACCAGGCGGGAGAGCTCTTCGAACGACAGATGAGCGCGCGGCAGGTCGCCGACCAGCTCGTTCCACGCGCGCTGCACGGCAGCCTCGGTCTCGCCGTGGCGGTACGCGTCTTTCGAGCGCGACCACAGCGTGCTCTCGTCGAACGACGAGTCGCCGAGCGCCTCGCCGAGGATCGCCGATGTGCGGGGTGCGTGGCCGAGCTGGATCAGCGTCGCGAGCAGCACGCGGTAGTTGACGGCACCGCCGTCCGCAAACGCTGCATTGGCGAAGACGGTCGGACGCAGTCCGAGCTCTCGGCAGATCGGTGCGGCGGCGTCGAGGACGTTGCGGTAGCCGTCGTCGAACGTGAGCGCGACGTACGGCCGCTCTGCGGGGCCTTCACGCAGGAGCGCGCAGGCCTCGTCGAGCTGGATGAGCGTGAAGTTGGCAGCGAGATACTCGACGTGCTTGCGAAAGACACGGAGGGGCGTTCCTGCGACGGTGAACGCGTGCTCCCACGGCTCTGCGGACTCCTCGTCGACGATCGAGTGGTAGAGCAGTACGTACACACCCGCCGGCAACCGATCGGCAGCGATGCGGCCGAGGATGCCGCGGCCGCGAGGCGCCTCCTCGACGTACTGCTCGAGATGCGGGAAGGACGATGCCGTGTCGAGCCGGAGTTGCGCAGCGGCCTCGACGGCGAGCGCGCCGACGCCGCGGCGGTAGACCGTCGTCCGTTCCTGCGGCCGCCCCGCCGCGACATTGCCCGCGCCCACGGTTTCAGCCTGATCGACGAGCGCTTGCAGTCCGGTGCGGTAGACGCGAGCGCGGTAACGCTCGAGTGAATCACCGGGCTCCGGCTCGACGACGCGCTGGTCGAGAATCGCGCCGTTGTCGACCCCTGCTTCGACTGAATGGATGGTCGCACCCACCAAGTCCAGGCGGTCGTGGTACAGCGCGTACTCGGTCGAAGCGGCGCCGCCGTAGTCCGGCAGGATCCCGTAGTGCATGTTCAGCGCCCCGAGGGACGCGATGGAGAGCCACGGCTCGCGGAGAATGCGGCCGCCGAAGACGAGGATCAGGTCGGGCCGGATCTCCTCGAGCCATGACGCGCTGGCCGACGAGTTCGGGTCGGCGTCGACGCGGACGGACGTGCGGCCAGCGAGTGCGTCGAGGTCGACGGGCCTGACGGGCGCGAGCATCGCCGTCAGCTCGTCCTCGCTCGTCGTGGAAACGTCCAGACGCAACCGGCCTAGCCTCCGGACGGGGTCGAGCGTCAGCTGCGGCGCGAGCACGTCGCCGGCAAGCCGGCGCAGCCGGTGCAGTGCCCGCCCGCGGCCGCTCGTCGTTGCGGGCGCCGGGACCGCCTGCACGAGCACGCCTGCCGGCGTGCCCAGGCGGGCCTCGACTAGGCCGAGGAAGAGCCGGTGGCGGAGCTCCGCACGCGTTGTGACGACAAGCCGCAGCCCGCCGGTGGTCATCTATGCGCCGTTGCGCGCGACGACGTAGTTGCCGAGCACGAGCACATCCATGTGCGTCTTCCGGAACGTGTCGACTGCCTCGGCCGGGGTGCGCACGATCGGCTCGTTCTCGTTGAACGACGTGTTGAGGACGACGGGCACACCCGTGAGCTTTCCGAACTCCTCGATCAGCCGGTAGTAGCGCGGCTCGACGTCGCGTTCCACCGTCTGCACGCGGCCTGTGTCGTCGACATGGTTCACGGCGGGAATCTTCTCCCGCTTGTCCGGCTTCGTCTTGTAGACGAGCACCATGAACGGCGACGTGTAGTCCTGGTCGAACCAGTCCGCCGTTGCCTCCGCGAGGATCGACGGCGCGAACGGCCTGAATTCCTCCCGATGCTTGATGCGCGCATTGAGGATGTCCTTCATGTCCGAGCGCCGCGGATCCGCGACGATCGAGCGGTGGCCGAGCGCGCGCGGCCCGAATTCCATCCGCCCCTGGAACCAGCCGACGACGTCGCCGGCCGCGATCCGCTCCGCAACCGACGCGAACAGCATGTCGTCCTCGAGCCGCGTGGCGTCGAAGCCGGCCTCCCGGAATGCTGCCGCGAGCTCCTCGTCCGAGTACTGCGGCCCCGTGTACGCGTGCGTCATCACGAAGCTGCGTGGTTGGCCGAGCTCCTGGTTCCAGACGTAGTAGGCGGCGCCGACCGCGGTGCCGGAGTCGCCGGCCGCGGGCTGGACGTACAGGCCGTCGAAGCCCGTCTCCGGCCGGATCCGGCCGTTGGCGACCGCATTCAGCGCGACGCCGCCCGCCAGGCAGAGATTCGTCATGCCCGTCGTCTCCTGCAGGTGCGTGACGATGTGGAGGTAGACCTCCTCGAGGCGCTTCTGCATCGCCGCGGCTACGTCCTCGTAGTTGGTCGTCATCGCGCCGTCCGGCCGGCGTGCCGGGCCGAAGGCCTCGACGAGCTTGTCGGAGTAGATCCGGCCGATCGTGGGAGAACCGTCGTCCCACGTCATGTCGACGCCTTCCTTGTCGTGCGTGAAGTAATCGAGGTCGAGCGCGAACATACCGTCGTCGAACCGGACGATGTCGCGCATCGCCTTGAGGTACTTCGACGGATCGCCGTACGGCGCGAGCCCCATCACCTTGCCCTCGTCGCCGTAGTGCGGGAACCCGAGCCATTGCGTGATCGCTGCGTAGAAGATTCCGAGCGAGTGCGGGAAGAGCACACGGTCGAGCACGCGAAAAGCGTTACCGCGGCCGACAGCGGTCATCGTCGAGCAGAAGTCGCCGAAGCCGTCGATCGACAGGATCGCCGCGTCCTCGAAGGGCGACACGAAGAACGCGCTCGCGACGTGCGCCTGATGATGCTCGACGTTGTGAACCTGCGCGCGAAGGCCGTCGCCCTCGATGCCGAGCGAGTCTGCGAGCGCCGCCTTGACGTCGCGGACCTTCGCCGCGTTCTGGAGGCGCGCCTTCAGGTAACGGGCGCTCGCGCCGTGCCGGATCGTGCGCAGGAGCTTCTGGCCGACGTTCGCGCGCGGGTCGCGGGAGACGGCGAGGTGGTCGAGCTCCTCCGGCCGGATTCCGCCCTCGGCGAGGCACCACTGCGCCGCGAGCGCGGGGAATCCGGCGACGTGCTTGACCCTGTTGAAGCGCTCTTCCTCGGCCGCTGCGACGAGCTCGCCGTCGACGACGAGCGCGGCCGCCGCATCACCGTGATAGGCATTCAGGCCGAGAATGGCGGTCACTCCGGCGAGCGTAGCTGTCTCCGCGATCGTGTCGAGCAGGAATGAAGGGCACCTCCTCGGCCCTTGCCTCGATGCGATCGCCTTCTGCGACGAGGTGATCGTCGTCGACCTCGAGTCGGAGGACGACACCGTCGCAGTCGCCGAGGCGCACGGCGCCCGTGTCGTCCGCCACGCCCTCGTCCCGATCGCCGAGGCGGCTCGCGTGACGGTCGCGCCGCAGGCGAGGCACGACTGGATCCTCGTCGTCGACCCCGACGAAACCGTGCCGCCTGCGCTCGCCCGCGAGGTGGCGGAGCTCGTGCCGTCCCTCGCCCCCGACGTCGCCGCCGTGGACGCGCCGCGCCAGTACTTCTTCGCCGGGCATCCGCTGCGGGGGACGGTGTGGGGCGGACCGAACAAGCGGCGCCTCCTCGTCCGGCGGAGCGCGGTCACGCTCACGCCGGCGATCTGGGGCGGGATGGAGATCCATCCCGGCTTCCGCCTGCACACGCTGCCGTTCACGGACGAGACGGCGATCGAGCATCGATGGGCCGACGGTTACCGGGAGCTCGCCCAGCGCCACCACCGGTATCTGCAGCTCGAGCCGAACGATCGCGCCGCTGCGGGCGAGGTCACCGGCTATCGCGCGGTCGCTGCGATGCCGTGGCGGGCGTTCCGGGAAAGCTTCCTCGCGAAGCGCGGATATCGCGACGGGCTTACGGGACTCGGCCTCTCGCTCTTCTGGGCCGTGTTCCGGACGCGTGGCGAGCTGGCGCTCCTTCGGAAGCTGCGAGAGCCGGCGGTATAGTCGCCGCGATGGAGGACGTTCCTCTCGTCTCCATCGTGACGCCCTCGCTGCAACAGGGGCGCTTCATCGAGGACGCGATTCGCAGCGTGCTCGACCAGGACTATCCGCGCATCGAGCACATCGTCGTCGACGCCGGGTCGACGGACGAGACGCTCGCGGTACTCGGTGCGCACTCGCACGTGACCTGGGTGTCGGAACCGGATGACGGACAGGCCGACGCCGTCAACAAGGGCTTCAGGATGGCGGCCGGCGAGATCTTCGGCTGGCTGAACGCCGACGACGCGTATCTCCCCGGCGCCGTCTCGACCGCGGTCTCCGCCCTGCGCTCGACCGGCGCAGGTCTCGTGCACGGCGGCTGGCGGCAGATCGATGCGGACGGAGCAACGATTCGCGACATCGCGCCGGTGCCGTACGACCAGGACGCGGAGCTGAACGACCGGAACGCCGTCTGCCAGCCCGGCGCATTCTTCACACGGTCCGCGTTCGAGGCAGTGGGCGGCCTCGACCCGAGCTACAGGTACGCGATGGACTACGAGCTCTGGCTCAAGCTCGGCGCGCGCTTCCCGGTGACGCACGTCGACGCCGTGCTCGGCGCCTACCGGCTGCACCCCGCGTCGAAGACCGTCGCCGAGACGTCTGGCTTCTGGTGGGAGACCGTACGCGCGAGCCGCACTCACGGCGGTAGGCGCTTTTCGCGCATCTACGTCGACTGGTACCTCCCGCGCGTGCACCCGTGGCGGTACCGCGTCGTGCGCGTCCTCCGCTTTCTCCGCTCCGGCGACATGCGCGGCCTCGGTGGCCGCGTCGCCGTCCACGCGCGTGCGCTTCGCTATCGCACGGCAACGAGCGCCCGCAGCGAGCGCAGGATGCGGAGGTTCCCGCGGAGGGAGCGGTAGAAGCGGGAGTCGCCGTTCGTCCGCGGCCGAATCGAGATCGGCCACTGATCCCAGCGGGCCCCGTGACGGAGCGCGAACGTCATCAGCTCGGTGCCGACGGACCTGCGGCGGTCGAAGCTCCCGTATTCCTCGTAGAACCGAACGTCGTACGCCTTCAATCCGCACAGGGGGTCGACGATTCCGAAGACCTTCTTCGCGTACAACGCGCAGAGCCGCTCCACGGGCCTGACGACGACCGGGCGGATGCCGACGACGAGGTCGTAGCGGCCGGAAGCGACCTCCTCGGCAGCGCGAGCGACGTCGGCGGGGTCGTGCTGGCCGTCGCCGTCCGCGGTGACGACGTAGCGGAACCCGCGCGCGACTGCCTCCCGGAAGCCCGCGTCGATCGCGTTCCCGTAGCCGCGATTGTCGTCGAGCTCGACTACGAAGGCGCCCGCTGCGCGCGCTGCGTCGGCGGTACCGTCGCCCGAGGCGTCGTCAACGACGATGACGGGGGCGACCTTCAGGAGATCCACCACGACTGCGCCGATTGCGCCGGCCTCGTGGTACGCCGGTACGACGATCACGCAGTCGGTCATGCGAGGTCGTCCCGCCGGATCACGTCCCCCTCCGAGATGGATCGACCGAGACGGCGCCCGAGGAGGTCGCCGAGCTCTGCGGGGGAGAGCGCGTCGGGCGGGCACGGCCTGAGCGGGATCAGGTCATCGCGCGCGAGGAGCGTTCCCTCCTCGAGGTCGCGCGCCGCCCTGAGAGCGCGGCGCTGGACGACCACGGTTTCGGCTTCATTCGGCTCGACGCGCTTCACGCCGTCGCCGAGCGCGGCTTCGAGCTCGCGCGTCGCGCGCACCATCGCGCACCACGCGTCCGGGTCGAGCGCGAAGGCGTGATCCGGCCCGGTGCGCGTGCAGTCGTCCGTGATGTGCTTCTCGACGACGCGAGCGCCCATTGCGACGGCGCCGAGCGCCGTTGCGTGGCCCGGCGTGTGGTCCGAGAGGCCGAGCACGACATCCGGGAAGCGAGCGCGGAAGGTGTTCAGGACGCGCAGGTTCACGTACGAGAGGTTCTCCTCGAGCCCTGTGTAGTTCGTGTTGCACTGGAGCAGTGCGAGCTGGTCGTTGACAGACAGGACGGCTTCGACGGCTCGCTCGACCTCCTCGAGCGTCGATGCACCTGCGGCCAGCACGACCGGCTTGCCCTTCTCGGCGATGTGCCGCACGAGCTCGAGCCACGTCACGTCCCCGGACCCGATCTTGAACGCGCGTGCATACGGGTCGAGCGCATCTGCGAGCTCGAGCGAGTACGGCGCCGTCATGAACTCGATCCCCGACGCCTCGCACTCGTCGCGGAGTACTTCGGTCCAGCCGAGATCGAGCGAGGCGTCCTTGTACACCTCGTACACCGAGCGCGTCCAGTCAGCCTGGTGAGACAGCTGTGAACCGAGACTCTCGAAACCCGTTCGGCTGACGATCGTCTCCGCGCGAAAGTGTTGGAACTTCGCCGCGTCGGCGCCGGACTCGGCCGCGAGGCGGACGAGCGCCTTCGCGCGTTCCAGCTTGCCGTCGTGGTTCGCGCCGATGTCCGCAACGAAGAAGGTCGGATGCTCGCCGCCGATCGTCCGTTCGCCGATGCGGATTGTCGGTTCAGACACGGGCTTCCTGCTCCACGGAGAGGAGTGCTAGACCGTCCGCGACGGTCGGCTGCGGCCGCCCGAGGCCCTGCTCGATGCGCGTGACGTCCAGTCGTAGGTCGAGCGGGCGAGGCGCACGGCCCTCGCGTTCGTCCGGCGTCCTCGGATGGACGAGCCGCGCACCTTGCGGTGCGACGCGCGCGGCAACCTCGCGTGCAAACGTCAGCTTGTCGATTGCATCATGCGCTCCGGCGTTGTAGACGCCTGCGAGCCCACCCGAGATGCAGTCGTCGACGAGGTCGACGAGCTGAGTGAGATGGAGCGGTGAGAACCACGCGTCCTCGTCGAGCTCGATCGACCTTCCCTCGCGCACCGAATTGGCGATCCAGTCTGTGAAGCTATGCCGGGCTCCGTAGCTGCGTCCGTAGAAGTTGGTTCGGAGCACGAGGCTGCGCGGTGCGCGCGCTGCTGCGAGCTCACCCGCGTGCTTCGCCGCGCCATACGCATTCACCGGCGCGGGCTCGGACTCGCCATGCGGGCCGTCGCCGGAGTACACCTGGTCGCTCGAGATGTAGACGAGGAGCGTCTGCGGCGACCGGTCGGCGACCCATTCGGCGAGGTTGAGCGTCGTAAGCGCCGAGACCGCATACGCGTCGGCCGGCTGCCGTTCGCACGCATCGACATCGGTGAGACCCACGGTGTGCACGATCACGCTCGGCACCGCATCCTCGAGCATCCGCCGGGTGGCGGCACGATCTCGGAGATCGACCTCGAGGATGCGCGGCGCGGACGATGGAGTCTTCCTGACCGTTCCCACCGCGTCGGCGAAGCGCGGGAACCGGAGCAGTGCCGACCCGAGGATGCCCGCCGCTCCCGTGACGAGCGTGGCGCCGTTGCTATGGTCGCCGCCGTCAGCCATGCCGACCGTCGCCATTCTCCAAGCACGGATGACGTCGACGCGCCTTCCGGGAAAAGTCTTGATGGACGTGTGCGGCGTCCCGATGCTCGCGCTCGAGCTCTCCCGGCTCAAGGCTTGTCGATCGATCGACGAGATCGTGGTCGCGACGACGGCGAACGCGACGGATGAGCCGGTCGTCGATTGCGCCGACCGCGAAGGGGTGCGCTGGTTTCGAGGCTCCGAGCACGACGTGCTCGGACGGTATCTCGGGGCGGCGGCGGAGGCGCGGGCCGACGTGGTCGTGCGTGTGACGGCCGACTGCCCGCTGCACGATCCCGCCGTCGTCGATCGCGTGGTCGGCGCGCTCGAGACCGGGGTCGACTACGCCTCCAACATGGTCGAGCGGACGTACCCGGTGGGGCTCGACACGGAGGTGATGTGGCGCGACGTCCTCGAGCGCGTCGGCCGGATCGGGACGTCTCCCGACGCCCGCGAGCACGTGACGTGGTTCCAGCGCTTCGAGCGCCCGGAGCTGTTCGTGATGCGAGACGTGGTCCAGGACGGCGGACGGGACGACTCCGACCTGCGTTGGACGGTCGACGTCCCCGAAGACATCGAGCGCATTCGCCGGCTGTGCGAGGCTCTCGATCTCGAGCGCGAATTCGTGCCGTTCGAGCAGGTCGTCGAGTATCACCGGTCGCACGAGATGGGATAGATCACGCTTCGTCGGCGAGCGCTCGGAGCTCGTCGACGGTGAGCCACCGGTCGTTGTGGTCGCTCGTGAACGAGTAGCCGTCCGAGAGAGCGCGCCCGGCGGCCCAGTGATCGCCGTGCCACCACGAGTGCGTCGGCCAGATGACGTACATGTCGTCGAACTCGAGCGCGTGGCGAGCTTCGTCGTCGGACACGAGCACCTCGTGCAGCTTCTCTCCCGAGCGAATCCCGACGACGTCGCGCTCGCACCCGGGAGCGATCGCTTCCGCGAGATCTCCGACGTTCATGCTCGGTAGCTTCGGAACGAAGACCTCGCCGCCCTGCATCTCGTCGATGCAGTCGATGACGAAGCGGACGCCCTGCTCGAGCGTGATCCAGAAGCGGGTCATGCGCGGATCCGTCACGGTGATGCGCCCGCTCTCGCGCTGTGCACGGAACAGGGGGATGACGCTGCCTCTGCTCCCGACGACGTTGCCGTAGCGCGTGCAGCTGAACCGAGTTCCGCTCGTGCCCGAGTACGCGTTGCTCTCCACGAAGAGCTTCTCCCCGCAGAGCTTCGTCGCCCCGTACAGGTTGGTCGGGTTGACCGCCTTGTCCGTACCGATGAAGAGCGCACGTTCGACTCCCTCGTCGAGCGCTGCGTCGATCACGTTTCGCGTCCCCATGACGTTCGTCATGATCGCTTCGATCGGGTTGTACTCGCACGCGGCGACCTGTTTCATCGCCGCCGCGTGCACGACGATGTCGACGCCCGCGAACGCGCGGCGCAGGCGGTCGCGGTCGCGCACGTCGCCGATGAAGTAGCGCAGCGATGGATGGTCGAATCCCGCCACGCGCATCTCGTGTTGCTTGAGCTCGTCCCGGCTGAAGACGATGAGCTTCGCCGGCTTCAGCTCACGGAGGACGATGTCGGCGAAGAACCGCCCGAACGACCCAGTCCCTCCGGTGACGAGGACGGTCTTTTCGCTCCAGTCCATCAGCGGCTCACCGCGGCCGGCCGCATGGGCCACTCGTACACAGGCATCACGGACGCCAGCAGCGAGCGCGGGTTCAAGACGCTGACGTGCACGCCCTGCGTCGCGAGCGCGTCGTGC
This sequence comes from Gaiellaceae bacterium, assembly GCA_036560805.1. GTDB lineage: Bacteria > Actinomycetota > Thermoleophilia > Gaiellales > Gaiellaceae > Palsa-739. The sequence goes on along the minus strand of DATBQM010000086.1, from coordinate 4,677 downwards.
CACTCGGCCATCTGCTCGACCACGCCGCCGCGGAAGGTGTTGTGCGGCTCGTCGTACCGTTGTCCGCGGAACGCATTCGTCTCTCCGGCGACGACGGTGCCGGAGACGGTGTCCTGCGTGAGCGTCTCGTCGGGCTGGAGGAAGAAGTAGCGGCTGTCGTACAGATCGACACCGGCGAGCACGATCTGCTTCCAACCGATGAGAAAGGCGAGGTTCACCGCATCAGAGAGTGTCCCAGGCGCGTGGCGAACGCCTTCCGCAAATGAATGGGTCGGCAGTCCCGGGCCGCCCTTGGTCTTGTAGCGGAAGATCCGCGCGCCGCTCGGTAGCAGGCGGTGCCCGACGGTGTAGTTCGCGAAGGCGCCGAGAAAGTCGTCCTGCATGAGGAAGATCGTGGCGTCATAGAGCGGATTCGCGCCGATGCCTTCGGCGACTTTCCTCGCTTGCGGACCCATGTCGATTGCTCCGTAGATTCCTCCACGGATGATGTGGTAGTCGGTCCGAACCCACGACTGCCGCCAGAAGTGGTTGAAGCCCAGGGTGTCGTGCTCGGCCATTGCGGCCCACCCATCGGCCGAGATGTCATTGAGGGAGGAACCCGAGCCGAAGACGAACACAGTGTCCGACCGGCGGGAGGCGCGAAGCTCGTCCTCCGATAGCTGGTGATACGAACGGCGGCCGAGTCGGTCGCGAACGTACAAGTCGGCAAGCGAGGCATTCCAGCGCGCGACATAGGCTGGGCCGCGGCCCCGGAGTGCCTCCAGCTCGACGCGAAGCATCCACCGCATGTGGCTCGTGAGAAGGTGGCGCGTTGCCCGGACGGCCCTCATCGCCGGGCCATCGTAACGTCACGGAACGGCTAGCCAATTCGGCGCCGGACGGCTCGCCACGTGCGGCGAGCGTCGAGCTCGAGCCGCCGACCGAGGAAGAGCCGTTCGAAATTCACCATGTTGCCGCTGAAGCCACCCGTCACGACACGCGCATACTCGTTGAACATCGAGCCGTTGTAGAGCAGCGCGTCGCAGCGGGCCAGGAGAAACAGGTCGGCCACGGTGTCGGCAACGCCGTCACGGTCGGAGTAGTCGGATTCGTCGAAGGCGTAGGTATCGCCGACGCCGACCGGCGGGAACCGCTGCCGGCGAGTCACGGCGTCGGGGAGTCGGGATAGCAGCCGACTCATCGGCTCCGAGTCGGTTGCGTAGAAGATCTTCGTCTCGCCGCGGAGCGATCGGGGCAGCTCCGATGCGCGCCGGCGGCACGCGCGCGAGATGACGTGGAGGAACCTGTCCTCCTTGTGAAAGAGCGAGAGGTCGATCCGCCCGGCATAGGCATCCCCCTTGCCGAAGTACTTCCCGTTACCTGTGCGGATGTTGAGACCGACGACGAACGGCGCGTCGAAATGCTCGTCGACCCAGGCGTCGATTGCGTTGCGAAGGTCTGCGGTCGGCGCAACGTGGCGGTACACCGACCGCAGGTACGCGAAGCGAGCAGCTGCAGATCCGCTGAACAGCCGGGCGGGGCCGTGGTACTGCTCGAGCACGAGGTGGTCGTCCGGCTGATCCTCGCCACGCGAGGCGAGCACACCGGCCTCGTCGGGATGAAGCTTGCGAGCTCCGTCGTAGTCGGCGCCTGCGTCCGGCGCGTACCTCGTCACGACGCCGGCGATGGTCGACGGTGTCTCGAAGAACTCGGTGAAGTAGTTGAGCGAGGGGTCGCGGAGCTGCGTCATCCCGCGCCAGTCGACGATCAGCTCCCGGCCGAGCCTGCGTGCGAGCCAAGCGGCTCCCGCCAGGCTCGCGAGGTTGGATCCGACGTTGCTCCCCGGATAGGGCCGGGTTACGACGAACCGCGGCATCAGACTGCTCCCACTGCGAGCTCGATGATGGACTCGTTCAGCTCTCGCTCGGCTTCGTATGGATGCACGAGGTGGAAGTCGCTGTAGTGGCCGCGGGCGACGCCTCTGCGTACGACTCCCTGGACGCCGTCGACGCCGATCAGGTGCTGCAGCAGCCGGTGGTAACCGGAGTAGCGGTCGTCGAGAATCCAGACGTCGCGCTTCGTTCGCGCCCGCTCGACCAGGATCCGGTAGAGCACCTGCTGGTCGGTGTCCCAGCCGGCCTTCCCCCGGACACCCGCGTAGTCGATCCCGCGCGCCCATTCGCGGAGCCGGGCGCGCACGTCCTCGACGCCCGCTACACCGAACACGTCGCTCCACGTGGACGGCAGCGCGGCGTTGTAGCAGATCGGGATCTCCATCCCTTCGAGCAGCACGTCGCGGAATGCGAGGAAATGACGCTCGTCGACGCGGCCGGCGATACCGTGGAAGTACCGCCGGTTCAGCGGCACCATGTCGACGTCCGAGGTCACGACTCCTCCCCCGTCCGTGTCGAGGAGCGCCGGATACAGCAGCCGGATGCACTGAGCCTGGAGTGCGGTGTGCAGCTCGGGCAGCGGCTCGAAGATTCGCACGCGCGCGTCGGCGCGGAGCGCCGCCGGGATGTCCTCCTCGCGCGCGACGAGGACGAGGATCGGCTCCAGCCCGCCGATCGTCTGCCACGCCCTCGCCATGGGCTCCCAGCAGGCGAGGTATCGCGGGTTGAGGTCGCTCGCCGTGACGACATGCGTCAGCCGCATCCCGGTCGCGTCACGTTCCACGATCGGTGCGGATATGGAGGGAGTGGTCAAAGGGCGACGGGCCGAGCGTCCGCGAGTCTCGCGGAGACGCGCGGCCAACGTGCGTCGGGCGGTGCCGACGTTCCATCTGATTTGGGCGCGGGGTGGCAAGCCGCAAACGTATCCGGTCGAGCCGGAGGCGACAGGGCACGTCGCTATCGTGTCTCTCGTGCAGGTCACCGCCCCGGAAATACAACGGCCGGCAGCGGCGACAGCCGTCCGCCGGATCCAGCCGTCGCGCGGATTCGTGGTCGTCAACTGGGGCGAGCTCTGGCATTACCGCGAGCTGCTCTGGACGCTCATGTGGCGCGACATCCGCGCGCGCTACAAGCAGACGTATCTCGGGCCGATGTGGGCGATCCTCAAGCCTCTCATCTCGATGGTCCTCATGGCCGCCATCTTCGGGGGCCTCGCCGGGTTCACGTCCGGAGCGAAGGGCATTCCGTACCCGCTGTTCCTCTACTCCGGACTGATCATCTGGACGTACTTCCTCACAGCGATGCCCGGCGCATCGCAAGCACTGCTGAACAACGCGAGCATCCTCGGCAAGATCTATTTCCCGAGGCTGTACGCGCCGATCGGCCAGGTGACGGCGCCGCTCGTCGACTTCGTCATCTCGTTCCTCGTCGTCTTCGGACTGTTCGGGTATTACGGCCGGTGGCCGAGCTGGCACATCGTCTTCCTGCCCCTGTTCGTCCTGCTCGCGGTGTTCGCGAGCCTCGGCTTCGGTATCTGGCTCTGCGGCATCTCGGTGCGCTACCGCGACATTCCGTACGCGATCCCATTCGCGCTGCAGCTGTGGTTCTACGTCACCCCCGTGCTCTATCCGGTGTCGCGGCTGCCGCAGCCCTATCGCTCGCTCATGGCGATCAACCCGATGACGTCGGTGATCGACGGCTTCCGGTGGTCGCTGCTGGGCGTCGCGAAGCCGAACGTTCCGATTCTGCTGATCAGCGGGGGCGTTGTCATCCTCGTGCTCATCTCCGGCATATACGTGTTCCGCCGCGCAGAGCGCACGATCGTGGACATGTTCTAGTGGCCGACGTCGCAATCAGCGCGCACGGGCTCGCCAAGAAGTACCGCCTCGGGCAAGTCGAGTCCGGCTTCAAGCGCCTCCGTCGCCTCGCTCTCCGCGAGGAAGCACCCGGGTACATGTGGGCCCTCGACGACATGACGTTCGATATCGAGCAGGGCGAGACGGTCGCGCTCGTCGGCCGCAACGGCGCCGGCAAATCGACGCTGCTGAAGGTCCTCGCGCGTATCACCGAGCCGACGACCGGCTTCGTCGATGTGACGGGTCGCGTTGGCGCGCTGCTCGAGATCGGGACCGGCTTCCACGGCCAGCTCACCGGCCGAGAGAATGTGTATCTCAACGGTTCGATCCTCGGCATGACGCGTGCGGAGGTGCGCAGCAAGTTCGACGAGATCGTCGAGTTCTCGGGCATCGAGAAGCACATCGACACGCCGGTCAAGTGGTACTCGAGCGGCATGTACATCCGGCTCGCGTTCGCGGTCGCGGCGCACCTCGAGCCGGAGATCCTCATCGTCGACGAGGTGCTCGCCGTCGGCGACGCCGACTTCCAGCGCCGCTGCATCGGCCGCATGACCGAGGTCGCGCGCGACGGTAGCACCGTGATCTTCGTGAGCCACAACATGCAGCCGGTCCGCGCGCTGTGCGATCGGGCGCTGCTCCTCGAGCAGGGGCAGATCATCGACGACGGCCCGACTGATGCGATCGTGCGCCGCTATCTGCAGTCGATCGAGCCGCTCGAGACCGGTCGCCGGCGGTGGGTCGATCCAGCCACGCGCCCCGGCAACGACGACTGCCGTCTCGTCGAGGTGCGCGCAGAGGACGAGACGGGAGCGCCGAATTCGACGTTCTTCTCGAGTCAGCCGATCGACGTCGTCGTCGAGCTCGACGTCCTGTCGTCCGATCCCGCGCTCGTGGCCGCGATCGATCTCGTCGCCGGAGACGGCTCGACCGTGCTCCGCTCGTACAACGTC
>DATBQM010000085.1:0-64293 GCA_036560805.1 Gaiellaceae bacterium | reverse complement strand
CTTCTCCAGCGCGGTCGGGTTGCGCAAACCGGACCCGCAGATCTACCGGCTCGCATGCGAGCGGCTTGGGGTCGAACCACACGAGAGCGTCTTCGTGGGAGATGGCGGCAACGACGAACTTGCGGGCGCCGAGCGGGTCGGCATGCGCGCCGTTCTAATCCACCGTGAGGACGACATGGCCGCGGCCGAGCGGTTCCAAGGAGATCGGATAACACTGCTGTCGCAACTTCCCGAGCTGCTCGGCTCCGTCGAGTGACATTCGCGGACGCTGGCGCAGCCCAGCCGCCCCTAAGAAAACATGACACAGTTGCATCGATGTCCTATATGGTCACGTCTTCTCGGGGGGAACTCGAGGAAGGGACGGGACTATGAGAGTGCGCCTTCTATTGGCGGTTAGTGCTGCCGTGGCCGTGGTCGCAGGAGCTTTCGCCGGGACGTCGAGGGCTGACAGCAACGTCACCGTCCGCCTCGTCGCATGCGCTTTCTTTGACGGCGGGCATGTGACCGTGCCCGCCGGAAGCACGATCACGCTTCTGGTCGGGGAAGTGACGCGAACACGTGGGCACGATATTGCGTTCTTGCAGGATCTTGCCCTGAGCGCGTCGGTCGACGGCAATGCGATTGCCAACCCCATGAGCTACTTCGCTGCGCCCGTGCAGATCGGCCCTAACGGCAAAGACTCAGCGTGGGTGACGTGGTGGACATACCCGACCTGGATCACCCTGCAATCGGGCGACTCCCTGACAAGCGTATGGACGGGCGAACTCGCCCATCCGATCTCCGACGGACTCGGAAACATCTCCTCCGGCGACATGCTCGGCGGTAACGACACCTGCACAATCACGGCCGCCTAAACGCTGGCGGAGGCTGCACGGAATACCGGGAACTAAGCTGAGGCACGAGAGGGCCGTGCGCCCAGCGGTCCTCCGGGCCTCGGGAGCCAGTTCGTTCAGGGGACATTCCCGAGCACTGCGCAGTCGGCGGAGCTAGAATCCAGCGCATGAGACGAGCCTTTGACGTCGGGCTGATCGTGGGCTTTCTCGCCGTGGATCTCTTTCTCTTCCACGACATCTTCAAGGCGGGAGAGAGTACGTCTCTGCCCCAATACATGACGGGTTTCCTGAGCGTCGCGGTCTTCGCGATCTGCATTCAGTCGCTGCTGAAGTCCAGCCGCTAGCCGAACGGTGGCGCAGAGTTGCGTCCTCTCGGGCAGCTGAGCCGACCTCTCGCTCGGGCAGGACTATGATCGGTTCGTGCCCTTCGTCTTCCTCGCCGCTGTTTCAGCAGCGACGGCATATCTCTTGCGCATCAGGCGCTTGGAAACCTCAACCCAGGCGCTCGGAGTTTGTTCAGCAGCTGCGATTCGCTCCGGTTCTGGGGCGCGGGCCCGGCTGGTTGGAATCCGCGGTTGGCTGATGCTTTACATGATCGGGTTGGCGGCTGAGCTCGCACACGGACTCGCGCTGACCATTGGCTCGCTCGTCATTTACGCCAAGCCCTCCCTAGCGGGACTCCACTCATTCATCCCTTTGTGGGCGTTGCTGATCTACGTCTTGAGCAACCTCGGCCTGGTGGCATACGGAGTCGTGCTCATCCTCTTGATGTCGAGGCAGCGGAAGGCCGCGATCGCAAACAACATTCTGTTCAATGCGCTCTCCATCGCCTTCCTGGTCATCTGGTTCTTCCTGAGTGAAAAGTCCCCAGTCGGCACAGTCGTCGACTCGCTTCCTGGACTCGCCGCGATCGCCTACTTCTCTTGCTCGCGCAGAGTGCGGAACACATTTACGAACGCCCGAGCGATCGACGATTTGCACTGACCTGCGGGCACGACCGGACCGACGCTCAGGCGACATTGCCGCGCGCGGGCGCGGGTCAGGGTTCCGCGTTAGTGCTTCGCGGCTCTCTGGGTAGGTTGCAGTGCTGGACGCGGCCGACTCCCCGAGGGCTGTCACGACCGACCTGGAGGCGCTGAAGCTCCGCCCCGTGGAAATGTCTTCGGGCGACCTCACTTCCGAGGAAACCGAGGCGATGGCGCAGGAGATCAGCGCGATCCGCCTGCAGCTGAAGCGGCTCCGCGAAGAGCAACGAGCGATGAGCGAACGCGTTCGGGACCTCGGGGCGTAAGGCGCGCACTGGAAGCGGCCCGCTGTCCAAGAGAGACGGGCCGCTTCCAAGGAACTGGCCGAAGTCCTAATGAGACTCCCCCGACGATTCCGCCCCTGCTTGCGGCACTGGGGCGGGCCACAGCTCCACTGCTGACCGTACAACCCGGCCAGCCTGTCTGTCTCTACCCCACGTGGATGGGTGCCGTTCACGTCCCCTCGGCAGGGGAACATTTCCGTACGCTGGCTGAGGGGAGAAGTGTCTGCCCCAGGAGCGAGCGAGTTGTGGTGTGGAACGATTCGGCAATGGTCCCTGTGTTGCTCGTGACCGGCCCAATCGGGGTTGGCAAGACCACAGTGCTACACGAAGCCGACTCGCTCCTCATTGAGGCAGGCGTCCGTCACGCAACCGTCGAGCTGGAGGAGATCGCTCGCTGCTGGACGGAGGCGATTGAGACCTCGAAGGCATCATTCGTCTACAAGAATCTGGCGGCACTCTGGTCGAACTTCGCCGCTGTGGGGGCTACGCGGCTCCTTCTCTCCGCGCTTGTCGAGCGTCGGGCGGAGGTGCAGCGCGTCTCGGAGGCGGTGCCCGGCGCGGTAGTCACAGTTGTGCGATTGCACGCTCCGTTCGCCGTCCTAGGGCAACGGATTCGTCAGCGCGAGCCTGCCTCTCCGGACGGCGAACTCGACGGCGCGCGCTGGTGGACGCAGCACTTCGAAGCGGAGCACCCCGAGGACTACCTAGTGGAGAGCGATCAGCGGCCGGTACAAGAGATAGCCCGTGACATGCTCCGCCTCGCCGACTGGCTCACCTAAATCCACTACGGCTCAGGGGGCATTCCCGAACACTCGCGCAAGCGACGTTCTTCAGGCTTTCAACGGCCAGCGCGCGGACCAGCCGTCCGGTGGCGGGTCGAGCCCGACCTCCGTATCGAAGATCTCTGCGCTCTTGGCGACGCAGACCTGGCAGACGATCAGTCCCGCGTCGTTCGAAACGACCCGCACCTCTCGATTGTGCCGTCCGCAAAAGGAGCAAACGACGTTGCTGTACTCCGAAGGATCTTGCATTACGCGCTCAACGCCCGGTCGCTCAGCCGGCTTTCAGGCTCGCGTGGATCTCCCGGGTGAGCGTTTCGATCCTCTCGGTCAGCTCCTTGTCCTGCTGCGTGAGGTCGGTGTTGGACGTGAGCAGGGCTTTGAGCTCGTCGGTTTCTTTCTTGAGCGCGATCTCGCGTGCCTGCATGTGGCGCATGACCTCTTCGCGGTGGGCCTCCAGTTGGTCGAGTGCGACCTTGTCGCGGTCGGCTTGCCGTGTCTGCGCCAGCAGGATCAGCGGAGCGGCGTAGGCGGCCTGGGTCGAGAAGGCCAGGTTGAGGAGGATGAACGGATACGGATCCCAGCGGAACGAGACAGCGACCGCGTTCACGGCAATCCACGCGATGACGACGAGCGTTTGTCCGAGGATGTATTTCGGTGTGCCGAAAAAGCGCGCCGCTGCCTCGGCCTTGCGACCGAATGTGTCCTCGCCGAACGCGGTGGTCACGAGTGGGAGTTCGGTCGGCACACGCGCAATCCTTCGGCGAAGCCGGCTCTCGTCAGCCGGTCGGGCGGTCGAGCGTGTAGTGCTCGGGTCCCGCCCAGATCCCCACCTTCTTCTCCTCCGGGTACTCGACGATGCCGAACTCGTTCAGCGACGAGACGATCGCCACCCGCGCGGTGACGTCGCTCGTGTTCCGCACTTGGTGCGCTCCGTCGGGGCCCGCCGGAAAGCACACGACATCACCAAGGTCAAGCGTTTGCTCGCCGTTGGGAAGCCGGGTCGTGACCTGCCCCGCCAGCACGATCAGCCACTCTTCGTCGGTCCATTCGAAGTGATACGGGCCAATTGCCTCGCCCGGCGGCAAGTCATAGACGCTCATGCCAAGCCTCGATGCTCCTAGCTTCGACCCGACACGGGCGGCCCGGCCCCGGTCTCCCGGCGCGCCGGCCGGGACATCCTCCGTCTCGCCGTTGAAGAGATTGAACGTCTGCAGCGTCAACTCTGACTCCCTTGATAGGCATCTCGGTCGGACTTTTCTACACAGTAGACTCGCGGCCGGTGGAGGAGTTCACGTGGGACGTGCAGCTTCCGGGCGAGGACCTACCGCGCCCTCTGACGACCGACTATCTCGTCAGCGAGGGTGAAGAGATCGTGGTCGACGGTCGGGAATGGCTCGTCGAACGCGTCGACCTCACTGCTGCCGACGAGCGCGACGAAACCGCCGATGTTGCGACCGGAATCATCGCCGTTGTTCCCGCGCCGTGAACGAGCTGCGTCCCGGCCTCTGGCACTGGCAGGCGCCCCATCCCGACTGGCGGCCCAGCGAGCCGTGGGACCCGAACGTCTCGTCGTACGCGATCGACGACGGCGAACGTCTGCTCCTGTTCGATCCGCTGGGCGTTCCCAGCTCGATCGAGGCGCTCGCGGCCGAGCGCTCGACGTCGATCGTGCTCACCGCGCCGTGGCACGAGCGGGACGCTGAGCACCTCGTCGATCGGCTCGGCGCGCCCGTGTTCACGCCGCTGCCCGACAGCGCGCAATACCTCATGGACACGTACGGCATCACTGCAGAGCAGGCCGGCGACGGCAGCCCGGACGTCGTCTGGCTGCTGCGCGAGGGGAAAGGCGAAGCGCGCCCCTACGAAGCATTCGACCGGCTGCCGTTCGGCGCCGACGTGTTCCCCGGGCACAAGCCGAACGACACGGTGCTGTGGCTCGAAAGCGAGCGTACGGTGATCTCCGGCGACACGCTCGTCGACTTCGGCAACGGCCTCGAGATCAACGAGCGGTGGTTGCGGCCGGGCATGACGCGCGAGGAGGTCGCCGCCCCGTTGCGCCCACTGCTCGAGCTGCCGGTCGAGTACGTGCTGGCGACGCACGGCGGACCGAACGACAAAGGTGCGCTCGCGCGAGCGCTCGCGCGCTAACGCTTCGGCTTTCGTCCGAGCACGCGCGCGAGGTTGACGTCCCAACCCCAACCCCACGTCTTCGGCGTGAGCACGCGCGGATCGTCCGGGCTCCACCAGCGTGACTTCAACCGCGCGACGGTCGGACGGCGCCAGTCATACGGGACGCCGAGGTACTTTCCGGTCTTCGAACGCATCGCGCCGCGAGTATGTCAGTTGCGCTGCGGCGTCGGCACGGGCAGGAACGCCTCGCGCACGACGCGGAGCACGCGCTCGCGGGTTCCCTCCGCGACGGGCACGAGGCCGCCGAGCTCCAGTCGGGCGAGCTCGACGCGCCCCTGCGCGCGCACGGTCACGAAGCCGAAGTCGCTGAGGAAGTCGGCCGGGAAGATCGTCTTGTGGATGTGGAACCGCTCGGACGAGCGCTCGCTCTCCGGGTAGCGGTACGCGAACGCCTCGAGCGCGCGGCCGCCGCGTTCGCGCGCCTCGCCGATCGCAGTCAGGAACAACGACTGGAGCACCCATGGCTTCGAGGAATCGGTCAGATACGCGCACGTGACGAGGACGGCGTCGTCATTCGGCGGCCCCGCCGGCAGCTCGTTCGCGCGCGGGAAGAGCCCCGACGGGCCGTACTGCATCGAGCCGAGCAGCCGCCCGTCGTCGTCGTAGTAGACCGTCCCCCAGGAGCCCCACTCCTCCTCGGTGCCGCGGATCCACTTTTTCTTGTCGGTCTCGCGCCCGCTGCGCGACTGCCACCACGTGCAGTCGTGACACACCGTCGGCGTCGTCTCGAGCGTCGCTCCCGTGAGGCCGGCGATCCGCGTGCTCATCGCGGCCCGATCTCGTCGACGACGACCTCGACGGAGGCGGGCTCGACGTCCGCCATGCGCAGCAGGTACTCGCGCACGCGGTCCTGGACGCCCTTGCCGATCGCGGGAATGGACGCGCCCCAGTCGACGGCGAGGTGAAGCTCGACGTGCACGCCGCCGTCGCGCTCGGACATCTTCACGCTCCGCCTTCCCGGAAGGTCGTGCACGCCGTCGATCTCGCGCGCTGCATCGGCCGCGTAGCGGCCGAGGATCTCCGTCGAGATCGAAGCCGTTCCCTCCATCGTCAGGAGCAGCGTAGACGCAGCTCCGTCGCCTCGGGCCGCGCCGCGAAGCGAAACGGCACGAACGTCGTCCCGAGGCCGGGAGAGACGTGCATGACGCCGGCCGGCCCGCGGAAGACGCCCCGCGGATACCTCGCTGAGAGGTGCGCGAAGCGCAGCTTTCCGCCCGGGTAGGGCAGCGCGATCTGCCCGTCGTGCATGTGGCCGGCGAGCACGAGGTCGAATCGCCCGGGCTCGAGCGCGTCGAAGGCGCGGGGATAGTGGCAGAGCAGGATCCGGAAGTCGGCGTCACTCGTCGAAAGCCCGTTCGGATCGGTCTTCTCGCCGTTGCGGACGATCAGACGCGGGTGAACGCCCGCCACCCACACCTTGCGGCCGCGCAGCTCGAGCATCGTCCCTTCGTCGCGCAACAGCGTCGCCGGCGCGAGGTTCGTGAGATTCGAGTGCACGGCCTGCGGGTCGCGCGAGATGGCGACGTCGTGGTTTCCGAGGATGGCCACTGTCGGCTGCGGCAATCGCCGCACGAGCCCGCGCAGGAACGGCTCGCCGCGCGGACGCGTCAAGAGATCGCCTGTGATGACGACGAGATCGGGCTGCCGGTCGGCCACCCAGTCCACCGCCTTCTCGACCGCGAACGCTCCCGGCGACGGGACGCCCAGGTGAAAGTCGGAGAGATGCGCGATGCGCAGTCCGTCCAGCTCGGGCGGCAGCCCCGGCACCGGCAGCTCCAGCTCGCGCAGCCGCGGCCACCCGGCCTCGAACAGCCCCCAGCCGAGTGCAGCCCCGAGAAATGTTCCGGCGCGGCGCCCGAAGGCCACCGCGCCGGAATCCGCCCCTCTTTGATTCACCAGATCCCGCCCGCGGGCAGACCTTGCGGCGTGCTCAGACCTCGAGCCGTTCGAGCGCGGGCCGGGGGTCGACGATGTGGCGCTTGAACTTCAGCTCCGACTCCTCCAGCCCGGCGGCCACGCCGACGAGCTGCGCGAGATGGAGCACCGGGAGCTTGAACGAGCGCCCGGTCGCGGCCTCGAGCTTCTGCTGCCACGCGTCGAGCGACAGATGGCAGAGCGGGCACGGCGTCACCATCACGTCGGCGCCGGCCTCGAGCGCCTGCTCGACGGGCTGGATGAGCTCGCCCATCGCCGTCTCCTCGCGCGCCTGGATGATCGGGAACCCGCAGCACTTGATCTTCGCGGGATAGTCGATCGCCACGCCACCGCACGCCTCGATGATCCGTTCGAGCGACCAGGGGCGGTCGGGATCCTCGAAGCCCATGATCTTCGACGGGCGCAGGATCTGGCAGCCGTAGAACGGCGCCACCTTCAGGCCCTTCAGCCCCTTGTGCGCGGCCGTCTTCAGCAACTCGTACCCCTCGCCCTCGGCGATCTCCCAGAGCAGGTGGCGCACGTCGACCGCGCCCGTATAGACGGGAACGCCCACCGTCTTCAGGTTCTCATTCACGCGGTCGAGCAGGTTCTCGTCGCCCTTGAGCATGAAGTTCGCCTGCCGGAGGTTGAGCGTGCAGACGTTGCAGACGGTGAGGAGCGTGTCGCACCCGGTCGCCTCCGCGTACGCGAGGATGCGCGCGTTCAGGTGGAGGTAGTAGTCGGGCTCCGCCTCGTGGATGTCGCCGGCGCCGCAGCAGGTGACCGACTCGAGCTCGACGAGCTCGAGTCCGACGCGCGGCGCGAGCGCCTGCGTCGAGGTGTCGAGCTCCTTTGCGGAGAGCGACGCCAGACATCCCTTGTAGTACGCGACTCTCTTCACTCGGTGTCCTCCGGTAGGTACGGCTTCGGGAACGAGCCCGGGCCGTACGGATCGCGGCCCTCGTCGTGGACCCCGTGCGCGAGCTTCGCGAGCGCCCGCTCGCCCTGGATGTGGCCGGCCGCGCCGAGGCGCCCCTGTGCGTGGACGATCTTGTGCAGCTCGCGCGCCTCGTCGACGTCCTTTGCGACGTGCGGCGGGAACGCGAGGCCGGCTTTGTTGTGCTTGATGAGGTTCAGCGCGAACTTCATCTGCTTGATCGACGAGACGACACCCTGCGTCTTCGGCACGAGCTCGGTCTCCCGGAGCCAGCCGGTCGTCTCGGTGGAGCGAATGAACCACTTCGCGTGCTTCGCGCCCATGTCTCGGTCGATCCCGTGCTTGATCGCCTCGGCGCCGAGCTTCGCGATCGCGTCGCGCGGGTCGACGCCTTTCGGGCAGCGCTCGTTGCAGAAGAAGCAGCGCGTGCACTCCCAGATGCCGTGCTCGCCGCTGTACTGCTCGAGCCGCTCGACCGTCGCGGCGTCGCGCGGGTCGCCGACGAAGCGCATGCCCTTCGCGAGCGCCTGCGGGCCGAGGAACTCCGGGTCGGACTCCATCGCGTTGCACTCGGAGACGCAGCAGCCGCAGTTGATGCAGAGCGCCTCCTTCTTGACCGCGTCCATCCGCGCGGGCGGGACGCGATACTCGCGCCCGTCCTCGGGACGGTCGTAGCCCGGCTGGAGGTACGGATTCATCGCCTTGAACTTGTCCCAGAAAGGTTCCATGTCGACGACGAGGTCGCGGACGATCGGCATGTTCCCCATGGCCGAGATGACGGGGATGCGACCCTCCTGCGCGATGTCGTACATGCGCGTCTTGCACGCGAGCACGGCGGCGCCGTCCATGCGCATGCCGCACGAGCCGCAGATCATCATGCGGCAGCTCTTGCGGTAGGCGAGCGACCCGTCGACCTTGTCCTTGACGATGTCGAGGCAGTCGAGGAGCGTCGCCTCGTCGGGTGCGTCGATCTCGTACTCGCGCAGCGCGCGGTCGCCCGTGGCTGCGTCGTACCGCCAGACCTTGAATGCGACTTGCATCAGCCTCCCAGCGCTTTCAGCGTGCTGTAGTCAACCGTCTGATCGGCGGGCGGCGGCGTGATCGTCGCCTGCACGCCGAAGTCCGTCAGGCTCAGCGTCAGGCTGGTCGCCGCCTGCGCGCCGTCGACGGGGTATGAAAAGACTTCCCGCAGCCGGCGGACGAGACCGTCGCTGCCGATCCACACGTCGACCGGGATGGTGGTGACCTTCGACTGCTCGAGCAGCTTGCCGTACGCGGAACCGGCTGCAGCAGCAGCTTTCTTCACATCGACACTGCCGGTGTACTCGGTCGCGTCGACGCCGTCGATCGTCGCGGTCCCCACCCTGGTCACCTTGCCGACCGACTCCAGCAGTTGGAGCGCTCTCGTCGGGTCCTCGTTGCCGGCCGTCTGGAGCAGCTGGCTCAGGTTGGCGCCGCCCTTCTGCGCGAGCGCGCCGAGGTCGGCCTTCACCCACCTCTTGCCGCTCAGGTACTGGTTGAGCGCAGGCATCCGCAGGTAGAGCAGCGGGCTGCTGCCGCTCCCGTCGAGGATCATGCGCGCCCGCCATTGATCCGGGTTCGTGGCCTGCGTGCCGGAGAGCGACGCGATCGCCGACAGGTTGATCGTCATGTCGGCGCTGTGTGTCGTGTTGTCGCTGACGCCGTCGCCGACGATGTGGAGCGGGCCGACGAACCCCACCGTCTCGCTCAGGTCCATGTGGACCCTGGCGGACTTCGTGCCGGCCGTCTTCGACGCGGCGCTCGCGACCGACAAAAGCCCGTTCTTCGCAGCGCCGCCGCCGCCGCTGCCGCACGCGGCGGTGGCCAGCGAGATCCCGACGAGGGCACAGATGATGAGTCCTCGCCTCATCTCAGTACTTCCTCTCTTCCGGTTCCCACTTCGTCTTCCGGACTTCCGCGTACGAGAGCACGGGTGCGTCGTCAACCCAACGCGTAATCGAATGCTTCAGGAAGTTCTCGTCGTCGCGCGTCGGGTAGTCGTGCGGCCGCGCGTGCGCGCCGCGACTCTCCTTGCGCTCGACGCCGGCCTGCACCATGCACCATGCCGTGTCGAGCATGTTCCCGAGCTCGATCGCCTGCGTCAGATCGCTGTTGAAGACGTTGCCCTTGTCCTCGACGTAGACGTTGCGATACCGCTCGCGCAGTTCGGGAATGATCTCGAGCTCGCGCAGCATCTGGTCCTCACGCCGGAAGACGGCGAAGTTCTCGAGCATCGACGTCCCCAAGTCCTCTCGGATCTTCCAGGGGCGCTCGCCCGAGGCTCGTTCGAGTAGCGCCTTCAGCTCGCGCTCGGCATCACGCTCGACCGCCTCGGGCACCTCGATCGTCGTGTGCGAGAGCGCCCACTCCGCAGCCGCGCGACCTGCGCGGCGCCCGAACGTGATCGTCTCCATCAACGAGTTGCCGCCGAGTCGGTTCGCGCCGTGCACGGACACGCATGCGCACTCCCCCGCGGCGTACAGGCCGGTCAGCTCGGTCGCCCCGTCGCTGTCCGTCTGGATGCCGCCCATGTGGTAATGCGCGCCGGGCCGCACGGGAACGGGCTCGTAGATCGGGTCGACGCCGGCGAACGTCATCGATAGCTCGCGCGAGCCGGGCAGGCGCTCGATGATTCGCTCCGGGCCGAGGTGGCGCATGTCGAGCATGACCGAGCCGTTGATGCCGCGCCCGGCGTCGATCTCCGTCTGCTCCGCCCGGGAGACGACGTCGCGCGACGCGAGCTCGAGCGCGTTCGGCGCGTAGCGCTTCATGAAGCGCTCACCGTCCTTGTTCAGGAGGTAGGCGCCCTCGCCGCGGCAGCCCTCGGTGAGGAGGATGCCCGTCGGATAGAGCGTCGTCGGATGGAACTGCATGAACTCCATGTCCTTCAGCGGGACGCCGGCGTGCAGCGCCATCGCCGTCCCGTCGCCGGTGCATGCGTACGCGTTGGTCGTCACGCGGTACTGGCGGCCGGCGCCGCCGGTCGCGAGCACGATCGTCTTGCCGCCGATCGTCTTCAACCCGCCGTTGACGAGATCCCAGCAGATGACACCCTGGCAGCGGTCGTCGTTGACGACGAGCTGCCACGCGAAGAACTCCTCGTACACCTTGATGTCGCGCTTGCACACCTGCTCGTACAGCACCTGGATGAGCACGTGGCCCGTGATGTCGGCGGCGTAGATCGTCCGCGGTGAGCCCGCGGCGCCGAACGGGCGCTGCGCGAGCTTGCCGTCGGGCTGGCGCGAGAAGAACGCGCCCCAGTGCTCGAGCTGGATGATGTCGTCGGGCGCCTCGCGCGTGAAGATCTCGATCGAGTCCTGGTCGCCCAGGTAGTCCGACCCCTTGACGGTGTCGTAGGCGTGCGACTCGGGGCTGTCCTCCTTCGCGTTCCCGAGCGCTGCGTTGATTCCGCCCTCGGCCGCACCGGAGTGCGACCGCGTCGGGTGCAGCTTCGAGATCATCGCCACGTCCGCGCCCGCGTCGTGGGCCGCGATGGCTGCGCGCATGCCGGCGCACCCGGCGCCGACCACGAGTACGTCGTGCTCTCCGATCACCGAGAGTTCAGGCTACCGGCCCGGCAGCAGCCAGCTCCGGGGGGAACTTCTCGAAGTTCTCGCGGAACATCTGGGCGAGCTCGCGCGCCTTGCGGTCGTACGTCTCCGGATCGCGCCAGGTCGAGCGCGGATCGAGGAGCTTCGAGTCGACGCCCGGCGCCTCGACCGGCACCCGAAAGCCGAAAATCGGGTCGCTGCGGTACTCGACGTCGTCGAGCATTCCCGAGAGCGCCGCGTGCAGCAGTGCCCGCGTGGCCGCGATCGGCATGCGCTCGCCCTCGCCGAACGGGCCGCCCGTCCAGCCGGTGTTCACGAGCCAGACGGCGGAACCGTGCTCGTCGAGCTTCTTGCCGAGCATCTCGGCGTACACGGACGGTGGCTGCGGCAGGAATGGCGCGGCGAAGCACGTCGAGAAGGTCGGCTGCGGCTCGGTGATCCCGATCTCCGTGCCGGCCAGCTTCGAGGTGAAGCCGGAGAGGAAGTAGTAGAGCGCCTGGTCACGGTCGAGCCGAGCGAGCGGCGGCAGGATCCCGAACGCGTCGGCGGTCAGCATCACGACCGACGACGGGTGGCCGGCGCGCTTGTCGGGATGCGCGTTCGCTATCTGCTCGAGCTTGTACGCGGCGCGCGTGTTCTCCGTCTTCGACGCATCGTCGAGGTCGACATCACCTCGCTCGTCGATGACGACGTTCTCGAGGATCGTCCCGAACGTGTGCGTCGTCTTGTAGATCTCCGGCTCGGCCTGCGCCGAGAGGCGGATGACCTTCGCGTAGCAGCCGCCCTCGAAGTTGAAGACGCCGTTCGTCCCCCAGCCGTGCTCGTCGTCGCCGATGAGCGCGCGCTCGGGATCGGCCGAGAGCGTCGTCTTGCCCGTGCCGGACAGGCCGAAGAAGATGGCCGAGCGGCCGTCGTTGCCGACGTTCGCGGAGCAGTGCATCGGCAGCACGCCCTCGAGCGGCAGCCGGTCGTTCATCACCGTGAAGATCGACTTCTTGATCTCGCCCGCGTAGAAGGTGCCTCCAATCAACAGCTCCGTGCGCGACGGGTGCAGGACGATGAAGGTTCCGGAGCGCGTTCCGTCCTCGTCCGGGAGTGCCTCGAGCGCAGGCGCGTGCAGCACGAGCGCCTGCGGCTGGAATCCGCGCAGCTCGTGCGGCGCCGGGTCGATGAACATCGTGCGCGCGAAAAGCGCGTGGTACGGATGCGTCGTCACGACGCGAACAGCGATGCGGTGCTCAGGATCGGCACCGGCGAACGCGTCGACGGCGTAGAGCGTCGGCTCGTGCGAGAGGTAGTCCGCGACCTTGTCGCGCAGGTGGCCGAACGACTGCTCCGTGAGCTCCTTGTTGCCGTCCCACCAGATGCGCGCCTCGGACCCGGGCTCGCGGACGACGAACTTGTCCTTCGGCGAGCGGCCGGTGTGGATTCCCGTGTCGACCGCCATCGGGCCGCCCTCGGCGATCCGCGCGTCGCCGCGCGCGACCGCGTGCTCGTAGAGCATCGGTGTGCTCGGGTTCGCGACCACCGTCCCGGCGGGCGTGATTCCGTGGATCCGGAGGTCCAGGCCGCCGCGCACGTCCATCGTCGTCACCTCCCTATCGTACGGGCAATGGAGGAACCGCTGCGGAGTGACGGCGCGATCACGCTTCGGCCGTGGAGCCTGGACGATGCGGGCGCCGTCGTCGAGTGCCTCGACGCCGACCCCGAGATCAGCCGCTGGCTCGACCGGATCCCACAGCCGTACACGACCAAGGATGCGCTCGTGTTCTTCAGCGGTCTGGGCGAGACCGCGTTCGCGGTGGTCGACGCCGAATCGGGGCGCCTCCTCGGCGGGATCGGGATGCACTGGAGCGAAGACGTCGCCGAGATCGGCTACTGGGCTCGTGCGGACGCGCGCGGGCGCGGCGTGACGACGCGAGCGCTCGTTCTCGCCGCCGGCCTGGCGTTGGAGCAGGGCGCCGCGCGCGTGCAGCTCCGCGCCGACGTCGAGAACCTCCCGTCGCGGCGTGTGGCGGAGAAGGCGGGCTTCAGCGCGGAGGGCGTGCTGCGGAGCGCGCATTGGAATCCGCGGCTCGGTCGCCGGCAGGACTGGGTGATGTATTCGCTGCTACCGGAAGAGGCTCGGCTCCGATCTGCGATTCCGGAGCGCCGGAGTCCCGCGTGACGACGAGCGCGACGCACGCGAGCACGAGCAACGCGCCGACGCCGATCGTCCACGTCAGCTTCTCGTGCAGGACGATCGCCCCGAGCGCGATCGCGACCACGGGGTTCACGTAGGCGTACGTCGCGACGGTGCCGATGGGGGCGTTGTCGAGCAGCCACACGTACGCGGTGTAGCCGACGAGCGAGCCGAACGTCACGAGGTAGAACCAGCCGCCGATCGAGCGCGCCGAGAACGCGGAGAAATGCGGGCTCGTCGTCGCGATGCCGATCGGAAGGAGCACGACGCCGCCGGCAAGCATCTCGTAGGCGGTCGCGGCGAACGAATCGCGCGGAAGCGGCAGCTTGCCCGAGAGGAACGAGCCCGTCGCCCAGAGCACCGACGAGCAGACGACGAGCAGGAGCGCCCAGAGCGGCGAGCCGCCGCTCGGCCGAACGAGCAGTGCGAGCCCGCCGAACCCGACGACGACGCCGCCGAGCGCGACCGCGGGGGGGCGATCGCCGGTCGATGTGCGCATGAGGACGATCCACAGCGGGACCGCGCCGATGATGAGCGCCGAGAGGCCGGTCGCGACGTGCCGCTCGGCGATGAAGAGGATCGCGTTCGCGCCGGGCAGAAGCACGCCGATGAGCGCGGCCGACGCGAGCTCCACCGGGCGGACGCGCAGTGCGCCGGCGCCGCGCCGTGCGGCGGTGAACCCCGCCATCAGCAGGCCGGCGGCCACGAAGCGCGTGCCGGCCGCGAAGAGCGGCGGGATCGTCTCGCCGGCGAACTTGATACCGAGATACGTCGAGCCCCAGATGAGGTAGACGGTCCCGAGCGCGATCCAAACCTTGGTCTTGTGACTCACGAGACCAACACTGCCCGGTCCGGGAGAGGCTGGGCGAGCCCGGCGTCGAACAGGTCCGCGTGGACGCCCGCACGGCCGCCGCACGCTTTCTCGACTCGCCGACGCTGTCGGACGGGACACGCCGGGCGTACGGCAACGACGTGGGCGAGTTCTGCAACTGGCTCGAGCGGCGCGGGACGAAGCTCGAGCGGGTCGACGTCCGCGTGCTCGTCGACTACGCGTCGCACCTCGGGGCCGCCCGGCCTGGGCGCAGGCCGAGCAAGCTCGCGCCGGCCACGATCTCCCGGAAGCTCGCCGCTGTGCGCGCCTTCCTGCGACACGCGCTCGGGTCTGCGCGGGTACCGGATGCCGTGCTTTCGCCCCGCCGCGCACGGCGCCTCCCGGACGCACCGAAGCAGCACGAGGTGGACGCGATGCTCGCCGGCCTCGAGGGCGACGGGGCCATCGCGCTGCGCAACCGCGCCCTCGTCGAGCTCGTGTACTCCGCCGGCCTCCGCAGCGCGGAGGCGGTCGGGCTCGACCTCGCGGACGTCGACTTCGAGCAGGAGCTCGTCCACGTGCGCCTCGGCAAGGGCGCGAAGGACCGCGTCGTACCGCTCGGCGAGGAGGCCGCGCACTGGCTCGCGCGCTACCTGCGCGACGCGCGACCCGAGCTCGCCGAGGGCTCCGAGAACGCGCTCTTCCTGTCCGCGCGTGGACGCCGGCTCGACACGAGCACGCTGCGCCGGCTCGTCCCCCACCCCCACCGCCTGCGGCACGCCTTTGCGACGCACCTCCTCGAGGGAGGAGCCGACCTGCGGACGATCCAGGAACTGCTCGGCCACAGCTCGCTCTCGACGACGCAGATGTACTCGCACGTCGACGCCAAGCGGCTCCGCCGCGTCTACGACCACGCCCATCCACGCTCATGACGGACAAGGCGGTCGATTCCTTCCTCGCGCTTTCGGCGACGCGGCTCGCGCCGAAGACGGTGGATGCGTACCGGCGGGATCTCAACGACGTCACAGCGTTCCTGCAGGCCTCACCGGCGGGCGCGACGCCGGAGCGGCTGGCGGAGTACGTCGCGAGCATGCGCGCCCGCGGGCTCGCCGCGACGACGATCGCGCGCCGTATCGCCGCACTGCGCTCCTTCTACAAACATCAGATGCTCATCGGCGTGCGCGCCGACAACCCGGCCGCCGAGCTCGAGCTTCCGCGCCGCGCACGCACGCTGCCGCGCACCCTGTCGCCGGGCGAGGCCGAGCGACTGATCGAAGCCGCGAACGGGACGACGCCGCGTGCGCTCCGCGACCGCGCGCTCGTCGAGCTGATGTACGGCGCCGGGCTCCGCGTCAGCGAGGCGGTCGGCCTCGACCGAGCCGCCGTCGATCTCGAAGGACGACTCGTCCGCTGCCTCGGCAAGGGCTCGAAGGAGCGCGTCGTCCCGATCGGTCGCGAGGCGGTCGAGTCGCTCCGCCGCTACCTGGCCCGCGGGCGGCCGTACCTGGACAAGCGGCACCGGGCCGAGCTCTTCCTCAACGCCCAGGGAGGGGCGCTGACGCGTGCCGGGGCATTCCTCATCCTCCGCCGCCTGGCCGGCGCGGCCGGCCTCGAGCCGGAGCGGGTCCACCCCCACCTCCTCAGGCACTCCTTCGCAACCCATCTGCTGGAGGGCGGCGCCGACCTCAGATCGGTCCAGGAAATGCTTGGACATGCCGATCTGTCGACCACCGAGCGGTACACCCACGTATCCGATCGGCGGCGAAGGGAGTTGTTCTTCCAGGCGCATCCTCACGCGCGGAAGAAGGCTTGAAATGACACTGAACCTCCACATCGCCATGCTCGCCATCGTCTCCGTCGGAATCGGCTGGATGATGCTGACGGCCGGCCTGCAGAAGAGCGCGCTCGAATGGCGTCAGCGCCGGCGGGTCTGCCCGTCGTGCGGGCGCCAGATGCAGGCTCGCGTCTGCACCACCTGCGCTCACTGAGTTAGCGCTTCGGCTGCTTCTGCTTGAGCTGTTGGGCGACGCCCGCGGCCGCCTTCCGCAGCTGCGCGTCCGACTCGTCGTCGCCGGCGAGGCCCTCGAGCAGGACGATTGTGTCGCGCTGCGGCGAGCCGTTCTTGAGAGCGAGGATGGCCAGCCTGCGCACGGCTTCGTTGCCGTCCGCGTTCACGAGCGTGTGGAGCAGCGGACGGATCCCGTTCACGGTCGACGGGTGGTCGCGCGAAAGCAGCTCGACCGAGAGGAGCGCCGAGCCGCGCGCGGCCGGACTGTCGTCGTCGAGCCCGCGACGGAGGAGCTCCTCCTTGGCGCGCCAGCGGAACTGGCCGATCGCGCGAAACGCGACGGCGCGCTCACGGAAGTCCTGGCTGCGGGCGGACGCCTCGAGCTCGTCGCCCCACTGTGCGCGTAGCTCCGACAGCTCCCGCTCCGACCCCGCCTGCGCAAGCGCATCGGCCTGCGCGGCCGCTTCTTGCAACGACATGCCTATGACTCTAAGGCCTTCGCTTGCGAAGCCGACATATAAGAGCGTTGTCGGCTCCGCCGACGACGCGCTCAAATTACACTCTGTCCCCGTGGCCCATCGAGTCGTACTCATTCCCGGCGACGGGACGGGGCCCGAGCTGACCGAGGCGACGCGCCGTGTCCTAGAGGCGACCGGAGTCGACTTCGACTGGGACGTGCGCGAGGCAGGTGCGGACGTGATGGACCAGTACGGCGGGAACCCGCTGCCGCCCGACGTCCTCGATGCCATCCGCGACGCCGGCGTCGCCCTCAAGGGGCCGATCACGACACCCATCGGCGGCGGCTTCCGCTCGGTCAACGTCGCGCTCCGGAAGGAGCTCGACATGTATGCGCAGGTACGCCCGTGCAAGAGCTATCCCGGCGTGCGCTCACGCTTCCAGGACGTCGACCTGATCATCGTCCGCGAGAACACCGAGGATCTGTACGCAGGCATCGAGTACGAGCAGGGCAGCCCCGAGGTCGAGGAGCTCATCCGCTGGATCGAGTCGAAGGGCGGACGTCTCCGGCACAACGACGCCGGCATTTCGATCAAGCCGATCTCGATCACCGGGACGCGCCGAATCTTCGAGTTCGCGTTCGACTATGCGCGCAAGAACGGCCGCAAGAAGATCACGGCCGTGCACAAGGCGAACATCATGAAGTTCAGCGACGGTCTGTGGCTGCGCGTCGCGCGCGAGGTCGCCGCCGAGAACGAGGACATCCAGTTCGACGACCGGATCGTAGACAACATGTGCATGCAGCTCGTCCAGCGGCCTGAGGAGTACGACGTGCTCGTGCTTCCGAATCTGTACGGCGACGTCCTCTCCGATCTCTGCGCCGGAATGATCGGCGGCCTCGGCGTGGCGCCTGGCGCCAACTACGGCGACGAGGTCGCGGTCTTCGAACCGACGCACGGCTCCGCGCCGAAGTACGCAGGGCAGAACAAGGTGAACCCGATCGCGGAGCTGCTGTCAGGGATGCTCATGCTCCGGCATCTCGGCGAGCAGAGCGCTTCGATGCGGCTCGAGCGCGCCATCGCGGACGTGATCGCCGACGGCGCAAGCGTGACCTACGACATGAAGCCGGCCCGCGACGACCCGACCGCGGTCGGGACGAGCGAGGTCGCCGACGCGATCATCGAAAAGCTGGAGGCTGGAGTAACCGTATGAGCGAGAGGCGGAAGGTCACCGTGGTCGGCGCCGGCAACGTCGGCGCGACGTGCGCGCAGGTGCTCGCGACGCGCGACTACGCGGACGTCGTGCTCGTCGACATCAAGGAAGGCCTGCCGCAGGGCAAGGCCCTGGACATCGACCAGATGGGCGCCGTGCTCGGCTACGAGCCGAACGTCACCGGGTCGAACGGCTACGAGGAGTCGGCCGGATCGAGCGTCGTCGTCGTCACCGCGGGCCTCCCCCGCTCCCCGGGCATGTCGCGCGACGACCTCGTGTCGACGAACGAGAAGATCGTCGGCTCGGTCACCGAGCAGGTGGTTGCGCAGAGCCCGGACGCGATCCTCATCGTCGTCTCCAACCCGCTCGACGCGATGTGCCACGTCGCGAAGAACGTCTCCGGCTGGCCGAAAGAGCGCGTCTTCGGGATGGCCGGCATCCTCGACACCGCGCGCTTCTCGACGTTCATCGCGTGGGAAACCGGCTCGTCGGTGAAGGACGTCCAGGCAACGGTGCTCGGCGGCCACGGCGACCAGATGGTCCCGGTCGTCTCGGCGACGACCGTCGGCGGCGTTCCGCTGCGGAAGCTCGTCTCCGAGGAGCGGATCCAGTCGATGGTCGAGCGCACGGCGAAGGGCGGCGGCGAGCTCGTCAACCTGCTCGGCACCTCGGCGTGGTACGCACCTGGCGCGGCTGCTGCGCAGATGGTCGACTCGATCATGCTCGACGAGAAGCGTGTGCTCCCGTGCACCGCGTACCTCGAAGGCGAGTACGGGATCGACGGGCTGTACATGGGCGTCCCGGTCAAGCTCGGGTCGCGCGGAATCGAGCAGATCGTCGAGCTCGACCTCACCGACGACGAGCGGACGGCGCTCGAGGCCAGCTCCGCGGCCGTGCGCGAGGTCGTCGGCGTCCTGACGACGTAGTGAACCTCGGCCTCAGCGGCCGCACGGCGCTCGTCATGGGCGCGTCGTCGGGCCTCGGGCTGGCGAGCGCCGAGGCGCTTGCCGGCGAGGGCGCGAACGTGACGATCTTCGGCCGGCGGCGTGAGGTCATCGAGCGCGAGGCGGAGCGCATCGGCGCGCTCGCCATCCGCGGCGACGTCACCGTCCCGCGCGATCTCGAGCGTGCGGTCGAGCAGACGGTGGCGGCGTTCGGCGGCCTCGACGTGCTCGTGTGGAACTCGGGCGGGCCGCCGCCCGGCGCGGCGCTCGACGTCACGCCCGAGTCGATCGAGCAGGCAATAGAGCTGCTCCTGCAGCCGCTCGTCCGCCTCGTCCATCTGTGCCTGCCGCACCTGACGGCGAGCGAGGGGGGCCGGATCCTTGCGATCACCTCGATCGCGGCGAAGGAGCCCGTGGCCCACATCGCGCTCTCGAACGCGGTGCGCCCCGGCGTGACCGCCTGGCTGAAGACGCTTTCCCGCGAGCTCGGGCCGCAGGCGATCACCGTCAACTGCGTCGCGCCGGGCCGCTTCGCCACCGCGCGTCTCGAGCAGCTCTATCCCGGCGGCCCGAGCGATGCCGACCTGGCCGACATTCCGCTGCGCCGCTGGGGCGAGCCGCGTGAGTTCGGCGATGTCGTGTGCTTCCTTGCGAGCGACCGCGCGCGCTACCTCACGGGTCAGACCGTCGTCGTCGACGGCGGGCTCCAGCGGGCGCTCTTCTGATGCGCCGCACCGTCACCGCGGCTCAGGCCGCGGCCGCGATCGTCGGCCTTCTAGTCGTCGCCGGGATCGTCCTCTACCTCGTCCCGTCGAACGACTACATCCTCCTGCCCGATCGTGCGCATCCCGTCGCGCCGCTCGTGCGCGTGCAGGGCGCGCACCCGGCGAAGGGGCCCGGCGGGATCTACTTCGTCGACGTCTTCGAACGGCGGGCGAGCGAGCTCGAGTCGCTCTTCCCGTTCATCCGCTCGGGCGCGACCATCGTCCCCGCGAACCTCATCGTCCCGCCGGGATCGAGCGACCAACAGGCACGGCAGGCGGACCTCCAGGAGATGAGCATCTCGCAGCGCGTCGCCGCCGCGGTTGCGCTGCGCCGCCTCGGCTACCACGTCGTCGCGCAACCGGACGGCGTCATCGTCAACGCCGTCGAGATCGGAAGTCACGCGACGGGCAAGCTGCAGCCGGCCGACGTCGTCATGTCCATCAACGGCCGGACGACGCCGACGATCGCATCGCTCGAGCACGCGCTCTCGACGTTCCATCCTGGCGCGACCGTGACGCTCGGCGTCGACCGCGGCGCGAAGAAGCTCAGCTTCCGCATCCAGACGATCAAGGATCCCTTGAGCCCCAAGCGCGCCATCATCGGCTTCAACCCGGCGCAGGCGGCGGCGATCCATCTGCCGATCCGTGTGTCGATCGATGCGGGCAACGTCGGTGGCCCGTCGGCGGGCCTCGCGTTCGCGCTCCAGGTGATGGAGGCGCTCGGCCGGAACGTCGACCACGGCTACCGGGTGGCCGCCACCGGCGAGATGGAGCTCAACGGGAGCGTCGCCGCGATCGGCGGCGTGGAGCAGAAGACCTACGGCGCGCGGGAAGCGCACGCGGACGTCTTCCTCGTGCCCGCCGCTGGGGATAACGCGGCCGATGCCCGGCGGTACGCGCACGGCCTCAAGATCATCGCTGTGCAGAGTTTTCCCCAGGCGTTGCGCGCCCTGGCAACCCTGCCTCCGAAGCACTAGAAACCGCAGTTTTCGGCGGGTTCGAATCTGCCGGAAAATGGTCAGTTTTCGTCCGCGGCAACGCTGTCCAGGCTTCGTTGACCCGCCTATGATCGCTCCTCGAGTCCGGCTGTCCACATAGATCATCGGGACGTGATGAGCAAAAAGACTAAAGCAACCTGCAACGACTGCTACTTCCGCTGCGCGGGCCTCTGCGCGCTTCCGGGCGAGGACGTCTGCCCGACCTTCCGCCTCGGGGTCGCCACCGGCATGGTCCCGCCGCAGCAGCCGCGCCTCGTCGCGCGGCCGCTCGCCGCCGTCTCGGCCGCGTAACATCCTCGCGTGCACTTCCTTCGCAGGCAGCGCGACGCCGCCGGGCAGCTCGACGAGCAGTGGCAGCCGCGTCTGTATCTGCGCTTCGCGGTGCTCGCGGTCGTCGTCGCCTACGCGATCGCGTTCATCCTCGAGAACGGCAAGCACGTCTCCGTGCACTTCGTGTTCAAGACGACGCGCGTGTCGCTCATCTGGGTCGTCCTGCTCAGCCTCGCGCTCGGGCTGATCGGGGGCATCCTGCTCGCGCAGCTCGACCGCAGGCGCAGGCGCAAGGGCGCGGGCGAGTAACGCCTCAGAAGTCGCGGCGCCCGCCGAACCGCACGCTTCCGATGCCGTGGGCCGAGAGGATCGCCACGACCGCGCCGAGAGGCATGCTCCTGCGCATCTACCCGAGCGCCGCGGCTGCGTCCTCGGCCAGCCGGCGGACGATCTCGCCGGCGGGCCGGACGTCGTTCACGACCTCGACGGACTCGCCCGCCCACATCGCCGGGTAATCGAGATCTCCTACGAAGCCGACGAGCGGCGAGCCCGCTCCCGCGTACCGAGGCAGATCGAACGATTCGCCCGACGGCATGCGCAGCACGCCGACGGACGTCCCCTCGCCCGGACGATGTCCGGGTGACGGCCGTCCCGCGGCATCCCATTCGTCGAAGGTTCGATTCCGAAGCGTGCGCGTCGGGGCGCCCGGCCACGAGATGTCGTAGAGGTCCTCCGTATAGACGGTGTCCTTCGCAACGCTCTCGACGATGCGCCGCTTGTACTCGGGGTGAGCGCCGGACTCCTCGGTCGCCACGAAGCGCGTGCCGAGCGAGACGCCTTGCGCGCCGAGGCCAATCGCCCGGGCGATACCGGCGCCGTCGCCGATCCCGCCGGATGCGAGTACCGGAAGAGGCGAGACGGCAGCGACGACTGCAGGGAGGAGCTCCCAGATCGAGCTCGTGCCTCGAACGTGGCCTCCGGCCTCGACGCCCTGGACGATGATCGCGTCGACGCCGGCGGCGG
Organism: Gaiellaceae bacterium; assembly: GCA_036560805.1. Lineage (GTDB taxonomy): Bacteria > Actinomycetota > Thermoleophilia > Gaiellales > Gaiellaceae > Palsa-739. The sequence goes on along the minus strand of DATBQM010000085.1, from coordinate 42,088 downwards.
CCGCGCCTTCGGCCTCGGCGAGCGAACCGACCTGGACGAGGAGCAGCACCCCTTTCTCGTGCGCCAGGTGGACGAACGGCGCCGGATCGCCCCAGAACAGCACCACGGCAGCCACCTGCTCGTCGATCGCGGTCACGATCTCTGCGCGCACGAGCTCACGGTCCTCCTCCGAGGTCGCCCACCCGTCCTCGTCGATGATCACGTTGACGCCGAAGCGGCGCCCCGTCAGCGCGCGCGTATTGCCGATGCGCTTGCGAACGCCCTCCGGGGACGCGCCGCTGACACCGAGAACGCCGAAGCCGCCCGCCTCCGAGACCGCCGCCACGAGATCCGGGCCCGCAACCGATCCCATGCCGGCGGAGAGAATCGGCACGTCGATTCCGAGCGCGTCGCAGAGCGGCGTCCGGAGCGCCACGGGACTATCCGACGGTGACCGTCTCGCGGGCGAGGAGCGGCGCAAGGCGAGCGACGCCTTCGGCGATCTCGTCGGTCGACACGTAACTGAATGCAAGCCGGATCGAGCGCGCGCCGGAGCCGTCGGCGAAGAAGTCCTTGCCCTCGACGAAGGTCACGCCGGCGGCCTGAGCCGCAGCGAGGCTCGGCGCCGCGTGGTCGAGGTCGAGCCAGACGAAGTAACCGCCCTCGGGCCGCGTCCACACCGCGCCCTCGGGCGCATGCCGCTCGAGCGCCCCGAGCATCGCGTCGCGGCGCATGCGCAGCAGCCCGTTGACGCGCTCGACGTTCGGCTCGAAGTTGCCGCGCCGGAGAAACTCGTGCACGGTCGCCTGCGTCATGAATGGCGGCGTGATGTACGTCGACACCGCGAGCGCCTCGATCTGCGCGGCGAGCGGGGCCGGCATGACGTAATAGCCGACACGCACACCTGGGGCGATCGTCTTCGAGAACGACGACGCGTAGACGACGTTGTCGCCGCCCTCGAGCTCGAACAGCGTCGGCACCGGGTCGCCCTCGAAGCGGACGAGCCCGTACGGATCGTCCTCGATGACGAGCAGCTCGTGCTTCCGCGCGATCTCGACGACGCGGCTGCGGCGCTCCTCGGTGAGCGTCCGCCCGCTCGGATTCTGGAACGTCGCGATCGTGTACAGGAACGCGGGCTTCGGGCCGGAGGCAAGCGCCTCTTCGAGCGCGTCCGGCAGCAGCCCGTCGTCGTCCATGGGAATGCCGATCATCTCGGCGCCGAGGCGGCGCAGGATCTTGATCGGCCGGTCGTACGTCGGCGACTCGAAGATGACGCGTGAACCGGGCTGGACGAGCTGCTCGGCGAGGAAGACGAAGGCCTGGAGCGAGCCGCTCGTGACGACCACACGGCCCGGCTCGACGCCGTGTCGCGCCGCGATCCACTCGCGCAGCGGGCCGTAGCCGCCGCCGGGACCGTAGGAAAGGACGGTCTTGCCGTCTCGCTCGATCGCGGCCTTCGCGCAGTCGGCGAGCTCGTCCACCGCGAGACACTCGGGCGCCGGAATGCCGCGCGCGAAGCTTACGACGTCCATCGCCCCAGCCTAGCGCGCTACTTGAGGCGCTTGGCGACGAGTTGTGCGACTTCCGTCGGCGTCGCCCCGACCTCGATGCCCTTCGCCTCGAGGGCTTCCTTCTTGGCCACCGCGGTGCCGGACGAGCCGGAGATGATCGCGCCCGCGTGGCCCATCGCCTTGCCCGGCGGCGCCGAGAAGCCGGCGATGTATGCAAGCACCGGCGTCTTCATGTGCTCGCCGATGTACTGCGCCGCTTTCTCCTCCTCATCGCCCCCGATCTCACCGACGAGGACGATGAGCTCCGTCTCCGGATCCGCCTCGAACTTCTCGAGGATGTCGATGAACGACGAGCCGACGATCGGGTCGCCGCCGATGCCGACGATGGTCGAGTTGCCGAGACCGAGCTGCGTCAGCTCGTGGCCGATCTGGTACGTCAGCGTGCCGGAACGGGAGACGAGGCCGACGACGCCCTCGCTGAAGATCTCCGCGGGGATGATCCCGACGTTCGCCTTGCCGGGCGAGAGAACACCAGGACAGTTCGGGCCGACCATCGTCACGCCCTTCGGGCGGAAATACGTGTAGATGCCGAGCATGTCGTGGACCGGCACGTGCTCGGTGATGCAGATGACCGTCTCGATGCCGGCGTCGATTGCCTCGTAGATGGCGTCGCCCGCGAACCGCGCAGGGACGAAGATGAGGCTCGTGTTCGCGCCCGCCTTGTCGACGGCGTCGGCCACGGTGTCGAAGACCGGGACGCCGTCGACGTCCTGGCCGCCCTTGCCGGGCGTCACGCCGGCAACGAGGTTCGTCCCGTATGCGCGATTGCGCAGGCCGTGGAAGCGGCCCTCGCTCCCGGTCAGGCCCTGGACGACGAGCCGCGTGTCGTTGTCGACGACGATCGCCACTACTTCACGCCCTTCAGGACGAGCGTCGGCAGCGGCATCGAGCCGTTGACGACGCGGTCGCCGAGCAGCTCGCGCACGCGCGCCGCGTCCGCGCCGGTGCAGCCGACGCGCTCGAGCCACGGCTCGATCTCGAGCGGGCGCGTGAAGTGCCGCTCCTCCGCGACCGCGAGGCCGGCGAGCTCGAAGAAGCTCTCCCACTCGGCGACGGCGTAGTTCCGCACGTGACTCGGGTCACGGGTACGGTCGGCCTCCTCCGAGCTCTCGCTGACGAAGGTGTTGTCGCAGATCACGACGCGATGCCGTGCGACGCGCGCCATCTCCTTCACCGCGGCGAGAACGTCGGAGAAGTGATGCGCGGCGAGACGGCAGGCGACGGCGTCGAAGCTCCCGTCCGCGAACGGCAGGCTCTCGGCGGGCGCGGTCGTGTCGGCGCCCATGCCGGGTGCGGGATCGGTCGTGACGACGGTCGCGCCGGCTTCGCGCAGACGCCGCGCCACGTGCCCGCCGCCCGTTGCGACGTCGAGGACGGTGACGCCGGGTCCCGGCTCGCACCACTCGACGACGAGGTCGAGATCCTCGCCGGCAGAGTGGATCGCGCTCGTGCGGTACGCGTCGGCGCGGTCCGACCAGAGATCGGTCACGCCGCCAGCTCCACCGCGCGCCGCGCGCCGTCGAGCATCGTCGCCTCGGGGTGGATGTTCGGATTGCCGGCGTCGGCGAGCAGGCGTCGCCCCTCCTCCGCGTTCGTGCCGTCGAGACGAACGACGATCGGGTACTTCGACATGTCGAGACGGTCGAGCGCCTCGAGGATCCCACGCGCGACCTCGTCGCCGCGCGTGATGCCGCCGAAGATGTTGAAGAAGATCGACTTCACCTGCGGGTCGCGCGTGATCACCTCGAGCGCGTCGACGACGCCCTCCGCCGAGCCGCCTCCGCCGAGGTCGCAGAAGTTCGCGGGCTTGCCGCCGACGTGCGCGACGACGTCGACCGTCGACATCGCAAGGCCGGCGCCGTTGCCGATGATGCCGACGGTGCCGTCGAGCTTCACGTACGTGACGCCCTTCTCGCGCGCGAACGCCTCGATCGGGTCGGCTGCGGCAGTGTCGCGCATCTCCGCGACGTCGGGATGGCGGAAGAGCGCGTTGTCGTCGACGGTGAACTTCGAGTCGAGCGCCTTCACCGTGCCGTCGGGCGTGACGATGAGCGGGTTGATCTCGCACAGCATCGCGTCGAACTCGACGAACGCGCGGTAGAGCTTCTCGACGATGGCCGCGATCTGCTTCTGCTCGGAAGGGTCGGTGACACCTGAGCCGTAGATGAGCCTGCGTGCGACCCACGGCTGGAATCCCTCGGACGGGTCGACGTGCAGGCGCACGAGTGCGTCCGGATTCTCCTCTGCGACCTGCTCGATCTCGACGCCGCCCTGCGTCGTGAACATGAAGAGCGGCTTCTTCGCGCCGCGGTCGAGCGCGATGGAGACGTAGTACTCGCGCGTGATGTCCGACGCCTTCTCGATCCAGAGGCGGCGGACGACGTGGCCGTTGATGTCCAGGCCGAGGATGTCCTTCGCCTTCTGCTCGACGTCGTCCGGCCCGGTCGCGAGCTTCACGCCGCCGGCTTTGCCGCGGCCGCCGGTCAGCACCTGAGCCTTGACGACGAGCTCGCCGCCGAGCTCCTGGGCGGCCGCCCGCGCCTCCTGCGGAGAGTCGGCGCGGCGCCCATCGGAGACGGGGATGCCGACGCGCCGGAAGAGCTCCTTGCCCTGGTACTCGTACAGGTCCACCGGCGGGTGACTCTAAGGCATCGCTTGCGATGCCGACCGTAAGAGGCGTGGCGGCTTTGCCGGCACGCCGCTCTAACGATGGAGGCCGGAGCTGCCGATCAGTTGTCCATGGGACGTGGAGTGATCGCGATGTGCGCGAGCTTCGGGATGCTCATCGGCGGGTTCGTGCCCGATCTGTGGGGCGCCGGCCAGCTGTCGATGCAGTCGGTTCTCTTCAGCGCCGTCGGTGGCATCGCCGGCGTCTGGGCCGGCATCCGCATCGCCGAATAGACGCAGCTTCGGTTCATCCCTTGTGATGAGTGCGAACCGTCCTCGTGCCCGACGCGCCGCGGCGGCCGCACAGCTTCGATTGGTGTCATGCAAACGACACCGATCTCCCCCTACGTCGTCGAGACCGAGGGACTGACGAAACGGTTCGGCGAGCGGGCGGTTGTCCGCGGCGTCGACCTCCGCGTCCCCCGGGGTTCCGCCTTCGGCTATCTCGGCCCGAACGGCGCCGGCAAGACGACACTCATCCGCATGCTGCTCGGGCTCACGCCCGCGACGTCAGGCGAGATGAAGCTGCTGGGCCTCCCCGTCCCGCAGCGCCGCGCCGAAGCGCTCGCACGCATCGGCGCCATCGTCGAGGAACCGCGGTTCCTCGGCCACCTCAGCGGCCGCGAGAATCTCCGCGTCGTCGCCGCCGCGCGCGGCGCCGAGGCGGCCTCGCGCATCGACAGCGTGCTCGACCAGGTCGGGCTCGCCGCCCGCGCGAGCGACCGAGTCAAGACGTATTCGCTCGGCATGAAGCAGCGCCTCGGCATTGCGCGCTGCCTGCTCGCCGATCCGGAAGTGCTGATCCTCGACGAGCCGATGAACGGCCTCGACCCCGCCGGTATCCAGGAGTTCCGCGGCTTCGTCCGCTCGTTCGTAGGCGAGGGGCGCACTATCGTCCTGTCCTCGCACATGCTCGACGAAGTCGAGAAGACGTGCGACCACGTCGCCATCGTCGACGGAGGCACGATCGTCGCGCAGGGCTCGATCGCGGAGCTGCGCGGCGACGGTCACGTCGTCTTCGTCGAGGCGGACGACCTGCAGCGCGCGCGACGCGTCCTGGGCGAAAGCCCCGCGGTCGAGCGCGTCGTCGACGACGGAACCGTCCTCGCCGTGTCGATCCTCGACATCGCGGCTGTCCCCGACCTCAACCGCCGCCTCGTCGAGGCCGGCGTCGCCGTCCACCGTCTCGATCTGCAGCAGGCATCGCTCGAGCAGCGATTCCTCGAGATCACGACCCGATTGGAGAACGCAGCATGACCGCCTTCGCCCTCCCCGCTCCGCGCCTCGTCGGCGCGGACATCCTCAAGCTGCGGCGCAACCGCAGCCTCGCCGTGATCACGGCGGTGCTGACCGTCGGCGCCGTAGCGATCACGGTCGCGATCATGGAGGTCCTCCACGTCGCGAACCCGGCGAAGCACGGTCCCGCCGGCGGCGTCGCGAACCTCGGCCACATCGCATTTCTCATCTCCGTGCTGGGCACGGCGGCCGCGGCGATCGTCGGCTCGCGGGCCGGCGCGGGCGACAAGGACGCGGGCGTCTATCGCGACCTCGTCGTCACCGGACGTTCACGCATCGCGCTCTACCTGTCGCGTATCCCTGCAGGCGCCGCGTTCCTGCTGCCGTTCGTCGCGTCGGCGTACGCGCTCGCCGCGATCTCGGCGGTCGTGTTCTCCGGGTCGAAGCCCGTGCCGGACATGCGCCTGCTCGTCCTGACCGGGCTGTGGACGCTGCTCGAGGTGGCGTTCTTCTACCTCCTCTCCGTCGCGATCGCTGCGCTGCTCGGTTCGCGCTCGTATGCGATCGGCGTCGTGCTCGCGTTCCGCCTCGCGATCACTCCTCTCGTCGCGTCGATCTCGGCGCTCGGCATCGTCCGCGAGCTCATGCCGGGCGTCGCGATGCAGGCGCTCACCCCGTCGGCGCTCGGTGACGCCGCCCGGCAGGGGCCGGCGATTGCAATGTCGACCGGCGCGGTCGCCGCGGTGCTGCTCGTCTGGGCGGTCGCGGCGGTCGTGCTCGCCGGTTGGCGGGATGTGACCAGGGATGCCTAGGGCTTAGGCTGGACCGATGGTCTGGAACTGGCTCAGGCGGCATCCGACCCTCGTCGACGTCGTCCTCGTGCTCGCGCTCGCCGCCGGCTATGTCGGCGGCGCAGCGCACAACCACGAGTGGACCGGCGGCGTGCCGCTCGCCGCTCTGCAGGTCGCGCCGCTGCTCTGGCGGCGGCGCTACCCCCGCACGGCGCTCACCGCGGTCACGGCGACCTGGATCGCGTACATCTGGGCGATCGGGGGAATTCCACCGATCGCGACAGCGGTGGCCATCTACACCGTCGCGGCGAATCTCCCGCGCACCGATGCACTACGGGTCGCTGCGATCGCGGTCGGAGCCTCCACGGTCGCGCCGCTCGCGCACGGCGGGTGGAATCGCGCCTTGTCCGACCTCATTCCGTTCGTGGCCGCATGGGTGATCGGCGACAACCTCGGCACGCGACGCGCGTACACGCGTGCGCTCGAAGAGCGCGCAGAGCGACTCGAGCGCGAGCAGGAGTCCGAACGCGCCCGCGCGGTCGCAGAGGAGCAGGCGCGCATCGCACGCGAGCTCCACGACGTGATCGCGCACACCGTCAGCGTCATGGTCGTGCAGGCTGCCGCAGCAAACGACGTGTTCGATGCGCGCCCCGAGCGTGCGCGAGAAGCGCTCCGTGCAATCGAGGCGAGCGGCCGGACGGCGCTCTCGGAGCTTCGGCGCCTCCTCGGCGTCGTGCGCGGCGACGGCGCCGACTACGCTCCACCGCCCGGGCTCGACCGTCTCGACGAGCTCGTCGCGCAGGTGCGCGCAGCCGGGCTCGCGGTTGCCGTCAGCGTCGAAGGAGCGCCGCGTCAGCTGCCGGCGGGCGTCGATCTGTCCGCGTACCGCGTCGTGCAGGAGGCCTTGACGAACACGCTCAAGCACGCCGAGGCCACGCGTGCGGACGTCGCGCTCCGTTACCGCGACGACGCACTCGACGTGGAGGTACGCGACGACGGCGACGCAACGGCCAACGGCGACGGCCCCGGGCACGGGCTCATCGGCATGCGCGAGCGCGTCACCGCGTTCGGCGGCTCGCTGGAGACGGGCCCCTTGAACACCGGAGGCTTCCGCGTCTCCGCGAGGTTCCCACTGTGATTCGCGTCCTCGTCGTCGACGACCAGCCCCTCGTGCGCAGCGGCTTCCGGATGGTGCTCGAGGAGCGCCCCGACCTCGAGCTCGTCGGCGAGGCGTCGGACGGCGCACAGGCGCTGGAGCTCGCGCGCGAGCTCGACCCCGACGTCATCCTCATGGACGTGCGCATGCCGAACCTCGACGGTGTCGAGGCGACGCGGCAGCTCGTCGAGAGCGGAACGCGCGCACGCATCCTCGTGCTGACGACCTTCGATCTCGACGAGTACGTGTACGCCGCCATCCGCGCCGGCGCGAGCGGCTTCCTGCTAAAGGACGTCGAGCCGGCGGAGCTCGTGGACGCGATCCGCGTCGTCGCCGCCGGCAACTCGCTCTTCGGGCCCGCGGCGACGGAGCGCCTCGTCGCACAGTTCTCGCAGCAGCCTTCGCCGGAGGCCGGCCACTCGCTCGACGACCTGACCGACCGCGAGAAGGAGATCCTCACGCTCCTGGCGAGCGGGCTCTCGAACGCCGAGCTTGCGGAGAAGCTCTTCCTCAGCGAGACGACAGTGAAGACGCACGTCTCGTCGATCCTCCGCAAGCTGCACGTCCGCGACCGCGTGCAGGCGGTGATCGCCGCGTACGACGCCGGCCTCGTCCACCCCGGGGCGTAACCTCAGACGACGGCGAACAGCCGTCGCTCGCCTTCGACGCCCTTGAGCTCGAAGAGGCCTCGGTCGGCGAGCTCTATGCCGGAGCCGGCGATGAGGTCGCGCACGGTGCTCGAAACGAGCACCTCGCCCGGCTGTGCGCGGTCGGCGACCCGGGCGCCGAGATGGACAGCGACGCCGGCGAGCTTGTCGCCGACGGCTTCGCATTCGCCCGTGTGCACGCCGGCTCGCACGTCGAGTCCGAGCCTGCCGACGGAGTCGACGACCGCCTTCGCGCAGCGAATCGCGCGCGCCGGGCCGTCGAACGCGGCGAGGAACCCGTCCCCGGCGGTATCGATCTCGCGTCCGCTGAACCGCGCGAGCTCCCCGCGCACCGTCGCGTGGTGCGACTCCAACAGCTCGCGCCAACGCCGGTCGCCGAGCTCGCGCGCGCGGTCGGTGGAGCCGACCAGGTCTGTGAACAGAATCGTTGCGAGGACGCGATCGGACTCGGGCGCCTCGCGCACGCCGGTCAGGAATTCGCGGATCTCCGCGAGCGCAGGGTCGGCCAGCTCGCCGAACATCAAATGATCGGCGCCGGGAAACTCGACGTAGCGCGCGGCGGGGATGTTCGCCGCGAGGAATCGCGCATTCTCGACGTGACAGACGCGGTCGCCGAGGGCGTGCAGGATCAGCGTCGGCACGCGGACGGACGCAACGACGTCGCGGACGTCGATGTCGAACGCCATGTCGATGAATGCGCTCGCAGCGCTCGGCGACGCGGACTGCACCCGCAGGCGCGCGACCCACTCGGCCAGCTGAGGCTCCGAGCTCCTGCTCGGCATGAGCGCGGCGGCAGAAGTCGCCGTCGGAAGGCTCCAGCGGTCCGCGAGCGTGCGCAGCGATTCGTCGTGCTCCGCGCGTGTCGCTTCGCCCCATGGCCAGTCGGCGGTGATCTCTTCCTTCACCTCCGCGCCCGCAAGGATCAAGGCCACGGTGCGCTCGGGGTACGTCGCGGCGAAGAGCATCGTCAGCGGGCCGCCTTCCGACTCGCCGATCAATGCAGCCCGCTCCGACCCCACCGCGTCCATGACGGCGCGCACGTCGTCCATCCGTTCCTCGAGCGTGCCGGCCTGGACGCGGTCGGAGAGCCCCATGCCGCGCTTGTCGAACAGAATCAGGCGGGAAAACGAGCCGAGCCGTTCGTAGAAGCGCCGGGCGCCGGGGTCTTCCCAGCGCACGAGCCGATTGGTGACGAAGCCCTCGACGAACACGACGTCCACCGGCCCGCCGCCGACGACCTGGTACGCGACGTGGACGTCACCCGAGCGCGCGTACTCGATTTGCGGGGCGGCCGAGCTCATGCCGACGAGATGACGCAGATCGCCTGACCGGTCGCAACCGGCTGCCCCGGCGCGACCGAGAGCTCGGAGACCGTGCCGGCGCGGTGCGCGTGCACCTCGTTCTCCATCTTCATCGCCTCGACGATGCACACGAGCGCCCCCGCCTCGACCTCGTCGCCTTCCGCGACTGCGACCGAGAGGACCGTCCCCTGCATCGGCGATACGACGACGTCGCTGTCGCCTGCCCCGCCGGCGCGCACGCGCTCGCGGCGACGGCGGGCGAGCTCGAGCCACGGCGCCTCGGGCTCGGTCACGCGCACCTGGAAGCGGCGCCCGTCCACCTCGACGACGCGCACGTCCTCGACCGTGCGCCGCTGCATCGCAACCGGCCGCGGCGCGCGCCCGTCCGTATCGAGCTCGAGCGACTCGACGATGCCCGCGCACGTCTCCGCGCGCACGAAGCACTCGTGCGAGAGGAGCGCGGAGTGGAACGGGACGAGCGTCGTCGGCCCTTCGATCACGTACTCGCCGAGCGCACGCAGCATGCGCCGGCGCGCGTGCTCGCGATCGACGCCGTGCACGATGAGCTTCGAGATCATGGGGTCGTATGCGGCGGACACCTCGCGGCCTGCTTCGACGCCGGAGTCGACGCGGACGCCGGGGCCGGCCGGCTCGCGATAGGCGGTGATGCGCGCGGGCGTCGGCAGGAATCCGCGAGACGCGTCCTCGGCGTTGATGCGGCACTCGATCGCATGCCCGCGCAGCTCGACGTCGTCCTGGGTGAACGAGAGCGGCTCTCCGAGCGCGACGAGCACCTGCTCGCGCACGAGGTCGAGGCCGGTGACCATCTCCGTCACCGTGTGCTCGACCTGAATGCGCGTGTTCATCTCCATGAAGAAGTACTCGCCATCCTGCGTGAGCAGGCCCTCGATCGTCCCGGCCGAGACGTAGCCCGCCGCGCGCGCGGCGTCGACGCCGATGCGCCCGATGCGCGCGCGCAACTCGTCGTCGACGGCGGGCGACGGCGTCTCCTCGACGAGCTTCTGATGGCGGCGCTGGATCGTGCAGTCGCGCTCGCCGAGATGAACGACGTTGCCGTGCGCGTCGGCGAGGATCTGCACCTCGACGTGACGGGGATCGACGATGAGCTTCTCGACGTACACGTCGGGATTCGCGAAGTAGGACTGGCCTTGCCGGCGCGCAGTCTCGAACGCGCGCTCGGCCTCGACCGGCGCCGCGACCACTTCCATCCCTTTGCCGCCGCCGCCCGCCGCCGCCTTGATGAGAAGCGGGTATCCGATCGACTCGCCGAGCGCGAGCAGCTCCGCCACCGACTCCACGGGCTCCGTCGTGCCGGGGATGATCGGCACGCCCGCCGCCTGCATCGCGCTGCGGGCACGGGTCTTCTCGCCCATCAGCTCGATCGCGTCCGGCGGCGGCCCGATCCACACGAGCCCGGCGGCGAGAACGGCCCGCGCGAAGGCCGCGTTCTCGGCGAGGAAGCCGTAGCCGGGGTGCACCGCCTGGGCGCCGGCGCGGAGGGCCGTCTCCACGAGCACGTCCGCCATCAGATAGCTCTCCACGAGGAACGCCTCGTCGGCGTAGTCGACGTGGAGCGAGCCGCGATCGGCCTCCGAGTAGGCAGCGACCGAGCCGGCGCCGAGCTCGCGCAGCGTCCGGAAGATGCGGACGGCGATCTCACCACGGTTGGCGACCAGAACCTTCTCGAACATCGACGTTGAGTTTTAGTGCACGCCGACGGACGCTGCGTATGCGCGAAGAGCCGCAGCTTCCTTCTTCTCGGCAGCGGTGACCCGGCCGTCCGCCAGCCCGGCGAGGAGCGAGACCGGCGCAGTCGGCGTGGGGCCTGCCTTGAGCGCGGCGGTGAAATCGGCGACGCCCGCGGTTCCCGCGTGCAGCTTCGCGAGCTGGGCCAGGACCGACTTCGGCAGCGACCCTGCTTGTGTTGCGCTCTGAATCCGTGCAGGCGTCAGCAGGAGCGTGTTGAGCTTCGCGGCGCGCGCGGCAGCGATGATCGCCTTCCGCAACGCCGCGCGGGCTAGGTCGAGCTGTGCGAGCAGGAAGGTGGCGTTGATCGGCGACAGCGTGGGCGCTTTCTTCGCGTCCCTCGCGTCCGCGCCCGGAACCGCGGCCAGAATGACGAAACCGGCGACGGCCGCCACAGTTGCCCACCTGCGGATCACTGTCCGACGACGCTACGCCCATCCTTCTGGCCCCGTCAATAGGATCGGCTCACCGATGAGCCCCGCGGATCAGCTGACCGTCGCTCGCGCCCTCTCGGTCCCGGTCGTCATCGTGCTCTTCGCGTGGACGTTTCACAACCACGCGTACTGGGCGACCGCCGTGTTCTGCGTCGCGATGACCACCGACTGGTTCGACGGGCGGCTTGCGCGGCGGCACGGGCGGACGTCGCCGCTCGGGTCGCTCCTCGATCCGATCGCGGACAAGGTGCTCGTGCTCGGGATGCTCGTCATGCTCGTCGGCCAGCACGTCGTGCCGGCGTGGATGGTCGCGGCGATCGTCGTCCGCGAGGTGCTCATCACCGGCCTCCGCCAGGCGGCGATCGAGCGCGGGATCGTCATCGCCGCGCGCGATCTCGGGAAGCTCAAGACGTGGGCGCAGGCGATTGCGGCGGGACTCGGCGGCTTCGCAGCCGCGGGTGCGTGGGGCACCGGCGTCGCGTGGTGGTCGATGCTCGTCGCGGTCGCGCTGACGTGGGCGTCTGGGCTCGACTATGCGCGCAACGCGCCGGCGCTTTTCCGGCGGCGCGCTACCCCGTAGTTACCGCGTCGCAAGTCCGCGCGACTCGCACCAATCTTCGAAGCGGGCCCAGCTGCGCAGGTACTCGCGAAGCTGGTAGAAGCCCTCCTCGATCTCGGCACGCACCGCCCAGTGGCAGTGGCCGCAGTAGCCGAGCTCGTCGACTGCGGGAGCCGTGCTGCAGCGGATGCAATCGTCGAACATGGTGAGGAAACGGCCCGAGGAGCACTCGAGTTACGCAGTGTCGGTCTCCTCGTCCTGCCAAGGCGCCCACGCAGGTTTCCCGTCCGTTTCCGCCAAAACAGCCAGAATGGCGGCACGTTCATCTTCGCTCGGCTCCGGCGTGATCTCGATTTCCACGAATTCCAGGGTAAAGTGTTTGTGAGGACGGGGTTGCACGGGGGTGCTCGCATAGGGGTCGTCGTTGCCGCGCTCGCGCTGGTCCCGCCCGTCAGCGCGCTCGCCGGCACGCGGCATTCCGTCAACTGGGCGCTGCCGCAGATCCGCGTGGTGACGAACGCCGGCCTGATGGGGACGAAGAACCCGGCGACATTCCGGCCGAGTGCGCAGCTCACGGATCAGGCGCTTGCGACGCTCGTGTTCGACCTGAAGGAGCTGCTCGCGCCGCCGCCTCCGCCCCCGCCCGTCACGCCGCCGCCTCCACCTCCGACGACGACGACCGATCCCACGCAGACGACGACGGATCCGACGACCACGACCGATCCCACGCAGACGACGACGGATCCGACGACGACGACCGATCCGACAACCACGACGACCGTCACGGAACCCGTGCCGCCGCCCACGCCCACGCCCACGCCTCCTGCATATCCGCCCAAGATCCCGCACGGCGCAGCCGCAGCAACGATGACGATGCTCGACGCGCAGCTCGTCGACGGCGTCGGCCTCGACGCGGCCGCGGTCGAGTTCGCGCGCGGGGCGCGAGCGGCGGGCCTCTCCGTGCCGTCGAGGTTCGGAACCGAGGTGGCCGCCCGGCTGCTCGGCCTGCGACTGGACCATCCCGCGCGCGAGGACTATCTCGAGCTCCTGCCGAACGACCCCGCCACGCGCGCCGAGGCCGCGTACTCCGCGGCGCAGATCATCCATTCGTCCGGTTGGCTCGTTCCGGTCGTGCAGAACCTCGCGGACACATTCTCGCTCCCGCAGTACTCGAAATGGCAGCGGCGGATCATCGATACGGCGGTCGCGCGGATCGGCATGCCGTACGTGTGGGGTGGGACGAGCGACGGCCCGGAAGTGGACTTCGGCGTCTCCGCGCGCGGCGGGTACGACTGCTCCGGCTTCGTCTGGCGCGTGTACAAGCTGACGAGCTATCCCGGCGAGGGCGACCTCGCCTCCGTGCTGCGGGGGCGGACGACTTACGTCATGAGCGGCGAGGTGCCGCACTCCGAGCTGATCAACTTCGCGCACCTGCAGCCGGCCGACGTCCTCTTCTTCGGCGCGCACGGCCCGCGGTCGAGCCCGTCGGAGGTCGATCACATGGGCATCTACATCGGCAACGGGTGGTTCATCCAGTCGTCGAACTATGGCGTCGCGCTCGCGCAGCTGACCGGCTACTACCGCCACGAGTTCGCGTGGGCACGCCGTCCGTTGCGCGAAGCGGGTCTCAGCGGCTAAAGCGGAATGTTGCCGTGCTTGCGTGAGGGGCGCGGCTCCGACTTGGTCAGCGTCGTCTCCAGCGCGTCGATGAGCACGGGGCGCGTTCGCCTCGGCTCGATCACGTCGTCGACGTAGCCTCGCTCTGCCGCCGAGTACGGGTTCGCGAAACGCTCCTTGTAGTCGGCGATCAGCTCCGCTCGTTCTTCCGGCGATCGGTCGCGATAGATGATGTTGACGGCGCCCTCCGGCCCCATCACGGCGACCTCCGCCGTCGGCCACGCAAAGTTGAAGTCCGCGCGCACGTGCTTCGAGCTCATGACGTCGTATGCGCCGCCGTACGCCTTCCGCGTGATCACGGTCAGCTTGGGAACGGTCGCCTCGCAGTACGCGTACAACAGCTTCGCGCCGTGGCGGATGATGCCGCCCCACTCCTGCGCCGTCCCGGGTAGGAATCCGGGCACGTCGACGAAGGTGACGATCGGGACGCCGAACGCATCGCACGTGCGGACGAAGCGTGCCGCCTTCTCCGACGACGCGATGTCGAGCACGCCGGCGAGCGTGCGCGGCTGGTTCCCGACGATCCCGACCGCGTGGCCGCCGAGGCGCGCAAAGCCGCAGACGATGTTCTCGGCCCAGCGCTCGTGCACCTCGAGGAACTCGCCGCCGTCGATGACTCGTCGGATGACGTCGTGCATGTCGTACGGCTTGTTCGGATTGTCAGGGACGAGCGTGTCGAGCTCCGCGTCCTCACGGTCGCGCGCATCGGTCGGCGTCGTGAACGGCGGCCGCTCGCGATTGTTCTGCGGCAGGAACGAGAGAAGGTAGCGCGCGTCCTCGAGGCACGCCTCCTCGTCCGGCGACGTGAAGTGGGCCACGCCGGACTTCGTCGCGTGCGTCGCCGCGCCGCCGAGCTCCTCGAACGTCACCTCCTCGCCGGTCACCGTCTTCACCACGTCGGGGCCGGTGATGAACATGTACGACGAGCCCTCGACCATGAAGACGAAGTCGGTCATCGCGGGCGAGTAGACGGCGCCGCCTGCGCACGGCCCCATGACGAGGCTGATCTGCGGGACGACGCCCGACGCCTGCACGTTGCGCCAGAAGATCTCCGCGTAGCCGGCGAGCGAGACGACGCCCTCCTGGATGCGCGCACCGCCGGAGTCGTTGATGCCGATGACCGGGCAGCCGTACTTCACTGCCATATCCATGACCTTGCAGATCTTCTCCGCGAAGACCTCGCTCAACGAGCCGCCGAAGACGGTGAAGTCCTGAGAGAAGACGAAGACCTTGCGCCCGAAGACCGTGCCGTACCCGGTGACGACGGCGTCGCCGTACGGGCGCCGCTCCATCATCCCGAAGTTCGACTCGCGATGGCGGACGTAGCGATCGAGCTCGACGAACGAGCCGGGATCGCACAGCTTCTCCGCCCGCTCGCGCGCGAGCAACCGGCCCTCGTCGCGCCGCCGCTGCACCGCCTTCTCGCTGCCGGCGTGGAGCGCCTCACTCCGCAGCTCCGCGAGCCATGCAAGCTTCGCTTCCGTTGTCTCGTGGTCCGCCACGCGAGGAGCCTAACCTGGCGCAGTGCGACAACGGCTTCCACCCGCGTTACAAGACCGGGCGTTCGCGTGCCTCTGGACGTCGTCGCTCGCGAACGGCCTCGCCTCGCAGATGATCGCGGTGGCGATCGGCTGGCAGGTCTACGCCATCCACCGCAACCCGCTCGACCTCGGCCTCGTCGGCCTGGCGGAGTTCGTTCCGCTTCCGATCCTCGCGCTGCCGGCGGGGCAGATCGCCGACCGGGTCTCGCGTCGGACGATCGCCGCGATCTCGCTCGCGCTCTCGCTCGCGACCGTCGGCGTGCTGCTTGCCATCACCGTCACCGACGTGCACGCGCTGTGGCCGTTCCTGAGCGTCGGCGCGATCGCGGGCGTGGCATCCGCTGTCGGCAGCCCGGCAACCCGCGCGCTCACGCCCGAGATCGTCCCGGCCGAGCTGCTTGCGGGAGCGATCGCGCTCCGGAGCGTCGCGTCGCAGATCGGCATCGTCGCCGGCCCGGCGCTCGGCGGCGTGATCTTCGCCGTCGACCCGGTCTCGGTCTACGCCGTGGCCGCAGCGCTCGTCGCCGTCGCCCTGGCTGCGATCTTCGCGTTGCCGCGACGCGCGGCGCCGCTCGCCGACCAGCCGCCGCCGGACTGGGAGAGCCTCGTCGCGGGCGTCCGCTTCATCCTGAGCACGCGCATGCTCCTCGGAGCGATCTCGCTCGACCTGTTCGCCGTGCTGCTCGGCGACTCGATCGCGCTGGCGCCCGTCTTCGCGCGCAGCATCCTCCACATCGGGCCGGTCGGCCTCGGAGCGCTGCGCACGGCGCCGTCGCTCGGTGCGCTTGCCGCCGGGGTCATGCTCGCGCGCAAGCCGCTCCGTCGACGCGCCGGCCCCGCGCTGCTCGCGGTAATCGCGACGTTCGGCGCCGCGATGATCGTCTTCGGCCTGTCGAAGTGGCTGCCGCTCTCGCTCGCCGCGCTCGCCGTCGCCGGGTTCGTCGACATGATCAGCGTCAACATCCGCGCGACGACGCTTGCCGTTGTTACGCCGCGCGAACTCCAGGGCCGCGTCAACGCTGTCGAGTGGGTCTTCATCGGCGCGTCGAACGAGCTCGGCGCCTTCGAGTCGGGGGTCGTCGCCTCGCTCATCGGCACGGTCGCAGCCGTCGTCGCCGGGGGCGCCGTGATGATCGGCATCGCCGTGTCGTGGACGCGGCTCTTCCCCGAGCTCGCCCGTATGGGCCCGCTGGAAGAGCTGCAACCGGCGTAGATTCCTCCTGTGGAGATCCTCTGGCCGTACGAGAACGGAGAGGTCGGGGAGTTCTTCTACGCGCGGTACAACCACCCGGCGGTGGCCGAAGCCGAGGCGGCGCTCGGCGATCTCGACGGCGGCACCGCCGTCCTCTTCCCCTCCGGGACCGGCGCCGCCACCGCTCTCGCGCTCTCGCTGCTCCGGCCGGGCGACACCGTCGCGCTCGCGGAGGGCGCCTACTTCGGCACCGGCCGCCTCTTCGAGACGCTCGAGCCGTGGGGCCTGCGCCACGTCGAGTTCGACCAGACGGGGCCGCCGCCGGACGACGTCCAGCTCCTCTGGCTCGAAGCGCCGGCGAACCCGATGCTGACGATGCCCGACCTCGAGGCGGCCGCCGCCCATCCGGCACCGGTGGTCGTCGACTCGACGGTGGCGACGCCCGTCGGCCTGCGCCCACTGGAGCACGGCGCCGACTACGCGCTCCACAGCGCGACGAAGGCGCTCGGCGGCCACGACGACGTCCTGCTCGGCGTCGTCGTCTGCCGCGATCCGGCCGCGGCCGACGCACTGCGCCGCTTCCGCGGCCTGACCGGGATCTCGCCGGCCGCCGAGCCGGCACGGCTCCTCGTTCGCAGCCTCGCCACGCTCGAGGTCCGAGTCCGACGCCAGGCCGAGACGGCAGCCGCGATCGCCGAGCGGCTCGCTGCGCACCCGAAGGTCGTCGTCGTCCGCTACCCCGGGCTCGGGGGCCTCATCTCGTTCGACGTCGAGGACGCGGAGGCTGCCAGGCGCGTCGAGACGTCGACCCGTCTCGTGACCAACGCCACGTCGCTCGGCAGTGTCCACAGCCTCATGGAGAGCCGCCACCGGTGGGAGGGCGACCGGGTGCCCGGCGGGCTCCTTCGCCTCAGCGTCGGGCTCGAAGATCCCGATGAGATCTGGGCCGACCTCGCCCAGGCTCTCGACAACGCATAAGAGGACGCCTTGCAACGGTGGGCCGAACGGCGAAGGCGGCGCTTGCGGCGCCGGTGAGGCGCCGATTCATTCGGCGCTCCGATTCCGGCTTTCCCCCTTACAACGATGGGCCGGACGGCCTAGACAGGCCCACGTGCTTGGCCTATCTTAAGTCGGCTCAAGACAACTTCGCCAGGGGGCAGCTGTGGCCGTTGCGCAGGGACGCGCGACGTCTGAGGGGCGGACGTCGGGTCAGGCCGGAAACGGTAAGGGGGACCACGATGTAACGCGGGCCGAGCTCGAGGAGCTGCTCGCGGCACTGGCGGCCGCCCGTGACGGCGACTTCGCCGCCCGCCTTCCATCCCGCGGAGCCGGTCTCGGCCCCGACCTTCGCCGCGCCTTCAACGAGCTCGCCGAGCGCCGCACGATGGTTGCGAAGGAGATCACCCGCGTCGGCCGCGCGATCGGCCGCGAGGGCCGCCTGACCGAGCGGGCCTCAGGCGCCGGCCTGACGGGCGACTGGGCAGAGACGATCGACGCGTTCAACACGGTCATCGAGGACCTCGCCCGCCCCACTACGGAAGTCGCGCGCGTCATCGACGCGGTCGCCCAGGGCGACCTGTCCCAGAAGATGAACCTGAAGATCGAGGGCCGCCCGGTGAAGGGCGAGTTCCTCCGCATCGGCCGCACGGTGAACGCGATGGTCGAACAGCTCTCCTCGTTCGCCGACGAGGTGACGCGCGTCGCCCGCGAGGTCGGTACCGACGGCAAGCTCGGCGGCCAAGCGAAGGTGCGCGGCGTCTCGGGCGTGTGGAAGGACCTGACCGACAGCGTGAACACGCTCGCGGCGAACCTCACCACGCAGGTGCGCAACATCGCCGACGTGACGACCGCCGTCGCGAAGGGCGACCTCTCGAAGAAGATCACCGTCGACGTCCGCGGCGAGGTCGCCGAGCTGAAGAACACCATCAACACGATGGTCGACCAGCTCTCGTCGTTCGCCGACGAAGTCACGCGCGTCGCGCGCGAGGTCGGCGAGGAAGGCAAGCTCGGCGGACAGGCCCAGGTCACCGGCGTGAGCGGCACGTGGAAGGACCTCACCGAGTCCGTGAACGGGCTCGCGTCGAACCTGACGACGCAGGTGCGGAACATCGCCGCCGTCACTACAGCGGTCGCGAACGGCGACCTCTCGCGCAAGATCACCGTCGACGTCAAGGGCGAGGTGCTCGAGCTGAAGGAGACCGTCAACACGATGGTCGACCAGCTGCGCGCGTTCTCCGCCGAGGTGACCCGCGTCGCGAAGGAAGTCGGCACGGAGGGCAAGCTCGGCGGCCAGGCGAACGTCGAGGGCGTCAGCGGCGTGTGGAAGGACCTCACCGACAACGTCAACACGCTCGCGGGGAACCTCACCGACCAGGTGCGCAACATCGCCGACGTCACGACCGCGGTCGCGAATGGCGACCTCTCGAAGAAGATCACCGTCGACGTCCGCGGCGAGGTGCTGCAGCTCAAGGACACGATCAACACGATGGTCGACCAGCTGCGCGCGTTCTCCGTCGAGGTGACGCGCGTTGCGCGCGAGGTCGGCACCGAGGGCCGCCTCGGCGGCGAGGCGAACGTCGAGGGCGTCAGCGGCGTGTGGAAGGACCTCACCGACAACGTGAACACGCTCGCCGCGAACCTGACGACGCAGGTGCGCAACATCGCCCAGGTGACGACCGCGGTCGCGAACGGCGACCTCTCCAAGAAGATCACAGTGGACGTGCAGGGCGAGATCGCGGAGCTGAAGGACACGATCAACACGATGGTCGACCAGCTCTCGTCGTTCGCGGACGAGGTCACGCGCGTCGCCCGCGAGGTCGGCACGGACGGCAAGCTCGGCGGCCAGGCGCAGGTCGAAGGCGTCAGCGGCACGTGGCGCCAGCTGACCGAGTCGGTGAACTTCATGGCGACGTCGCTCACCGAGCAGGTGCGCAACATCGCCGACGTGACGACCGCCGTGGCGAAGGGCGATCTCTCGAAGAAGGTAACGGTGGACGTGCGCGGCGAGGTCGCGGAGCTGAAGAACACCATCAACACGATGGTCGACCAGCTCTCGTCGTTCGCCGACGAGGTCACGCGCGTGGCACGCGAGGTGGGCACCGACGGCCGCCTGGGCGGCCAGGCCGAGGTCGAGGACGTCAGCGGTACGTGGCGCGACCTCACCGAGTCCGTGAACGGCATGGCCTCGAACCTCACCGACCAGGTGCGCAACATCGCCGAGGTCGCGACCGCCGTCGCCCGCGGCGACCTGACGCAGAAGATCACCGTCGACGCACGCGGCGAGATCCTCGAGCTCAAGAACACGCTCAACACGATGGTCGACCAGCTGTCCACGTTCGCGGACGAGGTCACGCGCGTTGCCCGCGAGGTCGGCACCGACGGCGCGCTCGGCGGCCAGGCCGAGGTCGAAGGTGTCAGCGGCACGTGGCGCGGTCTGACCGAGAACGTGAACCAGATGGCGAACAACCTGACGAATCAGGTGCGCAACATCGCCCAGGTCGCGACCGCCGTCGCAGGAGGCGACCTGTCGCAGAAGATCACCGTCGAAGCACGCGGCGAGATCCTCGAGCTGAAGAACACCCTCAACACGATGGTCGACCAGCTCGGGTCGTTCGCCGACGAGGTCACGCGCGTCGCACGCGAAGTGGGCTCCGAGGGCCGGCTGGGGGGCCAGGCCCAGGTGGAGGGCGTGTCCGGCACGTGGCGCCAGCTGACGGAATCGGTGAACTTCATGGCGACATCGCTCACGGAGCAGGTGCGCAACATCGCCGAGGTGACGACGGCGGTCGCGAACGGAGACCTGTCGAAGAAGGTGACGGTCGACGTCCGCGGTGAGATCCTCGAGCTGAAGAACACGATCAACACGATGGTCGACCAGCTCGGCTCGTTCGCCGACGAGGTCACCCGCGTGGCCCGCGAGGTCGGCACCGAGGGCAAGCTCGGCGGCCAGGCGCAGGTGCGCGGCGTGTCGGGGACCTGGAAGGACCTCACGGACAACGTCAACACGCTCGCCGACAACCTCACCGACCAGGTGCGGAACATCGCCGCCGTCACGACGGCGGTCGCGAAGGGCGACCTGACGCAGAAGATCACGGTCGACGCGCGCGGCGAGGTGCTGCAGCTCAAGGAAACGATAAACACGATGGTCGACCAGCTCTCGTCGTTCGCGGACGAGGTCACGCGCGTGGCGCGCGAGGTCGGCACCGAGGGTGTCCTCGGCGGCCAGGCGCAGGTCACAGGCGTCAGCGGCACGTGGAAGGACCTGACCGAGAACGTGAACCAGATGGCGGACAACCTGACGAACCAGGTGCGCAACATCGCCGACGTGACGACCGCGGTCGCGCAGGGCGACCTCTCGAAGAAGATCACCGTCGACGTGCGCGGCGAGGTCGCCGAGCTGAAGGAGACCATCAACACGATGGTCGATCAGCTACGCGCGTTCGCCGCCGAGGTGACGCGCGTCGCCCGCGAAGTCGGCACCGAAGGCCGCCTCGGCGGCCAGGCGTCCGTGGAAGGCGTCAGCGGCGTGTGGCGCAACCTGACCGACAACGTGAACTTCATGGCGTTGTCGCTCACCGAACAGGTGCGCAACATCGCGCAGGTGACGACCGCCGTCGCGAACGGCGACCTCTCGAAGAAGATCACGGTGGACGTGCAGGGTGAGATCGCGGAGCTGAAGGACACGATCAACACCATGGTCGACCAGCTCTCCTCGTTCGCCGACGAGGTCACGCGCGTCGCCCGCGAGGTCGGCACCGAGGGCAAGCTCGGCGGCCAGGCGAACGTCAAGGGCGTCAGCGGCACCTGGAAGGACCTCACCGACTCGGTGAACGGGCTCGCGGACAACCTGACGAATCAGGTGCGCAACATCGCCGAGGTGACGACGGCGGTCGCGCAGGGCGACCTCTCCAAGAAGGTCACCGTCGACGTCCGCGGCGAGATCCTCCGCCTGAAGAACACGATCAACACGATGGTCGACCAGCTGTCGTCGTTCGCCGCCGAGCTGACGCGCGTCGCGCGCGAGGTAGGCACCGAGGGAATGCTCGGCGGCCAGGCGAACGTCGAAGGCGTCAGCGGCGTGTGGAAGGACCTGACCGACAACTTCAACCAGCTGGCGGCATCGCTGACCACCCAGGTGCGCGCGATCGCGGACGTCTCCACCGCCGTGACCGAGGGCGACCTTACCCGCCAGGTCACCGTCGAGGCGAAGGGCGAGGTCGACGCGCTCAAGCAGAACGTCAACCAGATGATCGCGAACCTGCGCGAGACGACGGCGCGGAACCGCGATCAGGACTGGCTCAACTCGAACCTCGCGCGGTTCAGCGGCATGATGCAGGGCCAGCGCGACCTCCAGACCGTCTCGCGCCTGATCATGTCCGACCTGACGCCGCTCGTCGGCGCCGGCTACGGCGCGTTCTTCCTGATGGAGGACGGGGAGAAGAAGCCGCACCTGCGGCTCATCGCGAGCTACGGCCTGAAGGAGCGGAAGTCGGCGTCGAACCGATTCGCGCTCGGCGAGTCGCTTGTCGGCCAAGCCGCGCTCGAGAAGCAGTCGATCGTCCTCGCGGACCCGCCCAGCGACTACGTGAAGGTCGCGTCCGGCCTCGGCCAGGCGACACCGCGTGCCGTCATCGTGATGCCCGTCCTGTTCGAGGACCAGGTGATGGCCGTGGTCGAGCTCGCGTCCTTCGAGCCGTTCACCGAGGTGCAGCGCGCCTTCCTCGACCAGCTCGGCGAGACGATCGGGATCGTCATCAACACGATTCAAGCGACGATGCGCACGGAGGAGCTCCTGCGCCAGTCGCAGGCGCTCACCCTCGAGCTGCAGGAGCGCTCCGAGGAGCTGCAGTCGCAGCAGGAGGAGCTCAAGCGCGCGAACACCGAGCTCGAGCAGCAGGCGCAGACCCTGAAGGCGTCGGAGGAGCTGCTCCAGTCGCAGCAGGAAGAGCTGCAGCAGACGAACGAGGAACTCGAGGAGAAGGCGCAGCTCCTGTCCGAGCAGAACCGCCGGATCGAGATCAAGAACCGCGAGATCGAGCTCGCGCGGACTGCGCTGCAGGAGCGCGCCGAGCAGCTCGCGCTCTCGTCGCGCTACAAGAGCGAGTTCCTCGCGAACATGAGCCACGAGCTGCGTACGCCGCTGAACTCCCTGCTCATCCTCGCGCGGCTGCTGGTCGAGAACACCGACGAGAACCTGACTGCGAAGCAGATCGAGTTCGCGCAGACGATCCATCACGCCGGATCGGATCTCCTCCAGCTCATCAACGACATCCTCGACCTGTCCAAGGTCGAGGCCGGGAAGATGGAGGTGCACGTCGCGGACGTCTCGCTGCGCTCCGTCCGCGACTATGCGGAGCGCACGTTCGGTCCGCTGGCAGCGGAGAAAGGCCTCGGCCTCGACGTGGAGCTCGGGGGCGACGCGCCGGAGACGATCGCCACCGACGAGATCCGGCTCCACCAGGTGTTGAAGAACCTCCTCTCGAACGCGCTCAAGTTCACGGAGTCCGGTGGCGTCGTCATGCGCGTCGAGCGCGCCCCGAAGGAGATGCAGTTCGCAACGCCCGAGCTCGCTGCCGCGGACGGGGTCCTCGCGTTCTCGGTGACCGACACCGGCATCGGCATCCCCGACGAAGCGCTGAACGTCATCTTCGAGGCGTTCCAGCAGGCCGACGGCACCACGTCGCGCCGCTACGGCGGGACCGGCCTCGGCCTGAACATCAGCCGCGAGATCGCGAACCTCCTGGGCGGCGAGATCCGCGTCCTGTCGCAGGTCGGACGCGGCAGCACGTTCACCCTGTACCTCCCTGCCGTCTACACCACGCCGGCGCACCGGACCGCCCTCGAGGACAACCTCGACCGCCTCGTCCTCGAGGGGCGAGCGCTCCTCGCCGAGACATCGCCCGAGCTCGACCCCGCGCTCCTCCTCCCCGGCGACGTCGAGGACGACCGCGACACGATCGAGGACGGCGACCGGGTGGTGCTCGTCGTGGAAGAGGACGCAGACGTCGCCCGCACCATGCTCGAGGCCGCCCGCGAGCGCGGGTTCAAGACCGTGGTCGCACGACGCGGCGACGCCGGCCTCGCGCTGGCGCACGAGTTCCGCCCCTCCGCGATCGTGCTCGACGCGACCCTCCCGGCGATGGACGGGTGGGCGGTACTCGACGAGCTGAAGCACAGCCCGTCGACCCGGCACATTCCGGTGCACATCGTGTCGGCCAACGGAGGCAAGGCGCACGCGCTCCGAGCGGGCGCGGTCGCCGTCCTCGAGAAGCCGCTCGTCGATGCGCGGCTCGCAGAGACATTCGAGCGGATCGAGCGCTTCATCGAGCGCCAGGTGAAGAGCCTGCTCGTCGTCGAGGACGACGACGACCAGCGCTCGGCGATCGTCGAGCTCGTCGGAGCCGACGACGTCGTCATCACCGGCGTCGCGTCGTGCGAGGACGCGCGGCAGGCGCTCGAGGAGCACGACTTCGACTGCATCGTGCTCGACCTGCGGCTGAGCGACGGCAGCGGGTTCGATCTGCTCGAGCAGATCGACGGCGACGAGCGTCTCGCGACGCTCCCCGTGATCGTGTACACCGGCGTCGAGCTGACCGAGGACGAAGAGGCGAGGCTGCGCCGCTACGCGGAGGCGATCGTCGTGAAGGACGCGCGCTCGCCCGAGCGGCTCCTCGACGAGACTGCGCTCTTCCTTCACCGCGTCGAGGCGCAGCTGCCGCAGCCAAAGCGCCGCATGCTCGAGCACGCCCACACGGCGGAGAGCGTCTTCCGCGGCAAGAAGGTGCTCATCGTCGACGACGACGTGCGCAACGTCTTTGCGCTGACGTCGGCGTTGGAGGCCAACGGCATGGACGTCGTCTTCGCCGAGAACGGCCGGGCCGGGATCGAGACCCTTCGCGAGAACCCCGAGGTCGATCTCGTCCTGATGGACATCATGATGCCGGAGCTCGACGGCTACGAGGCGATGCGCGCGATCCGCGAGATCCCGGAGTTCACCGAGCTACCGATCATCTCCCTCACTGCAAAGGCGATGAAGGGCGACCGCGAGCGCTCGATCGAGTCTGGCGCGTCCGACTACATCACCAAGCCGGTCGACACGGACCAGCTTCTATCGCTGATGCGCGTGTGGTTGTACCGGTAACACTCGAGCGGTCGGAGCAGATCGAGCTCGAACTGCTCCTCGAGGCGATCCATCGACGCTATGGGTTCGACTTCCGGGATTACGCCGCCTCATCGCTCCGCCGGCGCCTGTCCCGCCGCGCAGCGGCGGAGGGCGTCGAATCGCTCTCCGAGCTCCAAGGGATGCTGCTGCGCGACCCGGCGTGCATGGAGCGGCTGCTCCTCGAGCTGTCGGTGAACGTCACCGCCATGTTCCGCGACCCCTCGTTCTATGCCGCCTTCCGGAAGAGGGTCGTCCCGCTGCTGCGGTCGTATCCCTTCAGGCGCATCTGGTGCGCGGGCTGCTCCACGGGCGAGGAAGTCGTCTCGCTCGCGATCCTGTTGCAGGAGGAGGGCCTGTACGAGCAGACGCGGATCTACGCGACCGACATCAACGAGTACGCGCTCGAAGCGGCGGCGTCCGCCGTCGTCCCGCTCGATCGGATGCGGCAATACACCGAGAACTACATCCGAAGCGGCGGCAAGCGGGAGTTCTCCGAGTATTACGTCGCCGCCTACGACGCCGCGAGATTCAACCCGGAGCTGCTGGGGAACGTCGTCTTTGCGCCGCACAACCTGGCCACCGACCAGGCCTTCGCCGAGTTCCACGCCGTCCTATGCCGGAACGTCCTCATCTATTTCGACACCGCGCTCCAGCATCGGGTGACGGAGCTCTTCTGCGAGAGCCTGCGCCCGTTCGGAGTCCTCGGACTAGGCAGGCGGGAGACGATCGCCTTCTCGCCGGTGGCGGATCGGTTCGCGCCGCTCTCGCCGGACGAGCGCATCTTCCGGAAGGCCGCGTGACCGAACGCGCCGCCATCCTCCTGGTCGACGACCGTGCAGAGAACCTCGTCGCGCTCGACGCGGTTCTCGAGCCCCTCGGCCACCTCCTCGTCCGCGCGGACTCGGGCATCGCGGCCCTGCGCGAGATCCTCCTGCACGACTTCGCGTGCATCCTCCTCGACGTCGACATGCCGGGCATCGACGGCTTCGAGACCGCGCGCATGATCAAGCAGCGCGACCGCTCGCAGAACATCCCGATCGTGTTCGTCACCGCCCTGCCGGAGGACGACGAACAGGTCTATGAGGGGTACGAGGTCGGCGCCGTCGACTACATCTTCAAGCCGATCGACCCGGACATGCTCCGCTCGAAGATCGGCGTCTTCGTCGACCTGTGGGAAAAGAACCGCCGCATCCACGAGCAGGATCTCCTCGCCCTCGAGCGCGCGAGCGAGACGCGGTACAGCCAGCTCGCCGACGCCATGCCGCAGATCGTCTGGCGCGCCGACGTGGACGGGAACGCGACCTATTTCAACCGGCGCTGGTTCGAGTACACGGGCATGACGCCCGCCGAGGCCGCCGGCTCGCCGTGGCGCGACGCCGTGCATCAGGAGGACCGCGAAGAGCTGCTCACGAAGCTCGCCTCGGGCGAGAGCTTCGAGCACGAGTTCCGCTTCCGGGCCGCGGACGCGAGCTATCGCTGGCACCTCGCACGAACGGCTGCGATTCGCGACGAGGCGGGCCGCGTCGAGTCGTGGGTCGGGACGGCGACCGACATCGACGACCGCAAGCGCACCGAGGAGCAGTGGAGCTTCCTCCTCGAAGCCGGAGACGTGCTCGGCAACTCTCTCGCCTACCGCGAAACGCTCTCGAAGGTCGCGCAGCTGGCGGTCGCGCGGGTCAGCGACTGGTGCACCGTTCACATCGTCGAGCAGGACGGATCGATCTCCGAAGTCGCGGTCGCGCATCGCGATCCCGACCAAGTCGCCTTCGCGCGCGAGCTTCAGGAGCGATATCCACCCGACCCGAACGCGCCGACGGGAGCGACCGCAGTCATCCGCACGGGCGAAGCGGAGCTCGTGCCTGAGATCACCGAGGAAATGATCGAGAACGCCGTCATCGACGAGCTGCAGCGCGATCTGCTGCGCCAGCTCGAGCTGCGGTCGTACATGTGCGTCCCGCTGCCTGGGCGTGACCACACGCTCGGCGCGATCACGTTCGTGTCGAGCGAGACCGGCCGGGCGTACGGGCTCGCAGACCTCCGGCTTGCGGAGGAGCTCGCCCGTCGCGCCGCGGCCGCGATCGAGAACGCGCGTCTATACCGCGAGGCGGAGCAGCGGGCCGAGGCGGCCCGCGCGCTCGCCACGATCGGCGACGGCGTTCTGCTGCTCGACCGCGGTGGCCGCGTGCGGCTCTGGAACGCGGCCGCCGAGCGCATCACGGGCCTGCACGAGCGCGACCTGCTCGGCAAGCTGATCGCGAAAGCCATACCGGGCTGGTACGAGGTCGACCGGCGCATCCCCGTCGCGGGCGCAGGCGAAGCGCCCGTGGTCGAGAGCGTCCCGCTCGACCTCGGCGGCCGCGAGGTGTGGCTGTCGCTGTCGGCGGTCGGCTTCGAGGACGGCGTCGTCTTCGCGTTCCGCGACCTCACGGAGGAACGACGCCTCGAGACGATGCGCCAGGATCTCGTTGCCACCGTCTCGCACGAGCTGCGCACTCCGCTCGCCGCGATCTACGGCGCGGCGCTCACGCTGCGGCGCGAAGACGTCGAGCTCGAGAACGAGATGCGCGACACGCTGCTCCGCGTCATCGCGGAAGAGGCCGCGCGACTCGGCGAGATCGTCAACGACCTGCTGCTCGCGAGCCAGCTCGACTCCGGCAAGCTCCGCGTGCAGATCGAGCCATGCGATCCACTCGAGATCGTCCGCTCCGAGATCGAATCGGCCCGCGCGCACGCTCCCGATACGGTCGACCTCACGCTCGACTCGCCCGAACAGATGCCGATCGTGTCGGCCGACCCGAGCCAGTTGCGACAGGTGGTCGCGAACCTCATCGACAATGCCATCAAGTACTCGCCCTCGGGCGGTGCGGTGACGGTGACGCTCAAGCCCGACGACGGCAAGGTGCGACTCGCAGTGTCCGACAGCGGGATCGGCATCCCGCCCGACGAGCGGCGGCGCATCTTCGAGAAGTTCTACCGGCTCGACCCGGAGATGACCGGCGGCATCGGCGGCACCGGCCTGGGCCTGTACATCTGCCGCGAGCTCGTGCGGCGCATCGACGGGCGCATCTGGGTCGAGGAGAACGGTGGACGCGGCTCGACGTTCGTTGTGGAGATTCCGCGGGTGACGGCGCCCGTGCTGGCGGAGAGCCTCGGCTAGGCGGCTGTATCGCATCCTCGTCGCGGAGGACGACGAGGCGTTCCTCGACTCGCTCGAGGCCGTGCTCGATGCCGACGGCGGCTTCGAGCTCGTCGGTCGCGCCCGAAACGGCCGCGAGGCGGTCGAGCTCGCAGAGGAGCTGCGACCCGATCTCGTCATCATGGACGTGGAGATGCCGGTGATGGACGGCGTCGAGGCGACGCGCACGCTGCACGAGCGCATGCCGGACCTGCCGGTGCTCGCGATCAGCGGCCATGACTACGAGGAGCGCGCGCTCGAAATTCGCGCCGCCGGCGCCGCCGACTACATCCGCAAGGCGCGGCTCGAGGACGAGCTGACCGTCGTCGCGGCCAAGCTCGCGCGCCGTCAGCGTTCGATCAGATAGCGCAGAAAGAGATGCGAGCCGTGCCGGCGGACGCCCGCGAGCGTGCCGGCGACGCGGCGGTCGGGCAGGAGCTCCACGCCTTCCACGAGCGAGAGCCCACGCCCGGCCAGGAACGGCGAAACGGTGAGGAAGAGCTCGTCGACGAGGCCGGCGGCAAGGAGGGCGCCGAAGAGCGTCGGGCCGCCCTCACAGAGGATGCGCCGGCAGCCGCGCACGCGCAGCTCGTCGATCTGGGAAGCGAGATCGTCACTGCGCGAAGGCACGACGACCTCCGGCTGCGGGCGCATACCCAGGCCTCGGCGCAGCTCGGCGAAGTCGGCCGCATGAGCGGGCGACGCCGCCTCTGCGGTCCACTTGTTGTCCGGATGCGCCCGCTGCGTCCCCGATCCGATGACCACCGCATCGGCGAACGCGCGCAGAAGCGCCATCACGAACACATCGGCCTCGCTGTCGTCCGAGATCATGCGATTCGACCGCGGGACGTCCGGCAGCGCGACGACGCCGTCGATCGTCTCGACGAAGTTGACGTAGAGAACGTCGTCGGCGAGACCCAGCGTCCCCGGGTAGAGAGAGGCGAGCTCCTGCGGGAGCGAGAACGCCGGCTGCCCGGCGGGCTCGTACAGGAGCTCGAGCGGCGTCACGGACGGACGTGCATGAGGAACTCGCGACGCAGGTCGGCGTCGTCGTCGAACAGACCGCGCCAGAAGGTCGTCACCGTCCGCGAGCCGTCCTCCTCCACCCCGCGCATCTGCGTACACAGGTGCGCGGCTTCGAGATGCACGGCCACGCCGCGCGGCTCGATCAGCTCGACGAGCGCGTCGGCGATCTGCTCGCCCATCCGCTCCTGCACGGTGAAGCGCCGCGCGTACAGCCGCACGATCCGCGTCAACTTCGAGATGCCGATGATCTCCTTCCCCGCGACGTACGCGACGTGCGCGGTGCCGTGGAAAGGCAGCGCATGGTGCTCGCACAGCGCGTGGAACCCGATCGGTCCTTCGATGATGAGTCCGCCGCTCTCGCCGCGATGCTCGGCGGGGAAAGCCGTGAGCAGCTTGGGATCTCCGTCGTAGCCCGCGGTCGCGTCGTAGAGCGCGCGCAGAAAGCGCGCCGGCGTGTCGCGCGTCCCGGGCGTGTCGAGGTCCATGCCGAAGGCGGCGAGGATCTCGGCTGCGTGGCGCTCGAGGCGCTCCCAGTCGGCGTCGGCGATGCGGCGCTCGGACGTCCCGCGTCCGTGCCAGGGCAGGACGACGGCAGGTTCTGTGTTCACGATGGTTGTCTCCCCCGGTCGATGGAGATGAGTGCGGCCAATACCGCGGTGCATCCGAGTAGAACGACGAGATAGGCGCGCGGATTTCCGGCAGCGAGGCACGCGCCGAGCACGAGAAGCTGAGGCGACAGGCCGAAGTTGGACGCGACGAAGACGGTGGCGCGGCGCGGCCGGCGGATGACCGCCTCGGCGAAGCGATCCTGCGGCCCGTAGACGGCGTCGTAGACGCGCGCGAGGAGCGATCCGTCCCCGGGGCCGGCGGGTGCGCCGCGGTACACGCGCTCGAGGTTGAAGTTGAGCGAGAGGACCGTCGTCAGCAGGACGAAGCCCGCGAGCGCGAGCCACGGGCCGATCCAGACGCCGAGCCCGGCGAAGATCGCGGCGTCGACGAGCAGGTCCGACTCGGAGTCGAGGTAGCGGCCGAAGCTCGTGACCCGCCCGGTCCTCCGCGCGAGCTGCCCGTCGGCGTTGTCGAGCAGCGTCTTCAGCTGCAGGAGCAGCGCGCCGGCGAGGAACGCGTGGCGGCCCACTTCCGCGGCAGCGGCGAAGCCGGTCGCGGCGCCGACGAGTACGACGGCGGGCGGCGGGACGCGCAGCGGCGCGAGCGCGCGCGCGACCAGGTGAGCAGGAGGACGGAATACGAGCTCGCAGACGAGGTCGAAGCCCGCACGCTGCTTCCGGTCCGGCATAGTCAGCTTCATGAGCACGCACGAAGGCTGGCGCGAGGAGGACGGGGCGCTCGTGCGCGAGTACGAGCTGGAGAGCTTCCCCGCCGCGATCGCGTTCGTGTCGTGCGTCGCCGAGCTGGCGGAGCGCGAGAACCACCATCCCGACATCGACATCCGGTATCGGCGCGTGCTCGTCCGCTGGACGACGCACTCCGCAGGTGGCATCACCGAGCGCGACCGCGAGATGGCGTCGCGCACTTCAGCCTGCGAGCCCACGTAACGTCCCCTCGTCGACGGGCTCCGCCGCGCGGATGAGCTCGCTCGCCGGCTCCACCTTGTCCCACACGTTCCAGAGCAGGAAGCCGCGCGGGCGCTTCTCGTCGTCGATGTACGCGACGATGCCCTTGCGATTCGGCTCCAGCCAGAGGTCGACGTGGTCCTGGCGCGAGTCGAGGTCTCCGACGGCCTCATAGCCGAGGTCGAAGATGTCCGAGTAGAAGAACGGTAGGTGGTGGTAGGGCTCGTTCGCGCCCGCTGCGTTCGCGCCGACGTGCCGGCCGTGCGTGTTCGCGTGATCCTCATGCTCGACGCGCATGCTCTTGCCCAGCGCGGTCGAGGGAAAGCGCGCGACGTCGCCGGCGGCGAACACGTCGTCGTGGCCCTCGACGCGTCCGTACGCGTCGACGACGATGCCGTCGTCGACGTGGAGGCCGACGGCTTCGGCGAGCTCCGTCCGTGGGACGATTCCGAGGCCCGCGACGACTGCGTCGAAGCCCTCCGCCGACTCGAAGCTCGTCTCGGCGCGCACGTCGACGCCCTGCTCGCGGTAGTAGTCGGCGACGAAGTGCGCGAGCTCCGGCGGGAACGTCCGCCAGCCGATCCCGGCTTCCGGGAAGACCATCGTCACGTCGCGCCCCTGCGAGCGGAGGGCGGCGGCGATCTCGGAGCCGATGAAGCCGCCACCGACGACGAGGAAGCTCGCGCCTTGGTCGGACTGCTCGCGCACGCGCCGGTAGTCCTCGAGTGTGCGGTAGTACGTGTAGCTCTCGTCGTCTCCGCCGAGTCGCCGCGGCGAGCCGCCGGTCGCGAGGACGAGTCGCTCGTACGCGTACTCCTCGCCGGTGTCGTCCTGCGCGGTATGCGCGTCGAGGTCGAGCGAGACGATGCGGCGGCCGAGGACGAGATCGGCGCCATGCTCCTCGACGTTGCGCCAGATCTTCGACTCGTCGCCGCCCTTCCAGAGGCCCTTGGTCAGGGGCGGCCGCTTGTACGGCGGGAACTGCTCCTCGCCGACCAGCCCGATCGATCCTTCCGGGTCGGCGTCGCGGATGCCGGTGCAGGCGGCGTCGCCGGTCATGCCGCCGCCGACGACGAGATAGCGGTACGAGCGCATCGTCACCTCCTGGATTCGATCAGGACCTGGATGTGGCAGGGCGAGGTGGCGTCGAGGCAACCCTTCACGCTGCACGACGCCCGGGTGCCGATGAGGCCGCTCCACATGCCCTCGTCCATCGCGGCCAGGCGGGGATGCGTGGCCACGAGGGGACGGAGCGGGCACGTCGGCGTGACGATCTCGCCGTTCTCGTGCGCGGCCTGGAAGCCGAGCCGGCGCAGGCCGGCGCAGACCTCGTCGAGGCTATTGCTGCGGCGAAGACCGGCCGCGGCCGCCAGTCGGCGGCCGAAGGCGACGCCGACCTCGCGGAGGTCGGAGCGCCCCTCGGCGAGCAGGCCGACGAGGTCCTCGTAGTGATGAGCCGGGAACTCGATCGTCGCGAGCTCGGGAGCAGAGCCATAGGTCTTGGCCGGCCGGCCGACCCCGGCGCGCGCGACGCTCGTCTCGAGGAGGCCTGCGGCGGCGAGGCGCTCGAGCCGGTTGCGGGCGACGTTGCGGTGGACGTCGTCGTGTGCGGCGAGCTCGTCCGCGGTGACGGGGTGCTCCTCGCCGCGGACGAAGGCGAGGGCGGAGCGGAGGCCGGGGTCGCCGACTGCGGACAGACGGTCCATGATTTAGACCTTCTATCAGTTTTTATCGGAGCGCGGCTGATCGACCGCTCAGCGGTGGCGGCCCCCGCGCGACCGGTAGAACGCGATCACCGCAAGCCGGAGGTCGGACTCGAACCGACGGCCCCCTCATTACAAGTGAGGTGCTCTACCAGCTGAGCTACTCCGGCGAGTACGCCTGGAGCGTAGCGCCGTCTAGAGCAGGACTTCGCGTGTCTTCTGGTGCGTGACGATCTTGCGCTTCACGCGCTGGAGCGCATTGTCGATCGTCTTCGTGTCGCACGCGAGCTTCTCGGCCATGTCCTCGTAGGACGAGCCCTCGAGATAGAGCTTGAGCGCGTCCGCCTCGAGCGAGGAGAGGCCCGTGCCGAGACTGAAGACGAGGCTCTGGAGCTCCTCCGTCGAGATGACCATGACCGACGGCTCGTGGACGCCGGGCCCGGGCAGCGCGTCGCCGAGCGTGCAATCGCCGTCGCCCTCCTGGCCGGCGGGCGTGTGGCTGAACGACACGTACTGGTTCAGCGGCGCGTGCTTGAAGCGGGTCGCCGTCTTGATGGCCGTGATGATCTGACGGGTGACGCAGAGCTCCGCGAAGCTGCGGAACGAGGTCTCCTTGTCGGCCCGGAAATCGCGGACGGCCTTGTACAGGCCGATCAGGCCCTCCTGGATGAGGTCGTCCGAGTCGCCGCCCGCGAGGAAGTACGAGCTCGACTTCAGGCGGACGAAGCCGGTGTAGCGCCGGATGAGCGCGTCCATCGCGGTGCCGTCGCCGTTCCGGGCCTTGAGGACGAGCTGGAGATCCTCGAGCTCGCGCTGGGCCTTCTGCGGCGAGTACGCGTGCGCGGTACGAACGGCCACGGGCATCTCCCGGTTGGAGGGAAAGGGCAAAGTCTCACCCTTAACTTGAGGAAGAACATAGCAAAGGGTCCAAATTCTTACAAGTCCATTTGCGATGGACCCAACATGATACGAACGCGTGTTCTGTCGGCTCAGACTGCGGCGAGCACGCCGTCGAGCGGTTGCGGCATGTCCGCGAGGTCGAGCGCGTCCACGAGCAATGCCGCGTAGCGGATCTTCCGCCGCGCCCCGCTGCCCATGAAGCGCCGAAGCTGGTCCTCCACCGGGCGATCGCGCCACACCGGCTGCTTCTGCATCGTCCGGAAGGAGCCGAGGTCGCCGTTCGCCTCGAGGACCGCCTCGACTGCGTCCGTGCCGAGCGCGCGGATGAGCTCGTCCTCGAGGTCCACGTCGCACACGTAGAGGCTGGAGCCGAGGCCGGCTCGTCGAAAGAGTGGCTCCTCTCCTGCGTCGCAGAGACCGGCGACCGCTACCTCACCGAGCTCGCCCCGCGCACGGCCGATCGCCTGAGCGCCGCCGATGGCCACGACCGAGACGCCCTCGGCGGAGAGGTCGCGGCCGCGCCGGCGCGCCAACGTCTCGACGGCGACCTTGTCGCTTGCCCCTTCGACGAGGATGACCGCGGTCACTCGCCGCGGCGCAGACGCTCGAGCGCAGCGAGCGTCGCCGGGTCGAGCTTGTCGCGCATGTCGCCGCGCGTGCGGTCGACGTGGGCCGGGGTCACGAGCTCGGATAGGAACGACTGGGACGAGAGCTTACGCACCTGCGCGCCCGACGTGCCCCGGACGGCCTCGTCCGAGGAGACGACCGCGACCTGCTCGCCACTCCGCCGCTCTGCCGCGAGCCGCTCGATGAGCGTGTCCGCATCCTCGACCCACCGCACCTCGAGCGGGCCATGCCGCTCGTCCGGGCCGTGGCCGTCGAAGACGAGCACGCCGCGCACCCCCTTGGCCGCCACCCAGCTCGCGAGCAGGTCGCGCAGCTCCTCGGGGGAACGGAAGCGGCCCGCGTGCAGGAGGTTGAAGCCGTCGAAGAGGTAGAGGGTCGGCTCAGCCACCCCGCTGCCTCCGCGCCTCGTACAGCAGCACGGCTGCGGCGACGCTGACGTTCAGCGACTCGACCTGCCCGAGCTGCGGGATCGAGACCTCGAGGTCGCACATCTTCCGGACGAGCGGGCGCAAGCCCTTGCCCTCCGCACCGAACACGAATGCCACCCCGCCCGAGAGGTCGGCCTGCCACATCGCCGTGCCCGTCTCCCCGGCCGCGCCCACAACCCAAAGGTCGCCGGACTTGATCTCGGCGAGGTAGCGCGCCAGGTTCGTCACCACCGCAACCGGAAGATGCTCGACCGCGCCCGCGGACGCGCGGCAGACAGCAGGCGTCACGCGCGCCGAGCCGTGCGCCGGCACGACGACGGCCGTCGCCCCCGCTCCCTCCGCGCTGCGCACGACGGCGCCGAGGTTGCGCGGGTCGCTGACCTGGTCGAGGCACGCGAGCAACGGCCGCTCAATGCGCGCGAGCTCGTACGCGTCCGCGTACTTGTACGGCTCGCACCAGGCGAGCACGCCCTGGTGGTCACGCGTCCCTGCCGCTTCGGAGACGTCCCGATCGAGCTTCGTTTGCACGCGCGGCCTCTCCAGCTCGCGCAGCCACGGCTCGGACTTCACCGCGCGCTCGGTCGCCCACAGCTCCAACACCTCGCGCTGTCCTCGGAGCGCCTCGCGAACCGGCCGGCGGCCGTAGACCTGCTCGCGGCTCACCTTGGCACGAGGCGAAAGCCGCGGGCCTCGTCGCGCACCTCCCAGCCCGCCGCGGCGATCTCATCGCGGAGCCGGTCGGCCTCGGCGAAGTCTTTTGCCTCGCGCGCTGTCACCCGCCGCTCGGCCAGCTCGACAAGCTCAGCCGGCGCCTCTTGCTGTTCGGCGAGCGACGCCAGGCCGAACACGCCGAGCGCGTCGCGCAGGAGCGCTTGGTCGCGCCACCCGTGCAGGAGCGCGAGCGCCTCGGGCGTGTTGAAATCGTCGTCGAGCGCCGCCTCGAATGCGCTCCAATCCCCTACCGGCTCGCTCGGCGAGCGGAAGACGTTGCGAAAGCCCTCGACCTGCGCCTTCGCCTGCGCGAGCGTCTCGTCGGTGAAGTCGATCGGCTTGCGCCAGTGCGCGGTCATGAAGAAGAGCAGCACGACGTCGCGACCCCATGTGTCGAGGACGTTGCGGATCGAGACGTCGTTGCCGAGCGACTTCGACATCTTCTCGCCGGCGAACTGGAGCATCCCGTTCTGCGTCCAGATGTGCGCGAAATCGTGGCCGAGCGCGCGCGACTGCGCCAGCTCGTTCTCGTGGTGCGGGAAGACGAGATCGAGCCCGCCGCCGTGGATCTCGAACGCCGGGCCAAACGCGTCCTCGGCCATCGCCGAGCACTCGATGTGCCAGCCCGGGCGGCCGCGCCCCCAGGGTGAGTCCCACCACGTGTCCTCGCCCGGCTTGTTCGCCTTCCACAAGGCGAAGTCGCGCGGGTCCTCTTTCAGTGGATTCGGCTCCTGCTCCTCGACCTGGTCGGGACGCTGGCCGGAGAGCCTCCCGTACAAGGGATCGCGCGCGACGCGGAAGTAGACGTCGCCCTCGACGGCATACGCGGCGTCGCGCTCGATCAGCTGCTCGATGAAGCGGATGATCGACGGCACCGCGTCCGTCGCCTTCGGCATCGCGTCCGGCATGCCGACGCCGAGGTCGCCGACGTCGTCGAGATACCATTGCGTCGCGCGCGCAGCGAGGTCGGCGCTCGCGTTCGGCGCGGCCTCGTAGATCCTGTCGTTCACGTCGGTGATGTTGTGGACGAGCGTCGCGTCGTAGCCGCGAAGCCGCAGCCAGTCGCGAAGCCACATACCGAAGACGAACGGACGCGCGTTGCCGATGTGCGCACGCTGGTACACCGTCGGGCCGCAGAAGTACATGCGGATCGGGCCGGGCGGCGCCGGCAACTCCTCGAGCCGGCGGGAGAGCGTGCTGTAGACCTTCATCGCTCTAGCCTAGAGAGGAGCTCGCCGGGAGAGAGAGCCTCGATCACCGCAGAGAGCTCCGGGCCACGCTCGGCGCCGGTCAGCGCGAGGCGGAGCGCCTTGAGGTTCCCGCCAACCGCTTTGAGCTCCCGGACGACGGACTTGGGATCAGTGCCCGCCTGGACAAGCTCGCGGAAGCGCGCGAACGTCTCCGGCGCGTCGACCTCCACCGGCTGCGGCTCGAGGACGAGCGCCGCGTACTCGCGCGCCTCGACGAGATCACGGGCGCCGCGGAGCACCGGCGCCACGGAGACAGGAACGCCGACGCGTGTCGCGAGCTCCTCGTCCGACAGGGCGCCGAGTACCTCGATCGAGAGCCGGCGCACGCGCGACAGGTCGAGCCGGACGTCGTGCTTCGGCACGCCGAGCTCCTCGAGATAGGCACGGACTGCCTCCCCCGGAAAGCCGTCGCCGCGGAGGGAGGCGACCGTCGCGCCGTCGGCGCGCTTCGAGAGCTTGCGCCCGTCATCGCCGAGGATGAGCCCGTGG
The DNA here is from genome assembly GCA_036560805.1 of Gaiellaceae bacterium. Lineage (GTDB taxonomy): Bacteria > Actinomycetota > Thermoleophilia > Gaiellales > Gaiellaceae > Palsa-739. Next base: position 5,505 of record DATBQM010000085.1, on the reverse strand, counting down.
TGGACGAACTCCGGCGGCGTCGCGCCGAGCGCCTCGAACAGGCGCCGATGCACCGCTTCGTTCGGCCGGTGGTCGTTGCCCCGGACGATGTGCGTGATCCCGAAATCGATGTCGTCAACGACCGTTGCGAGCTGGTACGTCGGCGAGCCGTCCTCGCGCAGGAGCGTGATTCCCTCGAAGCGGTCGACGCCGAGGGGCGCGACGGCTTCGCGGTGCCGGTCGGCACGATCGCTCTGGCGCACCGGCCCGTCGTCCCACGCGATGCCGAGCCACTCGAGGTCGGCGACGATCGCCTCCTCCCCGCCCGCGACGTTGCGCGCGGGATCGGTGTCGTCGATGCGGAGCAGCATCCAATCGCCGAGCCGGCGATTGGCGACGGCGCTGAGCGCATTGCCGACGTGGAGCGACCCAGTCGGGCTCGGAGCGAAGCGGACTTTGACGGTCACTGGGCCGAGTGTACGATTCCGCCCGCATGGACTCCTGGCGCGCACATGTTCTCCGCCAAAACGGCTAGTCCGCCGCTTCCCACTTCAGCGTCCTAGGGAAGCGGCGAGACGCGACGCGTTTCGCCCCGAAAATTGGAGGTGTACGTCGCGATGCCCATGCCCCATCGCACCTATCAGCAGGTGATCAAGCGCCGACTCGTCGGCAAGGAAGGTTCCGAGCGGATCCGTGAGCTGCGCGCGATCCTTGGCGAGCTGCCCGGTTACCGGAACGGCCCGTACGCCGACCTGCGCAAGTGGGTCGAGAACGAGATCGATGCAAGCCGGACGCGGAAGCGCGTCGTCCATCGCGACTCGTTGGCGGTGCGGCGCGAGGGCGCGGCGCAAATCGCGCTCGTCGGCCCGCCGAACGCCGGCAAGTCGTCGCTCCTGCAGGCGCTCTCGGCAATCCAGATCAAGACCGGCGATTACGCGTTCACGACGACGCGCCCCGTTCCGGCGACGACCCGGCTCGGCGGCGTTCTCGTCCAGTTGGTCGAGATCCCGGGCCTGATCGAGGGAGCGGCGGACGATCGCGGCGGCGGCCGCGCGCTGCTCGGCGTGCTTCGCAATGCGGACGCGATCCTGTGGTGCCACGCCTGCAATCGGCCGCTCGAGGAGCTGGAGACGATCCGCGCCGAGGTCGCGGCGGCCGGAATCGAGCTGCCGAGTCTTCTTGCGGCAACGAAGTGCGACGAGGCCGCACCGCCGGAGGACACCGGCCTGCGTGTCGTGCCGGTGTCCGTCATCGACGACGACAGCCTTGACCGCCTGCGCGATGAGCTGTGGAAGCTCACCGGCCTGATCCGCGTCTACCTCCGGGACGGGGGCGACCCGGTCGCGCTCGAGCCGCCGGCGACCGTGCTCGATGTGGCGGATTCGATCCACCACGAGCTGCGCGAGATGTGCACCGGCGCGCGGATCTGGGGGCCGTCCGCCCGCTTCGACGGGCAGCAGGTGGGTCGCGAGCACACGCTGAGCGACGGCGACACGGTGGAGGTGCTCACGCGGTAGCTGCGTTTCGCAATTCGGCGACGCCGGAAAACCGAAAGGCATGGGCGATGTCGTCGTCATCACGGGCGCGTCGGGCGGGATCGGCCGCGCCACCGCGCGCCGCTTCGCGAAGGACGGCGCGAGCATCGCGCTTCTTGCCCGCGGCCGCGCCGGGCTCGAAGGAGCCGCGCGCGAGGTCGAGGAGCTCGGCGGCCGCGCGCTCATCCTCCCGACCGACGTCGCCGATCCCGACCAGGTCGAGGCCGCCGCCACCGCCGCGGAGGAGCAGCTCGGCCCGATCGACGTCTGGATCAACGACGCGATGGTCACGATCTACGGCGAGTTCCTCGACATCGAGCCGGACGAGTTTCGCCGCGCGACCGACGTCACGTATCACGGCATGGTCTGGGGAACGCGCGCCGCCCTCCGCCGCATGAAGGAACGAAACCGCGGCACGATCGTCCAGGTCGGCTCGGCACTCGCCTTCCGCGGCATCCCGCTGCAGGCGCCGTACTGCGGCGCGAAGGCGGCGGGCAAGAACTTCACGGAGTCGGTGATCACCGAGGTCGAGCACCACGGGTGGAACATCCACATCGCGATGGTTCACATTGCCGCGTTCAACACGACGCAGTTCACGTGGGGACGCACGAAGCTGCCGAAGCAAACGCAGCCCGTGCCGCCGATCTACCAGCCGGAGATCGCCGCCGACGCGATCCACTGGACGGCGTACCACCGGCGCCGCCGCGTCTACGTCGGCGCTCCGACCGTCCTCAACCTCCTCGGCGAGTGGGTCGCGCCGCGCTTCCTCGACTGGTACATGGCGAAGACGGGGTACGACTCGCAGATGACGGACAAGCCGCTCGACCCGGTCGGCCACGACAACCTCTTCGAGCCGGTCGACATGGACGAGGATCGCGGCTCGCACGGGCCGTTCGACGACGAGGCGCACGAGCACAGCTTCCAGACGACGCTGACAAAGCACCGGCTCGTGGCCGGATCTGTCGCGGCCGGGATCAGTGCCGCGGCGGGCGCTGCGCTTCTCCGCAAGCGCGACTAGCGGTGGTGGCGAGGGTGGCGGTGGTGAGGGTGCACGTGAGGGCGGACGAGCGCGCGCAGCGGGACGTAGGCGTAGATCTTCCCCCAGCCGCCGATGTAGATCTTCTCGCCGTCCGTCACGACGGTGCCGAAGCCGCCGTCGTTCATTGACCACACGCGCCTGCCCGTTCGGACGTCCAGCGCGTACGTCAGGCGGACGTGGAGGGTCGCGAAGTACACGAGCCCGGCCACGACCGTCGCGGATCCGGAGATCGGGTCGTTCGCCCTGTACGACCATTCGACCTTCCCGGTCGCCGCGTTGAGGGCGTAGAAGACGTGGTCGTACGAGCCGATCAGGATGCGTCCGGAATCGACGGCGGGAGAGCCGTACACGTAGCCGCCCGTCGTGTGCGCCCACGCGAGCTTGCCGCTCCGCTCGTCGAACGCGTAGACCTTTCCGTCGGTCGAGCCGACGTAGACCCGGGAGTAGGCGACTGCCGGCGTGGAGTAGAAGTTGCCATGCCCGCCCGACCAGTCGCGCGCCGAGTGGGCCGTCCAGACGAGCGTCCCTTTCCCAGCTCCGAGCGCGTAGAGATTGCCGTCATACGCACCGAAGAAGACCTTGCCTCGGTCGTACGAGATCGCGCCCTTGACAGGAGCGTTGACGTGGTAGCGCCAGATCGTCTTTCCGTGCACCGCGTCGAGGCAGTAGACGTCGCCTGCGGCGCTACCGACGTAGAGCCTCTTGCCGACGATCGTCGGCGACGTCTCCGTGGCGCCGAGATTGCGCTGCCAGCGCACCTTGTGCGACCGCCCGGCCGCGACCGCGACGAGCAGGCCGTCGGCGAGATTGGGGAGTCCTCGTCTGCACTTGCCGCGATTGAGGAACGACTCGTAGACCGTCCCGCCGTGGTACGGGCCGACGGCCGGCCCAGCGGCTTCGCACCGGCGTACATGCACCGTCCACATCCGCTTTCCGGTGCGCGTCGAGACCGCGATCAGGTCGCCGGCCGCGGTGGCGTAATAGAGGTGATGGAACGCGACCGCGGGCGGGAACTCGACGAGCGACGTCCCGTTCGCGTGCCAGACGAGGTGGAACGGCGGCCGCACATGTCCGACGCCGACGTGGAGGTGCTCTGGCACCTCGCCGAACATAGGCGAGACGATCGACTCGTGATGGTGATGGCGCGGAGGCGGCACGGTCACGATCTGGGTCGAGTTGAAGCCGTCAGTCGACGAGCCGACAACGTCCCCGCCGAAGCGGTGATGCTTCATGACGTAGTACGCGGTCGCTGCCCCGCCGGCGAGAACCACGATGCCGGCGACGACGAGGAAGCGGCGCATCACTCGATGATGCCAGCGTCATACGCTTGGTCGCGTGGAAGACCTGCTCCTCGCCTGGTTCGCCGAGCACGGGCGCGACTTGCCGTGGCGCCGGACGCGCGACCCGTACGCGATCCTCGTCAGCGAGGTGATGGCGCAGCAGACGCAGCTCGAGCGCGTCCTGCCGCGCTGGGAGCGGTGGATGGAGCGCTGGCCGACCGTCGAGTCGCTCGCGGCCGCGCCCGCGGCGGACGTGATCCGGGAGTGGCAAGGGCTCGGCTACAACCGGCGCGCGCTCGCGATCCATGCGGCCGCGCAGCAGGTAGCAGCGCACGGCTGGCCCGGCGACTTGACCGAGCTGCCGGGCGTCGGGCGGTATACCGCCGATGCCGTCGCGTGCTTCGCGTTCGAGCGACCCGTCCTGCCCGTCGACGTCAACGTGCGGCGAGTCTCGGAGCGGACCGGCTACCGGTTCTCTCCCGCCGCGGCCCAGGCGCTCATGGATCTCGGCAAGAGCGTCTGCCTCGCGCGCGTGCCGCGCTGCGGCGTCTGTCCGCTTGCGGCCGACTGCCCCTCGCGCGGCGGGCGCTTCGCCCCGGCGCGGAAGCAGGGGCCGTACGAAGGCTCGTTCCGACAGCGCCGGGCCGAGGCGCTTCGCGTCGTGCTCGCGGGCGGGCAGCCCGACGACGTCGAGGCGGTCGCGGCGCTCGAGCGCGACGGCCTCGTCCGCGTGTTGGACGGAGTCGCCGCGCTACCATCCTCCGCGCCGTGATCGCCGCCGACATCGTCACGATTCTCATCCCGCTGTGGATCGTTCTCGGGCTCCTCGCGCTGCTCCTCCTGTTCGGCCTCGTCGGCCGCATCCAGAACGGGCGCTTCATCAAGCCGCTCGTCATGCTCCTCATGAAGGTGCCGCTCTTCAAGCGGTGGATCGAGAAGGGCTCGCGGGTCGCGCTCGAGCGGCAGAACCCGGAGCTCGCGAGCGCGATGCGGAAGCTCGAACCGCACCAGAAGCACCTCCACGACCCGGTCCGCGCGCAGAAGGCGATGTCGCAACTAACGAAGCAGGAGCGGGCCGCGCTGCTCGCGATTCAGGATCAGCAGGGTTCCATGCCGGAGGAGGCGCAGAACCGGCAGATGCGCCGCGCCCTGGAAAAGCAGCGCAAGCGCACGCGCTAGCCGGGTTGGTTAGATCGTGCGGTGCCGAACCCAGACGTTCGGCTCGACGTACAGGCCGCGGCTGTTCTTGAAGTGCACCGGCACGAGCGCGCCAGGAACGACGTAGTCGCCGTCGTCGGGGAAGGTCATGCCCGTCCACTCCTCCCATTCGGCGCGCGTGCCGGCGATCGTCATCGAGCGGGGCGCGCTCGCGAGGATCTCGCCGCCGAGCTTCTCGTGCGTGCGTAGCCACGGGTCGTACGGGAGACCGTCGCTGCGCCGCCACGCCGCGTAGCGCTGGATCGGGACGAGTGGATACCGCTCCTTCCACGTCGGGCGCACGGGTGCGACGAGGATCTCGAGGCCGTGCCCCGCGGCCATGGAGCCGAGCCGGCGGAGGATCGCCTCTGCGATTCCGAGGTTTCGGTATTCGGGAGCGACGCCCGCGACGACGGCGCAGAGCGCGGTCGGCAGGCCCTCGACCCCGTCGGTCAGCGCCCAGTCGAGCCCGCGC
>DATBQM010000084.1:0-22201 GCA_036560805.1 Gaiellaceae bacterium | reverse complement strand
CCGCGTTCAAGTTCGAGGGCGGGAAGAACCCGGTGTACTGGATCTATGGCTTCAAGACGGGAACCTTCTGGCCGTTCGTCCCGTGCGGCGACAAGGAACGCGACAACGCCGAGGAGATGGAGCTGAAGGCAAAGCTCGAGCTCGAGTTGCCCGTGGAGCCGGATCTGTCGCGTTGGCTCGCGCTGTTCGACGCGCCCATCTAGGAAGAGGACGCTCGCGCATCGCTGCGCCCTTCCGCTTGGAACCCGACGGCGCTGAGCACGCTTAGGATGAAAGGGTGGGAAGACACGTGGCGGTCGCGCTTTATGTGCTCACCCTGGCCGCCGCTGTGGTGGGGGTGGATGTCCTGTTTTTCAGGCACCACTTCTGGGCGCGGCTGGCAGCAAATGTCGCCATCGTCCTTGTGTTTGCGGCGTTCGGTGTGACGTTCCGTCGCACTGTGGGGTAAGCGAAGGTCCTCCGCGGCTACGTCGTCCCCGTCCTGCATAGGTAATCCGGTCGGGGGACATTCCGCACACTCGCGCAACTCAGCGACCTCGGGCCGGAGCTAACGCGCAGCGTTAGCGGAGGCCGAACGAGCGCGCGGGGATGGGCGAAGCCCACCACCGCGCGCGCAGAACCAAACCGTCGCCAACACTCCGGAGCGAAGGGGAACCTTCAATAGCCGGAAGTGCGCAGCACTCCGGCTTACGCAGCAGCGTGGCCCATCTCGCGCGCAATCGCGGAGAGGGCGGCGAGGCGCTTCTCGAGCGGCGGGTGATCCATGAAGATCTCGCTCATCTGCACGCGCCAGTTGGTCGGCATGATGAAGAACGCGTTCATCGCCTGAACCTCGCGGAGGTCGCGCTGCGGGATCTGGGTGATGCCGCTCGAGATCTTCTGGAGCGCGCTCATCAGGTTCTCGGGCGCACCGGTGATGAGCGCGGAGCCGCGGTCGGCCGCGTACTCGCGATACCTGGAAAGCGTACGGATGAGGACGTAGCTGATTGCGTACGTGATCACCGACACGGCGAGCACGATGAGAAACACGGGGACGCCGCCCTGATTGTTGTTGTTGCTCCGGCCCCCGCCGCCGCCGAACCCGCCGCCCCACATCCCGAAGAAGAGCCCCCAGCGTGTGATGAGGCCGGCGAGCATCGCGAAGAAGCTCGCCACCGTCATCACGAGGACGTCGCGGTTCACGACGTGCGAGAGCTCGTGGGCGAGCACGGCCTCGACCTCCTGCGGCTCGAGCCGGCGCCAAAGACCCTCGGTCACGGCGACCACGGCGTGCTTCGGGTTGCGACCGGTTGCGAATGCATTCGGGACGTCGGTCGGCACGACTGCGACGCGCGGCTTTGGGATCCCTGCCATCGCGCACAGCCGCTCCACCATGGCGTGCAGCTCCGGCGCGTCCTGCTCGGAGACGATCTTCGCCCCCGATGCCGCGAGCGCAAGCTTGTCCGACGTGTAGTACTGGACGAAGGCGAGCCCGATGATGATGACGAGCATCGGGGCGAGCCCTACGTTCAAGTACGTCAGGAGGATGACGGCGAAGGCGACGTAGAGCAGGCCGAGGAGCCCGCCCGTGGCGAGCATCCGCAGGGTCAGTCCCCGGTCACGTCCGAACGACTTGCGCTTCACGATTCACATGGTAGTCCCGGCCGATAGAGTCTCGCGTCGTGCGCCGCACAGTTCTCATCGTTCTCTCATGCGGAGTGCTCGCCGGGTGCGGCGCCGAGGGCGTCGTGAGCCCGACGCCGGTGACGATCGTCGGCAAGGCGCCGGCCGCGCCGCAGGCGCCGATCACGGCAGCCTTCAAGCTCAAGGGCAACCCGACCGCGGGCGCCGCCGTATTCAAGAGCGCCGGCTGCACCGGCTGCCACACGCTCGCCGCCGCGCACGCGACCGGAACCGTCGGCCCGAACCTCGACCAGCTGAAGCCCGACTACCGGCACGTGACCGCGCAGGTGACGAACGGCGGCGCGGCGATGCCGTCGTTCAAGAAGACGCTTTCGACTCAGCAGATCGCCGACGTCGCCGCTTACGTCGTGAAGTCGACCGGCGGCACGCTGCCGTAGAGCTCCCCGCCGGCTTTCCCCGCCCGCTCGCCGCGTTCGCGGTCGACCTCGACCGCACCCTGATCGCCGAGGACGCTGTCCTGCGGCCGCGGACGAAGGCTGCGATCGCCGCCGTGCGCGCGACCGGCGTGCGCGTGATCGTCGTCACCGGACGGATGTTCCGCGCGGTCCGCCCGTACGTCGAGGAGGCCGGGATCGACGACCCGGTCATCTGCTACCAGGGCGCCGTCGTTGCCGACCCGGTGACCGGCGAGTTCCTCCGCCACGTGCCCATCCCGCGGGAGCGAGCGCTCATGGTGATCGACGACGTCGTCCCGCTCGGCTTCCATCTCAACTGCTACGTGGACGACGAGCTCTACGTCGCCGAGGTGACGCCGGAGGCCCGGCGCTACGCCGACTTCCAGCATCTGGAGATCCATGCGGTCGGGCCGCTGCGGGACTGGCTGCAGGGCGATCCGACGAAGCTCGTAGCCGTCGGCGACCCGGACGCGCTGGACGAGCTCGAGGCGGAGATGAAGCCGCGCTTCGCCGGCCGCCTCTTCATCTCCAAGTCGCTGCCGTACTTCCTCGAATTCGCCCACCCGGACGTGAGCAAGGGCGCCGGCCTGCAGTTCGTCGCCGACCGGCTCGGGTTCACGCCGGAGCAGACGGTCGCGTGCGGCGACGGCGAGAACGACCGGGAGCTGCTCGACTGGGCCGGCTTCGCGGTCGCGGTCGCGAACGCACACGAGGACATCCTCGAGCGCGCCGACCTTGTCATCCCGCCCGTCGAGGAGGAAGGGGTCGCAATCCTTCTCGAGGCCTACCTAGACTCACTCGGATGATCGACCTGCGCGCAGCGAGGAACGAGCCGGACGAGTTCCGGCGCCGGCTGGCGCGCAAGGGCGCGGCCGAGGCCTTCGACGAGCTGCTGGAGGCCGACCGCGCGGTGCTCGCGGTGCTGCCGCAGGTGGAGGAGCTGCGCGCGCGGCGCAAGTTGAAGGGCAAGCCGACCCCGGAGCAGCTCGCCGAGCTCGAGCAGGTGAAGGTGCAGCTGCAGGCGCTCGAGGAGGAGCTGGCTGCGACCGAAGCGCGGCGGAAGGAGCTGCTCGACCGCATCCCCAATCCGCCCGACGACGAGACGCCGGACGGCTTCACGGACGATGACGCGGTCGTCGTCCGGCTCGTCGGCGAACCGCCTTCGTTCGACTTTCCGGTGCGCGACCATCTCGACCTCGCGCAGGCGTTCGGCTGGATCGACATGGAGCGCGCGGCGAAGGTGTCGGGCGCGCGGTTCGCCTACCGCGTCGGAGACCTCGCGCTGTTGGAGCTCGCGCTCTATCGCTATGCGCTCGACCGGCTCGTCGCGAAGGGGTTCACGCCGGTTCTGCCTCCGGTGCTCGTCCGCGAAGAGGCGATGTACGGCACCGGCTTCCTTCCCACCGACGAGGTGAACATCTACAAGGTCGAGCGCGACGAGCTCTATCTCACGGGAACGGCCGAGGTCGGGCTCGCGGCGATGCGCATGGGCGAGATCCTGGACGCTGATTCGCTGCCGGTGCGCTACGCCGGCTACTCGACGAATTTCCGGCGCGAGGCCGGTGCGGCGGGCAAGGACACGCGCGGCATGTTCCGCGTGCACCAGTTCGACAAGGTCGAGATGTTCGTCTTCACGACGGCGGATCGCGCGCGCGACGAGCACGAGCACCTGCTCGCGATCGAGGAGGAGCTGATCGGCGACCTCGACCTCCCCTACCGCGTCGTCAACATCGCAGCCGGCGATCTCGGCGCGTCCGCTGCGAAGAAGTACGACATCGAGGGATGGTTCCCCGGGCAGGAGCGCTATCGGGAGCTGACGTCGACGTCGAACACGACCGACTACCAGGCGCGACGGCTCGACATACGAACCCGCCGCGACGGCAAGCCCGAGCACGTGCACACGCTGAACGGGACGGCGATCACTGCGCGGACTGTGATCGCGCTCATGGAGAACTTCCAGGACGCGGGCGGCGGCATCTCGGTCCCGGAACCGCTGTGGGAGTTCGGCGCGCCGAGACGGCTCGGCGGCGACCGCGTCCCCGGCTGACGCGTCCGAAACGGCGGATTGCGGATTCGGCTCGAACCGGCCATCGTGCAGGCTCGGACGACGCCGTGATCTCACGAACAGAGGTCGAAGCCCTACTATTCAACGTGGCCGACATCGCGACCCATCCGGCGCGCATCGAGGAGCTCCTAGAAGGCGAGGACGACGATGAAGCAGACGAAGGCTGAGGCTCGGGCACAACGCGAACGAACTCGCGCGGATGCCGCTCACCTGCGGCAGCTCGTCGAGAGGGCTCAGGCCGAGCGCGCTCGTCGCGAACGCGGCAGCAGCTCATCAGAGTCACAGCGATAACACTCGGCGGGGTGCCGGAGCGGTCGAACGGGTCGGTCTTGAAAACCGATGAGCCCTTCGGGGCCCGTGGGTTCGAATCCCACCCCCGCCGCTCCTCCTTATGATCGGGCGCATGGTCGCCCCCGACGAGCTGCGCGGACTGATGCGGCACTGGCCGCACGGCGTATCGGTTCTCACGATCGACCACGACGGCGACCGGATGGGCGTCACCGTGTCGTCGCTCGTCTCGCTCTCGCTCGACCCGCCGCTCGTCGGCGTCTCGATCGGCAAGGAGGCCTCGTGCTACGAGATCCTTCGCCGCTCGGGCGCCTGGGCCGTGAGCCTGCTCGGCGGCGACCAGGCCGAGCTCGCGCAGCGCTTCGCCGCGGGCCGGCCGCCGATCGTCCATTGGGACGGCGTCGCAGTGCACGAGGGACAGCTCGCCCCGCTCATCGACGGCGCCGTCGGCTGGATCGAAGCGCGCACGCGCGCCGAGCACGACGCCGGCGACCACACGTTCTTCATCGGCGACGTCGTCGCGATCGAGCACGGGCCGGCGAAGAGCGCGCTCATGTACCGGGAGAGCACGTACCACCCACTGTGATCGACGCCGTCGTCTTCGACATGGACGGCGTCCTGCTCGCATCGGAAGAGGTCTGGGACGCCGTCCGCGAGGAGTACGTGCGCGAGCGCGGCGGCCGGTACGACGTGGAGATCCAGCGCGCGATGATGGGCATGAGCTCGCGCGAGTGGTCACGCTTCCTGCACGACGATGCAGACGTCCCCGAGGGCGCGGAGGAGATCAACGTCGAAGTCGTGCGGCGGATGCTCGACGCGTACGGCGAGCACTTGCCGCTCATTCCCGGCGCCGTCGACGCGGTACGCCGGCTCGCGGCGCGTTTCCCGCTCGGCCTCGCGTCGTCCTCGAACCGCGAGCTGATCGACACCGCCCTCGAGCTCGCCGACCTCTCGCAGTCCTTCTCCGCGACCGTCTCGTCGGAGGAGGTCGCACACGGGAAGCCGGCGCCGGACGTCTACCTCGAGGCCGCCCGCCGGCTCGGCGTCGACCCAAGGCGCTGCGCCGCCGTCGAGGACTCGCACGGCGGCATCCGTTCCGCGAAGAGCGCAGGCATGCGCGTCATCGCGATCCCGAACCCGACCTACCCGCCGGACGACGAGGCGCTCGCGCTCGCGGACGCCGTCATCCGCTCGCTCGACGACCTCACGGTCGCCGTCGTATCAGGGTGACACCGTCGCGGATCGGGACGAGCACGCACTCCACGCGATCGTCGGCCATCACGTGCTCGTTGAACGGACGCACCGCTTCGGAGAGCGTGTTGTCGGCGAGGATGATCCCGTTCTCGGCGAGCTTCGGCAGCACCGCCTCGTAGTACGCGACGTAGTCGGGCTTCCACGCGTCGATGAAGACGAGGTCGAATGACCCATCGAGCGACTCGATCGTCTCGAACGCGTCGCCGACGCGGTAGTCGATCCGATCCTCGACGCCGACCTCTTCGGCGTAGCGCTTCGCGATCGCCGTCGTCTCCGGGTTGACGTCGCACGCGACTATCGTCCCACCCGGCGGGAGCGCGCGCGCCATCTCGATCGACGACCAGCCGGTGAAGACGCCGATCTCGAGCACGCGTTGCGGTTGCTTCATCGCGACGAGGAAACGGAGGAACGCGCCCTCGAGCGCGCCAACCGACATCTGCGGCGCGTCCGTCGAGGCCTCGGTCTCCTCGCCGAGCCGTCGCAGCGCCTCGAGCGGCGGCGTCGTATGCGCGGCCGCGTACTCCTCGACTTCCTCGAAGCTGCTCACCCGACGCGCCCCACGAGCACGCAGCCGTTGTGTCCGCCAAGCCCCATCGCATTGGACAATGCCACGTCCACGCGCGCCTCGCGCGCGACATTGGGCACGTAGTCGAGGTCGCACTCAGGATCGGGATGCACGTAGTTCGCCGTCGGCGGGATGACGCCCTCGTGGATGGCGAGCACGCACATCATCGCCTCGACCGCGCCGGCAGCACCGAAGCAGTGCCCTGTCACCGACTTCGTCGACGAGACCGCGAGCTCGTACGCGTGGTCGCCGAAGACGTCTTTGATCGCCTTCGTCTCGGCGAGGTCGCCCTGCGGCGTCGACGTGCCGTGCGCGTTGATGTAGCCGACCCGCTCCGGTGCGACGCCGCTGCGCTCGAGCGCGCTGCGCATCATCTCCGCGACGCCGACCGAATCCGGATCCGGCTGCGCCATGTGGTGCGCGTCGTTCGACGCGCCGTAGCCGAGGATCTCGGCGTACACGGTCGCGCCGCGCTTCTTCGCAGCCTCGAGCTCCTCGAGCACGAGAACGGCGGCGCCCTCGCCGATGACGAAGCCTGCCCGGGTCGCGTCGAACGGTCGCGACGCGCGCGGCGGATCCTCCTCCTCTGCGACGAGGCCGCGCATCGCGCAGAAGCCCGCCAGGATCAGAGGATGCACACACGCCTCGGTGCCGCCGGCGAGCACGGCGTCGGCAGCGCCTCGTCGGATGATCTCCGCCGCCTCGCCGACTGCGTGCGACCCGGTCGCGCAGGCGGAGACGGGCGCGTAGTTGGGGCCGCGGAAGCCGAGCGAGATCGCAAGCTGACCGCTGGCTGCGTCGACGAGCACGCTGGGGATGAAGGTCGGCGCCACCCGGTCGGCGCCACGCGCGCGCAGGACCTCGGTCTGCTCGGCGATCCCGATGACGCCGCCGATGGCGGAGCCGAGCAGGATGCCGACGCGGGCCGGGTTGTACGCCCCGTCGAGGCGCGCGTCCGCGACCGCTTCGCGCGCGGCGCCGAGGGCGAGCAGGACGTTGCGCTCGAGCTTGCGCACCTCCTTCGGCGACGCGACCGCCGTCGCGTCGAAGTCCTTCACCTCGGCCGCGATTCGTACCGGGAAGCCGCTCGCGTCGAACGAGCGGATGAAGTCGACGCCGCTCTCGCCCACGACGGCCGCGCGCCACATCGTGCGCGCGTCGTTGCCGATCGGAGTGATCGCCCCGAGGCCGGTGACCACAACTCTGCGCATTGCGCGAGGGTACATTCGAGCCGTGCCCGGACCGAACGTTCCCTTCCCGCCGATGGAGGCGGAGCTCGTTTCCGAGCTCCCGCACGGCGGCGGCTGGCGCTACGAGCCGAAGTGGGACGGCTTTCGCGGCGTACTCGAGAACGACGGCGGCGAGCTCGCGCTCTGGTCGCGCAACGGACGACCGCTCCTCCGCTACTTCCCCGAGCTGCGGACGCTCGGCGAGCTGTTGCCGCCGCACTCGGCGCTCGACGGCGAGATCGTCATCTCACGCAACGGCGGGCTCGACTTCGACGCGATGCAGACGCGCCTCCATCCGGCGGAGAGCCGCGTGCGCAAGCTCTCGGCCGAGATCCCGGCGACGTTCGTCGCCTTCGACCTGCTCCTCTGGAACAAGAAGAAGGTGCACGCGAAGCCGATCGAGGAGCGGCGAGCAGAGCTCGAGAAGGTCGCGGGCGGCGTTTCTCTCTCACCGGTGTCCGACGACATCGAGCAGGGCCGCGACTGGCTGCAGACGCTCCAGGCTGCCGGCTTCGACGGCGTCGTCGCGAAGAAGCTCGGGCTGCCGTACCTGCCCGGGTCGCGCGACGGAGTCGTGAAGGTGAAGCCGCACAAGACCGCCGACTGCGTCGTCGCCGGCCTGCGCTGGAAGGCGGGCGGACGCGACACGATCGCGACACTCCTCCTCGGCCTCTTCGCCGACGACGGGCATCTCGACTACGTCGGGTCGTGCGCCGTCGGTGCGAAGAACCAGAAGGAGATCGCGGAGAAGGTGCTTCCGCTGCTCGACACGAAGAGCGAGCGACGTTTCTCCGAGCCGAATCGGTGGGGCACGAACGGGCTCGAAGAAGCCGCGCTGAAGCCGAAGCTCGTCGTCGAGGTGCGCTACGACAAGCTCGAGAAGCACCGCTTCCGACACGGGACGAAGCTGATCCGCTTCCGGCCCGACAAGGACCCGGATCAGTGCACGTGGCGCGAGGTGCGGCCGCCGCGCCGCCCCGACGACCTCGCGGTCGAGGACCTGCTCACGTCTTCTTAGCCCTGGAGGGCTGCACGCGCTTCGGCTCCCCCGGCATCTTCGGGAAGTTCGGCGGGTACGGCGCCTCGCCCTCGCCCTGCGCCTCTTCCCGCTCGACCCACGCGAGCAGCAAGCGGAGGTCGCACACCGCCTCGTCGATCCCCTTGTGCAAATCGCCGAGCTGTGCGAAGCGCGCCGGCATCGTCGCGATGGTGAAGTCCTCCATCGCGACGTCGGGAAGCTCGTCCCAGCGAACAGGCGCGGACACGGTCGCGTCGGGGCGTCCGCGCACCGAGTAGGCGGACAGGATCGTGCGGTCACGCGCGTTCTGGTTGTAGTCGACGAAGACCTTCTCGCCGCGCTCCTCCTTCCACCACGCCGTCGTCACGAGGTCGGGTGCGCGCCGCTCGATCTCGCGCGCGAACGCGAGCGCACAGCGGCGAACGACGCGGAACTCCCAGTTCGGCTCGATGCGGCAGTAGACGTGCACGCCGCGGTTGCCGCTCGTCTTCGGCCAGCCGGTGTAGCCGATCTCGTCGAGCACCTCGTGCACGACGGCGGCAACCTGCTTCGCGTCCGCGAAGCCGGTACCCGGCTGCGGGTCGATGTCGATGCGCAGCTCGTCCGGCTTCTCCGGATCCGCGCGCCGCGACGGCCACGCGCCGAACTCGAGCGTCGCGAGGTTCGCGGCCCAGACCACGTGCGCGAGCTCGGTGACGCACAGCTCGTCCGCGTGCCGGCCGGACGGGAACGTCACGCGCGCGGTCTCGATCCAATCGGGCCGCTTCTCGGGCACGCGCTTCTGCCAGATCACCTCGCCGCCGACGCCCTCCGGCTGACGCTTCAGCTGGCACGGCCGCTCGTACAGCGCGCGCACGATCCCGTCGCCGACGGAGACGAGGTAGTTGACGAGGTCGAGCTTCGTCTCCCCGCGCGCGGGAAAGTAGACCTTGTCCGGGTTCGTCACCTTGACGACGCGGCCCCCGATTTCGAGCTCGACGAACGGCGACGGCATGACCGGAGTATCGTGAAATCGTGCTCGAGGACCCGCGCCCCATCCGCCTGACGCTGGAGCCGCTCGACGACTTCGTCGTCGTCGAGCAGTCCGACGAGGAGGCGGAGACGCGCGGCGGCCTGATCATCCCGGCGAGCGCGGAGACGCAGTGCCGGAGCGGGATCGTCACCGCCGTCGGCGGCGAGGCGGACGGCGTCGCGCCCGGCGACAAGGTGCTCTTTCCGGCCGGCGCCGGCTATGAGGTGCGCCTCGCGGGGTCCGCGATGCGCGTCGTCCGGCGCGGCGACCTGATCGCACGCATTCAGGATTAGGCCGGTACCCTTCCGGCTCCGGAGAAGTGGCCGAGTGGCTGAAGGCGGCGCCCTGCTAAGGCGTTATGGGGCTGAATGGCTCCATCGAGGGTTCGAATCCCTCCTTCTCCGTTGGAGGGGTGGCAGAGCGGTCGAATGCGGCGGTCTCGAAAACCGTTATCCGTCGTTAGGCGGATCGAGGGTTCAAATCCCTCCCCCTCCGCCAATTTCGCAGGGAGAGGTGTCCGAGTGGCCTAAGGAGCGCGACTGGAAATCGCGTACGTGCTGAAAGGTGCGTCGCGGGTTCAAATCCCGCCCTCTCCGTTGTTTTATTAGGTCGCCGTCAGCTTGGTCACCATGCCGAGCTGGCGGTGACCGGGCACGCTGCAGTACAGCGTGTAGGCGCCCTTCTTCAGCGTGACGGTGAGCTTCACCGTCTTGCCGGGAGCGATGTTCGCGGTGTGCTTCCCGCCCTGGACCGTCAGGTTGTGCGCGATGTGACCGGCGTTCTTCACGACGAACGTGACGACGCCGTGGTGCACCTTGTGCGTCGAGAGCGTGATCTTGTATTCGACCTCGGTCGCCTTGACGCTGACGCCCGCCGCGACGGTCTTGGGCGCGCCCTTCGCCTCGGCCTCCTTGCCGAAGACGACGACGGCGCTGATCATCGCGGCGAAGAGGAAGACGCTGGCGATGACGAACACGCTCAACCCGTTCTTGCCCGGGAAGTTGGGACGGCGACGCGGCACGAGAAACGACGACGTCAGCGCGAACCCGATGAAGACGACGGCGACGACCGCAAGGCCGATCTTGTGACCGGTCGAGAGGCTGGCGAGCAGCACGCCGCGGATTATTCCATCACGAGGCGCTCGATGCGCCGGCGGCGCGCCCCGCGCAGGCTCCACAAGAGCGCGGCGAGGAGCGCAAACGGGCTGATTGCAATCAGGACGTACAGCGCGATCGCGCCCTCGAGGCCGAGGAAGCCGAACGCGGAATGCACTATCCGTCCGAGCCGGCCGCGGTGATGCGGGACGGGGACGACCACCGCCTTCGTGCTCAGCGTGAGCGTGATGGTGGCGTTGGCCCCCGCGGCGATCGTGCCCGTGCGCGCGTGCAGGCGCTGCGAGAGCGCGCGCTTCGCGTTCGCGAGGCGGATCTGCAGGATGACGCGCTGCGCGTCCGGGAGCGACGGATTGCGCAGCGCCGTAGTGAGCGCCGCGACGGTGCGTCGCAGCTCCGCGATCTGCGCAGACTCGGCCTGGAGGTCGTGTTCGAGGTCGGTGACCGACAGGTTCTGCGAGACGATCGTGCCGAGGCTCGTCAAGCGCGAGATCGCGACCTTGACGTTCTGTGCCGGCACGCGCAGCTCGAGAAAGGACGTGCCGCCCGAGCTGTAGTTCACGGACTGCGCGTAGCCGCCGAGCGACGTTGCGACCTGCGTCGCACGGGTCGTCGCGGATGCCACGTCCTTGACGCGCACCTCGAGCGTCGCCTCCGTGCGCTGGAGGCGCGTCGCCGAGCCGCCGACGGAGGGAATCGCCGCGAGGGTCCCCGAGAGAGAGCTGCCGGCGCCGGGGCTGCCGGCATTGGCGATCGCGGGCGCGAACGCCTTCCGGTGCACGGAAGGGTTGAGCCGCAACGCGGTCTGCTGCTGCTTCGGGCTCGACGAGACGAGGCCGTGAACGATCGCCGCTGCGACGGCGATCGCGAGCGCGACCGCAAGCACGAGGACGAGACGCCGTGACGGCGTGCGCCGCGGCTCGAGCGCGAGCACTCGGGTGCGCAGCGATTCGGGCGCGAGCGGCGGGTGCGCACGCAAGAGGGACTGCACCGTCATCTCATTCGCGGACATCGCCGATCCTCTCCTCCAGTTTTTTCAGTGCGCGGCTCAGGCGCGTCGAGCACGCCGTCTGGCTGATGCCGAGCACGCGCGCGGCGCTCGGACCGTCGAGCTCGAGCAGGACACGGAGCGCGACCACTTCACGCTCGGCCGGCGACAGCTCGCGCAGCGCCTGCTCGAGCGGGCCGGGCAGGCCGTCGACGAGCTCGTCGACGAGCTCTTGTCCTTGCACGTACGTCTCCTCGCGGCGGCGGCGGCGCGCCTCGGCGCGGAACCAGTCCACCGCGACGTTGTGCGCGATCTTGCACAACCACGTGCGCGGCGAGCTCCGGCGTGGGTCGAAGCGCCGCCACGTGCGGAACGCCTTCTCGAACGTCTCGGCCGCGAGATCCTCCGCGGCCGAACGGTCGCCGGTCAGATAGACGAGGTAGCCGTACACGGCGTCGAGTTGCTCGGCAACGACTTCCGCGAAGCCCGTGCGGGCGCCGAGAGCAGATGGAGCCTCAAGGGAAGCCGCGTTCACGCCCTCCTGTACGGCGCGGCGTCGGCCGATCGTCACATCGCGCAGGGTAGATAGCCTCGGGCGAATGCGTCGCCTCGTCTTCCTCTGCGCTGCCCTCGTCTTCGTGGACACGATGCTGTTCGCGGCACTGACGCCCCTGCTCCCGCACTTCGCGCACGAGTTCGGGCTGTCGAAGTCGCGCGCAGGCGTCCTCGTCGCTGCCTACGCGGGGGGCGCGCTGGTCGCCGGACTAGCCGGCGGCATCACGGCGACACGGCTCGGCGCGCGGCGCGCGGTGTTGATCGGCCTGACGCTCGTCGGGCTCGCGAGCCTCGGCTTCGCGTTCGCCGGCAACTTCTGGTCGCTCTTCGCGGCCCGCCTACTGCAGGGCGGCGGCAGTGGCTTCACCTGGGCGGGCGCGTTCGCGTGGCTCCTTGCCGCGGTGCCGCGTGAGCGCCGTGGCCAGATGATGGGCACGGCGATGGGATCGGCGACGTTCGGCGCGATGTTCGGGCCGGTCGTCGGCGCAGCAGCGGCGCTTGCCGGTCGCGACGTCGTGTTCTCCGTGCTCGCGGCGTCCTCGGTCGTCCTGGGCGTATGGGCGCTGCGGATCGAGCCGGCGCCGACCGAGCGCCCCTCACTCGCCGCTGTCAGGCGCGCGCTGCGGAACCCGACGTTCATGTCGGGGCTGCTCCTGATGTCGCTCGGGTCGCTCTTGTTCGGCGTCCTCGGCGTGCTTGCGCCGCTCCATCTCGCCGCAGCCGGATGGGGCGCCGCAGCGATCGGCGCGGTGTGGCTCACCGCCGCGGCGCTCGAGACGGTCCAGGCGCCGTTCGCCGGCAGGATGAGCGACCGCAGCGGGCCGTTGCGACCGACGCGCATCGCGCTCGTCGGCGCAGCCGCGGCGTCGCTCGCGCTCGCACTCGGGTCGCGGCCTGCCGCGTATGCGCCGGTCATCGTCGTCGCAGCGCTTTTCTATGGCGTGCTGTTCACGACCGCATTCGCGCTGCTCGCCGACGGCGCCGAGGAGGTCGGCCTCGCGCAGGGGATGGCCTTCGGGTTGATGAACGTCGCGTGGGCCGGCGGCGCGGTGCTCGGGCCGGCGGCCGGCGGTTCGATCGCCGGCGCAACCGGCGACTGGATCCCGTTCGTCCTCGCTGCTGCAGTCTGCGGCGGCGTCTTCGGCGTGCTCCGTCGGCAGGGGAGCGGACGCCGAGTCCACGCTAAACTCGGCGTCCCGGGCGCGTAGCTCAGCGGGAGAGCACTCGCTTCACACGCGAGGGGTCGCTGGTTCGATCCCAGCCGCGCCCATTGCAAAGAGCCTGCTAGTTGGCGGTTTCGCGCCTCGACGAACTTGCACCATCTTCCGTACGCTATGGCATGCGAGATCCGTGCGAGATTCAACTCCTGAGGCCTTCATGGTAAGGAGGGGTCAACGGTTCGAGTCCGTTAGAGGGCTTCGAAAAGCCCCGCACAGCGGGGCTTTTTCTCGGCACGATTTGCAGAGTTCGCTGAATGCTCAGTTATGGAGCACTTTATGGAGCTCTCAGATTTCTAACGCCTGGAGGACGTCGTCGGACGAGACAACATTGGCCTGCGCGAGCGCACTGTCGCCGTCTTCGGGACGCCGCGCTCGATGCCGCGCCTTGAACGACTCCATCTGATCGTGTTAGAAGGCTTCGTGCGGCGCGCCGCCGCGATGGCGTCGAGGGCGATGGGGAGCGAGATGAGAGCTCGGCTGAAGATGATCCGTCGTCAGCCTCGGTGGCGGCTGCCGGTGGTGGTCGCCTTGGCCGGCGTAGCCGCGCTCGTTGTCTCAATCGCGCCTGCAGCGGGCGCAGGTGTTTCGGTCGCGTGCAGCGGGGCCGGCGACGGGATCGAGATCACCGTGTCGGGAGTGGCGTCGCCCTCGGACGTGCTCCGGGTCGACGCGACCGGCGCCGACTGGAGCGTCGCGCTTGAATCGGGCGGCAGCACACCGGTCTGCACAGGCAATGCGTTTCCGGTTGGCGGGACGAACGGCTACGTGAGCGTCGTCGTGGCCGGCTCAGATCTCCCCGCCATCTTCGTGCCGGGCAACAGCGGAGGCCTTTCGTTCGTTGGCGAGACTGCGGCGATGAACACGATCGACGCGGCCGGGTTGCCGGCGGGCGCGGTCGTGCAGACCAACGGGCACATCAGCGGCCTGAGCGGCGGCAGCGACACGTTCACGCAGATCGTCAACTTCAAGGACAGCGGCCCGGGCGGGATCACCTTCGCCTCCGACGGCACGCTGGTCGGACTCAGCCTGCAGGGCGCCGCCACCGACACCCTCGACTACTCAGCCGCCACCACTGGCCTCACCTTCTCGGCGGCCACCGGCCTCGTCAAACTGCCCTTCGGCGAAGACGCGTTCACCGGCTTCGGCCGCCTCCGCGGCTCCGCCGACGGCGGCAACACCTTCATCCCCGGCCCCACCGGCGGCCTGACGTTCATCGGCGCACCGGGCAGTTCGCCGCCTGATGTCCTCGATCTCACCGCGACCCCGTCCGGTCGCGTGGTGACGCTGAACGGAGATTCGCTCGCGTCGCCAGGAACCGTCACCGGTCTGGCTGGCGGAGGCTCTGACGGCTTTGCGTTCATCGACGTGTTCGTGCCGGCCAATCTTGTTCCGACCATCACGGCAGTGAGCTTCGGAAGCGGTCCGTTCGTCTACGACGGCAGCCCATTCACGGCGACAGCCACGGTCTCCCCCGGCGGCGGCGCGGCGACCATTTCCTACTCCGGCGACTGCACGAACGTCGGCAGCACGTGCACGGCAACGGCGTCATACCCGGGCGACACGACGCACGAGCCGAGCACGAGCACGCCGGTCAGCATCACAATCGACCCCGCGCCCGTGACCGCAACCGCAGGCAGCGGAACCTCGACGTACGACGGCTCGGCGAAGACGCCGCCGGCCTGCACGATCACCGGGACGTACACCGGCGACCTCACCTGTGCGAACGACCCGGCCACCGTCGGCGCGGATGCCGGCACGACGACGATCATCCCGGTGATAAGCGGAACGGGTCTCGCCAACTTCGCGATCGACTCGACCCCCGGGTCGTACACCATCAAGCCCGCACCGACGACGACGACCGTGACCTTCGGCGCCGGGCCGTTCGTGTACGACGGCAGCGCCTTCACAGCGACGGCGACCGTCTCCCCGGCGGCCGCAGGCACCGCAACGATCGCCTACTCCGGCGACTGCACCAACGCCGGCAACACATGCACGGCGACGGCGACCTACGCCGGGACCGCCGAGTATCTCGGCAGCAGCGACACCGTGACGATCACAATCGACCCCGCCCCCGTAAAAGCGACCGCCGGCAACGGTACGTCGACGTACGACGGCACCGCCAAGACCCCGCCCGCGTGCGTCGTCACGGGTAGCTACACCGGCGACCTCACTTGCACGAATGGCCCCGCGTCCGTCGGCCCGGACGTGGGCACGACGACGATCACGCCGACCACGAACGGCACCGACCTTGCCGACTTCGCAATCACACCTGTCAACGGCTCCTACACGATCGCGCCCGCGCAAGTGACCGCGACCGGCGGCAGCGGCTCGACAACCTACGACGGCACGGCAAAGACGCCACCACCATGCAAGGTCACCGGCACGTTCACAGGTAACCTCACCTGCGCCAACAACCCGAGCTCAGCCGGTCCGAACGCCGGTACCACCACGATCACGCCCGTGACCAGCGGCTCGCACCTCGGCAACTTCACCATCACCCCGGTGAACGGCTCGTACACGATCGCGCCCGCACCGACAACGACCACAGTCACCTTCGGTGCCGGCCCGTTCATCTTCAACGGCGCCCCCTTCACCGCAACCGCAACCGTCGTTCCCTCCACCGCGGGAACCGCGACCATCACCTACAGCGGAGACTGCACAAACCCCGGCAACACCTGCACGGCTACCGCCTCCTACCCGGGAAGCGCGAACTACCAGGCAAGCAGCGCCACCGGATCGATCACCATCGCCCCCGAGTACTACGTCTGCACGACCCAACACGGGCAGGGCGGGAACGCTGGCAACAACGGAAACGGCGTCATCGTCGTCCGCGTGTCGATCTGCAACATCCACGGAGCCAACGTCGGCTCTTCGACGCTGACCGTCCGCGCCGTCGGACTCAGCCCGACAGGAACTCCGACCAGCCCCGGCAACTCGAACCCCGGAAACCTCTTCCGCCTCACCGGCAACGCGTACGCCTACAACCTCGACACGAAACCACTAACGCCCGGCAACTACACGCTGAACTTCACCGTCGGCAGCGACCCCACCGTGAACCACTACGCATTCACCATCAGCTCCTAAGCCACCGCCGTCGACAACATCACCTGGTGGCCTGGGCCGGATGTCCTGAACACGCGGAGGCTCGACGAGATCCTCAAGCCACGCTCCATCGCGTGACGGCGATCAGCGTTTCTTCGCCGCTGCTTTTCCGCCCTTGCGACCAGCGGCGACCTTCTGCGCGTGCGTGCCGCCCTGCGAGGCATGGCTCCTCGACGAAGACGAATGCGACTTCTCGCCCCCGTGCTTCGAGGCATTCGGCGAGTTCGCGATTTTCGCCGCCCGCTCCTTCGACATCCCCTTGTCCTTCAATGCCTCGTACTGCTTCTCGTTCTTGACGTGGGCGCTCTTTCCAGGCATCGCTCAGCTCCTTCCGCGTCGTTTGCATCGGCCTGTTTCCGCGAGCGACCAAAGATGAAACGGCCGTATCAGCGGTCACGAAACGGTCGCGGTTCGGCAACGGCCCGAACCGAATACGACGCCTCGCCGGCCTAGTCTTCGCTCGGCGGATCCGCCCCCGGATCCGGCCCGGGCTCTGGGATGCGCGCGGGTTGCGGCGGCGTCGCCTCCCCGGGCGGCGGATACGGCTCGGGCACCGTCGCGGGTTGCGGCGGCGTCGCCTCGTCGGGCGGCGGGTACGGCTCGGTGGGAAGCACCATCATGGTCTCCTATTCCAGGAGCTGCGCTTTGCGAATCCTCTCGTCCGCCCCAGCGCCCGTGAGATCTGACTCGAGGTAATGGCCCGACGAAACGAGCAGCCCGGCGCGTGACACCCTGACTGGTAAGGAGGGAGTCGTTAACCGCGAGTCACGCTTGTCGTGAGGAACGTGACTGGGGAGCCGTCGCGCGGCGAAGTCGTTCGCCCCTCGGACTTAGCCGCAGAGCTTGAGACCCGCGTCGATGAGGACGCCGATGTCCTTCCGCTCGCCAGGGAAAAGCGGGTGCTTGACCTTCGCCCAGATCGGATGCACATCCTTCCATCCGTGCTGCGACGCCGAGTCCCCGGCGGTGCCGTTCAACCAGTAAGTCGTGCCGTTGTTGGTTGTGAACGTGACCGCACCCGGGAAGGGCGGCTTCGTGCAACCGACCGTGCCGCTCGAAACGGTCAAAGGCCAACTCGCGCCGAACTGCGCGCGGGTGACGCGTCTGGATCCGCCACCTGCGCTAGCTGAGTTTGCGAACACGCCGGCGACGAGTAGAACGGCGAGAACCACTAACCTCGTTCTTCGTGACGCCACAGAAGCGACGCTACGCCGGTCGCGCGGGCCAGGTCAAATTTCAGCCCACGAGCGCTCATCGCCGCGTCCGGAAGGGATCCGGCATTGAGTGGCCGCCGCCGGGCCCACGGCTCAGCCCGGCGAGGCGCCTCAAGCGCGAGGCGGGCGGTCGGTTGTCACCGCTCGTACTGCGCGGGATCATCGCTGGCCTGAAGAAGTGCCTACCGCGCGGAGGAGACGCAGGACAACGCGATTGTCTGCCGTTTCTGCGGGCGCGGCATGGGCGTCAAGCGGCAAACGCGCCGATCAACCCGGTCGGCGAGCGACTCGCCTTGATCATCGCGACCGGAAGCTCCCACTCCCGACGGAAATCTCGACCAGCGACCCGCGCTCGTCGGCGTGCAACTCCAGCGAGCGGAGCTGGACTCCAGCAGGAAGCCTAGGGTCGCGCTGCACGTGCAGATCATCTCACCCGTCGGCTGGAAGTGACAGAACCCCCTGGGCACGCGTGCGAGATTCATGCGAGGTAGCGTTGGCGACTGAGGATCAACTCCGGCGATGGAACAAGCAGAGGCGGGAGGGCCCGTGACGTTCGATCTGCCGCAGGAGTTCGTCGAGATCCGAGCCGCAGTCGGCGAACTGTGTGCGAGTTACCCGGGCGCGTACTGGCAGGCGCTCGAACCGGACGGGTACCCCGACGAGTTCGTCGCTGCGCTCACCGAGAGCGGATGGCTCGCGGCGCTGATCCCCGAGGAATACGGCGGCGCCGGTCTCGGCATCGCCGCGACCGCCGTGATCGTGGAGACGATCAACGCGAACGGCTGCAACTCCGGCGCGTGCCACGCGCAGCTGTACACGATGGGAACCGTCCTGCGGCATGGCAGCGCCGCGCAGAAGTCGGAGTACTTGCCGAAGATCGCGGCGGGAGAGCTTCGCCTTCAGGCATTCGGCATCACCGAGCCGTCCTCCGGATCGGATACGACCAAGATCCAGACGACCGCGACGCCGACCGCCGGTGGCTACGTGATCCGTGGGCAGAAGATCTGGACGTCGCGTGCGGAGCACTCGGATCTCATGCTCCTGCTCGCCCGGACGACCCCTGTCGATCGAGTGGAGAAGAAGACCGACGGGCTCTCCGTCTTCCTCATCGACATCCGTGCGGCGCCGGAGGGCCTCGACATTCGGCCGATCAAGACGATGATGAACCACGCGACGACCGAGGTCTTCTTCGACAACGTCGAGATACCGGCGAGCGCGCTCATCGGCGAGGAGGGGAAGGGATTCCGATACATCCTCGACGGCTGGAATGCCGAGCGGATCCTGATCGCGTCCGAGTGCATCGGCGACGCTCGCTGGTTCATCGACAAAGCGGTCGAGTACGGCTCGAAGCGCGTTGTATTCGGACGATCTATCGCGTCGAATCAGGGCGTGCAGTTCCCGATTGCACGCGCGCATGCGGCCACCGAAGCGGCGGACTTGATTCGACACAAGGCTGCATGGCTGTACGACCACGGGGAGCCTTGCGGTGCGGAGGCGAACATCGCAAAGCTCCTCGCGTCCGAAGCGTCGTGGTCGGCAGCGAATGCCTGCATCGACACGTACGGCGGCTATGGCTTCGCGGCGGAGTACGACGTCGAGCGGAAGTTCCGTGAGACGCGCCTCTACTCGGTCGCGCCGATATCGAACAACCTCGTCCTCGCGTACGTCGGTGAGCACGTGCTGAAGATGCCGCGGTCCTATTGATCGTCAGATGACCCAGGCGCAGCCGTCCCAGTACGCCTCGACGCGGCGAGGGAATCTCCGAGCCTCGACATGCAGCTCGTCGGGCCGACGTGCCAGTGCGCTCGGGAGGTAGAGCTCGAAGCGTCCGCACTCGTCGACGCGTCGGAACTCGATTCCTCGAGGGGCGGAGTCCTTCGACATGAGCCGAGTCAATCCGCCACAGCACCGGCTTCGCTTGGGCCACACGTAGAGGCGGCCGCCGCGCTCGCCGACGAGCTCGGCCGCAGAGTCGGAGACGATCACGCGCATCGATCCGAATGATGCCGGACGCGCTCAGGCGGCCTTGATGAAGCTCATGGTCCCGCTGGCCTCGAGAACGCACCACTTGATCTCGTCCAGACGCTCGATCCCCTGCCCTCGCGCCTGCTCGGTCACGTCCTCGACCTTCAAGCGCTCGGCACGGAGATTCGCCTCGATCGGCTCTCCGTCCTGGATGAGGATCAGCGGCGTGCCCTTGACGACGGTCTGAATCCGGCGCGACTTGAAGCTCATCATCGAGAACGCGACCGTCAGCATCGCGAAGGTCGAGACGGCGAGAAAGACGCCGGTCACCGACTGGTCGGACTGCGTCACGCCGTTCTGGATGAGATCGCCCATCACCACGAGCAACACGAGATCCGAAGGCCCAAGCGTCGACAGCTCACGTCGACCGATGATCCTGAGCAGGAAGATGATGAAGACATAGGCGACAGCGGCACGAAGAACGATGTCCACGAAGCCTCCTAGGGGAAAACGAAGACGCTGCGGCGAACGGTGGCGAGAAGCCTCCGGCCGTCGTAGAGATCGACGCTCTGGTGATGTTCCCCGACGGTCGTCGGGTTGACCTGAAGGCTCAGCCAGAATGTGAGCGAGTGGCCGGCCGGGATGTGACCGAAGCCGTAGACGAGACGGCCGTCGGACGAGCCCTGGGAGATCGGCTGCGGCGCCTGCCCGTTGACGGTGTAGCCGTCCGCCCAGCCCGAGTCGAGCACGAGCGTCGCCTTCTTCACGTCCTCGCGCGCGGTCACGCGAAAGCGGGCGGCGTAGATGACTCCGCTGCGCGCGTGGTCCGGCGCGGTCACGGACAGGGTGGCCTCCGACGATGTCGCGCGCGCCGTGACCATGCGCTGCCCGAACACGTTCAGCAGCGCGAGAACGATGAGAGCCGACGGGACCAGGAGCAGCCCTCGACGCAACCACGGCGACTGCCACCAGTTTCGGCGGTCGCGGTTCGTCTTCAGCGTCAGCGTCTGCGGAGCGTCCGCCACCTGGATGACCTGGGTCAAATACGCCGGTAACGCGCGTCGCTCAGCGAGTAGAGACCGAATGCGACGAGGCCGGTCGCCACCACGCCGAGCGTGTACGGCCCGTACGCGCTGTCCCTGAGCTTCGCGAGCGCACCGTCGAGGCCGACTGCCTTGTTCGGGTTGTAGTCGAGCGCCGCCTTGATCAGGAAGACGCCGACGAGCCCGAAGACGACCATGCGCGAAAGGAGGCCGAACGTACCGATCCATTTGATCCACCCCCGCACGCCGGCGCTCATCTCCTCGGTCTTGGAGTCCTTGAGAAAGTCGTGGCTGACGCCGCGATAGCCCTGATAGAGCCCGACGGCGATCAGGACGGCGCCCGCGGTGCCGACGAGCCAGACTCCGGCCGGCCAGCCGAACACGCCGCTCGCACTCCCGGAGCTGCTCCCGCCCGAGCCGACGAGTATCTCGACCGCGAGCGCGCACAGACCCGCGTACACGATCCCGCTGGCTGCGGCCGCGACCCGCTGGAATCCCGTGTCCGATCCTTCGGGGCCGTGCCCGAGGATCGCCCGGATGAGGCGCCAGAGGGAATAACCGGCGAGGCCGATCGCGACGAGAACGAGAAGGAGATGACCGAACGGCTGGTGCGCGATCGCCTGCAGCGCACCCTTTTGGCTCGCCGACTGGCCACCCGAACCGAGCGCGAGCTTGAACGCGAGGATGCCGATGATCCCGTAGACGAGGCCACGCGCGACGAAACCGGCACGAGACAGCCATTCGAAGCCGTCGCTGCGGGCGAACTTCTCCGCGGCCACACGCGTGTCCCTGCCTGGGGCTTGCACACTCACGGACTGACAACGAGCGGCATCTCTCCGCGGGTACGGAGCTTCAGTCGCTCTGGCACCGTAAGATGCACAGGACATGAACATCGCGGTCGCAAGCATCAAGGGCGGGGTCGGGAAGACGACGACCGCCGTGTACATCGCCGCCGCGGCGGCCGCGCGCGGGAACGGCGAGGTCATCCTGGTCGACGCCGACCGGCAGGGCTCCTCGGCCGAATGGCTCGAGGCGCGCCCGATCGAAGGCGTCGAGGTCGTCGAGGCGCCTTCGGAGCGGACGCTGAACCGTGCGATGTCCCGACGGGATGCCGTGGTCGTCATCGATACTCCTCCCGGCGACCAACGCCTGCTCGGCGCCGCGATCGCCTCCGCGGATGCCGTCGTCGTCCCGACACGAGCCGGCGGCGTCGAGCTCTCACCGGCTCTACAGACACTCGACCTCGTTCCGGCCAAGACGCCCCGCGGGGTCGTCATCGTGTCCGCGCGCTTCGGCACGAACGACCTCGACGACACGATCGCCTGG
This sequence comes from Gaiellaceae bacterium, assembly GCA_036560805.1. Taxonomy (GTDB): domain Bacteria; phylum Actinomycetota; class Thermoleophilia; order Gaiellales; family Gaiellaceae; genus Palsa-739. The sequence continues at coordinate 167 of DATBQM010000084.1, read as the reverse complement.
TGGCGGGAACAGAAGACGCCGATCTGGGGTGTGGTCCCCGAACGCGTCTCCATCGCCTCCGGGCCGGAAGCACGCCTGAGCCGCGAAGGGCTCGACCTCTACGCGACCCTCCTGCGTCGCGTCCGCGCCCGTCGCTGAACGCCGCCCGACGTATCGCGTAACCACCT
>DATBQM010000083.1:0-2830 GCA_036560805.1 Gaiellaceae bacterium | reverse complement strand
ACGCGTCGGCATTCCCGGTCACGATCCACGCCGCCAACGGCGACGTCGTCGTGAAGACGCGCCCGACGCGCATCGTCTCGCTCTCACCGACCGGCACCGAGGATCTCTTCGCCGTCGGCGCCGGATCGCAGGTGATCGCGGTCGACAACGACTCGGACTATCCGAAGAACGCGCCGCACACGACGCTCTCCGGCTACACGCCGAATGTCGAGGCGATCGCCGGCTACAACCCCGACCTCGTCGTCGTGTCGAACGACATCGGCGGCGTCGTCGAGTCTCTGCAGAGCCTCCACGTCACCGTCTTGCTCGAACCGGCGGCTGACAACGTTGCGCAGGCGTACGACGAGATCCGCCAGCTCGGCGCAGCAACGGGCCACGCCCAGCAGTCGGCGAAGGTCGTCTCCGGTATGGAGCGTTCGCTGACGAAGATCCTGCGCAGCGTCCCCAAGTCGAACCGGCATCTCACCGTGTACGACGAGCTCGATCCGACGTACTATTCGGCGACGTCGTCGACGTTCATCGGCCGCATCTTCAAGCTGTTCGGCTTCAGGAACATCGCCGACGCGGCCGACACCACACACTCCGGCTATCCACAGCTGAGCGCGGAGTACATCGTCACGTCGAACCCCGGCATCGTCGTGCTCGCCGACACCGTGTGCTGCGGGCAGTCGGCGGCGACCGTCGCCGCCCGTCCCGGCTGGGGCGGCATCTCCGCGGTGAAGAACAAGCGCGTCGTCGCCGTGAACGACGACGTGGCGTCGCGGTGGGGCCCGCGCATCGTCGACTTCGCCCGCGCGATCGCAACGGTGGCCCGCACGCACTAATGGCCGCCCTCGGCAGCGCGGAAGCAACCGTCCGGGCGCGGGGAGTCTCGCGCCCGTGGCGGTTCCTCGCGGGCGCGTTCCTCGTCGGCGCGTTGCTCGTCGGCCTCGGCGTCGGCCCGGTGGCGATCGGCGTATCCGCGATCGTCGAGTCCGCCCTGTCGCACCTGCCGTTCCTGCATGTCCACTCGCCGCTCTCGAGCCTCGACGAGGCCGTCCTGTGGCAGATCCGCGCGCCGCGCGTCGTACTCGCCGCCATCGTCGGCGGGATGCTCGCGATCGCGGGCTCGTCGTACCAGGGCGTCTTCCACAACCCGCTTGCCGACCCGTATCTCCTGGGCGTCGCCGCGGGCGCGGGGCTCGGCGCGACTCTCGCCATCGCGTACGGCCACGTCGGTCACTCGGGCCAGCTGCTGCCACTCTCGGCGTTCGTCGGCGGCCTCGCTGCGGTCGGCGCGACGTACGTGCTCGGACGGTCGGCCGGCTCCGTGCGCGTGGTGGGGTCGTTCGTGCTCGCCGGGGTGACGGTGACGCTCTTCCTCACCGCGATCCAGACCTTCGTGCAGCAGCAGCACTCGAACACGCTGCGCGACGTCTACGCATGGATCCTCGGCGGCTTCTCCACCGCGAACTGGAGCCAGGTCGAGGTGGCCGCGCCCTACGTCGGCGTGAGCTCGGTCGCGATCCTGCTCCACCGCCGGATGCTCGACGTGCTCAGCGTCGGCGACGAGGAGGCATCGAGCCTCGGGGTCAACGTCCCTCACCTGCGGCTCGTGCTCGTGATCGCCGCCACTGCGGGCACCGCGGCTGCCGTCTCGGTCAGCGGGCTGATTGCTTTCGTCGGGATCATCGTCCCGCACACGATCCGCCTGCTCGTGTCCACGAGCTATCGCGCGGTCGTGCCGCTGTCGTTCGTGGTCGGCGCGGGCTTTCTCGTGCTCGCCGACGTGCTCGCACGCACGATCGTCTCGCCTGCCGAACTGCCGATCGGCGTCGTCACCGCCTTCTTCGGCGCCCCGTTCTTCGCCGTCGTCCTGCGCTCGGCGAGGACGATGCGGTGATCGAGCTCCGGTCACTCGGCGTCCGCTTCGACCGAACGGAAGCGGTGCTCGACCTCTCGCTCGAGGTCGCGAACGACGAGTGGGTCATGCTCATCGGCCCGAACGGGGCCGGCAAGACGAGCGTGCTGCGCGCGCTCTGCGGCCTGCTTCCCTTCGACGGCGCCGCGCGCGTCGACGGACGGGATGTGCGGGCGTTCAGCCGCCGCGAGCTCGCCCGGCTCATCGCGTTCGTGCCGCAGAACCCCGCCACGCCGTCGGAGCTCACCGTCGCCGAGTACGTGCTGCTCGGCCGGACCCCGCACCTCGGCTATCTCGGCGTCGACGGGAGGCGCGACCGGAAGGCGGTTGCGGACGCACTCGAGCGCCTCGATCTGCTCCCGTTCGCGGAACGCGGTCTAGGCTCGCTCTCCGGCGGCGAGCTCCAGCGCGCCGTGCTCGCCCGCGCGCTCGCCCAGGAGGCGCCGATCCTCCTCCTCGACGAGCCGACGACGTCGCTCGACCTCGGCCGCCAGCAGCAGGCGCTCGAGCTCATCGACTCGCTCCGCCGCGACGGGCTCACCGTCCTCTCGACGATGCACGACCTGACGCTCGCCGGCCAGTACGCCGACCGTCTCGTCCTCCTCGATCGCGGCACGGTCGTCGCCGAGGGCAGCCCGAAAGAGGTCCTTTCCGCCGCGAACCTGGCCGCGTATTACGGTGCGAGCGTGCGCATCGTCTCCGACGACGCCGGGCTCTTCGTGCTTCCCACGCGCAGGTGAGCTCGACCGCCGCGATCCTCACGATCGGCAACGAGCTGGTCTCCGGCGACGTGCCGAACACGAATGGCTCGTGGCTCGCGCACCGGCTCGCGGAGCTCGGCGCGGAGACGCGTTTGCTCGCATCCGTGCCGGACGAGATCGAGGCGATCGCGGAGCTGATCCGGAACGAGGCGCCGCGTGTCGACTTCTT
>DATBQM010000082.1:0-8153 GCA_036560805.1 Gaiellaceae bacterium | reverse complement strand
ATCGTCTCCATCGAGGACGAGCCGGCCATCGACCGGCTCGCGCGGGCCGAGGACGTCGACGGTCTCATCGCCGCCGGCACCGACCATGCGGTCGGGATCGCTGCGCGCGTGGCGCATCGCCTCTCGTTGCCGCATCCGGTGCAGCCGGAGGCGGCGGCGCTCACGGTGTCGAAGCTGCGGCAGCGCGAACGGCTCGCCGCCGAGGGCTTCGCACAGCCGCGCTCGATCGCGGTGCGCACGCAGGCCGAGGCAACCGCGGCGGCGGCCGAGCTCGGGTATCCGCTCGTCGTCGAGGCTCCGAACAACCTCGGCGAGCGCGCGGTCCGGCTCGCGCGTACCGCCGACGAGCTTGCAGCCGCGACCGCCGGCGCTCTCACCGAGTCGCGCGGCGACCACTGCCTCGTCGAGGAGTTGCCCGGCTTCCGCCCGGTAACGGTGAACGGCTACCTCGTGGCCGGTCGGCTCGTGCCGCTCACGATCACCGACCCCGAGCCCGCACCGTCGCCTGCGTTCGGCGTACCGCTCGCGCATCTGTGGCCCGCCGGGCTGGCGCCCGGCGAGGCCGATGCGGTGTCGGACACCGCGGCCGCGGCGGCGGCAGCGCTCGGGATCGAGGACGGCCCCGTGATCGTGCAGATCCTGCTCTCGCCGGACGGTGACCCTCTCGTCGCCAAGGTGTCGGCGCGTCTCGGTGGCGGCCACGATGCGGAGCTCTGCCGCGCCGCGCTCGGCATCGACCAGAGCATGCTCGCCATCGCGTCCGCGCTCGGCGAGCCCGTCGAGGCGCACGAGCTCGAGCCGGGGACGGCCGCGGGGGGTGCGTGCGTGCGCTTCCTCGTCGCGCCGCGCGGCGTCCTGACGGAGATCGCGGGCGTCGAGCGCGCGTTCACCGTTCCCGGCGTGCGCGCGATCCGCATCTTTCGCAAGCCGGGACATGAGTTCGGCGAGCTTCTGCGCGCGTCCGATCGCGCGGGCTCGGTCGTGGCGACCGGACGATCGCGCGAGGACGCTGCGGCAGCGGCTGCCGAGTCCGCGCGGCGGATCCGGTTCGTCACCACCCCGGCCGAGGCGGTCGCTTGACCCGGGCCGTGCGGCTCGGAGCGACCCTTGTCGTCACCGGCCTCTGCACCGCGTACATCCTCTGGAAGATCGACCTCGGCAAGACGGGCCACGTGCTCGCGCACGCACGCGTCGTGTGGTGGCTCGCGGCGCTCGCGATCATGGTGCTGTCGGTGTGGCCGATGGCCTGGCGGTGGCAGCGCCTGCTCGCGGCGCGCGGTGTGCACGAGTCGCTGCGGCGCCTCGTGCGCACGTACTTCGTCGGCTATGCCGCGGGGCAGGTGCTTCCGACGGCGCTCGGCGGCGATGCGTCGCGCATCTACGAGACGGCGCGCCGGCACGAAGGCGCGGGCGGCGCCGCGGCCGGAACAGTGCTGCTCGAACGGGCGCTCGGCGGCGCGGCCACGCTCACGCTCGCCGTCGCCGGGTTTGCCCTGGCCGTCGGCCGATACAGCGTCGGCGGCTACCTGTGGGTGGAGCTCGCGTTCGTCGTCGCGACGATCGCGCTGGGCGTCATGTTGTTCTCGACGCGCATGCACGGGCCGCTCCGTCGCGTGCGCCCGCTCCTGCGCACGCTGCGCGTCGAGCGTCCGCTGCGCGAGGTGTACATCGCGCTGCACTCCTTCCGGAACGACGCTGGGCTACTTGTCTCGATGTTCGCGCTCACGCTCGGCGTGCAGGCGGTGCGCGTGCTCGCCATCTGGTGCTCGGGCAAGGCGGTCGGAGTCGACCTGTCGCCGCGCCCGTACTACGTCATGGGCCCGCTTCTCTTCCTCGTCGCGCTCGTCCCGTTCACCGTGAACGGCCTCGCCGTCCGTGAGTCGTTCTTCGTGTCGTTCCTCGGCGCGCTCGGCGTCGCGGCCGATCCCGCGTTCGCCACCGGCTTCCTCTTCTTCGTCGTCACGATCGCGCTTGCACTGCCCGGAGCGGGAATCCTCTTCTCGGAGGCGTTCAAGCGACGATGAGCGACGTGTCCGCCGTCGTCGTGACCTACAACGCGCTGCCCTGGGTCGAGCGCGCGCTCGAGAGCGTCCGCGAGCACGAGACCGTCGTCGTCGACCACGGCTCGAGCGACGCGACGGTTGCGTTCGTGCGCGAACGCTTTCCGGAGGTCGACGTGGTCGAGGAGGAGAACCGCGGCCTTGCGTACGGATGGAACACGGGCATGGCGCGGACGTCGGGACGCTACGTGTTGCTGTTGAACGCCGACGCGTGGATGCACGACGGCGCCGTCGAGGCGCTCGTCGGGTTCGCGGACGCGCGTCCGCGCGCTGCCGTCGTGGCGCCGCAGCTTCGCAACGTCGACGGCACGTTGCAACGCTCGGTGCGCGCGTTTCCGACCCTGTGGCGAATCGCCACCGAGTACCTGTTCGTGCGCAAGCTCGCGCCGCGCAGCCGGATGCTCAACGCGTTCTACGCCGGCGGGTTCGAGCACGACGAGCCGCGCAAGGCGGACTGGGTCATGGGCGCGGTGTGGTTCGTGCGGCGCGCGGCCGTCGACGACGTCGGCCCTGCAGACGACTCGTTCTTCCTCTTCAGCGAAGAGACCGACTGGGCGTACCGGTTCCACCGCGCGGGATGGGAGGTCTGGTTCGACCCGGACGCGCTCGCGACCCACGTCTACGGCGGGTCGCACCAGGGCCGGATGCTCGCGGAGAACGTCAAGAGTCAGCTGCGGTTCCTGGAGAAGCACCATGGGGCGCGGTACGCGCGCGCGGCTCGCTCGATCCTCGTCCTCGGCCTTCTCCTGCGCCGGAGGCTCGACGTCATCCGCGCGCTGTGATCCTCTGGCTTCGGCTCGCGGTTGCTACGGCCATCCTCCTGCTGCCCGGGCTGCTCGTGGCCCGGGCACTGCGGCTGCGCAGCGTGTCAGCCACGCTGGCCTGGTCGGTCGCGCTCGTGGCCGGCGCGCTCGCGCTCACCTTCGCCGTGCACGGCTCGCTCTGGCTCACGCTCGGGCTCGACCTCGGCGCCGGCGCTGTAGCCGCGCCGTTCGCGCTCCGTCGCCGGCCGGTCGGGGAGCGGCTGCCCGGGGGCGGCGCCGTCCTCCTCGCCGGCGTCGTTCTCGGCGCGCTGCTGTGGGGGATCGAAGGCGTTCTACGCGGCGACGCCATCTTCCACCTCGGCCGTATTCGGAAGCTCGAAGACTTCGGCTCGCTGTCGCTGCGCACGGTGGACGAGTTCAAGGACGGCGGGCTCCATCCCGGGTACGCGTTCCCGCTGTGGCACGGCTGGCTCGCGCTCGTCGCGAGAGTCGCTGACGTCGACCCCGCGTCGGTCATCCTGCACGAGCCGAGCATCCTCGCGCCGATCGCGCTGCTCGTCGCGTACGAGATGGGCCGCGCCGTCTTCCGCTCCGCGTGGCTCGGTGCCGCGACGATGGTCGCGCAGGTCGTGCTCATCGTGTTCGCCCCGGGATCGGGCGGCTCCTACACGTCGCTCGAGCTTCCGGGCACCGTCGCGCGGCAGCTGTTCGTTCCCGTCGCCGTGGCGCTCTTCTTCGCATTCGTGCGCGCGCCGTCGTGGCCGCTCGCGCTCTCGCTCGCTGCGGCAGGCATGGATCTCGCCTTCGTCCATCCGACGTACGCGTTCTTTCTCGCCCTTCCCCTCGTCGGGTACGCGATCGTTCGTGCACGGCGCGATCTCCGGCGCAACGTCGGCGCGCTCGCAGCGTTCGGGGCGCCCGTGCTGCTCGTGTTCGCATGGCTCGAGCCGATCGTCGCCGAGACGCGCTCGCACAATCCCAGTGCGGCCGAGCGTGCGACCCAGCTCCGGCACTACGCGAACGACCTCGTCGTCCACTCGCAGCACGACTTCCATCTCGCCCCGAGCATGGCCTCGCGTGCCGGCGGGATCGCTGTGGCCGCGCTCGTGCTCGTCCCACTCGCCGGCCTCGCGTCTCGGCGGCGTTGGAGCGCGCTCGTGCTCGGCGGCAGCGTGCTCGTGCTCGGGATCGAGCTCTGGTCGCTCGTGTTCCCGCACTTCTCCGACCTCGTCTCGCTGTCGCAGTCGCGCCGCGCGGTCGGCTTCGTTCCCTTCGCGTTCGCGCTCGCCGGAGGTGCAGCGGTGGCAGCGCGCCTGGTCGGCTTCGCCATCCTGCCCGTCGCTCTCGCGGCCGGAATCGTGGTGCAGCTCGCCTATCCGGGCGGCGTCGGCATCGCGGCGTGGATCGCGCTCTTCGGCGGCCTGGCGGCCCTCGGCGTCGCCGCCGTCCGCCGCGGCGCTGGAGCGTTCGAACGGCCCGGGCCGCTCGCCGCACTCGCCGTGTCGCTCTTCGTGCTCCCCGTCGTCGTGCACGGCTTCGCGTATTGGGACGCCGCGGTGACGAAGGATTCGAGCGCGCTCACACCCGGGCTCGTCCAGTACATCCGGCATGACGTTCCGAGGGGCTCGGTGGTCTTCGCCGACCTGGAGACGAGCTATCGCATCTCCGGCTACGCGCCCGTGTACGTCTGCGCCGCGCCGCCCGCGCACGTCGCCGACACGAAGGCGAACCGGCCGAAGGCGCGCCGCGCGTCATGGCTCGCGTTTCTCAAGACAGGCGATCTCGCCATTCCGAGGCGCTATCACGCGGCCTGGCTCGTTCTCCGCCCGCACGAGCAGGTCGCGCGCGCAGAGGCGCAGGGCGCGCGTCCGGTCTACCGAGACGCGAGCTTCGTCTTGCTGAAGCTCTGATCGGTGGCGACGTCGAACGCGTACGACGCGGATCCGGTGTTTCCGCGTGTATCGGAGGCGAGCACCTCGAGGTCGTAGCGGCCGTCGAGGAGGTTCATTCCGTGCGTGAGCCAGAAGACGAATCGCCCCTGGCGTCCGGGTAGGTTCTGTCTCGTTCCGGGCGCGTAGACCGAGTCGAACTGGCTCTTCGGGTGATAGGTCGAGGAGTCGACTGCGACCGTCCACGGGACGATCGCGACGCCGTCCCGCACGAGCCGCCAGCGGATGAGCGCCGGCGTCCACATCGCGTATTGCCACGGGGCGGGAGGGACGATCGGCGGCGAGTCGTACGCCTCGACCGTGGCCTGCAGCGAGCCGTTCACGTCGTCGACGACGATCGGCCCAACGCGCGGCGTCGTCGTGTCGACGAACGGCGTGAGCGCGCCCGGGCGGAGCGGATTCACATACGTCGTCCCGTCGAACTCGGCGAAGTGCACGTGCCCGAAGCCGAACCGAACGACGCCGATCTGGTCCCCAGCCTGCACGTACGAGTGCTCGGGCACTGTGCCCCGCACGTGCCAGTACGAGAACTCGTGCCCGTCCGGCTGCCGGACCGCGACCGCGTCCGAGTACCGGAACACCGTCCCGGGCGCGACTGCGTACACCGCCGTCCCGTCCGGCGCCGAGATGTCGACGCCGAAGTGGAAGGACCCGCCCATCCGCGGGTCGTCGAATGCGCCCCGAATCGTGTGCTGCTGGTCGAACGGCTTGACCGGCCAGCTGTAGGCGTGCGCGAAGACGGGCGTACCGAGCGCCGCGACTCCTGCCGCAAGGACGACGATGACCCTCACTGCGAACCGCGACGGACCGTAGCATCCTGTCGGTGAAACTCCTACTCGTGACGCTGTACTTCCCGCCTGCGGGCGGCGGCGGCGTCCAGCGGCCCTTGAAGTTCGCGAGCCACTTGCCCGCGCTCGGGATCGAGACGCACGTGCTCGCTCCGCATGACCCGAAGTGGCTGTACGAGGACGCCGACCTGCCGCTGCCGACGCAGGCCTGGGTGCACCGCGCCCGCTACGTCGGCCCGCGCGGGCGCCGGCTCGCGGACGAGCTGCACGGGCGGTCGGGCGTCGACCTCGCTTTGCGCCGTGTCACGACCGTCGGCCGACGGCTGCTCGTGCCGGACGAGAACGTCACTTGGAACGCGACAGCCATCCCGAAGGCGATCTCGATCGCGCGCCGGGAGGGCATCGACGTCGTGCTCACGACGTCGCCGCCCGGCTCCGTCCACCTGGTCGGCGCGGCGGTGCAGGCGGCGACCGGTGCGAAGTGGGTCGCCGACCTCCGCGACTCGCTCGTCGCGCACCCGCACCGGCGCTCGGACAGCCTGGCGGTGCGCACGAAGGAGAGGGCGGCGCGCGGCGTCGCCGCGCTCGCCGCGCGACGTGCGGACGCGATCGTCGCCGCGGCGGACTCGATCGCGGACGAGGCCCGCGCGCTCAACCCGCGCGGACGGGTCGTCACGATCGAGAACGGCTGCGACTTCGACGACTTCGCCGGGCTCGTGTACGAGCGGTCGGACGTGTTCCGTCTCACGCACACGGGGTCGTTCTTCGGCCGACGCGATCCGAAGCCGTTTCTCCGTGCCCTCGCCGCCTCCGGGCTCGACGACGTGCATGTGCGCTTCGTGGGCGACTTCCGTCCCGGTGACCGCGAGTTCGTGCAAGAGCTGGGGCTCGCCGATCGGGTCGAGCTGCTCGACCACGTGCCGCGGCGCCGCTCGCTCGAGCTGCAGCGCGAGAGCGAAGCGCTGCTGCTGCTCATCCCGGAGGCCGGCGGCCGTGGGCGCGGCGTGCTCTCGGGGAAGGTGTTCGAGTACATCGCCGCCGAGCGGCCGATCCTCGCGATCGTGCCGCCCGATGGGGCGGCGGCCCGGTTGATCCATGACACCGGCGTCGGCGTCGTCGCCGCGCCCGAGGACGTGGACGGCATTCGCGACGCGCTCGTCGGCCTCCATGCCCGCTGGCGCAACGGCGGCCTCGAAGGAACGCCGCTCTCGCCGGAGTGGCACGAGCGCCTCTCCCGATCCACCCGCGTCGAGCAGCTCGCCGACCTACTCCGGAGCCTCGCGTGACCGCTGCCGCCGTCGCGCTTCCGCGCGTCGTCAGTCGCACCAGGGTGACGGACTTCTTCTTCTTCGCGACTTTCTTCTGCGTCACGTTCGAGAAAGTGCACTGGAGCGTCGCCGGGACGGTCGGTATCTCGGACATCCTCACGATCCTCTTCCTCGTTGCGTTCGCTCTCCAGAGTCGCGGCACGTCGCCGCGGACGACGGGCATCCTCGTCGGCTTCTTCGTCGCGTTCCTGCTCGTGTACCTGCTCGGCTTCTTCAACCTGGAGACGAAGCAGGCGCTCGACCAGTACGTGAAGGGGATGGTGAAGTTCGGGCTGCACTTCGTCTTCCTCGCGTGCGCGGTGACGTACCTCGCGCGCCGCGGGCAGCGCTTCTACTGGCGCACGATCGGTTGGTTCACCGCCGGCCTGGCCGCGAACGCGGTGTACGGGGTGCTCCAGCTCCTCGCCGCGCGTGCCGGACACAACCTCGACAATCTGGTGCTCTCGCCGCTGACGGGCGGCGCGAGCTCGATCAACATCTACGGCATCGTCAACGGCGCGAACGTGTACCGGCCGAACGCGCTCACAGGCGACCCCAACCATCTCGGGATCATGCTCGACGTCCCGTTGCTCGCCCTCACCCCGCTGTATCTCCGCCTCGAGCGCGGGCACCGGCTGCGCTGGCCGCTCGGGCTGACCCTCGGCTTTCTCCTCCTCGTTCTGATCGCGACCCTCTCGCGCAGCGGCGCGCTCGGCCTGATCGTCGGCTTGGTCATCCTGGCCATTCCGTACCGGCGCTTCCTGTGGTCGCGCGCGCTGCTCGTGCCGCTGGCCGGCGTTGGGCTCGTGCTTGCGTACGTCGTCTACTCGCGACGCCACTTCTTCTCGGTCGTGCTCGCATCGCGCGTCCAGACGGGCGGTAGCTCGACCTCGGCGCACTTCGCCGTCTACAACTTCATCCCGCACGTGCTCCATTCGAATCCGCTGCTCGGGCTCGGGTTGAATACGTTCTCGGTCTACTACGAGTTCGTCACCGGGAAGACGAACTGGGGACCGCACTCGTACTGGGTCGCGCTGATCGTCGAGACCGGTCTCGTCGGCACGCTGCTCTTCCTCGTCTTCCTGCGCTACGTGTTCTTACGGCTGCGCGCGGCGCGCGTCCTCGGGCGCGTGCGCGCCGACCGGCGTGTCCTGCCGCTCGCATGGGGATTGACCGCGGCGCTCGCCGGGACGATGGCGGCGAACTTCTTCTACCTGACGATGCAGTTCTATTACTTCTACGCCTTCGTCGCGCTCGCGCTCGCGCTGCCCGTGGTGTTCGCGCG
>DATBQM010000081.1:0-17146 GCA_036560805.1 Gaiellaceae bacterium | reverse complement strand
GGAAGAGGAGCAGAGGCGTCCATCGATGCGATTCGCCGGTAGAGGCGCAAGTCCTCCGCCTCGGAGGCAAAGCGGCCGGCGCCGAGGGCGGCCTCGAGCGAGCCGAACTCGCGCAGGACGTCCGCCGCCTTCTTCGGGCCGATGCCGCGTGCGCCCGGGAGCTTGTCCGACGGGTCGCCGCGCAGCGCGATCAGGTCGGGCACCTGCTCCGGCTCGACGCCGTACCGCTCGCGGACCTCGGCCGGGCCGATGCGCGCGATCTCGCTGACGCCGCGCGTCGGCTGCAGCACGGTCACCCGGTCGGAGACGAGCTGGAAGGCGTCGCGGTCGGAGGTCGCAACGAGCACGTCGCCCGGCCAGGTCTTCGCTCCCGCCGCGAGGAAGTCGTCGGCCTCGTACCCGTCCGCCTTCGCGGCGGCGAACCCGCACGCACGGACGACGTCTGGCAGGATCTCGAGCTGCTCGAGGATCGACTCCTCGAAGATGCGCCCCGACTGGTACGGAGCGAACGCATCGTGCCGGTACGTCGGAACGGTGAGCGTGTCCCAGCCGACGAGCACTGCATCCGGCTTCTCGGTCTCCCACAGCCGCGTGAGCATGTTCGTGAATCCGACGACGGCGTTGAGCCGGATCGATTTCGGCAGCCCGTGGTACGCGCGGTGGGCGAACGAGTCGCCGTCGACGACGAGCAAGAGACTCACAGCGACGCCTCCAGCTCTTCGATGCGCGCCATCAGCCGCTCGGTCGCGACCACTGCGGCGTCGCGCACGTCCGCGCCGCGCAAGTCGTCGAGCTCGACCGCCGTGCCGTATGCCACGCGGAGCGGGCCGAGCCGGATCAGCTTGTCCGTGCCGGCGATCGCGGCAGGTATGAGTGGCACGCCCGCCTCGAGCGCGATCCGCGCAGCCCCGGTGCGCGGCCGCGCCTCACGCGTCTTCATCAGTCCCTTGCGGCGGCGCGTCCCCTCGGGGAACATTGCGACGATGTTTCCCTCGCGCGCGAGCCGAACGGCGTTCTCGATCGCCTCTGCGTCCGCCTGGCCGCGACGGATGGGGAACGCGCCCGCCCCGTTCAGGATCAGGTTGACCGGGAACCAGTACAGCTCCGACTTGGCCATGAAGCGCAGAAATCGCCGCGGCCAGAGCGGCATCCCCAGCGGCCATGGGTCGAAGTTCGACACGTGGTTACAGGCGAGCACGAAGCCGCCTTCCTGTGGGAGGTTCTCGCGCCCGCGCGCGCGTAAACGGAAGAGCCCCCACAGGATCGGCCAGGTGAGCAGGGCCACGGTGTCGTAGGTACGAGTCGGCCTCACGCTAAGGTGAATCTATGGCCAAGACGCTCGTTGTCGCAGAAAAACCATCCGTAGGGCGCGACCTCTCCGTCGCCCTTCCCGGCAAGTTCGAGAAGGTCGACGACTATCTCGAGTCCGAGGAATACGTCATCACGTGGGCCGTCGGACACCTCGTCCAGCTCGCGGACCCGGAGGAGTACGACGAGAAGTTCAAGAAGTGGAAGATGGCCGACCTCCCGATCGTCCCGGAGGACTTCCACCTCGTCCCGCGCGACGCGAAGTCGAAGAAGCAGCTCAACCTGATCCTCAAGCTGATGAAGCGCGAGGACGTTTCCGACTTCATCAACGCGTGTGACGCGGGGCGCGAGGGCGTGCTCATCTTTGCGTACATCTTCGAGATGTACCGGCAGTCGCTGAAGAAGAAGGACGGCGACCCAAAGCCGGTGCAGCGCTTGTGGATCTCGTCGATGACGAAGACGGCGATACGCGAAGGCTTCGAGAAGCTCCGCCCCGGCGAGCAGATGGACCCGCTCGAGCAGGCGGCGCGTTCACGCTCCGAGGCGGACTGGATCGTCGGCATGAACGCGACGCGCGCTGCGACCATCCGCGGTCGCGCGTGGGTCGGCGGCGTCGTGTCGCTCGGCCGCGTGCAGACCCCGACGCTCGCGATGCTCGTGAAGCGCGAGCGGGAGATCCAGGCTTTCGTCGCCGAGCCGTACTGGCTCGTGCACGCCGCCTTCCAGCCTCCGTACCAGGGCATCTGGTTCGAGGGCGACGAGACGCGCATCAAGGCGGTCGAGCGCGCCGACGAGATCGTCGAGAAGGTCAGCGGCAAGGACGGGACGATCACGAAGGTCGAGCGCAAGGAGCAGTCCGAGCGCGCGCCGCTGCTGTACGACCTCACCTCGCTCCAACGCGACGCGAACCGTCGCTACGGGTTCAGCGCGCGGCGCACGCTGCAAGCGGCGCAGAAGCTGTACGAGGACAAGAAGGCGATCACGTACCCGCGTACGAGCTCGCGCTACCTGTCCGGCGACATGGTGCCGCAGCTGAAGATCGTGGCCTCCACGCTGCAGGACATCCCGGACTACCGCGAGGCGGCGACGTACGTCATGCGTCTCGACCAGCTTCCGCTCCAGCGCGTGATCAATGACGAGAAGGTCACGGATCACCACGCGGTCATCCCGACCGACGTCCCACACGACGTCGAGAAGTTCTCACCCGACGAGCGGCGCATCTTCGACCTCGTCGCGCGGCGCTTCCTCGCGGTCTTCCATCCGCCCGCGCGGTACGCGCGCACGACGGTCGTCACCGAGGTCGAGGGCGAGAGCTTCCGCACGCGCGGCAAGATCACGCTCGAGGCCGGCTGGCGCGGCGTCTACGGGCTCGAGCCCGACGCAGAGAAGCAGTCGGAGGACGAAGACTCCGAAGGCGGCGAGCTGCCGACGCTGCAGGAGGGTCAGACCGTGCGCTGTCTCGCGGCCGAGCGCGAGGACAAGATGACGAAGGCGCCCCCGCGCTACACGGAAGCGACGCTGCTGTCCGCGATGGAGACCGCGGGCAAGCTCGTCGACGACGAAGAGCTGCGCGAGGCGATGAAGGAGTCCGGTCTCGGGACGCCGGCGACGCGCGCCGAGATCATCGAGACGCTCATCCGGCGCGAGTACATCGAGCGTGTCGGCCGCGACCTGCAACCGACCCCGAAGGGCCTGCAGGTGATCACGATGCTCGAGGAGCACAAGATCACCTCGCCCGAGCTGACCGGCTCGTGGGAGAAGAAGCTTTCCGACATCGAGCACGGCACCGGCGATCGCGGCGCGTTCATCGACGAGATCGCCAGCTTCACGAAGGAGATCGTCGGGCAGATCGAGGCGCTCGACAAGGAGCAGCTCCGCCCGGAGCGCGTCGAGCTCGGGCTGTGTCCGCGCTGCGGCGCCGAGACCGGCGAGATCATCCGCGAGAACTCCCGTGCGTACGGCTGCACGAGCTGGAAGAACCGCGAGGAGACCGGCTGCGGCTACGTCATCTGGAAGCGCGTGGCAGGTCGCACGATCACGCCCGAGCTCGCGCGGCAGCTCCTCGAGGAGGGCAAGACGCGTGAGGTCTTATCCGGTTTCCGCTCGCGGAACAACAAACCGTTCCGGGCGCGGCTCGTCCTAAATGATGAGGGCAAGGTCGAGTTCGACTTCCCCGTCCGGACGACGCCGGCGAAAGGGCAAGAACAGGAAGCGGAGCCCGCAGCAGCGGAATAAGCAGCAGCGAGTCGCCGTTCGAAGTCTGGAAGGGCCGAGGCCGGGAGGGTCCTCTGGCACCGGGAGGGTTTCCCTCGTAGAGTGAGAAGGTTCGTTGACCCAGTCGAAGCAGCGCCCAGAGAGGACTGACGAGAGCTGAGCCAGAACCAGCTGAACGAGTTGCTCGAGACCGATCAGGCGCGCGCTCTCGTCGAAACGGCGCAGGAGCGCGGCTACCTGGAACCTGCCGAGCTGGAGGCGTTCGCCCTCGAGCTCGACCTGAACGACCAGGAGGTCGAGGAGTTGACGCACGAGCTCGAGCGCATCGGCCTCGAGATCGGCGCGCCCAAGGCGGTGGCCGAGGCTGCCGCAGCAGCCGACGCCGCGGAGAAGGCGGCGGAGGAGGAGGCCGCGCGGCTCGAGGCAAGCGCGGCGATGTCGGGTGCGGCCGACAGCCTGCAGCTGTTCCTCGCCGACGTCGGCCGACACAAGCTGCTCACCGCCGCGGAAGAGGTCATGCTCGCGAAGCGGATCGAGCGCGCCGACCCGACGGCGAAGCGGCGGATGATCGAGTCGAACCTGCGCCTCGTCGTGTCGATCGCGAAGGGCTACCGCGGGCTCGGCGTCCCGTTCCTCGATCTGATCCAGGAGGGCACGCTCGGCCTGAACCGCGCGGTCGAGAAGTTCGACTGGCGCCGCGGGTACAAGTTCTCCACCTACGCGACGTGGTGGATCCGGCAGTCGGTGCAGCGCGCGGTCGCGAACCACGCGCGCACGATCCGCGTTCCCGTACACGTCGTCGAGCGGCAGCAGAAGCTGTCGCGCGCGGCGCGGCGGCTCGAGGTCGAGCTCGGCCGCGAGCCGACAAAGGACGAGCTTGCCGAGGCGACGGGGCTGCCGATGCAGCACGTCGACGAGGCATTGGGTGCGGCGCACGCATCCGTATCGCTGAACCAGACGGTCGGCGCGGACGACGAGGGCGAGCTCGGCGACCTCTTCGCCGACCGCGAGGCGGCCGACCCGTTCGACGAGGCGGAGGAATCGCTTCGCCGCCAGGGCGTGCGGCGTGCCCTCGATGCGCTCCCCGAACGCGAGCGGCGCATCCTCGAGCTGCGGTTCGGCTTCGAGGGCGAGCCGTGGACGCTCGAGGCGATCGGTCACGAGCTCGACCTGACGCGCGAGCGCGTGCGGCAGCTCGAAGGTCAGGCGCTGGCGAGGCTCGGCGCGCTGCGCGACCTGATCAGCGTCGCAGCCTAGAAGCAGCGGCGAGGATCGCCTCTCGCTCGAGCGGGACGATGCTCATCTCCGGCGGCGGCCGGCGGAGGAAGCGCGCGACGAGAAAGAGCTCGTCCAGATCGAGATCGCCTGCGCGCCGCGCCGCGGCGAGCCCGGCTTCGATCTCCAAGTGCGCGCCGCCGCCCGGCGGCAGCGTCCGCTCCGCGGCGACCCGACCGCCCGCGATGAAGACCGCGCGCGCGTGGCCCGGCTCCGTCGCCGGAACGACGATGCACCGCTCGAGCGCGCGCAGTCGTGCGAGCCGTTCGAGGTCGCGGCAGACGTGCTCGAGCGCCGCGATCCGGTCGCGCAACCGGGCAGCGTCCTCGAACCGCCGAGCGTCGGCGAGCGACGCGATCTTCCGCCGCAACCGTGGCAACGCCGTGGCCGGCCGCTCGAGCTCCTCGGCGAGCAACACGCGTGCCGCGAGCTGCGCCCGCCGCCGTGAACGGATGGGCCCGATCGCCGTCGGCTTCGACGATGCCACGACGCCCTCCCCGCGCTTGCGCAGCCAGACGTGCCGGTCAGGCCGCGCGACGCGCGCGTTTGCGGGCGGCCGCAGCTCGCGGATCAACCGGAGCTCCGTCAGCGCCGCCTCGAGCTCCGATCCGAGCACCCGCCACTCGATCCGCTCGGTCGCGCCGACCGCTGCCTCGACGGCGGGTCGCAGCCGCTCCGACCGGAAGTACGAACGCAGCCGCGCCCGCAGGTCGCGCGCACAGCCGATGTAGAGGATCTCGTCGTTCCTGTCGCGGAAGAAGTAGACGCCGGGACGCTGCGGCGCGCCGAACGCGAGCTGCCGCTTGTCCCACACGCGCCGCGTCCGCGTCGCCGCGAGCGCGGCGAGGTCGGCGACCGTCTCCGCTCCGCGCTCCTGTGCGAGCCCGATGAGCGCGAGCAGCACCTCCGCAGTCGCCTGCGCGTCCGGGAGCGCGCGATGGCACGGCTGCACCGACGTGCCGAGGAAGTACGCGAGCTGCGAGAGGGACGCGCGCGGAACGCGGCCGGCAAGGAGCCGCCGCGCGAGCGTGACCGTGTCGACGACGGGCGCGGCGAGCCGCGAGCCGGTCAGTCGCACGGTCTCGCGGTCGAGGAACGCGAGGTCGAAGCGCGCATTGTGCGCGACGAGCACCGAGTCCCCGGCGAACGCGAGGAACCGCCTGACGGCGAGCGACGGCGGTGGTGCACCGTGCAGCTGCCGGTTGGACAGCCCGGTGAGCGCGGCGACGCCCGGGCCGAGCGGCATCCCGGGATCGACGAGCGTTTGGAACTCCTCCGCGAGCTCGAGCCCGCGCACGCGCACGGCGCCGATTTCGCAGATCTGGGCCGAGCCGGGGCGGAGGCCCGTCGTCTCCAGGTCGACGACGACGTACGTCGCGCGCTCGAGCAGGAGGTCGCGGCCGAGCGGCGCCGCGAGGCCGACGGCGTCGCCGTTCCAGGCGAGTCGGGCATCGGCCTCGACGACGTCCTCCAGCAGGGATCGCGCGAGCGCGACGGGGGCGGAGCGGAGGGCGAAGAGCCGGCGCGCGGCCTCCTCGGCGAGCACGGGCCCGCGCCGCTCCTCGACGAGCTCGACGAGGCGGTCGGCCGCATCGAGCCTCAGCTGCATGCTCGGAGTCTAGTCGAACATATGTTCGACGCCTAACTCCGAAGGCCCTATTTTCGTCGGTAACAATGCCGCGCCGCCTTCAATGGGACGACTGATTCGACGCTTTCGATGCCTTCGCCTTGCCCCGCTCGCGGGGCTGGCCGTGCTCGCCGCCGGCTGCGGCGGCGCTTCGAATGCCGGTGGCCCGGCGTCTGCCGCGGCGGCCCCCTTCGTGAGCGCCTCCGCCGGACCGACCTTCCCGGTCTTCCGCGTCGCAGAGGACACGGGCATCGACTACCTCGATCCCGGATTGACGTACAGCTCGGAGGGCCTGAACGTCATCTGGAACGTCTACCTGCCTCTCCTCGGCTACAGACACGTCGGCGGCGCTGGCGGCGCGACGATCGTCCCGTACCTCGCACGCGCGCTACCTCGGGTAACGAACGGAGGCCGGACGTACACCCTCGTCTTGCGCTCCGGCCTGAAGTACTCGAACGGCCAACCGGTGAAGGCAAGCGACTTCAAGGCCTCGGTCGAGCGAGACTTCAAGCTGGACTCGCCGGGCGCCGGATACTTCTACAACGTCGTCGGTGTCGGCGAGGCGCGGAAGTCGAAGGGCGGCCACATCTCCGGGATCGTCGCCGACGACGCGACGCGGAAGATCACGATCACGTTGAGGACGCCGCAGGGCGACTTCGCCAACGTGCTCGCGAGCGAGTTCGCGGCTCCCGTTCCGGCGAGCGCGCCGGCGTCCGACACGTCGACGCATCCGCTGCCCGCGACGGGGCCGTACCTGATCCAGAGCTACGCGCCGAACAAGCAGATCGTCGAGGTGCGCAACCCGCACTTTCGCGCAGCGCAGCTCGGCGGGAACGTCCCGGCGGGCAATCCGGACAAGATCGTGTGGGACATCGTCGGCGACAACGCGACGGCGCTGCAGCGAACTGTCGCCGGCCAGGACGACTGGGATCCGCAGGCGGTCCCCGAGGCGAGCCTCGCGGAGACCGAGGCGAAGTACGGCGACCAGTTGAAGGTCTACACGCCGCCGAACACCTACTACTTCTTCATGAACACGAAGGTTGCACCGTTCGACAAGCTCCAGGTCCGCCAGGCGGTCAACTACGCGATCAACCGCAACGCGCTGGTCGCTATCTACGGCGGCCTCGCCCGCCCCACGGAGAACATCCTGCCGCCGACGTACCCGTCGTACGCAAAGCATTCGCTGTACCGCCATGACCTCGCCAAAGCGCGGCGGCTCGTCGAGGCCGCGCATGCGACGGGCGCCCATGTTCTCGTGTGGAACCACGACCGCGGGCTCGACCGGAAGGCGACGGAGTACCTCGTGAAGGTCCTCGACTCGATCGGGCTGAAGGCGAAGCAGCACATCGTCATCTCCGCCGCGTACTGGGCGACTATCGGCAACGAGGCGGCGAACGCGCAGATCGGCTTCGCGGATTGGTTGCAGGACTACCCGCATCCGCTCGACTGGTTCGACGTCCTGCTGAACGGCGAGCGGATCACGAAGACCTACAACAGCAACTACGCCAACTTCGACGACAAGGCGGTGAACGCCGAGATCGATGCTCTCAACGACAAGCCGATCCCGACGAGCCCGGCCGACCCGCGCTGGGCGCGGCTCGACCGGCAGATCATGGTTCAGGCTCCATGGGCTCCCTTCCTGAACCGGGAGCTCACCGATTTCTTCAACGAGAAGGTTGACCTCGGCTGTTATGTCAACCAGGTGGTCTACGGGTTCGACTACGCGACCATCTGCATGAGATAGTGGACAACGTACGCAACAACCCCCGGGAGGGAACATGCATTTGAGACCACGGCTGCGGCACCTGGCGGTGCTCGGCCTCGCCGGCCTGGCGCTGGCAGCGGTCGGGGTGACCGCCGCGCAGTCCAAGCCGCTGGCGGCGAACCACACGTCGGCGAGCACGATCATCGACGGCACGACGGACACGGTGACGAACGTCGACCCGGCAGGAAACTACGACTACGGCTCGGCGACGGTCGACCTGCTCATCTACGAGCACCTGTTCGATTACCCGCTCGGGCACAAGACCCCGACCCCGTCGCTCGCGACCGGGTGCACGGCCAACCCCGCGCAGACCGCATGGAAGTGCACGCTCAAGCAGGGCGTGAAGTTCTCGAACGGCGACCCGTTCACGTCGGCTGACGTGAAGTGGTCCTTCGATCGCGTGAACAAGATCAAGGATCCGTCCGGGATCTACGGACTGCTCGCGAACCTCAAGAACGTCACGACGAACGGCGCGTACGGCGTCACGTTCAACCTGAAGCATCCGCAGTCGACGTGGGAGTTCATCCTCACGACGGGCGCGGCCCAGATCGTCGACCATAAGGTGTATCCGGCCGGCAAGATCGTGGCCAACACCGATGTGAAGGACCTCATCGGCACCGGCCCGTACGTGCTTTCCAAGTTCACGCCGGGCCAGCAGGCCGTCTTCACGCCGAACAAGAACTACAACGGGTCACTCGGATCGTTGAAGAACGGCGGCGTGATCATCAACTACTACTCGAAGTCGTCGACCATGAAGCTCGATCTCCAGAAGGGGACGATCGACATGGCGTTCCGCGACTTCACGCCGACGGAGTACACCTCGCTCTCCAAGACGAGCGGGGTCACGCTCTACAAGGGCAACGGCGTCGTCATCCGCTATCTCGTGCTGAACGTGAAGCGGGCTCCGACGAACAATCCCGCCGTCCGCAAGGCGATCGCCTACCTCTTCCCGAGGCAGGACATCGCTTCGCGCATCTACCACAACCAGGTGGCGCCGCTGTACTCGATGGTGCCCGCCGGGCTGCCCGGTCACGTGAACTCGTTCGGTGAGCTGTACGGCATGGCACCGAACGCGGCGAAGGCGAAGGCCGCCCTCGCGGCCGCACACGTCAAGACGCCGGTCGCCCTCACGGTCTGGTGGACCCCGTCGCACTACGGCGACGCGTCCGCGGACGAGTACACCGAGATCCAGCGCTCGCTCAACGCGAGTGGCCTGTTCAAGGTGACGCTCAAGTCGGCGGAGTGGGCGACCTACTCGAAGACGCTTGGCACGCAGTACGGGGCGTTCCAGCTCGGCTGGTTCCCCGACTACGTGGACGCCGAGGACTATCTCGTCCCGTTCTATGCGTCCGCGAGCAACTTCACGTCCAACGGCTACAAGAGCGCAGCCATGGACTCGATCCTCACGAAGGAGCAGGGCGCAAAGACGACGGCGGCGCGAATTGGCTTCGTTCAGCAGGCGCAGGCGCTTGCGGCGAAGGACGCCCCGATCATCCCGTACTGGCAGGGCGCGATGCTCGCGGTCGGCCGGTCGAACATCCACGGGATCCAGGCAACGCTGGATCCGACGTATCTGATGCGGTTCTGGGAGCTCACGAAGTCCTAGCCGCGTGACGGTGGGGAGCGTCTTCGGACGCTCCCCACCCCTACACTCTGAGCCTCGATGGGCACGCAAGGATCCTCGCTCAAGCGGTACGCGATCACGCGTCTTGCGCTGGTCGTGCCGATGGTGTTCATCCTGCTGACGCTCGTCTTCCTGCTCATGCGGGTCGCACCGGGCAACCCGGTATCCGCGGCTCTCGGGGGACACGCGCCCCCCAAGGTGATCAAGCAGATCAGCCATCAGCTGGGCTACGACAAGCCCGTCTACACCCAGTACGCGCACTACCTCGGCCAGATCATCCGCGGCAATTTCGGGACGACCATCTCCGACCGGCGCACGGTGGGGAGCATCATCCTCGTGAACGGCGCGGCGACGCTCGAGCTGACGTTCTTCGCGATGATCGTCGCTGGCGTCGTCGGCCTGCTCATCGGCCTCCTCTCGGGTCGCTTCCGGGACTCGCCGATCGACGCCGGCGGGCGCCTGTTCGGGATCGTCGTCTACGCGACCCCCGTGTTCTTCCTCGGGCTGCTCGCGCAGCTCATCTTCGGCGTCTGGCTCGGCTGGTTGCCGATCTCGGACCAGGCGAGCCCGATCACGCAGGCGCTCATGCAGA
Organism: Gaiellaceae bacterium; assembly: GCA_036560805.1. GTDB lineage: Bacteria > Actinomycetota > Thermoleophilia > Gaiellales > Gaiellaceae > Palsa-739. Next base: position 6,741 of record DATBQM010000081.1, on the reverse strand, counting down.
CGCACACGAACATCTTCTTCGTCGACGCGATCATCGACGGCAACTGGGCTGCGCTGTGGGATGTGGTGCAGCACCTGATCCTGCCGGCGACGACGCTCGGCATCGTGTACGGCGGCGTCTTCATCCGACTCATTCGCGTGAACGTCATCCGCACGATGAAGGAGGACTACATCGAGGCGGCGAGGGCGCGCGGCATCCGCGAGCGCTCCGTCGTCTACCACCACGCGTTCCGGAACGCGCTCGTCCCGGTCATCACCGTCGTCGGACTGCAGCTCGCGCTGCTGCTCGGCGGCGCGATCCTCACCGAGACGGAGTTCAACTGGCCGGGCATCGGCCACGAGCTCTACGTCTATCTCCAGAACCGCGACTATGCGGCCGTGCAGGGGATCGTCGTCGTCTTTGCGCTCGTCGTCGTCGCCGCGAGCATCGTAATCGACTTCGCGAACGCGTTCATCGACCCGCGGGTTCGGTACTGATGGCGGCGACAGCCACGGTCCGCCTCCAGCGCCGCACGATCGGGATCAGGCGCGCGCTGGCGCCGATCGCCGAGGCGCGAGGCATGGCACGGAGCATGCTCTGGGCCGGCACCGGGCTGACGCTCGTCTTCGTCCTGCTTGCGATCTTCGCGCCGATCCTCTCGCCGTATGGGTTCGACCAGTACCAGTCGGGCGGCCATCGATTCGCGCAGCTCGCGCACCCGTCGCACGCGCACCTCTTCGGGACGACGGTGCAGTCGACCGACGTTCTCTCCCGCATCGTCTGGGGCGCCCAGACCGAGCTGGAGGTCGTCGGGCTCGCGCTCGCCTTCGGCCTCGTCGTCGGCGTGCCCCTCGGACTGATCTCCGGGTACTTCGGCGGCCCGTTCGACCGCGGCGCGGTGCTGTTCATGGACGCGATGTTCGCGTTCCCGCCGCTGCTGCTCGCGATCGTGATCGCGTTCCTCCTCGGGGGCAGCGTCAGCTCGGGCGTGCTCGTCGCCGCGCTCGCGATCACCATCACGTACATCCCGCAGTACTTCCGTGTCGTGCGAAACCACGTGATCAGCGTGCGGGAGGAGCCATACGTCGAAGCTGCGCGCGCACTGGGCGCGAAGCCGCTGACGATCCTGCGGCGCTATGTGTTCTTCAACGTCGTGCAGAACGTGCCGGTGATCGCGACGCTCAACGCCGCCGACGCGGTGCTGACACTGACCGCGCTCGGCTTTCTCGGCTATGGGGTGCAGCCGACGCAGGGCGCCGAGTGGGGATACGACGTCTCGCGCGCCGTGTCGGACGCAGCCTCGGGCATCTGGTGGACGGGCCTCTTCCCCGGCCTTGCCATCGTGCTCCTCGTCACGGGCCTCACGCTGCTCGGCGAGGGGCTGAACGAGACGATCAACCCGGTGCTGCGACGGCGCTCCATCCGCAAAGTCGATTTCGCCGCGCCGAGCCTCGAGCCCGCCTCAGAGCTTCTCGACCCGTGACCGCAGTCTTGGAAGTGCGCAATCTGCGCCTCTGGTACGGGACGGCGCGCGGGTCGGTGCGGGCGGTCGACGGCGTGTCGCTCGAGATCGCGGCCGGGTCGGTGCTAGGCCTCGTCGGCGAGTCGGGCTGCGGGAAGTCGACGCTAGGCCGCGGCATCCTCGGGCTGCTGCCCGAGGGAGCGCGCGCGGACGGCGAGGTGCTGTACAACGGCCGCAACCTCGTGACCATGTCTCCGCGCGACCTGCGCCGGCTGCGCGGTCCCGACCTTGGGCTCATCTTCCAGGAGCCGATGACGCGGCTGAATCCGCTGATGCGGATCGAGGATCACTTCAAGGAGACGCTCGAGCAGCACGAGTCGAAGCTCACCCCAAAAGAGGTGCGGAGGCGGTCGCTCGACACGCTTGGTCGTATGGGCATCCCGCCGACGCGCTTCCGCCAGTACCCGCACGAGTTCTCCGGCGGCATGCGGCAGCGCATCATGATCGCGCTCGCGCTCGTACTGCACCCCTCGCTGCTCGTCGCCGACGAGCCGACGACGTCGCTCGACGTGATCGTGGAGGCGCAGATCCTGCGGATCCTGGCCGACCTGAAGGAGAACTTCGAGACGGCGCTTCTGCTCATCACGCACAACCTCGGCATCGTCGCCGAGGCGTGCGACCACGTCGCCGTCATGTACGCCGGCCAGATCGTCGAGGAGGGACCGGCGCGCGACGTCTTTGCCGATCCGAAGCATCCGTATTCGCGTGAGCTCCTGCGCTCGACGATCTCGCTCGACACGAAGGAGCTGCACTCGATCCCCGGGGCGCCTCCCAACCTGATCAACCCGCCGAGCGGCTGCCACTTCCATCCGCGCTGCCCGGATGTCATGCGGGTCTGCCCGGCGCGCGACCCAATCGAGACATCTCCGGGGCCCGACCGGCGCGTCCTCTGTTGGCTGCACGGGCCCGAGAGCGAGATTCCGGTTGGTGGCGACGCGCCGATGGAGCGCGAGCAGATCGCTATCGCGGAGGAGGCATGAGCACCAACGGCGAGGCGCTCGTCTCGGTCCGCGGGCTGAAGACGTACTACTCGATCCGCGGCAGCTTCCTCGACCGGCTCGTCGGCCGGACAGGCGCCGCGGTGCGCGCGGTCGACGACGTGTCGCTCGATCTGCGCAAGGGCGAGGTGCTCGGCCTCGTCGGCGAGTCGGGCAGCGGCAAGACGACGCTGGGGCGGACGCTCCTCGGGCTCGTCCAAGCCACGGACGGGACAGTCGAGTTCGAGGGGCAGGACATCACGCACCTGAGCGAGCACGACCGCCGGCTCATCCGGCGGAGGATGCAGATCGTCTTCCAGGACCCGCACGCGTCGCTCAACCCCGCGATGACGATCGCGCAGGCTGTCGGGCACCCGCTCGAGATCCACGGACTCGCGAGCGGCCGCGAGGAGATCCGGATGCGCGTGGCGGACGTGCTCGAGCGCGTCGGCCTCGCTCCCGTGGAGCAGTTCATGGACAAGTTCCCGTCCGACCTTTCCGGCGGCCAGAAGCAGCGGGCCGTAATCGCGCGGGCGATCATTCTCAACCCGGTGCTGCTCGTGGCGGACGAGCCGGTGTCGATGCTCGACATGAGCGTCCGGGCGAAGATCCTCGAGCTGATGCTCACGCTCAAGCACGACTTCGACCTCACGTACCTGTACATCACGCACGACCTCGCGACGGCCAAGTTCTTCTGCGACCGGATCGCGATCATGTACCTCGGGCGGATCGTCGAGATCGGGCCGTCGGAGGCGATCTACGAGGACCCGAAGCATCCGTATACGCAGGCCCTGCTGCGGGCGATTCCGGAGCCCGACCCGCGGCGGACGATTCCCCGCGACCTGCCGCGTGGTGAGGTGCCGGATGCGTCGCGGCCGCCCCTCGGCTGCTCGTTCCATCCCCGCTGCCCGAAGGCGTTCGAGGTGTGCGGCTGGGAGGCGCGCGACCTGAAGGAGCTGCTCGAGCGCCGTTGGGCCGGGCTCGGCGAGGAGGGGTTCGAGGCGGAGCAGGCTGCGGTGGGGTCGATGGAGGCGCTCGACGTGCCGAAGACCCACCTGCGGCTCGAGGCGCACGGGGGTGCCACGGGCGCCGACCTGCGGGGCCTGTTGGACAAGGCCCGTGCTGCCGATCCGGCCGAGCCCTTCTGGACGGGCGTGCGCCGGATGGCGGATTCGAACGGGGCGCTGGAGGTCGACTGGCAGGAGCCGCTCGAGCCGCGGCTATTGCCGTCGGGCAGCGTCGAGGTCGAGTGCCACCTGTACGACGAGGCAGCGCTCGCGGAAGCCGCTCAACGGCGGCAATCGCACATCCCTGAATAGGGGCAGGTACCTCTAAAGGGGGCCTCTGCGCCCGCCGATACTCGCCACGTGGACGCAGCTGAACGCCAGCAGATCCTCGATCGGTACCTGGACCACTCGCGGCGCTTCGAGGAGGTGGCCGCGCGCCGGCGCTCGGTGAGCCCGACGACTGCCGCAGTCATCCCCTTTCAAGGCCCGCGGGCGGAGCTCGAGCAGGAGCCGACAGGGCGGGAGATCGAAGTGCTCCAGCTCATCTCCGACGGGCTTGTGAACCGCGAGATCGGGCATCGGCTCTACCTCTCCGAGGAGACGGTCAAGTCGCACGTCCGGCACCTGCTGGCGAAGCTTCAGGCGCGCTCGCGCGCCCACGCAGTGGCGGTTGGCTTCCGCCGTGGCCTCATCGGCTAGGTCCCGTTTCGGATGAGACTGTGGACAGCTCGGGCGGAGCTGTCGAAAAACCGGTTCCAGAAAACGACGGGCGCCCCGGCTACGAGGCGCCGGGGCGCGCGTGACTAAACGGTTTCAGACCGGTCCAGCGGACAACGATATCCCTCTCGCGGGGGATGCCAGTGTCCTGTGGACAACGGACGATGCGGCTTCTCGGAACTACCAGGAACGAAGGTCGCCCGCAACTGCTGCGTAGGCGAGAACTGCGGCGATGCGCTTCACAGTGACTCCCAAGTTCGGGGACTAACGGCAACGGGAGCGTATACCCCAGATGGGTGAGAATTCAAGAGAGATGAGCGAGATTTCGACAGAGTTCAGCGCCTTCCGCCTTACTGGCCGTGTTCGGTTGGGACGGGAGCAGGCTCTCGCCGTGTGGGTCGTGACCCTCACGATCTCGGCGGCCGCTGCCTGCGCCGCCTTGATCTTGGACGGTTATCGCTTGGAGCGGCCGCTGCCGCTCGCGACGCTCATCTGCCTTGCGGTTCTCGCCGAGCAGCAGAGCATCAGGTTGACCCGGACGCTCGAGGTCTCCCTCGCGACGCTCGTCTGTATCTTCACGGCAGTAGTGCTAGGTCCGCTCGCGGGCGCCACCGTCGGGGCCGCGGGAATGCTGGTGCACCTCCACCGCCGGGACGTCGAGCAACCGATCCTCCGCTGGGCGTCTTGGACATCCATCAGGTTTCTCGCGGCGGCCGCCGGCGGCCTTGCTGCCGTCGCGATCCTTCACAGCGGCGCCCGCAACTTCTGGACGATCTCGGCGGCGGTCGCCGGGGCATTCCTCGCCGATACCGCGGTCGACTTCGCTCTCTTCCCGGTAGCGACGGTCATCCGTGGCACGGCGAGCTTCCGGGAGCTGCTTGGCTCCGCTTGGGCGGTTTCTCTTGCGAGCGTTCCGCTTCACGTGCCGATTGTGGCCGTTCTTGTGTTCTCCTACGAGGAGATCTCGCCGTGGAGTGTTGCGCTCTTCGGCGTACCAGCATTCGCTGCGCAGAGGCTGTTTCTGTTGTACCGGGCACAGCAGGAGGCACTCGACGCGCTCGGCAACGCGAACGAGCGACTTGAGTCCGCGAACCTTTCATTCGCGACGGCGCTGGTCGCGACGCTCGACGCTCGAGATCGTTATACGGCGGGCCACTCGACTGCAGTTGCGGTATATGCGCGTGACATCGCGAAGCGAATGGACTTGCCCGCGGACCAACAGAAGCTGGTTCATCTCGCAGGTCTCGTTCACGACATCGGAAAGATCGGCCTGCAGGCTGGTCTGCTCGAGAAGCCTGGTGCTCTAACGCTGGAGGAGCGCCGCGAGATGGAACGGCACTCCGTTATCGGTGAGGAGATCCTCCGCAACGTTGAAGACTACGGAGAGATCGCCGCCGTTGTGAGGAGCCACCACGAGCGCGTTGACGGTACGGGGTATCCAGATCGTCTCGTCGGGGATGACATCCCGGTTCTTGCGCGCATCATTGCTGTGGCCGACGCTTACAACGCAATGACGTCGGATCGCCCATACCGCGACGCGATGCCCAGTCGCGTAGCGCGGCTACGACTTGCACAGGCCGTAGAGAGCCAGTTTGACACCAGTGCGGTCGCCGCGTTCGAAGCGATTCTGGCTTCAGCCTCGGAGGACTACCGGTTGGGACTCGGCGATTCGTTTGATCTGCATTCGGTGGTTCGCGTCCACGTGGACCCCGGTGAGGATCGTTTGCCTACGCACCTTCGGCCTGCCGAAGCGGTGGGCTAGGCCTCATTTCGAGAGGTGCCCATTCGTGCCGCTTCGGCGCGGGAGTGAACCCCGAGCTTCTCGAAGATGTGGCGGACGTGGACCTTCGTAGTGGATTCACTGATGAAGAGCCTCTTTGCGATTTCGTGATTCGTTCGTCCTTGTGCCAGCAGTTCGTAGACTTCTTGCTCGCGCGGAGAGAGCTTGCCGCGCGGCCTTGATTCGCGCGGGATACTAAGGCCGATGGCGCGGGCGATGTCAAAGTCGCGAGAGCGGACGAGCAGTTCAAGCAGCGGCGACTTGAGCTCCGTCTCGACCATGTGCCCAGCGAGCCCTGGAAACGCTCGATAACCAATGACGATCGCGTCGAGTTCCCCTGATCTAACGAGCTCTCCGAGGAGAGGGCCTGCCGACTGCCCACAGCGGATGGCGATAATCGAGCGCGCAACCTCTCGCAAGGCCCGGGCTTCGACAAAGCCAAAGAGTTCCTCGTCTCCCGCGAGCGCGAGACGCGCACTCTCGACGTCTCCTTCTGCTGCGACGACGATTGCTTGATATCCGCGGACCTCGCCTCGGAAGGCCGGCCGACCGCTCTCGTCTGCGCACGCGACCAGGAGGTTAGCGGCGCGGGTAAGGTCGCCGGTTGAAATGGCGAGGCGTACGCGACGGAGAACGATGTTGGTGCGGACGAAGTCTGAGGCGGTTTGACCGCGTCGCTGCAAGTCGTCCAACGCAGATTGTGCCGCGCCGAACCGGCGCACTCCTGTGTGGGCTGTGATCCGCTGGAGAAGACCATGA
>DATBQM010000080.1:0-30832 GCA_036560805.1 Gaiellaceae bacterium | reverse complement strand
ATCGCCGTCGGTCAGGCAGGGCTTCGCGCCGTTGAAGCGCCGGCGGCGCGACTCGTTCCCCAGGCGCCCGAAGATCGCGGCGACCGTGTCCACATCGCCGTTTGCGAGCGGACGGACGACGATCGTCGGGCCGTGCGGGAGGTCGAGAGCCCTGGTCTCCATGGTCAGTTTGAAAAACCTACCCTAGAGGGTTGGAAAAGTCAACTCACTGTGGCACAATGGAGCTGTGAGCCAGACCGACGCCGGTCCGCGCGCCTGTACGATCGCCGCCTCCTTGGCGGTGATCGGCGAGAAGTGGTCGCTCCTCGTCATCCGGGAGCTGTCGCTCGGCGTCCACCGGTTCGACGCGATCCAGCGCAACACCGGCGCGCCGCGTGACATTCTCAGCAGCCGGCTGCGGCGCCTCGAGTCGGAGGGCGTCGTCGAGAAGCGCCTCTACCAGCTCCATCCTCCGCGGCACGAGTACCGGCTGACCCAGGCCGGCGACGAGCTGCGGCCGATCCTCCTCACGCTCGCCGAGTGGGGCGACCGGTGGACCGAGGAGAGCACGCATGCGACGTGGCTGCACGAGTGCGGCGCCGAGCTCGACCTAAAGCACACGTGTGCCGCATGCGGCGGCGAGGTGACGGGGCTCGACCTGCACCGGAAGCGCAGGTCGGAGTCGGCCGCGTAGCGGCTCTAGACTTTTCCCGCGCCCCCGTAGCTCAGTGGATAGAGCAGTGGTTTCCTAAACCGCGTGCGGCCGTTCGATCCGGCCCGGGGGCACTACTGGCGAGTCGGTTGTTGGCCCTTTCCATAGGAGTGCGATTGGAGTAGATTCGCCATGTGACCGGCTCGAGGCCCGGCGTGGGGGGTGTGCGGAAGCTCGTTCGTGCCGCCGCACTGGCGGTGGCGTGCCTGCTCGTCCTCGCCGGAGCACCAACTGCCTACGGAGCAACGACGCTCCAGGTGGACGCAGCAACGGGCGTGGACAGTCCGACCTGCGGAACGACAACCCCGTGCCAGACGATCCAGCAAGCGGTCGACAACGCGAGCCCGGGCGACGTCATCCAGGTCGCCGCCGGCACCTACAACGAGTCCCTTTCGATCGGCGAGAGCCTGACGCTGGAGGGCGCACAGGCGGGCAATGCCGGCAGCGCGTCGCGGGCGTCGGAGTCGCCGGCCAGCGAATCCGTCGTGACGGGAGACGTCACGGTTGAGGCGGCCGGGGTGACGCTCAACGGCTTTTCGTTCAGCTCTTCAGGCACCCAGGTCACTCTCGAAGGGACGACAACCGGTGCGACAGTTGAGAACAACGAGTTCTCCGGCTACAGCACGGCACTGGACGTCTTCGCGCCGGCCACGAGCATCACGGGCAACTACTTCACGACGAATCCCGATTTCGGCGCCAGCGCAGTGATGGTTTTCAACTGCGACGGCACGGTCGTCAGAAACAACACGTTCTATGAGGCTGCGAACGACGGGCTCGGGGACATCTACTTCCACTACTGCACGGGGGACCCGTCCTCGGTCATCACGCTGTCCGGCAACCAGGTGACGCATATCGGGGACACCAACGGAGAAAGCTTCGCGGTCTTCCTGGGCGTCGCCGGCAACGTCGACATCACGGACAACTCCGTGACGAACTCGCCCACCAGCGGCTCGACGATCTACTTCAACGGGAACCCGTCCATCGGAGCGGTCGACATCAGCGGGAACACCATGCCCGGCACCGCCTCGGCGGGTGTCGTGATCCTGGGCTCGGCCGGCTCCGGCGCGTTCACGATCACCGGCAACGGCCTGTCGTCCGGCGTGTACGGCATCTACGTCGGCAACGGCTCTCTCGCTTCCGGCGCCACCGTGACGGCGCGCGGCAACGACCTCTCCGGCAACTCGACCGGAGTGCGCGGCGACAAGGGCACCGCTCCCGTCCCGCAGGTAGACGCCGAAGACAACTGGTGGGGCTGCAACGCCGGCCCGGGCCAGCCCGGATGCTCCCCGTCCGCCGGCGCCGTCAAGGCGGACACGTGGCTCGTGCTCGGCGTCTCGGCGTCGCCGAGCTCGACCTCGACGACCGGGAGCTCGACTGTGACCGTCGACCTGACTCGGAACTCGGTCGGTGACGACACCTCGGCTTCGGGGACGATCCCGGACGGAACGAGCATCGGCTTTGCGACCGACTACGGGAACCTGTCTGCCTCCTCGGCGGGAACGAGCGGAGGAAAGGCGTCGGTCACGCTCACTTCTTGGCGTGCGGGGACGGCGCACGTCTCGGCGACGTTCGACAGTGAGACAGTCTCGACGGCCGTCATCATCACCTTGGCCGCGGGCTCGCCGACGATCGCTTCCTTGTCGCCGCCCAACGGATCCGCTGGGACGACGGTCGCAATCACGGGCTCCAACCTCGCCGGTGCAACGGGAGTCTCCTTCGGCGATACCGCAGCGCAGAGTTTCCGCGTCGTCACCGACGCGGAAATCTCGGCGGTCGTCGCCGCGGGTACGCACACGGGCCTCGTATTCGTCACGACTCCGCGCGGGACCGCGACGAGCGCGCGTCCGTTCACGGTCGCTGCCTTCCAGCCGATGATCGAGGCCGTCTCGCCTTCTCAGGGGCGCGCCGGCGATACGGTGACGGTCCGCGGACTGCACCTATCCGGGGCGACTGCAGTCTCGTTCAACGGCACGCCGGCCACGACATTCACGGTCCAGTCCGACAGTGCACTCACCGCAGTCGTGCCGATCGGCGCCACTACAGGCCGCCTCTCCCTGACCACGCCCGCGGGACACGCCACATCCGTCGGCGTGTTCACCTTGCTCCCCACCCTGGCGACGGCGCCGACCATCACGGGCTTCACACCGAGCTCGGGCATCCGCGGCGTTCGCGTGGTGATCCGGGGGACCGCGCTGACCGGCGCGACCGCGGTCACATTCAACGGCAGCCGTGCTGCATTCACCGTTCAGAACGACACGACCATCGTCGCCGTCGTACCGCCCGGCGCGACGACAGGTCACATCGCCGTCGCAACGCCTGCGGGCGTCGCGACGAGCACCGGAACGTTCACCGCGAGCTGAGTCGATTCTCGCCGGGCCACTGAGCCGACGGAGCCGTCCTGCGGCCACTCTATCGTTCTCCGAATGATCGTCACGACGACCGAGAACATTCCCGGCACGCGGGTCGTGAAGACCGTGGGACAGGTATTCGGCCTCACCGTCCGATCGCGCAGCCTCGGTGGAAACATCACCGCGTTCCTCAAGGGCCTCGTCGGCGGCGAGATCCGCTCGTACGTCAAGCTCAACGAGGACGCTCGCCGTCAGGCGCTCGACCGCATGGTTCAGAACGCCGCTGCCATGGAGGCGAACGCGGTGACCATGATGCGCTTCGACTCGACCGAGATGGGCAAGAGCATGAGCGAGATCGTGGCCTATGGGACCGCTCAGGTGATCGAGTGGGTATCGACACCGCCTGCGCCGTGATCGCCTGGGGCTGAGGTCCGCCGTGCACGTTTTCGAGTTGGTGATCCTCGCCGTCGTGATCGTCGGCATCGTCGTCGCCCTCTTCGGCTGGGATCGGTATCGACGGAAACCGGGCGCCGGCGACAGCAGTTCGGCCCAGCCGACGGACGAAGTGTTCATCGACCCTGAGACGGGCCGGCGGATGCGCGTCTGGTACGACGCGAGTACCGGGCAGCGCGAGTACCGCCCTGTCGAGTAGGCCGCCTCACCCGTTCGGGGGTCCGCAACGGCGCGGGCCGGCCGATTTTGGAGGCATGAGACTCCTCATCCCCACTCTTGCGGCTACCGCCACCGCGCTCGCCGTCGCCCTGCCGGCCACCGCGGCACCTGCCGCGCCCACCTCGTGGGCGAAGCAGGCGAACCAGGTCTGCTCCGTCTGGATCGCGAAGGCGAAGAAGGAGTTCGGCTCGCCCGTCACGGCGGCGCAGCTCTACTCGTTCGCGCACAAGGCGAAGACGCTCGAGAGCCAGGAGCTCTCGGCGCTCCAGAAGATCCAGGGCAGGCCTGCAGCGGGAACGGCCGCACTCTCGGCCGTCCAGGTCGACATCGCCGAGATCGGCTCCGCAATCACGGCATGGGACCACGGCAAGCCGGCGCAGTTCGTCACGATCCTCAAGCGGTACCTGAACGACGGGCGCCCGAAGTCGGCGTTCGCGATCGCCGGCGCGAGCCAGTGCGGCTGACGACCTAGAGAAAGAAAGCGCGGAAGCGGTGCTCTAACTGGGCGTCCCCCACAGGAGGCCCAACAGTGCACCGCTTCCGCCCTTCCCCCACGCTCGTCATCTCGCTGAGCGCCCTCTTCTTCGCACTCGGCGGCACCGCCTTCGCCATCGGCGAGAAGTCCGTGCCCCAGCCGAGCTGCCAGACGGGCGCCGTCCGCGGCATCGCCGTCGTCACTCCCGGCGAAGAGGGGCTCGACAGCTTGCCCACCACGTATACGAGTGACGGCTCGTACTTCGGCTATCGCTGGAGCTGCACCGGCGGAGAGATCTCGATCCGCAAGCCGCGCGACTTCCAAGGCGTCGAGGTCTATTTCGACGGCAATCCCGCGAACATCGCGATCCTCCAGTCGACCAACCAGGGCGTTCCGAATGCCGGCTCGGTCTATCGGGGATCGGACGGTGGCTTCTACGTCTCGATGGGCGGCTCGAACACCGGCGTCCCCGGGCCCTGGCAGGTTCAGTGGAATGTGCCGTTCGTGATCGTGCTGATGTAGCGTCGCCCGATGAGCGATGCGCATGCGGCGGCCATGCTGCTCGGCAGCCATGACGTCGCCGTGGTCCTCGGGTCCGGCTGGATCGACGCCATCTCGAGCTTCGAGCAGGTCGGCGACGACGTGCCGCTCGCTCAGCTTCCGGGATTCGAACAGCCGACCGTCGCGGGGCACGGGGCGAGCGCGCGCTCTCTCCGTGCCGGCGACGTGCGCGTGCTCGCCTTCACCGGCCGCCACCACTACTACGAGTCGCGCGACGTGGCGATCGTCGCGCACGCCGTTCGCACGGCGGCGGCAGCAGGGTGCCGCGTCGCCGTACTCACGAGCGCGAGCGGCGGCATTCGCGACGACCTCGCACCGGGCGACCTCGTGCTTCTCTCCGATCAGATCAACCTGACCGGCGCGTCGCCGCTCGCCGGCGGGACCTTCGTCGACCTGACCGATCTCTTTTCCGCACGATTACGTACGCTCGCGCGCGGGCTCGAACCGAGCCTGCGCGAAGGCGTGTACGCCGGCTACTGGGGACCGAACTACGAGACGCCGGCCGAGATCCGCGCGTACAAGACAATGGGTGCGGACGTCGTCGGCATGTCCACCGTGCTCGAGGCGATCGCCGCGCACGCGGAAGGCATGGAGGTGCTCGGGCTCTCGCTCGTCACGAACCGAGCCGCCGGCCTGGGCGGGCGGCTCGACCACGCCGAGGTGCTCGAGACTGCTGCTGCGTCGGTCGAGCGGATGCGCGCGCTGCTCGAGTCGCTTTTGCCGCGGCTCTAGCGGAACGGTCTCGGGGGCAGAAGGCCGAGGCGCTGCGCGACCGCGACCGCCTCGACCCGCGTGTGTGCGTCGAGCTCGTGCAGAAGCCGGCGCAGGTGGTTGCGCACCGTCTCCACCGAGAGCGAGAGCTCCGCCGCGATCTCGGCCGTCGACCGGCCCGCCGCGACGTGCTCGAGTATCTCGTGCTGCCGGCGCGTCAGGTTCGTCCGCCCGCCGAGCTTCCGTGGATCGGCCGGCTGCCGAACGTCGTAGGCGAGGATGAGGACGCCGACGACCGCATCTCCTTCGAGCAACGGCAGATGCTGTGCACGCACGCCGCGAACGTCGCCGTTGCCGTCGACGAACACCGTCTCGAAGTCGGTCGGCTCGCCACTCTCGACCGCGCGGCGGAACTGAGCGACCACGGCCGCGCGCGCCTGCTGCGGCACCGGCTCCGTGAATGACCGGCCGCGCATCTTCGCGCTGGAGAATCCCGAGGCCCGCTCGCCGGCGGCGTTGAGATGCAGGAAGCGTCCCTCGACGTCGTGCAGGCTCGCCGGGACGGTGAGACGGTCGATGAGCGAGACGTCGAGATCGGTCACGGCCCCGCCTTGTGGATGAGTGCGTTGAGCGTGTTCGGCCCGAAGACGCCGTCTGCGGTCAGCGCCTCGGCGTGCTGGAACCCCGCGACGGCGGTCTTCGTCGCGGGACCGTATTGCCCATCGATCGTGCCGACCGGATATCCGAGCGCCTTCAGGGCGCGCTGCAGCGCGCGCACTTGCGCGCCGGTGTCACCCGGCTTCAATGTCGTCGTCGGCAGCGTGCGCACGGTCGACGCCTTCGACGCTGTCGTCGTCGGGGAGCTGACCGAGACGCTCGTGATCGACGTCGTCGGGGCTTTGCTGCCGCTGAAGACGCCTCCGGCCGCGAGGCCGGCGACGAGGATGACGACGAGCGCGACGGCGACGATGACGATGCGCAGCCACGGCAGCTCCGAGCCCGGGCGCCGGATCGCCACCGGCTGGACGAGCCAATCGTCCTCGGCGCTCGGCGGGTCGCTCTCGAGCATGCCCTGCGGGTCGACGTCGGAGAACCAGTCGTCGCGATCGCCTTCGCCGTCCGGGCTCCTGGCCATTGCGGACGAAACGCTAGCGCTTCACGCAAGGGAGCAGTGCCCGGCCCGACGCTCGAGGGCAGCGCCCACGACGAACGTAGATCGAGGATTGGTCCCCTTCGAGCCCGACGGCGACCGCCGGTCTCACGCCGGCGAGCGACCGGACGTTCACGTTCTCCGGTTTGGAACCGCAGCCACGCGTGATGGCTACGCCGATCGAGATCGCCTGAACGACGTCCGCACCCCCGATCGGGCGAACCGTGTACGGATGCCCGAGGTAGTAGAGGGTCGTGGAGCACGACCCCTTCGATCCGCCCCCGCTGAGGACGACCGGCGTCACGAGGATGCCGGCGAGGACGAGGGCCGTAGTCGCCCCGATAACGATTCGCAGCCGGCGGTTCACACCACCATCATCGCCGTCGTACGCTTCGCAGATGGTCTCGTGCGTTGCCTGCGGCCAAGAGAGCCCGGATGGTGCCCGGTTCTGCTTCGCCTGCGGCGCGCCGCTCGGTCCCGCGGCTGAGGGGACGGACGAGGAGCGCCGTGTCGTGAGCGTCGTCTTCGTCGACCTCGTCGGCTTCACCGGCCGGGCCGAGAAGCTCGATCCGGAAGACGTCCGCGCGATGCTCGCGCCGTACCACAACGCCGTCCGCGAAGAGCTCGAGTCCTTCGGCGGCGTCGTCGAGAAGTTCATCGGCGACGCGGTGATGGCCGTGTTCGGCGCGCCGACGGCGTTCGGCGACGACGCCGAACGCGCGGTGCGCGCCGCGCTCGCGGTGCGCGACCGAGTCGAAGGCGTCCGCATCGCGGTCAACACCGGTGAGGCGCTCGTCACGCTCGGCGCGCGGCCGTCGCACGGCGAGGCGATGGTGGCGGGCGACGTCGTCAACACCGCGTCGCGGCTGCAAGAGGCCGCGCCGGTCGACGGCGTCGTCGCGGGCGAGGTCACATATCGCGCGACGCGAGGCTCGATCGAGTACGCGCAACTCGAGCCGGTCGAAGCGCGGGGAAAGGCCGCGCATGTCGGCGCGTGGCTCGCCCTGCGCGTCATCGGGGCCGACGATCGTGATCTCTCGAGCACGTTCGTCGGACGCGAGCGCGAGCTGGCCATCCTGCGCGAGGTGTGGGATCGCGTGGCCGAGCAGCACACGCCGCATCTCGTCACGGTGTTCGGTGACGCGGGCTTGGGCAAGTCGCGGCTCGCTGCCGAGTTCACCGGCATCGTCGAAGAGCTCGGCGGCCTCACGGTGCGAGGCCGGACGCTCCCGTACCGCGAGAGCAGCGCCTACGGCGCATTCGCGAGCCAGCTCAAGCAGCTGTGCGGCATCTTCGAGAACGACTCGTCCGACATGGCGCTCGCAAAGCTCCGCGACAAGGTCGGCACGATGCTCGACCCGTCCGCTGCGGACGAGGTGGCCGGTCACCTCGCGATCCTCATCGGGCTCTCCCGCGAGGCGTCGGTCGCAGACCGGGAGACGCTCTTCTTCTCCATCCGCGTCTTCATCGAAGCGGTCGCGCGCAACCGTCCGACGATGCTCGTCTTCGAGGACCTGCACTGGGCCGACGCGAGCCTGCTCGACCTCGTCGAGCTGCTCGCGGCGCGCCTGCGCGACCTCCCGATCCTCCTCCTCGTGCTCGCACGACCCGAGCTGCTCGACGCGCGACCGAGCTGGGGCGGCGGTCTGCCCGCGTACAGCACCGTGCCGCTCGGCCCCCTCACGGAAGCCGACGCGCGCCGGCTCGCGGTCGAGCGATTGGCGGTCACGCGCATCGAGCGAGCCGACGAGCTCGCACTTGCGGCGGGCGGCAACCCGCTCTTCATCGAGCAACTCGCAGCCACCGTGTCGGAGTCGGGAGGAGACCAGTCGCTCCCGACGACGATTCGCGGGCTGTTGGCCGCCCGGCTCGACGCGCTTCCTCCGGCCGAGCGGGCGCTCGTGCTCGACGCCGCCGTCGGCGGCCGGGTCTTCTGGCGCGGCGCGCTCGAGCGGATGGGGCGAGATCCCGAGCACTTGACGGAGCTCCTCGGAGCGCTCGAGCGGCGCGACCTGATTCGCCGGGAGACGGTCTCAGCGATCGAGGGCGAGCAGCAGTACATGTTCACGCACGTCCTGATCCGGGACGTCGCGTACGGCCTGCTTCCACGCGCCGGCCGCCGCGAGCGGCACGAGCACTTCGCCCGGTTCTTCGAGGAGTCCACCAGCGGAGTCGGCGAGGCCGGAGCCGCGCGAGCCCGGCATTGGCGTGACGCGGGCGAGCACGAACGTGCGGTCGAGCTCTTCGTCGCCGCAGCGGAGCAGGCCGAGCGCGGCTGGTCGAAGGACCGCGCGGTGACCTTTTACCGCGAGGCGCTCGCACTCGCCGCCGACGCGGACACGAAGCGGACGATGCAGCAGCGACTGGGGCTCGCCGTCCAGGCGTACCTGCACGTCGACGACGCGCAGATCCTCGGCCTCGGGCCTTCCTAGACGGGCGGGAAGTCGGCGGGCGTTACGTCGCCGGCGATCTCGTAGACGCCGTCGACGTTGTGCTGGCCGAGCTTCGCTCCATGCAGCCGGACGGCGTCCTCACTCGGAGCCTCGTAGACGCAGAACGTCTTCACGATGCCGTCGTCGCCGACGACCACGTGGCTGTGCTCCCAGGTGATCTCCGGGAAGTCCTCCTCGGTGAGGACGCGGGAGCGCCTGCCGATGAACGGCATCTGGTCCTCCTGGACGTCGAACGTGCGGATGATGAGGTAGCGCGGCACGGCCCAAAATCATAGTCTCTTAGCGCCGTCTCACCTGCGAGGGCACACTGTTCCCTGAGCATGCTGGTCCTGGTCACAGACGACGACCGGGCCGTCCGCGAGGCGTTGGAACGTGCGCTGCAGCTGGCCGGCTACGAGGTCGAGCTCGCCTCCGACGGCGACTCGGCATTGGCGGCGATCGAACGCCGGACGCCCGACGCGGTCGTCCTCGACGTGATGATGCCGGGCCTCGACGGGCTGGACGTCACGCGGCGGCTGCGCCGCGAGGGGAATCGCGTGCCGGTGCTGCTCCTCACCGCACGGGATGCCGTCGGCGATCGCGTGGAAGGGCTCGACGCCGGAGCCGACGACTACCTACCGAAGCCGTTCGCGCTCGAGGAGCTGCTCGCGCGCCTGCGGGCGCTGCTCCGCCGCGCGCTCGAGAAGGAGCCGGCGGCCGTGCTCCGCTTCGCCGACCTCACCTTCGACCTCGGCTCGATGGACGCGCGTCGCGGCGGGCGTCGCTTCGAGCTGACGACGACCGAGGCACACCTGCTCGAGCTCTTCATGCGCAACCCGCGGCAGGTGCTGCCGCGCTCGCTCATCTACGAGCGCGTCTGGGGCTACGACTTCAGCCATTCGTCGAACGCGCTCGACGTGTACGTCGGCTACCTGCGCCGCAAGCTCGAGACGGACAGCGAACCGCGCCTCATCCACACCGTGCGCGGCACGGGCTACGTCCTCCGCGAGCAGTGAGCCTTCGTCTTCGTTTGACGCTTGTCGCGGCGAGCGTCGTCGCGATCGTCGTCGCAGCCGCATCGATGACGACGTACTTCGTCATGCGCCACGAGCTCTACTCGCAGGTGGACAGCACGATCTCGCAGCACGCCGGGCGTATCCAAACCGATCCGCGATTCGCGTTCAGCGGCTTCGGGCCGTTCGCGGGTGACTACACCGCGCTCATCGGCTCGCGTGGACAGGCTGCCGGCAATCCGCTGCCGATCGACCGGCGCATACGCGCCGTCGCAGCGGGAGGGAACGGCTTCTATCGCGACACGACCATCGAGGGATACGCCTTCCGGGAGATCGTCGCCCCGGTTCCCGGCGTCGGCGCTGTCGTCGTCGCCCGGAACATCGACTACCTGCACCATGACCTCTCGCGGCTGCGCCTGATCCTCATCCTCGTCTCGCTCGGCGGAATCGCAGCCGCGGCACTCGCAGGCGCGCTCGTATCGCGTGCGACCCTCTCTCCCGTGCGCCGCCTGACCGCCGCCGCAGGGCGTATTGCCGAGACCGGCGACCCCAGCGAGCGCGTTCCGGTGGGAGGGCGCGGCGAGATGGCGCGCCTCGGAACGTCGTTCAACACGATGCTGGCCGCGCTCGAGGACGCGCTCGAGACGCAGCGGCGCTTCGTCGCCGACGCCTCGCACGAGCTGCGCACGCCGCTGACGAGCATGCAGACGAACATCGAAGTGCTGAAGCAGCAGGAGCGGCTCGATCCGGGCGCGCGCCAGCGCCTCTTCGACGACCTGCAGCGCGAGGCGCATGAGATGCGCGACCTGATCGGCGGGCTGCTCGAGCTGGCGCGCGGCGACGACCCTCGCCTCGAACAGACGACGTTCCGCCTCGACGAGCTCGTCGAAGCCGTGCTCGAACGCGCGCAGAGCCGCTTCCCGGACGTCGCCTTCGAGGCAAAGCTCGAGCAGACGACGCTGACGGGGTCGAGCGACCGGCTCGAACGTGCCGTGTGGAACCTGCTCGAGAACGCCGGGAAGTGGAGCGCTCCCACCTCGACCGTCGAGGTCACGCTCGGCGGCGGAGAGCTGCGCGTGCGCGACCACGGGCCCGGCATCGCCGAAGAGGATCGCGAGCACGTGTTCGACCGCTTCTACCGCTCGGTCGACGCGCGCGCGCTGCCCGGATCGGGGCTCGGCCTCGCAATCGTCCGCGAGGTGGCGGAGGCGCACGGAGGCACCGTCGTCGCCGAGGACGCACCGGGCGGCGGCGCAATGCTCAGGCTCCGCCTAGCTGTTTCTTAGAGCCTGCTCATCTCTGGCTGGTGCAATTGATGCACCCTCCCTCGAACCGGTTCCAACGTGTCCGGCGCCTCCTCATTTCCTTCCCCTGCTAGAGGAGGCGTCGGGCGCCACCGGTAGCCCGTCCGGAAGGGTTCCCGTGCGCGCAGTGGTGGGCTTCGCCGATCCCCGCGCGCGCGTTCGGCCTCCGCTAACGCCTCGCGTTAGCTCCGGCCCTTCGTGGTTGTTCGCTTCGAGCGATTAGAGCCTGGCTGGCTCTGTCTCTGGGAAGAAGCCTCGCTCCCAGCCGTCGGACTCGAGGGAGGTCTCCGCTGGGGGATCGACGATCACCGGAAGCCCCGCTTGGGCGAAGCCGAACGAGCGCGGTATGTACGCGCTGCGCGACGCGAGCCACTCGGAGACGACGACCGCGAGGAAGGCGGCGGCCATGAGTGCAACCGTCAGCAGCGGGCGAAAATGACCCGCGCCGGCGAGGACTGCGACGGCGATCAGAATCCCCGCCTCCGCGCCCACGCGTACGACTGCGCCCAGCGAGATCGACGACCTGCGTGCGGGGAGATCGGCGCGGAGCGCGTCGACATCTCGGCGGAGCTCGCCCAGCTGGTCTAAAACGCGCCTGGTTGCTTCGAGCTGAGCGGCTGCGCGTGCCTGCTCCGGTGCGGGCCAATCGGTCATGCAGGCGGTATCCCGCGTCGCCGAAAGAAAAAACTAGGGGCGGCGCAGGACCGTGAGGGACCTGTCCTGCACCGTGACCTCCGCCCGAGCGCCGACGGACCCGTCCGGCGCCCCCTCGCCCGTGGCGAGGAGCACCTCCCAGCGGGCGCCGAAGCGTCGCGTGGGCAACGTGAACGTGACCGGATCGGAGTGCGCGTTGAAGAGGAGCAGGAACGAGTCGTCGACGATCTCCTCGCCGTGCTCGGTGCGCGACGGGATCTCCAGGCCGTTGAGGAAGACGCCGAGCGTGCGGCCTGGGTCCTGCTGCCAGTCGCGCTGCGTCATGCGCCGTCCGTCCGGCCTGAACCACCACACATCCGGGATTCCCGAGCCGCGAACCTCGGTGCCGGTGAGGAACGTCTCGCGGCGGAACACGGGATGCGCGCGCCGCAGCGCGATCACGCGACGCGCGAACTCGAGCATATCCCGGTCGGCGTGCTTCCAGTCGAACCACGAGATCTCGTTGTCCTGGCACCACGCGTTGTTGTTGCCGTGCTGCGTGCGGCCGAGCTCGTCGCCGCCCAGGACCATGGGGATGCCCTGTGAGAGGAGTAGCGTCGTGATGAAGTTGCGCTGCTGCCGTGCGCGTAGCGCGTTGATCGCGGGATCGCCCGTGTCGCCTTCGACGCCGTGGTTCCACGAGCGGTTGTCGTCGGTGCCGTCGCGACTCTCTTCGCCGTTCGCCTCGTTGTGCTTCTCGTTGTACGAGACGAGGTCGCGGAGCGTGAACCCGTCGTGTGCGGTGACGAAGTTGATCGACGCAAAGGGGTCGCGCCCGTCCGCCTGGTAGAGGTCGCTCGATCCCGTGAAGCGCGACGCGAATGCGCCGAGCGTTCCACTGCCACGCCAGAAGTCGCGCATCGTGTCGCGGTACGGTCCGTTCCATTCCGCCCATAGGACGGGGAAGTTGCCGACCTGGTAGCCGCCGGGGCCGACGTCCCACGGCTCGGCGATCAGCTTCACCTGGGAGATGATCGGATCCTGGTGGATCGTGTCGAAGAACGCCGACAGGCGGTCGACCTCGTAGAACTCGCGGGCGAGTGCGGACGCGAGGTCGAATCGGAACCCGTCGACGTGGCACTCGATCACGAAGTAGCGGAGCGAGTCCATGATCAGGCGAAGAACGGAAGGATGCACGGGGTTGAGCGAGTTGCCCGTGCCAGTGAAGTCCTGGTAGAAGCGCGGCTCATCCGGCATGAGCCTGTAGTACGACTCGTTGTCGACGCCCTTGAACGCGAGCGTCGGGCCGAGGTGGTTGCCCTCGGCCGTGTGGTTGTAGACGACGTCGAGGATGACCTCGATGCCGGCGCGATGCAGCGCCTTGACCATGCCTTTGAACTCGAGAAGCTGTTCGCCGTGCGTTCCCGTGGCCGCGTACAGCGCGTGCGGCGCGAGGTAGCCGATGGAGGAGTAGCCCCAGTAGTTCGTCAGGCCCTTGTCGTGCAGGAATTGCTCGTCGGCGATGTGATGGATCGGCAGGAGCTCGACCGCGGTGACGCCCAGCTCGCGGAAGTGCGCGATCGCGGCTTCCGACGCAAGCCCGGCATACGTTCCGCGCAGGTCGTCTCTGACGTGCAGGTGCTGCTTCGTGAACCCCTTCACGTGCACCTCGTAGATGACGGTGTCGTGCCAGGGCGTCGCGGGCGGACGATCGTCCTCCCAGTCGAACGCGGGATCGATGACGACGCACTTGGGAATCGCCTCCGCGTCGTCCTCGTCGTCAAGCTCGAGGTCCGCATCGGGGTCGGCGCTCGGGACGTAGGGAAGGACGTTGGCGCGCTCCCAGCGCACCGGCCCCTCGATCGCCTTCCCGTACGGGTCGATCAGCAGCTTGTGCGGGTTGAAGCGCTTGCCGCGATTCGGGTCGTACGCACCGCGGACGCGGTAGCCGTAAAGCTGCCCGGGGCCGACATCGCGGAGATAGCAATGCCAGTTGAAGGCGGTTCGCTCGGCGAGGGGGATGCGCGTCTCGTACCCCGCGGCGTCGAACAGGCAGAGCTCTACGCCGTCCGCGTTCTCGGAGAAGAGCGAGAAGTTCGTTCCAGCTCCGTCCCAGGTTGCCCCGAGCGGGAACGGCGTGCCCGGCCAGACCTGCACTTACCTGCCGACCGCGTATCCCTGCATGCCGCGCGGGTTCGCCCCGGCGCGCAGCTCGCCGTCCCGATCGCGGGCGACCATGCTCACGCGGCCGAGCGACCACGGATCGGACTCCTCGACATCGTGCCCGCGCGCACGCAGACCGGCGATCGTCGCCTCGCCTGCGCGCGACTCGACGGCCACGTGCCGCGGACGGGTCTCGCGCGGATAGAACGAGCTCGGGAATGCTTCCGTGTGGTGGTTGGGCGCGTCGATCGCGGCCTGAAGGTCCATCCCGAAGTGCACATGCGCAAGGAATGAGTGGAGCGTCCACTGATCCTGCTGGTCGCCGCCCGGCGTGCCGAGCGCGAGCACCGGCTCGCCGTCGCGCGCGACGAGCGTGGGCGAGAGCGTCGTGCGCGGGCGCTTCCCGGGCTCGAGCGAGTTCGGCAGTCCTTCCTCGAGCCAGAACATCTGCGCGCGCGTGCCGAGGCAGAAACCGAGCTCCGGGATGACCGGCGCGCCCCACAGCCAGCCGCCGCTCGGCGTGGCCGAGATCATGTTGCCCCAGCGATCGACGACGTCGAGGTGCACTGTGTCACCGCGCGTCGGCTCGCCCACGCCGGGCGCCATCGCGCCGGTGACCGGACCGGCCAGCCGCGGATGGTCGCCGCCAGGGCGAAGCTCTGCCGACGCCTCGTCTCCGACGAGCCCGCGCCGCTCCTCCGCGTACTCGCGCGAGAGGAGCATCTCCATCGGCACGTCGACGAAGTCGGGATCCCCGTACCACGCCTCGCGGTCCGCGAACGCGAGTTTTGCGCACTCGGTCACCGTGTGGACGTATTCGGCGCTCGCATGACCCATGGCGGCGAGGTCGAAGCCTTCGAGCAGCCGTAGCTGCTGGAGGAACACCGGTGCTTGGCTCCATGGCCCCGCCTTGAGGACGGTGAGCCCGTGGTAGTCGACGGCGAGCGGCGATTCGTACGTCGCATGCCAGTGGCGCAGGTCGTCCTCCGCGAGCAGCCCCCGGTGTCTGACACCGGAGCTGTCCATCCACTCGCGCTCCTGGAACGCGACGATCTCCTCCGAGACGAATCCGTCGTACCACTCGGCGAGCGGATCCGCCGACGAAGCGAGCCGGCGGTACGTCTCGGCGAGCTTCGCGTTGCGGTGGAGGGAGTCGCTCAGCGCCGGGAGATAGACGTCGGCGGACGAGGTCCACTCGTCGCGGAAGAGCGACTCGACATTTCCGATCGCCCTCGCAATCGCCGGGATCACGGGATAGCCGTGCTCGGCGTAGTCGATCGCGAACCGCAGGACGTCTGCGAGCTCCATCGTCCCGTGGTCGCGGAGCAGCGCGAGCCAGCCGCCGAACGCGCCCGGCACGACGGCGGCGAGCGGGCCCGTGCCGGGGACGAGGTCGAGGCCGAGCTCGTCGCGATAGCGCTCGATCGTCGCGGCGCGCGGCGCCGGTCCTTGCGCACACAGCACGAGCGGCTCGCCGCGATCGGCGGGCCACAGGATCGCGGGCAGGTCGCCCCCTGGTCCGTTCAGGTGCGGCTCCACCACCTGGAGCGTGAAGCCGGCGGCGACGGCTGCGTCGAATGCGTTACCGCCAAGTTCGAGCACGGCCATGCCGGCAGCCGACGCGAGCCAGTGCGTGGACGCAACCATGCCGAACGTGCCTCGTAGCTCGGGCCGCGTGGTGAACACGCCGGAAGATTACGGTGTCGTTACTCGGCGAGCGCCAGGGTCTTCGGATCCCTGAAGGTCGCCTCGCCCGGCGGGGTGAGGCGAACGGGGCGGCCGAAGGCGTAGAGCAGTGCGACGACGCGAAGCGTGCTGCTGCCGTCGGCAGTGCGTCCCGTGACGAGGACGGAATGGATGTAGCCGTCATCGCCGATGCGCGCGGAGAACCAGAGGTTGCGGAACTCGACTCCGCCCGTTATCCCGGACAGCGCCGTGAGAACGATCGGGTCGTCGTACGCAACGGTTCCGTGGAAGAAGCCGTTCGGCGAATGCGTGCGCGCCTGCGACCACTCGTCGAGCAGGCGCAGAAGCGGCGCCGGGCTGAGGCTGTGCACGGTCGAGATGACCTTCGCTCCCGGGCCGAGGCGTGCCAGGGGAACGCGCACCCACAGAATGTGGCCGAGGACCGGGATGCCGTTCGGCGAGCCCTCGTACAGGAACGGCCCGTCGATGAGCGCGGACTGCTGCGGCATAGCCGTCCCACCGGACTGGCCGCTGGACATCTGTCGCACGTGGATGAACAGCGCGTCAGCGCCGCGCGTCCCTTCCACGTGCAGCTGCATGGCCGGAGAGTGCGCGCGCGAGATGGCGACGTCCATCATGTAGCGCAGCGTCGGGACGCGATTCGTGTTGCTCACGGCCTGGACGAGCGACGCCTTCGGCGTCTCCTTGTCGCCCGCGGCCGCGATCGCGACCGATGCGGCCGCGAACGTCGCGACGAACGCCAGTAACAGTGACCTGCGCATCATGAGCACAACGCTCCTGGTCGCCGACAGGGTGCGCCACGTCCAGTGTTTAACGCGCGTCGGCTGTTACTCGGGAACGAGCCAGACCGCGCCGAGCGGGGGGAGCGTCAGGAGCGCGGAAAACGGCTGGTCGTGCCATCCGACCGCTTCGGCCTGGACGGCGCCTAGGTTGCCGACGCCGGAGCCGCCGTAGAAGGGAGAGTCGGTGTTGAGCAGCTCGCGCCACGTACAGCACAGGGGCATGCCGACGCGATACTCGTAGCGAGGGACGGGCGAGAGGTTGAGGACGCACACGAGCGGCCGCTCGCCTGCGTCGTCGAGTCGAGCGAAGGCGAGCACGTTGTTCGCCGCGTCGTTCGCCTCGAGCCAGCGGAAGCCGTTCGGATCGAAGTCGCGCTCGTACAGCGCGGGGGTGTCGCGATACACGCGGTTCAGGTCGCGCACGAGCGACTGCACGCCGGCGTGCTCCGCGTTCTCGAGCAGGCTCCAGTGCAGCGATCCCTCGGCGCTCCACTCCTCCCACTCACCGAGCTCGCCGCCCATGAAGAGGAGCTTCTTGCCGGGATGCGCCCACATGTACGCGTACATCGAGCGCAGATTCGCGAACTTCTGCCAGCGGTCGCCCGGCATCTTGTCGAGCAGCGAGCGCTTGCCGTGCACGACCTCGTCGTGCGACAGCGGCAGGATGAAGTTCTCGCTAAACGCGTACAGGAGCGAGAACGTCAGCGTATGGTGGTGGAAGCTGCGGTAGACGGGATCCTTCTGGAAGTACTGCAGCGTGTCGTGCATCCAGCCCATGTTCCACTTGAAGCCGAACCCGAGCCCGCCAAGGTACGTCGGACGTGAAACGCCCGGCCATGCGGTCGACTCCTCTGCCGTTGACACGACGCCGGGGACGCGCGCGAAGAGCGTCTCGTTCAGCTCCTTGAGGAACGCAACCGATTCGAGATCCTCGCGACCGCCGAACTCGTTGGGAATCCACTCGCCGGCCTTGCGCGAGTAGTCGAGATAGAGCATCGACGCGACCGCGTCGACGCGAATGCCGTCGGCGTGGTGCTCGCGCATCCAGTAGAGCGCATTCGAGAGCAGGAAGTTCTTCACCTCGCTGCGGCCGAGGTTGAAAACGAGCGTCCCCCAGTCTGGATGCGCGCCGCGGCGAGGATCCGCGTGCTCGTACAGATGCGTGCCGTCGAAGAGCGCGAGCGCCCAGTCGTCGCGCGGGAAATGCGCGGGGACCCAGTCGAGGAGCACGCCGATCCCGCGCTCGTGCATGCGCTCCACGAACGTGCGGAAGTCGTCTGGGTCTCCGAAGCGCGACGTCGGCGCGAAGTACCCGGTCACCTGGTAGCCCCACGACCCGGAGAACGGATGCTCCATCACCGGCATCAGCTCGACGTGCGTGAACCCGAGGTCGGAGACGTAATCCGCGAGCTCGTCTGCGAGCTCCTGGTAGGACAGTGGACGGTTGTCGTCGAGCGGGTTGCGGCGCCACGAGCCGAGATGCACCTCGTAGATCGACATCGGCGCCCGCAAGGGCTCGGACCGGCCGCGCTCTTCGATCCAATCGCCGTCCGCCCAGTCGTGCTCCGAACGGAACACGCGCGACGCGTTACCGGGCGGCACCTCGGCCCAGAACGCAACGGGGTCGGCCTTCAGCCGCAGCCGGCCGTCCTGCGTCCGGATCTCGAACTTGTAGTGCGCGCCCTGACCGACATCCGGGACGAAGAGCTCCCAGATGCCGGACGATCCGAGCGAGCGCATCGGATGCAGTCGTCCGTCCCACGAATTGAACTCGCCGACGACCGCGACCGAGCGCGCGTTCGGCGCCCACACGGCGAACGCGGTGCCGGTGACCCCATCGATCTCGCGGACGTGCGCGCCGAGCTTCTCGTACAGCTGCTCGTGCCGGCCCTCCATGACGAGGTGGAGGTCGAGCTCCCCGAGCGTCGGCATGAACGCGTACGGATCGCGCAGTGTGTACGTGTCGCCGTTCGGGTACTCGATCTCGAGCTCGTACGCGAGCGGCAGCCGCGCCTTCGGCAGCAGCGCCTCCCACAACCCGGCTGGATCCGTCAGCTCCGCGTCGACGCCGGCCGGCTGAACGCGCACCGACTGCGCCTCGGGCCGGTATGTCCGCACCACGACGCCGCCGTCCGCCTCGTGCGCGCCGAGAATCGCGTGAGGGTCGGCGCCGAGCTCGATCACGTGCGCGCCGTGGTCTCCTCGATGAGCCGCTGGATGCCGCGCACCGGTATGCCGACCCAGTCGGGCCGGTTGTCGAGCTCGTACTCGAGCTCGTACACCGCCTTCTCCAGCTCGAACACCGCGAGGAGCCGGTCGATCGCCGACTGGCTGGACGGCAGCAGCGCCGAGTCGACGGTGTCGAAGTAGCCCTCGAGGAACCGGGCGCGCGCCTGCTCCTCCCATCCGTCCGGAGGCTCGGTGTCGCGCAGGAGCGAGACCGCGCTCGCCGCGTACGCGAAGGAGCGGAGCATCCCGGCGACGTCCCGCAACGGCGACCGCTTGCGCCGCCGCTCGGCGAGCGAGCGCGCGGGCTCGCCCTCGAAGTCGAGGATGATCCATTCGTCGCCGGCCCACATGGTTTGGCCGAGGTGGTAGTCGCCGTGCGTGCGGATGAAGAGGCCTGCGTCGCTCGTGTGCGTCAGCAGCCGCAGCTGGTCGCGCACCTCCTCGCCGCGCCCGGCGATCGGCGCGACCGCATCGTCGTCGTCGGGAAGCGTCACGAAGACGTTGGCGATCTCCTCGTCCACCGTCGCGGTGAGCAGTCCGAGCGCCTCGACGCTCGGCGTCTCCGGGCAGAACGCCGGATCGGTCGGATTCGACGCGAGCACCGTGTGCATCTCGCCCGTGACCTCGCCGAGCCGGAGCAGGCGACCGAGGAAGCGCTCGGGCTCGTCGGCGATCTCGTCGAGTGCGAGCTCCCAGCCGTCGAGCCCGCCGCGCACGTACTCCTGCAGGATCCCGAGCGTCGCAGACAGCGGGCCGCCGGAGTACGAATACCACCCGCCGAGCGCAGCGATGTTCGCGAAGCCGTGCTCCGTGAGGAAGCGCAGCACCTCGAGCTCCGGGTTGATTCCGGGCTCGAGCCGGCGGAACGCCTTGAGGATGAGCTCGTCGTCGAAGACGATCGACGTGTTGGATTGCTCCGCACCCACGTCACGCGCGTCGATCAGCTCCTTGCCGAGGCCGGCGAACCCGGAAACGGGATGGAACTCGACGAGGCCTTCGGCGCCCTGCACGACGAGGCCCGAGCGAATCGCGCTGACGAGTTCGCGCGCCGCGCCGAAGATCTCTTCCTCCGGCAGGAGCAGCTGGTAGATGTCGTGCGCGCCGGTGTCGTAGCGCAGCTCCGCGAGCGCGAGTGCGTACTGCGGGTCGGCGGTGCGCAGCTCGATCGAGTCGACGATGGACGCGTGCGAGACCTCGCGCGACTTCGCGCCGTACCAGCGTTGCTGCACGACGTGACCGATGAGCTCCCGCTCGTCCCAGTTCATGCGGCCTGTCTCAGGCGGAACCAGAAAAACCCCCTTGGTGCGAGCGTCAGCAGGTACGGAAGCTCCCCGATCGCCGGGAAGCTCGTCCGGCCGAACATCTCCTCCGGGACCATACCCGCGTACAGGGAGAGGTCGAGCTGGACGGGCTGGGCCGAACGGGCGAGGTTGTGGACGCAGAGGATCGTGTCCTCCTCCCACTTCCGGATGTGGGCGAAAATGCGCGGATTGTCGGCCCTGAGCGGCTCGTACGTCCCCAGTCCGAAGACCGGATGCTCCTTGCGGAGCGCGATGAACCGGTGCAGCCAGCGCAGGAACGACGCCGGGGAGCGAAGCTGCGCCTCGACGTTCACCGCCTGGTAGCCGTACACGGGATCCATGAGCGGCTGGAGGTAGAGCTGGGCCCAGTCGGCCCGGGAAAATCCTGCATTTCGGTCACCCGTCCACTGCATCGGCGTGCGCACTCCGTCGCGGTCCCCGAGGTACACGTTGTCCCCCATGCTGATCTCATCCCCGTAATAGAGGACGGGCGAACCCGGCAACGAGAAGAGAATCGCGTGGAGGAGCTCGATGTCGTCCCGATCGCCGTCCAGGAGCGGCGCCAGGCGGCGCCGGATGCCGAGATTGAGCTTCATCCGCGGGTCCTTCGCGTACTCGGCGTACATGTAGTCGCGCTCGTCGTCGGTGACCATCTCGAGCGTCAGCTCGTCGTGGTTGCGGAGGAACAAGCCCCACTGGCAGTTCGACGGGATGTCGGGCGTGCGCTGGAGGATCTCGTAGATCGGCGTGGCGTCCTCGCGCCGCGCGGACATGAACATGCGCGGCATCACCGGGAAGTGGAACGCCATGTGGCACTCGTCCCCGTCGCCGAAGTACTGCACGACGTCCTCGGGCCACTGGTTCGCCTCGGCGAGCAGGACGCGGTCGGGATAGCGCGCGTCGATCTCGGAGCGCACGCGCTTGAGGTACGCATGCGACTCGGGCAGGTTCTCGCCGTTCGTCCCCTCGCGCTCGTATAGGTACGGCACTGCGTCCAGGCGGAAGCCGTCGATGCCGAGGTCGAGCCAGAAGCGGAGGACGTTGAGCATCGCGTCCTGCACGTCCGGGTTGTCGTAGTTCAGGTCCGGCTGGTGACTGAAGAAGCGATGCCAGTAGTACTGGCCGCGCACCGGGTCGAACGTCCAGTTGGATGGCTCCGTGTCGACGAAGATGATGCGCGCGTCCTTGTACGCCTCGTCGGTGTCGGCCCATACGTACCAGTCGCCGCGCGGTCCCGTGGGATCTGTGCGCGACTCCTGGAACCACGGGTGGTCGGCGGATGTGTGATTCATGACGAGGTCGGCGATCACGCGGATGCCGCGCTGGTGCGCCTGCTCGACGAAGCCTTTGAAGTCGTCGACGGAGCCGTAGTCGGGATGGATCCCGAAGAAGTCTGCGATGTCGTAGCCGCCGTCACGCAGCGGCGACGGATACATCGGCAGGAGCCAGATGCAGTCCACGCCGAGCCATTGCAGGTAGTCGAGCTTCTCGACGAGCCCGCGGAAGTCGCCGGAGCCGTCGTCGTTGCCGTCGAAGAACCCGCGGATGTGGACCTCGTAGAACACCGCAGTCTTGAACCACAACGGGTCTCGCTCGAACCACTGTTCGCTCACGTGACAACCTTAAGCACGTGGCTCTTGCCGGGCGCAAGCTCGACGAAGTTGCGGCCGATGTGCCACGTCCACTCCTTCTCGGCCAGCAGGTCGCGCACGCGGTATGCGGGCGGCAGCCCGGTCGAGACGGGAAGGATGCAGACGCCGCGCTGCACTGCCGTCGGATCGAGATTGACGACGACGATGACGTCGTTGTCGCCCGTCCGCTTCAGGTAGCCGAAGAGCTGCCCGTTCTCGGTCTCGAGGAACGTGACGTTGTCGAGCCGCTGCAACGACGCGTTCTCGCGCCGCGCCTTGTTCAGGGTCCGGACGAGCGGCAGCAGCGGGCCGTCCAGCTTCCGCTTCTTCGTCTCGTACTTCTCCGAGTCGAGGTACTCCTCGCTGCCATCGCGCACCGGCACGTTCTCGCAGCTCTCGAAGCCGGAGTAGATCCCGTACGCCGGCGACAGCGTCGCCGCAAGCACGAGGCGTGCCTCGAACGCCGGCCGGCCGCCGTGCTGCAGATAATCGTGCAGGATGTCCGGCGTGTTCGCGAACACGTTCGGCCGGTAGATCTCCGACCACTCGAGCAGCTGACCCATGAACTCCAGCAGCTCCCAGCGCGTGTTCTTCCACGTGAAGTACGTGTAGCTCTGCGCGAAGCCTGCCTTCGCGAGCGTCGTCATCATCGCAGGCCGCGTGAACGCCTCCGCGAGAAAGACGACCTCCGGATGCTCGCGGCGCACCTGGGCGATGAGCCATTCCCAGAACGTCACCGGCTTCGTGTGCGGGTTGTCGACGCGGAAGACGGTGACGCCGCGCGCGACCCACGTCAGGACGACGTCGAGGAGCGCCTGCCAGAGGCCCTTCCAGTCCTCGCTCTCGAAGTTGACGTTGTAGATGTCCTGGTAGCGCTTCGGCGGGTTCTCCGCGTACTTCAGCGTCCCGTCCGGGCGGCGGTTGAACCACTCCGGGTGCGCCTTGAGCCACGGGTGGTCGGGCGAGGTCTGGATGGCGAAGTCGATCGCGATCTCGATGCCCAGCGCGCGCGCGTCGGCGACGAGGCGCTCGAACTGCGCGAGCGTGCCGAGCTCGGGATGGATCGCGTCGTGCCCGCCTTCCTCGCCGCCGATCGCCCACGGGCTGCCCGGATCGTTCGGGCCGGCGGTGAGCGCATTGTTCCGTCCCTTGCGGTTCGTCTTCCCGATCGGATGAATCGGCGGCAGGTAGACGACGTCGAAGCCGAGCTCGGCGAGTTGCGGCAGAAGCGCGCGCACTCCCTCGAAGCCGCCCCACGAACGAGGGAAGAGCTCGTACCACGCCCCGAAGCGTGCGAGCTCGCGGTCGACGTTCACCACGAACACCTCGGACGACGCCGTGCCGGAGCGATCGCCGGCGGGCGCCGCAAGCGCCTCCTCAACGGTGAGCGACGAGCGCCCGAGCAGCACGGCTCCCTCGGCGAGCTCGCTCGTCAGGTCGTCCTGGCCACCTTCCGCCTTGCGCCGGATCTCGTCCTGATAGGTGGCGACCCGGTCGGTCCACGCCTCGATCCGGAACGACCACAGGCCCGGCCGGTCGACGACGAACGAGCCGGCCCACGCATCGTCGCCGAGCGGCGCGAGAGGCGCCTCCTGCCAGCGGGTCGTGCCCGGCGGCCGGTAGCGGACGACGGCGCCGAGCGTGTCGGCGCCGTCGCGAAAGATCCGCGCGCCCACGTCGACCCGTTCGCCGGCGATCCGCTTCACGGGATAGCGGCCGCAGTCGACCTGCGGCTTCACCTCGAGAATCTGGATGCGCGGTGGAGGAGTCGTCGTCTTTGGAAGGGGCACGTCGCCGGAAGTCTCCCGGATCGGGGAGGATCAGAACGTGGAGCTCGTTAGGTCGTCGGGAATCCTGCTGCATCCGACGTCGCTCCCGGGCGGTCGACTGGGAGACGAGGCGTACCGATACGTCGACTGGCTCGCCGCAGCGGGTCAGTCATGGTGGCAGATGCTCCCCCTCGGTCCGCCCGACGAGTTCGGCTCTCCGTACCGGACGACGTCTGCGTTCGCGGCCTCGACGGGGCTGCTCGCCGACCCGCAGGCGCCGGTGACGGCCGACGAGATCGAGCACTTCGTCGCGCAACGGCCGTACTGGACCGGCGAGTGGTCACGGTGGGGCACATTGGCAGACCAGATCCGCTTCCAGCGGGAGTGGAGCGCGCTACGCGACTACGCGCGCGATCGCGGCGTCCGGCTGATCGGCGACGTCCCGATCTACGTCTCCGACGAGGGCGCCGACATCGCGGCGTGGCCCGAGCTGTTCGCGCACGGAGATGTCGCCGGCGCGCCGCCCGATCCGCTGAACGCGAACGGGCAGCACTGGGGCAACCCGCTGTACGACTGGCCGGAGCATCGCCGCACCGGGTTCCGGTGGTGGATCGAGCGCTTCGCGCGGACCTTCGAGCTCGTCGACGTCGCCCGCGTCGACCACTTCCGCGGCTTCGTGGCGTACTGGGCGATCCCGGCGGGTCACAAGACCGCTCGGCGTGGCCGCTGGCGTCCCGCCCCCGGGCGCGAGCTGTTCACGACGATCGAGCGCGCGCTCGGCCACCTGTCGCTGATCGCCGAGGACCTCGGCGTGATCACGCCGGCGGTGTACCGGCTGCGCGACGAGCTCGGCCTGCCCGGCATGGTCGTCCTCCACTGGGGGTTCGGCGGGCCGACGACGAACCTCCACGCGCCGAAGAACCATCCAACGCGCGCGGTCGTCTACACGAGCACGCACGACACCGACACGACCGTCGGCTGGTTCGCGAGCATGAGCAAGCGCCGGCGCGAGGCCACCGGGCTCGACCCGGCAGAGCCGAACTGGAGCCTCATCCACATCGCGATGGAATCGCGCGCGGAGCTCGCGATGGTGCCGCTGCAGGACGTGCTCGGCCTCGGGAGCGAGGCGCGCATGAACAATCCCGGACATCCGTACGGCAACTGGCGCTGGCAGTTCGAGCGCGGCGCACTGACCGACGACCTCGCAGCGCGGCTGCGCGCCGAGACGGCGAACGGACGGCGTCTTCGGTGAGGGCCGCAGGCGGTGTCGTCAATCGTGCAGGCGAAGTGCTCCTCGTCCACCGCCCGCGTTACGACGACTGGTCGTTCCCGAAGGGGAAGGTCGAGCGAGGCGAGTCCGATGAGGAGTGCGCGCTGCGCGAGGTGCACGAGGAGACCGGACTCCGGTGCGCGTTGGAGGAGGAGCTCGACGCCACCGAGCATGTGGGCGCCGACGGAAAGTCGAAGCGCGTCCGTTGGTGGCGCATGCGTCCGCTCTCCGACGACGGCTTCACGCCGAACGACGAGGTGGACGAGCTGCGCTGGCTCGAGCCGGCATCCGCAGCCGAGCTGCTCACGTATCCGGGCGACCGGGCGCTGCTCGACGTGCTGGAGAACGCGACGCGCGACGCCAGAGCGGGCGGACGAGCGGATCGCTGATCCGCTCGACGAGGCGCACGACTCGATCGACGACGGGGCCGAGTAGCCGCACAACCACGAACGCCGCGGCGGCGCCCACTGCGAGGCCGGCGAGGACGTCGCTCGGATAGTGCGCGCCGATGAACAACCGGCCAACGGCGATCACGATCGCCGCCAGGATGAGAACCGCTCCTGCAGTGGCATCGAACGCGACCACCGCGAACGCGATCCCGAACGAGACGCTCGCGTGGTCGCTCGGGAACGATGCGTCGGTCGAGCTCGACCAGGGGTGGCTGATGACGTGCGACTCGTACGGGCGCGGGCGATCCCAGGCCGAGTGGATGACGAAGTTGACGACGTACGCGACCGCTGCCGCGGCGAAGCCGTTGCCGGCAGCGAGCTTCCAGCGCCGGTCACCCCCGGGGCGGGAGAGAAACCAGAGGGCACCCGTCACGACGACCATGAACGGAATGCTCGCGGCTTCGACGTCGTGGAAGAGGCTCCCCACCCAATGGTGGTGCAGCGAGACGTCGTAGATCGCCTTGTAGAGCCGCCAGTCCACGCAGACAGCTTACGCGGCGGGATGCGAGGCGTCGGTGAACTCGCGGAACTCGGCCGTGAGCAGGTACGCCGTCTGCTCGCCGATGTCGACGGCCCGGTCGCCGATGCGCTCGATCGTGCGCGCCGCGACGACCATCCGCAGGCCCCACTCCCGCAGCGACGGCTCGGCCATGACGTCGATGAGCCGCTCGACGAAGCGGCGGTTCGCACGGTCGATCAGCTCGTCGAGGTCGACGAGGCTCTCCGCGCCCGCGAGGTCGCGCTTCGAGAACGAGTCGAGCGCGACGCGCAGCATCTCCTCCGCGCGGTCGCCCATCTCGACGAGCACGCGGACGAGCGCAGGATCCGGATCAGCGTCGGCGACGAGCTTCGAGAGCTTCGCCACCGTGACGCAGCCGTCGCCGCTGCGCTCGAGGAGCAGGTTGATGTGAAGCATGGCGAGCAACAGGCGCAGGTCACGCGCCACCGGTGTCTGAAGCGCGAGCATCGCCTGGATCGCGCCCTCGATGCCGAGGAAGAGCTGATCCACCTCGTCGTCGAACGCGATGACTTCGTCCGCGAGCTCGACGTCGCACTCCTGAAGCGCGCGCATGGCGCCGCGTACCGCGGAGAGCACCCGCTGGCCCTCTTCCTGGAGCTGGGCTTCGATCCGATCGAGGGCTTCGTCGATGGCCATCGGGAACACCGTACACCTGACAGGTACTGGCTTTTCAGGGTGTGACACCACTTCGTAACCGACCCGAAACCCGCCCGTATCCCACCCCCTTCCCGGCTCGCCGTACGTTGGCTGCGAACCCAAGAGGAGGAATATCAATGCCGAGATTCGGCACTTCGATTCGCATCGCCAGCGCCGTCGCGGCCGCCGCAGCCCTCGCGGTCGTCGTCGCCGGAACGGCAAACGCGAAGGCAGCGCACCAGGCGTCCACCATTTCCGGCGCCGGCAGCACCTTCGTCGCCCCACTCGTCAGCCAGTGGATCTCGCCCATCGGCGCGGCCTATGGCATCGAGCTGCAATACAGCCCAATCGGCTCCGGCGGCGGCGTCGCTGCAATCACCGCCCGCACCGTCGACTTCGGCGCGAGCGATGCTCCGCTCACGCCCGATCAGTTCAGCGCGTGCAAAGGATGCGAGCAGATCCCGTGGGCGCTCGGCGGCACCGCGATCATGTACAACCTCCCCGGCGTCAAGAATCTCCTGCACATGGACGGCCCGACGCTCGCGAAGATCTTCATGGGCCAGATCACGAAGTGGAACGATCCGGCCATCGCGAAGCTCAACAAGGGCGTGACGCTCCCGAACACCGCGATCACCATCGCCCACCGCTCCGACAACTCGGGCACGACGTACAACCTGACGGACTACCTCTCGACCGTCAGCAGGTCGTGGTCGTCGCAACTCGGCAGGGGCGTCGCGGTCAACTGGCCGGTCGGCGTGGGAGGCAAGGGCAGCTCCGGCGTGGCCGGCGTCGTCTCGTCCACTCCCGGCGCGATCGGCTACGCGGACGTTGCGTATTCGCTCCAGGCTCATCTGAAGTACTTCGCGATGAAGAACAACTCGGGCAAATTCACGACGCCCGGATCGCGCGGGATCCTCGCGGCTGCTTCCAGCGACCAGAAGCCGGCGGCGGACAACTCGGTGTCGATCGTGAACCCGCCGAAGAAGTTCGCGAACGCCTATCCGATCTCGACCTTCACGTATGCGATCGTCCCGCTCCAGTCGGCCAAGGCGACGGACCTCAAGCACTTCCTCTTCTGGGCGGTGACGAAGGGCCAGACCGGTCCATACACGGCGAAGCTCCGCTTCGTGCCACTGCCGAAGTCAGTGCTGGTCGTCGCCGAGAAGGCGATCGCCAAGATTCATAGTTAGCCCCGCGTGTCCGCGGCCGACGTCACTGCAACACCGACCCGCCGCCCCTTCACGGGGCGGCGGGTCCGCTTCGGCGACGTGGTGCTGCAGCTCGTGGCGGGCGCCGCGGCTCTCGGTGCGACCGTCCTCGTCGGCCTCATCGTCTGGAAGCTCGTCGACGGGTCGCACCTCGCGCTCTCGAAGTACGGCCTCGGCTTCGTCACGCGCGTCGCGTGGAATCCCGTCATCGGGCACGAGCTCTACGGCGCCGGCAGCTTCCTGTTCGGCACCGTCATCACCTCGTTCTTTGCCCTCCTCGTTGCGACGCCGCTTGCGATCGCGATCGCACTCTTTCTGACGGAGCTCGCGCCCAGCGCCATCCAGGCCCCGGTGACGGCGCTCGTCGAGACGCTCGCAGCCGTTCCCAGCGTGCTCATCGGCCTGTGGGGCATCCTCGTGCTCGGCCCGGTGCTCCGCACCGACGTCGAGCCGTGGTTGCACTCGGGGCTCGGGTGGATCCCGCTGTTCGGGCCGCCCTCGTCGTCGGGCGCGAGCGTCTTTACGGCGATCGTCGTGCTCGCGATCATGATCCTCCCGATCGTCTCGAGCATCAGCCGCGAGCTCTTTCTCGGCGTGCCGTCCGAGCTGAAGGAAGGAGCGCTCGCGCTCGGGACGACGCGCTGGGAGATGGTACGCGGCGTCGTGTTCCCCTATGCGCGCGGCGGGGTCGCCGCAGCGCTCATCCTCGGCCTTGGTCGCGCAATGGGCGAGGCGATCGCGGTCACGCAGGTGATCGGCGGCGGCGTCTTCATCCACTGGAGCATCTTCAGCACCGGGGACACGCTCGGCAGCAAGGTCGCCGAGTCGTACCAGGGCGCAAGCACGAACCTCCAGGCCGCTTCGCTCATCTATCTCGGCCTCATCCTGCTCGTGCTCTCGCTCGGCGCGAACATCGCGGCGCAGGTGATCGTGCGCCGCGTCGCCCGTCGGCACGGCGTTACCCGCGGAGGCCGCGCGTGAGCGCGCATGGATTGAGCGGGCCGAGGGTGCGGCTCGACAGGCTGCCGCAGCGGCGCCGCGTCAACCGCCTGATGGAGGCGCTCGCGTGGCTCGCGGCCGCGGTCGGCGTGGCGATCCTCGGCGTCGTCGTCTGGTCGGTCGCGAGCAAGGGCTGGAGCGAGCTGAACCTCGACCTGCTGACGAAGCCGCCGATCCAGTTCAGCCTGACAAACGCGCCGCAGGGCCTCTCGAACGCGTTCGCGGGGACGCTCGTGATCGTCGGTCTGGCCACGGCGATGGCGCTCCCGGTCGGGATCCTCGTCGCGGTCTACTTGAACGAGTTCGCGCCGCCGTCGATTCGCACGGGCGTCGGGCTCGTGATCGACGTCCTCGCAGGCGTGCCTGCGATCGTCGTCGGCATCTTCGTGTTCGTATTGCTCGTCGTCGGCCACGGTCAGAGCGCGATCAAGGGGGCGTTCGCGCTCGCGATCCTCATGCTCCCGTTTGTCGCGCGCACGACGATGGAGATGCTCGCGCTCGTGCCCAACGCGTTACGGGAGGCGAGCCTCGGGCTCGGCATCCCGCACTGGCGGACGACGCTGAGCATCGTTCTCCCGCGCGCCGCCGGCGGCATTGTCACCGGCACGGTGCTCGCCGTCGCACGCGTGGCCGGTGAGACTGCACCGCTGCTCTTCACGTCGTCGATCGTCGGGACGCAGACGAGCTGGAACCCGACGCATGCGCTTCAGACGATCCCGGTGGCGATCTTCGAGCTGTCGGAGTCGCCCGACCCGAAGGACCACGCACGCGCCTGGGCGGCGGGATTCATCCTGCTGCTGTTCATCCTCTTCGCCAGCCTCACCGCGCGCTGGCTCGCCGGACGAAGCGCTCGGAAGATCGCGGGGAGGTGACGGTTACGATCGAGCCCACTGTGAAGGTCGAGACCCGTCGCCAGCCACTCCCGCCGCGCGAGCGGCTCGAGCCGATCTTCCAGGTCGAAGGCCTCGACGCGATCTACGGCACGAAGCCGGCGATCAAGGACGTCTCGATGGCGATCTACAAGAACCTCGTCACGGCCATCATCGGCCCATCCGGCTGCGGCAAGAGCACGTACATCCGCTGCTTCAACCGGATGAACGACCTCATCCCGAGCTTCAAGCAGACGGGGACGATCCGGTACCACGGACAGGACATCTGCGCGTCGAACATCGATCCAGTGGCGGTTCGCCGGAACATCGGCATGGTCTTCCAGCGGCCGAACCCGTTCCCGAAGTCGATCTACGACAACGTGGCATGGGGCTGTCGCGTCCTCGGCATGAAGGACGATCTCGACGACCGCGTCGAGCGCGCGCTCACGCAGGCCGCGCTGTGGGACGAGGTGAAGGACCGGCTGAAGGCGAGCGGGCTCTCGCTCTCGGGCGGCCAGCAGCAGCGACTCTGCATCGCGCGCGCGATCGCCGTCGAGCCGGACGTCGTGCTCATGGACGAGCCGGCGTCGGCGCTCGATCCGATCGCGACGCAGGCGATCGAGCAGCTCATGCTCTCGCTCAAGAGCGAGTACACGTTCGTCATCGTCACGCACAACATGCAGCAGGCCGCGCGCGTCGCCGACATGACGGCGTTCTTCTCGATCTCACGCGGCGGCGAAGGAGAACGCTACGGCGAGCTGATCGAATACGACGCGACCGAGAAGATCTTCACCGCGCCCTCCGACAAGCGCACCGAGGATTACGTCACAGGACGGTTCGGCTAGGCGCGCAGGTAGCGATACGTCATCGCCGCCATCGCCGCTCCAACAGGCGGCGCGACGAGGTAGAGCCACAACGCGTGCAGGTCGCCGGATACGAGCGCCGGCGCGAGCGAGCGTGCAGGGTTCATCGACGCGCCGGTTACAGGCCCGCCGAACAGTGCGTCGAGCCCGACCGTTCCTCCGACCGCGATCGCCGCAGCTTCCCCGACCGCGCGAGTGTCGGTCGCGACGGCCATGATCACGAACATCAGGAAGAACGTGAGCACTAGCTCCCACAGGAACGCCTGTCCCTGCGAACCGCTCGGAAGCGTGGCGCCGTCGTGCGCGTGGTTTCCGAGCGAGCCGCGGACGAGGGCGGCGGCCACGAGCGCGCCGGCGATCTGTGCGCCCCAGTAGCCGAGGGCACGTGACCACGGGAAGTGGCGCGAGAGCGAGAATGCAAACGTCACCGCCGGGTTGAAGTGCGC
>DATBQM010000079.1:0-3355 GCA_036560805.1 Gaiellaceae bacterium | reverse complement strand
TACCGCACGGCGGCATTGTTTCCATTCGCACGACCGGGTACAACGCGCAGTGCATGCGCAAGCGTCTTCTCGTCGTCGCCGGAGTCGCGGCCGGAATGGGGCTCGGCGCCGCGCTCGCCGCGCGCCTTGCCTGGCCCGCTCCCCGCATCGCCGTCTCCAGCGACGCGCTCGTTCGCATTTCGCTGCCACGCTTCGCCGGCCATGTGGTCGCCGTCCGCGTCGTCACGTCGTCGGGGTCGGCAGTGCCCGTCACCCTCCGAGGCGGAGAGCTCTGGCCAAAGCGTCGTCTCCCGCAAGCAGCTCGCCTCCTCGTCGAGGCGACCGTCCGCCGGCCGGCCTGGGCCGGCTGGGTGGCAGGCTCGACCGTGCGGGAGCGCCTCGAGGTGACGACGCCGAGCCTGCACGTTCGCTCACGGCTCTTGCACGTGCGGACGGGCGCGCCGGTCGCGATCGGGTTCGACACCGGCGCGCAGGTCGTCTCGCTCGACGGCGCGGTGCAGCGCCGTTCCAGCCCGGCACCCGTCGTCCAGACCGGCGTCGTTGCTCGCGGCGTGCAGGTTGCGGGCAGCGTCGAGGTGGCAGCCGCGCCGCGTCTGTGGGAGCGCTTGACCAGGCCCGTCCGAGTCAGCTGGTTCCCGGTCGGCGTGAGCCGCGCGGTGGTCGCGAGCCCGGCGCTCGGGACCAAGCTCGCGCCCGACCAGAAGCTCACGCTGACGTTCTCTGCGCCGCTCGGCGGCATGACGCCGCGCGTCCAGCCCGGCGCGAGCGGCGCGTGGCGGATCGTCGACGACCACAGCGTCGCCTTCGAGCCGTCGGGGCTCGGCTACCCGATCGGCGGATCGGTCCGCGTCGTCCTCCCGGCCGGCCTCCGCGCGCTCGAGCCTGCGACCGGCCGCGTCGTCACCGCGCTCCGGTGGCAGGTCGCACCGGGATCGATGCTTCGCATGCAGGAGGTCCTCGCGCAGCTCCACTACCTCCCGCTGCGCTGGACCGGCGCGGCCGTCGGCCGCACACTGGCCGCGCAGCTCGAAGCGGCAATCACTCCGCCCCACGGCGCCTTCGCGTGGCGGTACGCCCACGTCCCGAAAGAGCTCCGAGCGCTCTGGGCGCCGGGCCGCGCGAGCCTCCTCACGCGTGCCGCACTCATGCGCTTCGAGGACGCGCACGGACTTCCGGCCGACGGCGTGCCCGGGCCTGCGGTGTGGCGCGCGCTGTTCGCCGACGCAATCGCGGGCAGGCTCAATGTCGAGGGCTACAGCTACGTCCTCGTGCACGAGACGGTACCGGAGAGAGTCGCCGTCTGGCACAACGGCGCGATCGTCATGACGTCCCCCGGCAACACCGGGATCTCGCAGGCGCCGACGGTGCCCGGCACATATTCCGTCTTCGAGCACATCCCGGTCGGGACGATGAGCGGAACGAATCCGAACGGCTCGCACTACAACGACCCGGGCGTGCGCTGGATCAGCTACTTCCACGGTGGCGACGCGATCCATGCGTTCTACCGCGCGTCCTACGGGAGTCCGCAGAGTCTCGGCTGCGTCGAGCTTCCTTACTCGGCCGCCGAGGCGGTTTGGCCGTACACGCCGATAGGAACGCTCGTTACAGTCGAGCAGTAATGGGATTCACCGTTCGCAACCTGAAAGACGTGCAGGACGCGGCGCCCGCGTTCGGGCTCTCGCCCGACCTCGAAGCGCGCTTCGCGCGCAAGCCGCTCGAGTCGAAGAAGGTCGGCGTGAGCTATCAGCGCCTGCAGCCGAACTTCCGCATCCCGTTCGGGCACAAGCACGGGGCCCAGGAGGAGATCTACGTGATTCTCTCCGGCAGCGCGCAGGCGAAGGTCGGCGACGAGACGGTCGAGCTGCAGCAGTGGGATGCTCTCCGCGTCGACCCGGAGACGATGCGCGGGATCGAGGCCGGGCCGGACGGCGTCGAGTTTCTTGCCGTCGGCGGACCGATCGGCGAGGAGAACGACGCCGAGATGGTCAACGGCTGGTGGTAGAGCGCCGTTCGAGCCAGAGGATGTCGCGCCACACGCCGTCCTTCTCGCCCAGGCCGATGTGAGTGCCGACGACGCGGAAGCCGCACGCGGCGTGCAGCGCGACGCTCGCCTCGTTCTCGGGGAAGACGCCGGCGAGCAGCGTCCAGTAGCCGGCCGTCTCCGCGTGCGCGACGAGCGCTTCGAGTAGCGCGCGCCCGACGCCGGTAGCGCGCGCGGACGCCGATACGTACACGCTCTCTTCGCCCACACCGCGGTAGCAGCGCCGGTCCGAGTACGGCGACAACGCCGCCCAGCCGACGACGCGGCCGTCGTCGACGGCGACGAGCCGCAGCGATGGATGCGCCGCGTCCCAGCGCTCCCAGGTCGGCACCTCGCTCTCGAACGTCGCGTCGCCGGTGGCGATGCCCTCGGCGTAGACGCGGGAGACCTGAGGCCAGTCGGACTCGTCGAGCGCCCGGATGTGCACGGCCGCTACGCCGCCACCGCCTCCTCGGCGAACGCCGGCACCGTCACGATCGTCTCGAGGATCCGGCCCGCGATGCGATACGGATCTCCCAGCGAGTTCGGCCGCCGGTCCTCGAGGTAGCCCCGGTAGCCGTCCTGCACGAAGCTGTGCGGGACACGAACCGACGCTCCGCGGTCGGCGACCCCGTAGTTGAACCTGTCGATCGACTGCGTCTCGTGCAGGCCGGTGAGGCGCAGATGGTTGTCGGGGCCGTAGACGGCGATGTGGTCGTGCTTGTTGGCGTCGAAGGCGGCCATCAGGGCCTCGAAGTACTCCTCGCCGCCGACCTCGCGCATGTGCGCCGTCGAGAAGTTCGTGTGCAGGCCGGAGCCGTTCCAATCGAGCTCGGCGCCGAGCGGCTTGCAGTGCCAGTTGACGTCGACGCCGTACTGCTCGCAGAGCCGCATGAGCAGGTACCGCGCAATCCACAGCTCGTCGGCGGCCCGCTTCGAGCCCTTGCCGAAGATCTGGAACTCCCACTGGCCCTTCGCCACCTCGGCGTTGATCCCCTCGAGATTGATGCCCGCCTCGAGGCAGAGGTCGATGTGCTCGTCGACGATCCGGCGCGCGACGTCGCCGACGTTCTTGTAGCCGACGCCGGTGTAGTACTCGCCCTGCGGCGCGGGGAAGCCCTCCTTCGGGAACCCGAGCGGGGCGCCGTCGCGGTACAGGAAGTACTCCTGCTCGAAGCCGAACCACGCCCCGGGGTCGTCCGGAATCGTCCCGCGGCTGTTCGACGGGTGCAACGTCCCGTCCGGGAGCAGCACCTCGCACATGACGAGCAGTGCGTTCTCGCGTGCCGGGTCGGGGAAGGCGGCGACCGGCTGCAGGAAGCAGTCCGAGCTCGA
>DATBQM010000078.1:0-2203 GCA_036560805.1 Gaiellaceae bacterium | reverse complement strand
GCGCCGAATTCGACGTTCTTCTCGAGTCAGCCGATCGACGTCGTCGTCGAGCTCGACGTCCTGTCGTCCGATCCCGCGCTCGTGGCCGCGATCGATCTCGTCGCCGGAGACGGCTCGACCGTGCTCCGCTCGTACAACGTCGACGGCGACTCCGATCTCCGCCCGGGCCTGCGAACCGGTGTGCACGCGCTGCGATGTCGCATTCCCGCGGGCATGCTGAACGGCGGTCGCTACATCATCAACGTCCGAGTGCTCTCCCGCGGGGTCGACGGCACGATCAACCAGACCGGGATCCTCCACTTCGACGTCACGCCCGATCACGGCGGGTCGTACTTCGTCGCCTCGCATGTTGCCCGCCCCGGGGTGATCGCGCCCGTGCTCCAGTGGGACGAGATCGAGCCCGCGGAAGACGCGGGCGACGTGCGCACGCTGAGCGTCGGCTAGACGCGGTCGAACCAGCCGAGCGAGTCCCAGAGCGCGTCGATCCGGCGCAGCCGCTCCGGTCGCTCCTCCGCCATGCGCGCGTTGATCTCGCGCGGATCGTCAGTCCCGAGGAGCTGGTCGAGATGGCGCCACGACTCGAACTGCCGGATGTGCGGCATCCACTCCGCGTCGTAGAAGTCGGCGCGGTCGAGGTACCAGTCGACGACCTGCGGATCGCGCACGTCGTTGAGATCGAGCCCGTCCTGCCGCCTCGCCGGGGGCTGCCCCGTCACCTGGCAGAACGAGATGGACGAGAGCGCGTCGTCCGGGTACTCGGTCATCAGCTCCTTCAGGAACGCACGGTCGGGAACATAAATGGGCGCACAGGCCGTGTAGTGCTCGGACAGCGCCATGATGCTGACGTTGTAGGGAATGAAGACCAGCGCCTCGCGGTCGTAGAGGTCGGCCTGCGAATAGCGCGCACCGAGCCCCGACCGGAGCGGCACCGCATCGTGCTTCAGCGCGCGCACGGCATCGCCGGCAAGCCGCTCGCCGTTCGTGCAGATGACCGCGCCCGCGGTGCGACCCGTGTACGTGAGCCCCGTGTACGTGCACGCGCTCGGGACGTGCACGGCATCGAGGCCGGTGTAGTGGCGCATGTAGTCGGCGTCGGCTTTGTTGTTGGCCGCGAGCGTCAGCCAGCCGTCGGCGACGGCGGCGCGCAAGCCGTCGTCGAGCCATTCCCAGTGCGGTGCGAAGTGCGTGCACGGCCACTCGTACCGGGTCGCGGCGACGGCGAGGGTCGGCTTGCCCAGGCCTTCGTACAGGAGCGCGAAGCCCGGCGGGTACGTCGCGACGAACCCGCTGAACGACCGGAGGTACGAGCCGTAGACACGCCGGAAGCGCGACGCGAGCCGCGGGCCGAACGAGTGGAACGTCCGCTCGTTCACGATCGCGACGGGATCTCGAGGCCTTCCGGCGAGCCAGCTGTGGCCGGAGAGTGTCC
Source organism: Gaiellaceae bacterium (assembly GCA_036560805.1). Taxonomy (GTDB): domain Bacteria; phylum Actinomycetota; class Thermoleophilia; order Gaiellales; family Gaiellaceae; genus Palsa-739. The sequence continues at coordinate 774 of DATBQM010000078.1, read as the reverse complement.
AGTCGACGAGCGAGAGCCTGCGACGGTCGAGCTGCGTGCGCACGTCTGCAATCACGGCTACGTGCATGTCCAGGTCGAAGACGTCGCCTCGACCGCGCCGGTGGCGGGCCGCATGCAAGCCGCGGCGTACGGCATCGCGCATCGTCGCCGGAGTCGGACGGGCAAGCGGTCGGCCGGCGGCACGCGCGAGGACGTTCATCGGCGGTGACCTTAGTCGCCGTTACCCTGCCCGGCGATGAGAGCTCTCGCCCGTGCGGCCTGCCGGCGTGCGCTGTTCGAGCGCGACGTCGCGCGAGCGCGGCTCGCGCGAGCCGACCTCGCGCTCTTCCACGAGTTCGCGCCGTCTCCGGCAGGTGGCGCGCATCAGACGCTGCGCGCCGTCGTCGCCGAGTGTCGTCGCCGCGGCATCCGCGTCGCGTTCAACGTCATCCCGCGCGGGACGCGCGCCTGCCTCTTCAACTCCTTCAACTTCGACGCGGAACGGCTCGAGCGGTTCGCGGCTCGCGCCGAAGACTGCCGCATGGTCCACCGCGTCGGCGCGGTGACGACGCTCTACCGCGGATTCGACGACGGCACCGACGCGCGCGTGGCCGAGCTGAACCGGCGGTTCGCAGATGCGACGATCGCGATCTCGCACGCGACCCTCGACATGTATCGCAGCATCGGGGTCGAGTTCGTCGATCCGCACGTCGTCTACAACGCAACCGACGCCTCGATCTTCCATCCGAACGGCCGCGTGCCGTTCGACCGGTCGCGCAAGACGCGGCTCATCGC
>DATBQM010000077.1:0-44617 GCA_036560805.1 Gaiellaceae bacterium | reverse complement strand
GAACGTCGAGAACGTCGTATACCCGCCGACGACTCCGACAACGAGGCCGATCCGCAGCCAGGCCGGCAGATGGTGACGGTCGACGAGCGCCGCCGAGATGACGCCGATGAGGAAGCAGCCGGTGACGTTGATCACGAACGTGCTGACGGGAAAGACCGCGGAGCTCGAGCGCTCGATCAGGCGATCGAGGCCGTACCGCGCGGAGGCTCCGAGTGCGCCGCCGAGCGCGACGCCGACGATGACAGGCATGGATGACTCCTCATGTTCATAGGAGCCATCAGCCGGTCTCGGCGGTTGAGGGCGGGCTCCATCGCCGCGCGCCGCGAAGCATACGCGCGCCTGCGACGAGCGAGGGAGCGATGAGGAGGGCCATCACGTCGAACCAGACGTAGCCGCTCGCAACGCCGCTCGGCGGGTTGCCCTGGGGCACGCCGAGCCCCGGGATGTGCGCCGCCCAGCGCCACGTGCCGATCGAGGTGCCGTAGAGCTCGAGCGCGGCGACGACGAGGAACACGCCTGCGTAGATCGATCGCGAGCGCGAGCGCCAGAGGTAGAGACAGAGGAGCGGCACGCCGATCGCCCCTGCGACGTCGAGGCGGGGCAGGACGGTGACGCCTGCGATGCCCCAGCCGACGGCGCCGACCGCCGCGACGGCGACGAGCCGCCGCGCGGGCACGAGTGACGCGACGGCGAGCCCGCTCAGATAGACGAGTCCATGGGCGGGCGGGATGAAGAGCGGCAGGTTGTGCAGCCGGTAGCGGTAGACGGCCCAGACGAGCGAGCCGACCACCTCGCCGACGGTCGCGAACGCGACGACTCCGAGCGCCTGCGCGCGTGCGAGCGGCGACAGCGGACGCAGCGCGACGAGGAGCACGGTGAGCGTGACCGCCCCGAGGACGAACTGGCCGCCCCGTCCTGCCTGAGTGTCGAGTGCGAGGAGGACGGCGAGGTACGCCGGCCCCGCGAACGCGTACCAGCGGGGGATGCCGCTCATCTGCGGTACTGAAGCTCGTGCCAGCTCGGCGTCGGCATGAGCTCGAGCAGGGCGCGCCCGCCGCGCGGGTCGTGGTAGGAGAACTCGGCGTTCTCCTCGTCGAAGCCGACCTCGAGCGTGCCCGCCTTCACGCGGTGGTCGAGCCAGGCCCCGCGGAAGACGAGCCGCTTCAGCCAGTAGACGAGCGATTCGCCGTCGACGAGGGAGACGTCGTCCCAACGGCGAACGAGATAGCGGCCGAGCGGCGAGCGGGGCTCCTCGATGGCGTCCCGTTCCACGAGCTCGGCCAGGTCGGCCGTCTCGTCGTCGTCGAGCTCGTTGCCCTGGAGCAGGCCGAGCTTGACGGCGGCTCCTGTCACGCGCTGCTCGAAGTCCTCCGCGTTGAAGCTGAAGCTGTAGCCGAGGAACTCGACCAGGTAGTCGTCGCCGGAGGAGTAGTTCGCCTCGGCCTCCACGCTCGAAGCGTACCCTGGTCATCCGTGAAGGCCTCCGACATCGCGATCCTCGCACCGGTGATCGTCGTCGCCGTCGGTGCGATCGTCGGCCTGCTCCTTCTCTGGGGAAAGATCGCGGTGCAGCATCTGCGCGAGAGCCGACGCCCGCGGCTCGTGCTCGCACTGTGGGTGCTCGGGATCGCGCTGCTGTTCGTGCTCAGCTTTCTAGGCGTGAAGCTGCCCAAGGGCGAATAGCTACTCGCCGAAGCGCGCGACGAGCCGAGGCCACAACGACGTGAGGCTCGCGTCGAGCATGCACCGCGCGACCGGCTGGCCACGCTCCTGGTTCTCTACCGGCATGGCGATGCGCGCAACCACGCGGTAGCCGGTACAGAACGTCGCCTGTGCGCGTGGGAAGCCGACGAGCACGGCGTTCCGTCCAGTCACAGCCGGCCGCCAATAGCGGAAGGTGACATCCGGCGTCGCAACGGGCGGCAGCCCGCGCCCGAAGAGATCGAGCGCTCCGGCCTCGCCGTAGTTCGACGCGAGGACGACGTCGGCGCCCGTCGCGTGCTGCTCGACCGTGCGGACGAGCTGCGGCCAGCCGATCTCGTCCTGGTAGTCGGAGCGGTCCTTGATGACGCCGTGGGCATTCGCCGTCTTCAGCGGCAGGATGGGGACGGCGATGGGGAGGGCGACGAGGAAGACGGCCCCGTACGCCGCACCTGCGACCCACAGCCTCCGCCTCGTCGCCCACGCCTCGAACGGGACTGATCCCGCCGCGAGCGCGAAGAGGACCTCCGGCGCGGCGTAGTACGACTTGCCGCCGAGCACGAAGTACGCGACGACGCTGCCGACAACCGTCCATGCAAGCGGCCGCACGGCGCGCAGCCGGTGCAAACGCACGATCCCGGCGACGACGACAGGGACGCCGACGAACGCGACGAGCAGAAGGACGTTCACGATGAACTGCGGCCGCGTCTCGGCTGTCGCGCTCCCCGGCGGGTGCACGAAGAAATGGACGCTCACCCAGTTGTGCTGCGCCTCCCACACGAGGTTCGGGACGAGCAGCACGGCCGCGATCGCGGTCGCGCGCGCGACGCCGCTCCGTTGCAGCGCGTCGCGCCGCCACACGGCGAACGTCGCGATGAGGAGGACGAGCGGGATCGAGAGCGTGTACTTCGTCTCGAGTCCGATGCCGACGGCGACGCCGATCCACGTCCACGATCCGCGCCCGAGCGCGAGCCGCAGGACGAGCCACAGGACGACGAGCGTCGCGAGCGAGTCGAACGACACGGGCTGGAAGAGCCCGTTCGTCGCGAGGACGATCGGCGAGAAGCCGACTGCGATCGCTGCGATGACCTGTGCACGTCGTTCGCCTCCGAGCTCACGCGCGACGAGCGCCGCCACGACGATGCCGATCGCGCCCGCAAGGATGGGGAAGACGCGGAAGCCGACGAGCGAGTACCCGAAAAGGAGCCGCGCGAGCGCCGAGAGCAGCGCCGTGACAGGCGGGAACTCGACGTAGCCGCCCTGCAGGTGTTTCCCCGCGACGGCGTAGTAGAGCTCGTCGCGCTGCCAGCCGTAATGATTCGCGAAGCCGAGGTCGAGTGCGGATTTGACCGCGACGACGGCGAGAACCGGTCGTCTCGCGAAGCGGATCATGTCAACGCTTCCAGTAGCCGGTCGACGTCGCTGCGATCGTTGTACTGCGCGATCGAGATGCGCAGCAGCGCGCCGTCATGCGAGACCGGGATCTCGATGCGATGCTCGTCGAAGAGCCGCTGCGTGATACCGGTGTCGGGCTTCGGTAGGCGAACGCTCGCCATCTGCAGCACCATCTCCTCGGGCGCGATCGGCTCGGTGCCGAGCAGCGCGCACAGGTCGCGGCGTGCTTCGCGCGCGAGCGCTACGCAGCGTTCGCGGTCGTCGTGCGCGCGGGCGAACTCTATCGCGGCCGGAACGGTGAGATACGCCGAGGAGTCGCGTGTGCCCTGGCGCTCCGTGCGCGAGATGAACGTCGCCGGTTCCTCATAGCCCCAGCTCGTGATCGCGCCGTCGACGCGCTCCTGCCTCTCCGGACGCGCGTACAAGAACCCCGAGCCCTTCGGCGCGCACAGCCACTTGTGGCAATTGCCCGCGTAGAAGTCCGCGCCGAGCGCGTCGAGGTCGAGATCGACCTGCGCGACCGCATGCGCGCCGTCCACGATCGTGGCGAGCCCGCGTGCGCGCGCCTCGCGCACGATCTCCTCGACCGGGAGCAGCAGCGCGGTCTCCGACGTGATGTGCGAGACGAAGACGGCGCGCGTCCGCTCTGTGACGTGGTCGAACAGCTCGTCGAGCGGCGCCTGCACGAACGTGCACAGCCGCTGCCACGTGAGGATGCACGCGCCGTACTCGAGGTTCGTGGACAGCACCTCGTCCCCGGGCTGCAGATCGAGCGCCCGCGCCGCCATGTTCACGCCGGTGGTTGCGTTCGGGACGAACGTGAGGTCGTCGGCTCCGGCGCCGACGAATGCGCCGAGCTGCGCGCGTGCCTCCTCGAGGGCCGGCCCGAGCTTCCGTGCGATGAAGTCGACCGGCTCCAGCTCCAGCTCCCGCTGCCAGGCCTGGTAGCGCTCGAAGACGGCCCGGGGGGTCGCCCCGAAGGAACCATGGTTGAGGAACGTCACCTCGGGGTCGAGAAGGAAGAGCTCTTTCACTGTCCGTCCGACGCCGACCGTACCGTGATCCACCGATGCACGAGGGCACATGGACGCTGAGTCCGTGTCCGCACGAGGTGCAGGCCGAGCTCGCCTCCTCGCTCGGGGTGAGCGAGCTGACGGCAGGCGTTCTCGTCCGGCGCGGCTATTCCGACCCCGCTTCGGCGGCGGCCTTCCTCGCCGGCGAGCTGCCGCCGCACGACCCGTTCCTGCTCGGCGACATGCGCGTTGCGTGCGAGCGCATCCGCGCGGCGATCGCCGACGGCAAGCGCATCTGCGTGCATGGCGACTACGACGTGGACGGCATCTCGGCCACGGCACTCGCCGTCCATCTTCTCCGCGAGCTCGGCGCAGACGTCGACTGGCATCTGCCGAGCCGCTTCGACGAGGGCTACGGCGTCCGCACCGAGACGCTCGCGCGGCTCGCGGACGACGGCTGCGGCCTCGTCCTCACCGTCGACTGCGGCATCACCGCGGTCGAGGAGGTGGCCGAGGCGAAGGCCCGCGGGCTCGAGGTGATCGTCACCGATCACCACCGCCCAGGCGGCACGCTCCCCGACTGTCCGATCGTGGCGACGCGGCCGTCCGAGTATCCGTTCCCGGAGCTGTGCGGCACGGGCGTCGTGTACAAGCTCGGCCAGGCGCTCTTCGGCGTCGATTCCGACATCCCGAAGCGGCACCTCGATCTCGTCGCCATGGCGACGATCGCCGACGTCGTCCCGTTGCTCGACGAGAACCGCACGCTCGCGATCGCGGGGCTGCGTGCGCTCGCGCGCACGCAGAAGCCGGGGCTGCAGGCGCTCATGCGCGCCGCCGGTGTCGATCCCGCTGCGATCGACGCGGGTGCGGTCGGCTTCCGGCTCGGGCCGAGGATCAACGCCGCAGGCCGGCTCGGCCATCCGCGCGCTGCGCTCGAGCTGCTGCTCACCAACGACCCGGAGGAGGCGCGTGCGCTCGCACGGCAACTCGAGGAGCTGAACCAGGAGCGGCAGGCTGTCGAGGGTCGCATCCTGCGCGAGGCGATCGCGGCCGTCGAGGCGTGGCCGGAGGCCGACCGGCGCCGGCGCGCGTACGTCGTCGCCGGCGAAGACTGGCACGAAGGCGTCATCGGGATCGTCGCGTCGCGGCTCGTGGAGCGCTTCAACCGGCCGGTCGTGCTCATCGCCGGCGGCGAGGGCGACTGGAAGGGGTCGGGCCGGTCGATCCCGTCGTTCGATTTGCACGCGGGGCTCGGTGCGTGCTCCGACCTGCTCGGACGCTGGGGCGGCCACCGCGCTGCGGCCGGTCTCTCGATCAATCCGGAGAACATCGCTGCGTTCGCCGAGCGCTTCGCCGCGTACGCGGCCGGGCTGCTCGTCGATGACGACCTGCGACCGTTCACGCGCATCGACGCGATCGTTCCGCGCGGAACGCGCTTGACGCTCGACCTGTGCGCAGAGTTGGCGCGCCTTTCGCCGTTCGGCCTCGGCAATCCTGAAGTCACGCTCCTCGCGCCGGGCTGCGAGCTCGGCGAGCTGGCGACCGTCGGCGAGGGAAAGCACCTGCGCTTCCGCGTGCGTCGCGACGGCGCCGACGCCGGCAGCGCGATTGCGTTCGGGAGCGGTACCCGGCTCGACGTCTATCGGCAGCCGCATCGCTGGGACCTCGCGTTCCGTCTCTCCGAGAACCGCTGGAACGGGACGGTCGCGCCGCAGCTCGTCGTGCGGCGCATCTTCACGGCCGACGAGCGCTTCGACGAGCTGCGCGACTGGCTCGTCGCCGAGTACCGCAAGCCCGTTGATGCGCGCGACGCCGAGGCTGTCGCCGTCTTCACTGACTTGGGACTCGACCTGGGCAAGCGTCACTTGCTCGAGTCGGAACGGTTCCGCGCGCTGCTCGAGGCGCCGGTTCCGTTCGCGGAGGCCGCCTAGCTACGGCTTCAGCGCGGCGAAGATCGCCCAGCCGAGCAGGCGCCGCTCCTGCATCAGGTACCGGTCGCGATTCGTTTCGTGCCGCTCGCGGATGCCGGGCGCCTCCGGATCGTCCGGATTCGCGGCGAGCCACTCCTCGAGTGCGCGCCAGTGCAGCGTCTCGTACCGGTCCCAGTCGTCGTCCGACGCGGCGATCAGCCCCACGAGCGCGAGCCCCGCAGCCTCGAACTTCGCCACCGTCTCGGGGAGCGTCACCCAGCCCTCGTCGTCGCGGCCGGGCGGCAGCGGCCACTCGCGCCAGTACGGCTCGCCGACGGCGACGAAGCCGCCGCTGCGCACGGCCGGGATCAGCGCGGCAAGCGTGCCCTCGAGGTCGTCGTACACGAACGACGCGCCGATGCAGAGCGCGGCATCCCATGCCTCCGGATCGAGCGGATACGCGCTCGCGTCGCCCTCGACGATCTCGATGCGATCACCGAGACCAGCCTTGGCGATGCGCGCGCGTCCTGCGGCGACGAAGTCTTCCGAGCGCTCGACGCCGAGGATGCTGCACCCGAACTCCGCCGCGAGCACGAGCGCAGGGCCGGCCTTGCCGCAGGCGACGTCGAGCACGCGCGACTCCGGGCCGAGGCGCAGCAGCGAGCCGAGCTGTCGAATCTTCTCCGGGCTCGTCGGATCCTGGATCTCGTGGTCGCGCTCGGCGATGGCGTAGTACCACGGCACGCAGCAAGCCTACGTGCGTGAGCTCAGCGCGCGAGCGCAGCGAGGGCGGCCGCGAGCTTCTCGGCCTTCCTGGCGTCCTTGCGCCGCGCGAGAGACATGAGGCGCGTCACTTCGACAGTCCAACGGCCGTTCCTGCCGTAAAGATACCCGGGAGTACACTGAATCAGTGGCGACGACGGAGACAGGAGAGCGACATTTCGAGCTCCTCGAAGGGCTCCTCGCCGAGCTGGACGGATATGCAGGCGAGCTCGACCGCGAGCTGATCGTCCGCGCGTTCACGTTCGCCGCGAAGGCGCACGAAGGCCAGCAGCGGCGTTCCGGCGAGCCGTTCATCATGCACCCGGTCGGCGTGGCAACCATCTGCGCCGGGCTGCGTCTCGACGAGCAGACCATCGCCGCAGCGCTCCTGCACGACGTGGTCGAGGACACCGGAACCGACCTCGCGACCGTGCGCGCGGAGTTCGGCGACGAGATCGCGGCCCTCGTCGACGGCGTGACCAAGCTGACGCGCGTCCAGTTCCAGAGCCGCGAGCAGGCGGAGGCCGAGAACTACCGCAAGATGGTCGTGGCGATGGCGGAGGACGTGCGCGTCATTCTCGTCAAGCTCGCCGACCGCCTGCACAACCTGCGCACGATCGAGTACCTCGGCCGCCAGAAGCAGGTGCAGAAGTCGAAGGAGGCGCTCGAGGTGTACGCGCCGCTTGCGCACCGCCTCGGCATCCACGCGCTCAAGTGGGAGCTCGAGGACCTCGCATTCCAGACGCTGCATCCCCGCAAGTACGAGGAGATCAAGACGATGGTCGCGGAGCGGCGCGCCGATCGGGAAGGCCACGTCGCCGAGGCCGCCGACGTGCTGCAGCGCGAGCTGCAGAAGGTCGACATTCCCGTCGACATCTCCGGACGCGCGAAGCACTTCTATTCCATCTACGACAAGATGGCGAAGCGGGGGCGCGAGTTCAACGAGATCTACGACCTCACGGCGATGCGCGTCACCGTCGAGCGCAACGGGGACGAGGGGACGCGAGACTGCTACGGCGCGCTCGGCCTCATCCACTCTCTCTGGAAGCCGATGCCCGGCCGCTTCAAGGACTACGTGGCGATGCCGAAGTTCAACGGCTACCGCTCGCTCCACACGACGGTCATCGGGCCCGAGGGACGGCCCCTCGAGATCCAGGTGCGCACGCGCGACATGCACGAGACGGCCGAGTTCGGCATCGCGGCGCACTGGGCCTACAAGCGCAAGGGCAAGAACACGGCGGACAAGGAGTGGTTCGCCTGGGTGGAGCAGTTGATGGACATCCACGAGGACGAGACGGACTCGCGTGAGTTCGTGAAGTCGTTCCGCACCGATCTCTTCGACGAGGAGGTGTTCGTCTTCACACCGAAGGGCGAGGTGAAGACGTTGCCGGCCGGCGCGACGCCGATCGACTTCGCCTACGCGGTGCACACCGACGTCGGCCACCGCACCGTGGGCGCCAAGGTGAACGGGCGCATCGTCCCGCTGCACTACAAGCTCGTCAGCGGCGACCGCGTCGAGGTGCTGACCTCGAAGAGCGGGCGCGGACCGTCACGCGACTGGCTGTCGCTCGTCGAGTCGTCGCGCGCGCGCAACAAGATCCGCCAGTTCTTCTCGCGCGAGCAGAAGGAGGATCTCGAGGCAAAGGGCCGCGAGACGCTCGAGCACGCACTCAAGGCGCAGAACCTGCCGTACCGCAAGCTTGCGGGCTCGGCCGTGCTCGCCGGCGTCATCCGCGAGACCGGCTTCAAGAAGGCCGAGGACTTCTATCTCGCGCTCGGCTCGGGGAAGCTCACCGCGGGCAGCATCGTCAACAAAGTCCTCCAGCGGCTGAAGACCGAGGAGGTCGCCGAGGAAGAGGCGATCACCCCGCGCAAGCGGCCGAAGGCGCGCGATGCGCTCGCGAGCGCGACGTACGGGATCAACGTCGTCGGCGTCGAGGACGTGCTCGTGCGTCTCGCGAAGTGCTGCACGCCTGTGCCGGGCGATCCGATCGTCGGGTACATCTCGCTCGGACGCGGCATCACGATCCACCGCGAGGACTGTCCGAACGCGAAGGCTTTGATGCGCAACCCCGAACGGTTCACCGCGGTCGAGTGGGAGGGAGGCCCGACGCAGAGCTTCCGCGTCCAGATCGCCCTCGACTCGTGGGATCGCCCGCGGCTGCTCGAGGATGTCGCCCGGACGTTCGCCGAGCACGGTGCGAACATCGTCTCGTACGGCGGCACGGTCGAGGATCAGATGGCGCGGAACTGGTACGTCGCCGAAGTCGGCGAGGTAAAGGCGCTACGCGCGCTGCTGAACTCGCTGCGGAACGTCGAAGGCGTCTTCGACGCGTACCGCGTCACGCCCAGCTGAGCGCCGGCGAATCCCAGGCGGTTTCCGGTAGCAGGAATGCGGGAACGAGTCGTGCCGCCCCCCGAACCCGTAGCCGAAAAAGGAGAGACGATGCGGCGCGTTCTTGCAGGCGTCATTGCGGTCGGAGCGTCGGCGGTGGTGCTGGTCGGTGCGGCTCCGGCGACATCCGGTTCGTCGCCGTCGATTCCGTTCCACGCCAGGATCGGGAAGATTTTCGGGATGATTCCGCCGGTCTCGACCGCCCACGGCGCGATCACCAACAGCGCGCCCGCGAGCGGGTCGTTGGATTACAACGGCGGCCCGGTCATGACGACGAACACCGTGTACGCGATCTACTGGCAGCCGTCCGGGTATCGCTTCCCGACCGGCTATGCCAACAACATGAACGGCTATTTCAAGGACCTGCAGGCGACAAACGGCAAGAACACGAACGTGTACGACGTCGCGACCCAGTATTCGCAGCAGAGCGGATCGACGACCCAGTACATCCAGGACCACACGACATTCGCCGGTTCGGTGACCGACACCAACGCGTTGCCGCCGCTCGATCCGGTGAACTGCCCGGACACGCCGGTGGCCGCGACCAACGGCGGCGCGAGCGCGCCGTCGACGACGGCGGGATGCGTCACCGATCAGCAGGTCCAGCAGGAGATCTCGGCTGTGATCAAGCGTCAGCACTGGCCGACGAGCAACACCACCGAGTTCTTCATGTTCACCGCGCCGAACATCGGCACGTGTTTCCCGGCGACGGTCAGCGAGTCGGCCGGCGGAGCACAGACGACGGTCACAGCGCCGCTCTGTTCCTTCTCGTACTTCTGCGCGTATCACAGCGCGTACTTCGACTCGACAGTGAACGCCAACTCGCAGATCATCTACTCGAACATGCCCTACGCCGCGCAGACCGCGGGCAATCCGGTGACCTGCGATCTGCAGTCCTATCCGAACCACAACCCCTCGGACCCCGAGATCAGCGTGACGAGCCACGAGCACAACGAAAGCATCACCGACCCGTTCGGAACAGGCTGGTGGGATAGCAACCCGAACGACAGCGCCAACGGCGAGGAGATCGGCGACATGTGCGCCTGGGACTTCGGGAACCTATACGGGCCGAGCGGAGCGCAGTACAGCCAGACGATCAACGGACACCACTACCTGATGCAAACGGAGTGGGACAACACGACGAATGGCTGCCCCGGCTCAGATGCATCGGGCAACGGGGTTCCAAGCCATCCGAACTACGACACGCCTGAGATCACCCTCACGCCGAACGTCGGCTTCCCGACGGCTCCGTTCAAGATCCAGGGCCTGTTCTTCGCAGTCGGCGACGCGATTGCGAGCACCTTCACAGGCGCCGGATCGACGACGCCGCAAGGCCTCGGGTCGTCGACCGCCGACGCGACCGGTCACACGTCGCTCACGGCCAAGGTGCCGACCACCGCGAAGCCCGGCACGGCAACCGTGACGAGCACCGGCAGGTCGGGCAAGGCGACGGCGGCGTTCACCGTTCCCTCGTAGAGAAGACAGTGGGACGGCCCCGCTTGGGGCCGTCCCACCGCCTCAAGGCTCCCAGGCCTCGCCGCCAGTGTCCCAGCCGACGAGGCAGAGATCGGCGATCTCCACGGCCACCTGTTCGAGATGCGCCCGGTCGACGTCGCCGTCCGCCGCGAGCTCGGCGACGCGCTCGCCCTTCCAAGTCACCGGGACGCTCACGCGCCGCGCGTCGTCGGGCGCGCCCGCCTGAGGCCCGAGCGCGAGGTCGCCGTCCTCGACGAAGTAGATCCCCGCCCATGTGCAGCCGTCGCCTGCGGCGAGCGTCGCGACCGTCTGCCGCAGCACGTCGTCCGCGTCAGCCGACACCGAGCCGCTCCTTGTAGTCGTCCGGAATCGGGAGCGCTGTGCGCGCGGCGAGGTCGACGTATACGAGCGTCTGATGCGCCGTCACCATCAGCGTGCCCTCCGGCAGCTTGTGCGCGGCGAACTCGTACGTGATGCTCGTCCTCCCGACGCGCGCGACGCGCACGTGGATCTCGAGCTCATCGTCGAACCGCGCGGGTGCGAAGTACTCGACGTCGTTCGCGCGCATGACGAACGCGCCGGCGCTCTCGTAGCTCAGCAGGCCGAGCGAGCGCAGGTACTCGACGCGCGCGAGGTCGAAGTACGGGTTGTAGCGCCCGTAGTAGACGATTCCCTGCGCATCGGTGTCGGAGAAGCCGACCCGCGTGCGCGCCGAAAACGCGTACTCGCTCACGACCGGATGAGTTCGAGCACCTCGTCGCGCTTCCGCTCCATCAGCTCCTCGGAGCTCGCCTCGAGGTTCAGGCGCAGGAGCGGCTCGGTGTTCGAGGGGCGCACGTTGAAATGCCAGTCGTCGGCGTCGACGGAGATGCCGTCCAGATGCGAGATCCTGCCCTCGCGGGCGTATTGCTCCTTGATCTCCTGCAGCTTCAACGCGACGTCCTTCACCGGCGTGTTCAGCTCGCCGGTGAGGAAATGGCCCACGCGTAGGGGCGCGATGATCTCCGACAGCTTCTGACCCTTGCGCGAGATCAGCTCGAGCATGAGCAGGAACGGCACGACTCCGGTGTCGGCCTGCGAGAAGTCGCGGAAGTAGTAGTGGCCCGACACCTCGCCGCCGAACGCGGCGTGATCCTTGCGCATGCGCGCCTTGATGAATGCGTGGCCGACGCGGTTGATCAGCGCCTCGCCGCCGTCGCGCTCGATCGTCTCCGGCACGGCCCGGCTCGCGCGCACGTCGTAGATGATCTTCGCGCCAGGTTCCTTCGCGAGCACGAGCTCCGCGAACAACGCCGTCACGAAGTCGCCGGGGACGAACTCCCCCGTGTCGTCGACGAAGAAGCAGCGGTCCGCGTCGCCGTCGAAAGCGACGCCGAGGTCGGCGCCCTCGTCGAGCGTCTTGCGCACGATGAACTCGCGGTTCTCGGGAAGGAGCGGGTTCGGCTCGTGGTTCGGGAACGAGCCGTCCGGGTCGAAGAAGCAGCGCACGGCGTCCACCATGGGCAGGCGGTCGAGCACGGGCGGGAGCATCGCGCCCGCCATCCCGTTCGCCGTGTCGATCACGACCTTCAACGGCCGCAAACTGGACGTGTCGATGAAGGACATCACCCGATCGACATACGCCGGCCAGATGTCGTACGGCTCGACCGTGCCCGGCGTCGCGTCGCGCCAGTGCGCGGCGATCGCCCGGTCGCGCACGTCCAGGAGTCCCGACTCGCCCCCGACGGGCAGCGCGCCGCGGCGCACGATCTTCATGCCCGTGTACTGCTTCGGATTGTGCGAGGCGGTGACGGTGAGGCCGCCGTCCAGCCCGAGGTCGCCCACGGCGAAATAGAGCATCTCCGTCCCGATCATCCCCAGGTCGAGCACGTCGGCCCCGGCGTCGGCCGCTCCGCGGATCGCGGCCGCCGCCATCGACGGGCTCGAGAGGCGCATGTCCCGGCCGACCGCGAAGCGCTTCGGCTCGAACTGGTCGACCACCGCGCGCCCGATCGCGTACGCACCCTCCTCGTCCAGCTCGGCGGGATAGATGCCGCGCACGTCGTACGCCTTGAAGATCGTCGGATCGAGCATTCCGCGCCGATCCTAGCCCGCTGGTCGCCACGTACCATGAGGAGATGGAGCGCAAGCTCGCAACCGTTCTCTTCGTGGACCTCGTCAGCTCGACCGAGCTCGTCGCCGAGTCCGACCCCGAGGTCGTCCGGCGACGCGTCAGCCGGTTCTTCGACCAGGTCTCGCACTGCATTGTCACGCACGGCGGGACCGTGGAGAAGTTCGCCGGGGACGCCGTCATGGCGGCTTTCGGCGTGCCGCTGGCGCACGAGGACGACGCCGAGCGGGCCGTCCGGTCCGCCCTGGCGACGCTCGAGCGCGTCCGCGAGCTCGGCCTCGAGGCGCGCGTCGGCATCGAGTCGGGCGAGATCGTGGCCGACGACTCGGCCTCGACCTTCGCCACGGGCGAGGCCGTCAACCTGGCCGCGCGGCTGCAGCAGCGCGCCGGCCCGGGCGAGATCCTCGTCGGCCCCGGCGCAGCCCGGCTCGTCGGTGGGCGCATCGAGCTCGAGGCTGCGGGCACGCTCGACCTGCGCGGCTTCCGTCAGCCGATCGAGGCGAGCCGCGTCGTCTGCGCCGCCGACCTCGGCACGCCGATCGCGACGGTCAAGGCGCCGCTCGTCGGACGCGAGTCGGAGCTGGAGCTCCTCGAGAACACGTTCGCGCGCACCGTGCGCGATCGCCGCGCGACGCTCTTCACGATCTACGGCGATCCCGGAGTCGGCAAGAGCCGGCTTGCGCGCGAGTTCACCGAAGGGGTCGAGGGGGCGACGGTGCTCTTCGGCCGTTCGCTCCCCTACGGCGAAGGCGTGACGTACTGGCCGTTGGCCGAGATGGTGAAGTCGTCGGCCGGTATCAGCGACGACGATCCCGTCGACGAGGCGCAGAAGAAGCTGCGCGACTACTGCGAGGACGAAGAGGTCGCTGACCTGCTCGGCCTCGCCGTGGGCGTGCTCGCCGCCGTCGAGGGCGAGCGCGCGCAGCAAGAGATCGCGTGGGCCGCGCGCGCGTGGGCCGAGCAGCTGGCACAGGCGCAGCCGCTCATCCTCGTGTTCGAGGACACGCACTGGGGCGAGGAGCCGCTGCTCGAGCTGATCGAGCATCTCGCCGCCTGGGTCAAGGACGCGCCGCTGCTCATCCTCTGCCTCGCGCGCGCCGAGCTGCTCGACGTGCGGCCGACGTGGGGTGGAGGCCGAGTGCGCGCGACCACGATCGAGCTCGAGCCGCTGCAGGAGCAGGAGAGCACGCAGCTCATCGCCGCGCTCACGGCCGACCTCGACCTGCCCGTCGACGTCCGCACCGTGCTCGCGAAGACCGAGGGCAATCCGCTCTTCGTCGAAGAGACCGTGCGCATGCTGGCGGAGCGCCCGCGCGACGGTTTCGAGCGCATCCCCGACACGCTGCAGGCCCTGATCGCCGCCCGCATCGACCGGCTGCCGACGGCGGCGCGCGCCGCGCTCCAGCGCGCGGCCGTCATGGGGCGGATCTTCATGGCCGGTGCGCTCGACCACGTCTCGCCCGAGCTCGCCGACGTCGACGACGCGCTCGACGAGCTGCTCCTCCGTGACCTCATCGTCGACGAGCCGCGCGCGTCCATCAGCGGCGAGCACGCGTACAAGTTCAAACACGTGCTCATCCGCGAGGTCGCGTACGCGGGCCTGTCGAAGGGATCGCGGGCCGATCTGCACTACGCGTTCGCGCAGTGGCTCGGCGAGCGCGCCGGCGACGAGCTGCTCGAGATCCGCGCCTTCCACCTCGACCAGGCCGCGCGGCTGCTGACGGAGCTCGACGGTACCGCTCCCGCGGATCTGCGCGAGGAGGCGGCCGTCATGCTCACGAGCGCCGGTCACCGTGCGCTGTCGCGCGAGGCCTTCCGCAGCGCGCGCAAGCTGCTCCTGCGCGCGGTCGAGCTCGCGCCGACGCTCGAGCGGCGTTACCTCGCAGGCCGTGCCGCGTGGCGCCTCGGCGACTTCCCGGCCGTGATCGTGGAGATGACCGAGGTGGCCGACGCGGCGGCGAAGGCTGGCGAGACGATCGTCCAGGGGCGCGCCCTCACGGCGCTCGCCGAAGCGCTGCTCCAGCACAAAGCCGACGCCGTCGCCGCCGGACGTCTCGCGGCGCAGGCGCTCGAAGTCCTCGCGGGCGCACCGCCCGGCGTCCGCTTCGAGCCGCTGTGGATCTCGTCGCAGGTGGCGTCGTGGCTGGGCGACTCGGAGGCGTTCGAGCGGTTTGCGAAGGCGGCGCTCGCAGCCGCGCGCGACGCCGAGCGAAAGGACCTCGAGGTCCTCGTCATCCAGAGCCTCGCGTTCTCGTATCTCGCACGGCTCGAGATCGAGGAGGCGCTTCCGCTGATCGATCGCGTCTTCGAGCTCGCCGACGCGAGTGGGAGCATCACCGGCCGCGCATCTGCGCACAGTGTCCGCGGCTACTACGAGCTGGTTTCCGAGATGCCCGCGGAGGCGGAAGCCGACTACGCGACGGCGCGCGAGCTCTACGCCGAGATCGGCAACACGCGGCGGGAGACGATCATGCTCATGTTCATCGGCCGGGCGGCCTTCGCGCAGGGACACGACGAGCGCGCCGAGGCGATCCTCCGCGACGCCGTGCGCACGTTGAAGGGGCTCGGCGACCGCGGCGCGCTGTGCGAGGCACAGCGGGCGCTCGCGATGGTGCTCGCCGAGGAGGGCAAGCTCGACGAGGCCGAGCGCCACGCGCTCGAAGCGCGCGAGACGGTCGGCCCCGAGGACCGCATGTCGATCGGAACCACGCGAATCGCGCTCGGCGTCGTCCGCGCGCGTCAGCATCGCGACGCCGAGGCGGAAGAGCTTCTCCGCGAGGCTGTCGAGACGTTCAACCTGTACGGCCTGCGCGCGCTCGAGCACTGGGGCCTGCGCCTGCTCGCCGAGTTCCTGCGCGAGCGTGGCCGCGACGACGAGGCCGCGGTCTACGAAGAGCGGCGCGCGTCGCTCGGGCCGAGCACCACCGCGCGAATCGCCTGAAGCTCAGTGCGTTTGCGAACGCCTGGTCGCCTTCACTCGAGCTCGGCGAGGAAGTACGTCAGCTTCTCGAGCGAGCGGAGCTCCGATTCGATCGGTCCGTTGTCGAGGAGTCGAAAGCCCGCCTTCGGCAGTCTCGGGATGAAACGGTCCAGGTCGAAGTCGGTGTGGCCGTGAAAGGTTTTCCTCTCCGGATCCTGCCGCCCGCCGATGTCGACCGCGAGCAGCCTGCCCCCGGGCTTCAGCACACGCCGGATCTCGCCGATCGTCTGGTGCATCGCAGGCCCGTCGAGGTGATGGAAGACGAGCGTGCACAGCACGGCGTCGAACGAGGCGTCGTCGAAGGGAAGCCGCTGTCCGTCGGCCGTGAGGAACTCGACGTTCACGCCGGCTCGTCGCGCCTTCTTCTGCGCGTGGGCGAGCAGGTCGAGCGCCGGATCGACTGCGCACACCCTTCCCTTCGGCCCGACCGCTTTCGCCGCCGCGATCGCCGTCGTTCCGGTGCCGCAACCGAGGTCGAGAACGGACTCGCCCGGTGCGAGCCGGGCAGCGGCTATCTGCCGAGCCCGGAAGCGAGGCTCACGGCCGCGCGAGTCGATCTTGAGGTTCCAGTCGTATCGCCGGGGCGTCATCATCGGCCGAGTCGCCATCACGTCTCCTTCGTGTGTTCGAGGATGGTCAGCAGGGGCGAGGCGAGATCGGCGGTGACCGCGGACTCGTCCGAACCGTGCAGCAGGTGCAGGGTCGCGCGTAGCGCGACTGCACCGAGAATGAGGTCGGCGACCGCCTCGCGATCGATCTCGGCGATCCGCCCGAGCCGCTGCTCGCCGGCGAGATACGCGACGACGACGTCGCGGATGTCCCGTCCGGAGGGACCCTCGCCGCCGCTGTGGATGTCGTGCCAGAAGCGCGAGAGGAGGCCCGGCTCCGAGATCAGCTTCGCCCCGAGCGGAAGGGCGGCGAGGTCGAGCTCGAAGAGCTGGCGGACGAGCCGGACGACGTTCTCGCGCACCGCTCCGCTGCCGGCCTGGGGCGCGTGCTCGCGGAAGGCGGCGACGAGCTCCCCGAAGCGGCGGGCGAGCGCGGCGACGAGCAGCTCGCTCTTCTCGCCGAAGTGGTTGTAGAGGACTCCGTCGGAGACCCCGGCGGCCCTCGCGATGTCTCGGGTCGTGATCGAGGCAACCTGCCGATCGGCGAGGAGGATCCCCGCCGTCGCGAGCAGGTGCTCGCGGAGCGCCTCCTTGGGATCGCCGGTCGCGGCGGCGACCGCCGCCGCCCGTCTAGGCATCTGAGCGTATGTTCATGAACATGCGTTCATAATACACCGAGGACGATTCCGATCGCCTGAGTCGACTCGACATTGGGGGATTCGCTGATCACCGTCGCCGGACGCTCGAAGCGCGCGAGCGCGTCGCGCAGGGGCTCCGCGCGCAGCGTTCCCTCGCCGTAGGGCAAGTGCTTCGTCTCGTTCCGGTTCGCGTACTGGATGTCGCTGAAGTGGATGTGGAACGGCGCGTCCTGCTCGAGCACCCCGTCGGCTGCCTCGAGCGCGGCCGCGAACGGGTCGACGCCGACGAACGCGCCGTCGCTCGTCGCGTGCATGTGCGCGAAGTCGAGCACGGGGCGGACCCAGTGGAGCTGGGACGCGATGAAGATGACGTCCTCGAGCGAGCCGATCTCGCGCACGCGTCCCATCACCTCGACGCCGAACGGGACGGCACGGTCCTTCTTCTCCAGCCGCTCGCGCAGCTCGGCGAGCTGCTCGACGATCGACGCGAGCGCCTCCTCGCGCGTGCGGCCGAGCAGGAAGCCGGGATGGAAGACGACGAGCTCCGCGTCGCACGCCGCGGCGATGCCGGCCGAATGGTCGAGCATGCCGATCGCCATGTTCAGCTTCTTGCCGCGCTCGGCATGGCCCATGAAGCCGGCGAGTGGAGCATGGACGGAGAGCGCGACGCCGGCGTCACGCGCAAGCGCGCCGAGTCGCGCGGCGAAGTCGTAATCCATCCAGAACTTGCCCTCGAAATCGACCTCGCAGGCGGAGAGACCGCGGGCCAGCAGAGCGTCGATCGCTGCCTCCGGGCTCTCCCGCGAGGGCATTCGTGCGGGTCCGAACTTGATCGCGCCCATTCCGTCCGACGCAGTTTCTACCTTGTCGGCATGGCCAAGCACCCGTCGCGGATCGACCTCCTCGAGCTCGACATCGACCTCCGTCTCGCCGATCTGTGGCGGGAGGCGTCCGATATCTCCGAGTGGAATCTCGACGTCGTGGCCGCCTTCCTGCGCGCTGCGTACGGCAAGGGCTACTGCGACGCGCTCACCGAGGACGCTCCGGGCTCCCTGTGCCACGATCACGGCTATCGGGTGCCGGGCCGCCGCGCGCCTCAAAGTGCGTAACTGACGTCTCGCGGTCGACGAGGAAGCGGTCGTCCTCGGGATAGAAGACGGCTCGCTCCGGGTCGTCGCCTGCGAACGCGCGCACTGCGTCCATCGACTCCCAGAACGAGAGCGTCACGAACTCGGTCCGGTCGCCGTCGTCGCGCCGGAGGAGGTGGGCGCCGAGATTGCCCGGCGTCGAGCGGTAGGCCGTCATGCCTGTTCGCTCGACGTACTCGAGATAGGCGTCCGCGTCGGCCGACGACGTCCAGCCGCGCCAGATGCGCGCGATCACGCAGCCTCCACGAAGTCATACGTCACGACGGGCGCCGCGCCGTGCCGTGCTCGGCGCGAGACGAGGTTGTTCGCGATGAGCGCCGTCAGCGTCAGGCTCGCGCCGGCGAGCTCCACGACTCCGGGCCGGTAGCCGCGCACGATCTCGATCGCGAACGTCGTCACCGGAATGAGGTTGCCGAAGAGGACGGCGTTCTGCGGGCCGATCTTCCCGATCGCCGCGTTCCATGTCAGCACGGCGAGAAACGCGCCGGGGAGTGCGAGGTAGGCGATCTGCGGAGCGGTCGCCACGAGAGCCGAGCCCGCCGGAGCCGGAACGAGCCCGGAGGCGAGCGCGACGGCAGTGGCAACTGCGATGGTGATCCAGCCGAGAGCCGCCGTGAGCGTCGTGTAGCGGAGCGGCGAGAAGTCTCTGAACTGCGCGGCGCCGAGCCCGTACAGCACGAAGCTGAAGACGCCCGCGAGGACGAGGACGTCGCCCCAGCCGAGCGAGCCGCTCACGATGGTCGTTGGGTGCCCGCGGCTGATCACGAGCGCGACGCCGGCGAGCGCGAGTCCGAGGAACACGAACGTCGAGCGGGACGGTCGCTTGCCGCTTCGGCGCCAGAGCACGAGCGCAGTGAGAAGCGGCGCGAGCGCGACGATGAGCGACGCGCTCTGCGGCCGCGAGTGCGCGAGGCCGGTGTACGCCAGGAGGTTGAAGCCGGCGAAGCCGAGCGAGCCGAGCCAGAAGAGCCGCAGGCCCCGGCCGTCGAGCCGGAGCGCGCTCCGGCCTTCGAGCGCGGCAAGGACGGCGAGCCACAGCACTGCCGCCACGGCGTAGCGAACGGTCGTCAGCGGAAATGCGTTCACGCGGTCGAGGGCGGATTTGCCGACGACGAACTGGCCGCCCCACGTGACACCCGTGAACGTGGCAAATGTTGCACCGATCAAGGCCGGCCGTCCCCGCATACTCTTCCCAACGTGACGGGCGGCCTCGGTATTTCGACGCGGGTACGATCCCGGTCATGAAGCGGAGCCCGGCCCGCCTCGTCATCGCGCTCTCGGTCGCGGCCGTCCTCGCGGTCTTCATCTTGTACACGTCGATCGCGGGTGCCGGCACGCCGCAGATCGAGCCGAGCACGCTCGCGCAGCACACGGGGGAGGACGTTCTCCTCGTCGGCACGGTCGTCGGGCACGTCTCCGGCGATGCGCACGCGGGGGGCATGCGCTTCCTGCTGAAGGACGATTACGGCACCAGCACGCGAACGGTGCCCGTTCGCTACTCGGGCAGCGTGCCCGACCTGTTCCGGACGGGCCGACAGATCGTCGTCGAAGGAACGCTGAGCAACGGGACGTTCGCCGCGAAGCCGGGGTCGCTCGTGACGAAGTGCCCGTCGAAGTACACGCCGGCGAAGTCCAACACGTAGTGGCACCGCTTGGCCGCGCCGCGCTTCTGCTGACCTTCGGGCTCGTCGCATATGCGCTCGTCGGCGGCTCGCTCGCCGCGTGGAAGCGGAAGCGGAGGCTCGCGCACTCGGCGCAGAACGCGCTCGTCGCGTCGTTCGCGACGACGCTCGTCGCCGCCATCGTCCTCTGGATCGCGCTCGCGCGTCGCGACCTTTCGTTCGTCTACGTCGCGCAGCACACGAGCAAGTCGCTGCCGCTCGGGTACGCGCTCTCGGCGTTCTGGGGCGGCCAGGAAGGCTCGCTGCTCCTGTGGCTGCTCGTGCTCACCGGCTACGCCTCGCTCGCGGTCTTGCTGAACCGCCGCTCGCGCGAGCTCGTCGCGTGGACGGTCCCCGTGCTCGGCGGCATCTGTGTCTTCTTCGCCATGATGCTCTGCCTCGTCTCGAGCCCGTTCAACACGGCTGCGGCTCCCGCCGACGGTGCCGGCATGGACCCGGCGCTGCAGAACCCATACATGCTCGCGCACCCGCCGATGCTGTACCTCGGCTACGTCGGGCTGACGATCCCGTTCGCGTTCGCGATGGGCGCGCTGCTCGCGCGCCGCACGGACGAGCGCTGGATCGTCGCGACGCGGCGCTGGACGCTCGCGGCGTGGACGTTCCTCGGCGTCGGCCAGCTGCTCGGTGCGCACTGGGCGTACGTCGAGATCGGTTGGGGCGGCTACTACGCGTGGGACCCGGTCGAGAACGCCGCATTGATGCCATGGCTCGCCGCCACCGCGTTCCTGCACTCGGTGATGATCCAGGAGAAGCGCGGCATGCTGAAGGTCTGGAACGTGACGCTCGTGGCGCTCGCGTTCTGCCTCTCGATCTTCGGCACGTTCCTGACGCGGTCCGGCGTGATCAACTCGATCCACTCGTTCACGCAGAGCTCGCTCGGTGGCTGGTTCCTCGGCTTCATCGTCGTGGTAGTCGTATTTTCCGTCGCCCTCATCTACATCCGCCTGCCGCTCCTGAAGGCGAAGACGAAGCTCGAGTCGCTTGTCTCGCGCGAGGCGACGTTCCTCTACAACAACCTGTTGCTCGTCGCGCTCGCGCTCACGATCCTGTGGGGCGTGGTCTACCCGCTGCTGACTCAGGCGGTGAACGGCGAGACGCGCTCGGTCTCGAAGCCTTATTACGACTTCTTCCTGCACAGCTTCGGGCTCCCGCTCCTCCTGCTCATGGGGATCGGGCCTCTCGTTGCCTGGCGCCGCGCGTCGCTGCGCGCGCTCGGGAAGACGTTCGCCGTGCCTGCCGCCGTGTCGGTCGTGACCGGGATCGTGCTCCTCGCGCTGGGCTTCGGGAGCTCGACGCCGGGCTTGCTCGCGTACACCTTCTCCGCGTTCGTGGCGGCGTCGATCGTGCTCGAGTTCGTCCGAGGACGTCGAGCTGCCGGCTCGATCGGGCGCCTCGTCGTGCGCAACCGACGGCGCTACGGCGGCTACATCGTGCATGCATCGGTGCTGTCCCTCGCGATCGGCATCGCCGGCTCGAGCGCCTATCAGACCATCCGCGAGCAAAGTCTCAAGCCCGGCCAGTCGATGCAGGCCGCCCACTACACGTTTACGTACAAGTCGCTCGAGACGAGACAGCTGCAGAACGCGCAGCAGACGAGCGCCGTCATCGACGTCTCGCGCGGGGGCTCGCACGTGACCACGCTGCATCCGGGAAAGAGCTGGTTCCCCGTCGAGCAGTCGTCGTCGAACGACGTCTCGATCTATCACGACCCGCGCAGCCTCGGGGACGTGTACACGATCGCCGACGGCATCTCGAAGAGCGGCACGCTCGACCTGAAGGTGCTCGTGAAGCCGCTCGTGAACCTCGTGTGGGCGGCCGGCTTCATCTTCGTGTTCGGCGCCCTCGTCGCCATGTGGCCGGACGCGGTCGAACAGCGCAGGCTCGCCGACCGGTACGCCGCCGTCCCGGTATGACCCTCGCGCTCGTGCTCGGCGGCGTCCTCGCGGTGCTCGCCGTCATTGCGGTCGCCCGGCCGTTCCTGCGCGAGCCCGCGCCTGCGAGCGACGCCCTGAACGAGCCGGGGGAGCTCGAGCGCCGGCGGCTCACGCTCGCGGAGGAACGCGACCGGGCCCTGGACGCGCTGAGGGAGCTCGAGTTCGACCATCGCACGGGCAAGGTCTCGGACGAGGACTACCGCCACCTGGTGGGGCCGCTGCGGCGACGTGCGGCGGAGGCGTTACGTGCGCTGGAACCGCGGGCAGAAGCACGGCATGCCCGCGTCGCCCGACCCAGCTGACCAGACGAGGCGCGTCCAGCTGCCCGACGAGACCGGGCCGGTCCCGGTGTCGGTCGCATACGCGGAGACGCGCTGGTTCGGCGTGCCGCCCCCGATCCTGCTGCTCAGCATCGCGTGCTTCTCGTTCGTCGTGGCGCTCGTCCTCTTCGCCGGCGGGAGCTGGCCGGGCGGCCTCGTCCTGCTGGGAGTGTCGGCGCTCTTTCTCGCAGGCTTTCTCGAGATCGCCCGCCGCCGGCCGGACTCCTCGTTCACCCGTGCCTCGGCCGGTGCGGCCGTCGGCGCACGCTCGTGGGCGAGCTCCCGGTTCGAGCTCGTGCGCGCCCATTCGAGCGCGATCGCGGAGTCCCAACGCGTACGGGGCAGCCGCTCGGTGATCGAGTCCGAGCGCAGGATGGCCACCCTCCGCCTCGGAGAGGCGACGCGGAGCGGGGACGACGAGGCCGCGGCGGCCGCCCGCGAGCGCCTGGAGGCGCTGGAGCGGGCCGAGAAGGCCCTCCACGGCCGCGTGGAGACCCGGAGAGCCCAGGCGGACGAGCGGATCCGCAAGGTGCGCCTGTCCGTCGAGCAGACGATGGTTGTAAAGCCGGAGCCGAATCCGCCTCCGGACGAGGACTCCCGCCGCCCAGCGGCGTAAAGTCGTCGGCAGGGGCAGGGACGCGCGGCGTCCCGACGAACCTCCTTTTTCGATGGCTAGACGCGTCGCGGTCCTCCTCATCCTCGGATTCGCCCTCGTGGCGGCGCCGGCGTTCGGAGGAGGCGACCTCGGCCAGCAGAAGGCGAGCCTCGACGCGAAGCTCGCGGCGGTGCAGGCGAAGATCGCCGCCGCGCAGGTCCGCGAATCGCACCTGAACACGCAGATCGGCGGCCTGACGACGCAGATCCAGACGCTCGAAACGCGCGTCGGCGGCGTCTCGTCGAAGCTGTCCTCGCTCCAGACCGACCTCGCGTTGCACCAGCGGCGTCTCAACAGCCTCAATCGGCTCTTCCAGCTTCAGACGTCCCGGTACCACGACCTCCGGCACGAGTACTCGCTCGCGATCACCCGTCTCGACAACCGCCTCGTCTCGATCTACAAGCAGCCCGACCCCGGGGCGATCGACCTCGTGCTGCAGGCGAAAAGCTTCCAGGACGTGCTCGACGAGCTCAACTACCTCGGGATCGTCGCGAAGGCGGACGACACGATTGCGGCGCAGGTGCAGAGCGCGAAGTTGCAAGTCGCGGCGGCGCGCAAGCACACAGCCGCGATCCGTGACACGGTCGCGAACGAGGCGAACAAGATCAACGCGTACGTGCAGCAGGAGGCCAATCTGCGCACCTCGCTGCTCGTCAACCAGGGAAAGCTCTCGGTCGTGAAATCGAGCAAGTCGCACGCGCTCTTCGAGACGAAGGCGCAAGAGCAGGCGGCGCAACAGGAGTCGGACGCGATCCAGGCCGCAAGCGCGGCGATCGAGGCGAAGATCCGCGCTGCGACGTCGGCGCCCAGCGACAATCCGAGCGGGACGGTCGCGACGCCGAGCGCAGCGGGGCTCATCTGGCCCGTGCAGGGCCCGATCACGAGCCCGTTCGGTCCGCGCTGGGGCGGCTTCCACCCGGGCATCGACATCGGCGTCCCCGAGGGCACGCCGATCCATGCCGCTGCGTCAGGCACCGTCATCTACTGCGGATGGGAGAGCGGCTACGGCAACCTCGTCGTCATCGACCACCACAACGGCCTCGCCACGGCGTACGCGCACCAGTCGCGGATCGCCGTGAGCTGTAACCAGAACGTCGGCCAGGGCGACGTGATCGGCTATTCCGGCTGCACCGGCTTCTGCACGGGGCCGCACCTGCACTTCGAAGTACGTGTCAACGGGACGCCAGTCGATCCGCTCGGCTATTTGCCGTAACCGGCACCGCGCCGCCGTCGTTTAGCCTTTACAAGTGAGATTTCCGAGGTCGTCTCCCGACGGCGCCGGCCGCCTCCCCCGGGGCGGCCGGTTTGTTTCTAGGCGAACTGCCGGACGAGCAAGTAGACGTTCAAGCCGGCGATGACGACCGAGACGGCGATCGCCGCGGCGCTCGTCAATCGCCGGTTGACGTGCACACCCATGACGTCCGGGTCGCGCGTCAGGAGCACGAGCGGGACGAGTGCGAAGGGGATGCCGAAGGAGAGGACGACCTGGCTCAGCACGAGCGCGCTCGTGGGGCTGACGCCGACGGCGAGGACGACGAGCGCCGGGATCATCGTGACGGCGCGCCGGAGTGCGATCGGCATGCGCAGGTTGACGAAGCCGGCCATCACCACTTGGCCGGCGTACGTGCCGACGCTGGACGACGACGCGCCCGACGCAAGCAGGGCGACCGCGAACGCGAGCGCCGCCGTCCCACCCACGAGGCGCCCGAACTCGAAATGCGCCTGCTGGATCGTGTGCAGCCCGGAGAGCGCCGGCGTGTGGAAGAGCTTCGCCGCCACCGCCAGCATCGCGAGGTTGATGAGGCCGGCGAAGCCGAGCGCGACGATCACGTCGACACGCTCGAACCGCAGAACGCGCCGGCGCTCGGTCTCGTCGCGCACGGGCGTGCGGCCTTGCGTCAGCGCAGAGTGCAGATAGATCGCGTGCGGCATCACCGTCGCGCCGACGATGCCGACCGCGAGATAGAGCGACGCCGCGCCGGCGAGATGGGGGACGAAGGTGTCGTGCAGCGCCGACGACGCGGACGGCCCGATCTTCAGCGTCTCGTACAGGAAGCCGAGGAAGATGAGCCCGAGGAGCGCGGTGATGGCGAGCTCGAAGCGCCGGTAGCCGTGACGCTGCAGCGCGAGGATCCCGAAGGCGATCACGCCCGTCATGAATCCGGCAGGCAGCAGCGGCACGTGGAAGAGGAGGTTCAGGCCGAGCGCTGCACCCAGGAACTCGGCGATATCGGTCGACATCGCCATCACCTCGGCCTGCACCCACAGCGAGCGGCTGACCCAACGCGGGTAGCGCGCGCGGCAGAGCTCCGGCAGATTGCGGCCGGTGACGACGCCGAGCTTCGCCGAGAGGTACTGGATGAGCATCGCCATGAGGTTCGCGGCGAGCACGACCCAGAGCAGGAGGTAGCCGTAGCGCGCGCCCGCCTGGATGTTCGTGGCGAAATTTCCTGGGTCGACGTATGCGATGGCGGCGACGAAGGCCGGCCCGAGCATGGCCAGCGTGCCGCGCACACGGCCTCGGGCGAAGAGCGCCTCCAGCGGGCTGAGGCCGCCGGGCCGGTCGAGGACGGCGCTGTTGTCGGCGGGCGGCGGCGTCATGCGGTGACCCGCATCGCGCGGGCGAGCACGGCGCCGAGCACGTGCACCTGCACGTCGCCGCCTGCGCGGACGTACAGCGGGCCGTCGAACGGCTGGCGCTCGACCACTTCGAGCTGAGCGCCGGGCAGGATCCCGCGCTCGCTGAGGAAGCGGAGCATCGCGGGGTCGGAGTCCGAGATGCGGACGAACGTCCCCCGCTCGCCCGGCTCGAGCGCGTACAGGCTGCGGCTTTCGTCGGCTGGAACGATCAGCTCCCGGCTCGGGATCGGATCGCCGTGCGGGTCGAAGGCCGGATCGCCGAGCTTGGCCGCGATGAGCTCCTCGAGCTCCTCCGAGAGGACGTGCTCGAGCACCTCAGCCTCTGCGTGCACCTCGTCCCAGGTCATCCCGAGGCTCTCCACGAGGAAGAGCTCGAGCAGCCTGTGGTGGCGGACGACCTCGAGCGCCACGCGTGTGCCGCGGTCGGTGAGGCGCACGCCGCGGTATGGCTCGTGCTCCACGAGACCGAGCGCCGTCAGCTTCGGGAGCATCCCGGAGACGGATGCGGGGCGGACGTCGAGGCGCTCCGCGAGCGCTGTCGTCGTCACGGAGCCGCCGCCGGCGTCGAGGGCGTAAATCGCCTTGACGTAGTCCTGGACGGCCGCCGTCAGAAGTTCAGGCATGCCTAAATTCTAGCTGAGGAACGGCTAGCTTACGAGCGCAACAGCCGCAGGTCGGGCAGCTGGCGCCAGCGCTCTTCGAGATCGAAGCCGTAGCCGACGAAGAGCTCGTCGGGCACGACGAAGCCGACGTAGCGCACCGGGATGTCCTCGACGAGGCGCCGGTACGGCCGGTCGAGCAGCGAGACGGCGTGGATCGAGCGCGGCCGCCGCAGCTCGAACGTCCGCACGAGGTAGTTCAGGGTCAGACCCGTGTCGACGACGTCCTCGACGACGAGCACGTCGCGGTCTCGGATGTCGAGGTCGAGATCCTTGAGGACGCGGATCTGCTCGTGGCCGCCCATTTGGGCGCTGCCGTAGCCGGCCAGCTCGACGAAGTCGAGCCCGTGCAGGATCGGGATGGCGCGCGACAGGTCGGCGAGGAAGACGAGGCTCGCCTTGAGCGAGCCGACTAGGATCGGCTCGAGGCCCGCATAGTCGCGGCCGATCTCGGCGCCGAGCTCGCGAACGCGGGCAGCGAGCTCCTCGGCGGAGAGGTAGACCTCTCCGATCCGAGGGTCTAGGACGCCAGATCGAGGTGGAAGTGCTGCGCCAGCCGTTCGAGATCCCGTTTGTAGAAGAGCTTCACCTTCACGTCGGGATACCGCGCACGGAGCTTGCGCAGCTTCCGGTTCTTCCGGGTCACGAGCGACTGTTTCATGACCGTCAGCTCGACGTAGAGGTCCTGGTCGGGGAGATAGAAGTCGGGCGTGAACGCCTCGAGGACGCGACCGTCTGCGTCCTCCTCGAGGACGAAGGTCCGCGGCTCGTACTCCCACGGGACGCCGTAGTAGTCGAGGACCTTCGCGCACTCCAACTCCGCCTGACTGACGAAGCGGGGCGGTTCAGAGCCGCGATAGACCTGGAAATCCGGGGATTCGAGCCCCATCTGAACCTCAAGGTACCGACGGCGTCGGACGGCGAAAGCGTGTAAACAACGGGTGTCAATGGCGCGCATGAGCCTCGTCCCGCAAAAACGCGAGTTCTTCGACCTGTACAACCGCGCCGCGGGGAACACGGTTGCGATCTCGCGACAGCTGATCGAGCTCCTCGATGCGTTCCCCGAGCGCAAGGACGAGAACGCACGCGCGGTGAAGGAGCTCGAGCACGAGGGCGACCGGCTCACGCACGAGATCGTCGACCTCGTGAACCGCACCTTCGTCACCCCGTTCGACCGCGACGACATGTATCGCCTCGCGAGCGTGCTCGACGACGTATGCGACCACGTCGACGAGGCGGCCGGGAAGGTGGTCGACTACGGCGTGCGCGACATCCGCGAGCCGGCGAAGGAACAGGCGCGCGTGATCGAGCGCGCGGCGATGAAGCTCAGCGAGGCGATCGGACGCTTGGAAGGCTTCAAGGACTCGCGCCGCCAGCTCATCGAGCTGCGCGAGCTCGAGGACGAGGGCGACGCGATCGCGCGGCACGCCATCTCGGAGCTCTTCACCTCGATCGGCGGCGACGCGCTCGCCGTCATCCGCTGGAAGGACATCCACGAACAGCTCGAGGACGCAGTCGACGCGTGCGAGAACGCCGCCGACGTCCTCGAGGCGATCGTCGTCAAGAACCGCTGAGACCTTGACCACGGTTCTCCTGGTCGCCGTGATCGCCGTCGGCCTCGGCTTCGACTTCACGAACGGCTTTCACGACACCGCGAACTACGTCGCGACGTGGGTCGGCACGCGCGCACTAACGCCACGCCTGGCGGTGGCGATCTCCGCAGCCGCGAACCTCGCCGGCGCATTCGTCACCACCGCAGTCGCGAAGACGGTGGGGAAGGGGATCATCGACACCGGCCTCGCCACCGAGAAGACGATCCTCGCGGCGCTCCTCGGCGCCATCGTCTGGAACCTCCTCACGTGGTGGCAAGGGCTGCCGTCGAGCTCGACCCATGCGCTCATCGGCGGCCTCGTCGGAGCGGCGCTCGTGCAATCCGGCTCGCGCGGCGTGCAATGGAGCGGGCTGTGGCAGAAGGTCGTGTTACCCGCGCTCGCGTCGCCGGTCATCGGCTTCGTGGGCGCGTTCGTCCTTCTGGTGATCATCTACCGCGTCTTCTTCCGAGCGTCGCCCGGCGTCGCGCATCGCGGCTTCCGCTACGGGCAGCTCCTCTCGGGAACGTGGGTCGCATTCACGCACGGTGCGAACGATGCGCAGAAGACGATGGGCGTGATCGCGCTCGCGCTGTACACGCATGGGTCGATCTCCCACTTCTACATTCCGACGTGGGTGAAGATCGCGGCGGGGCTGACGATCGCGGCCGGCACGTACGCGGGTGGGTGGCGGATCATCCGCACACTCGGCCAGCGCATCTACAAACTCCAGCCGGAGGACGGGTTCGCGGCGCAGCTCTCGTCCGGAACGACGCTCTGGATCGGCACCCACTACGGCTTCCCGATCTCGACGACCCATGTCGTCACGGGCTCGGTGATGGGCGCGGGCGCGACGCGGCGCTTCTCGGCCGTTCGCTGGGGCGTCGCCGGGAACATCGTGTTCGCGTGGCTGCTGACGCTGCCCGCGGCCGGATTAGTTGCGGCCGCCCTCTTCTTTCCGGTTAAGTGGGTTTTCTAGCAATGCAGGGAAAAACCGGATCCGTGTTCACGATGGTCCAGCTGTCCGACCTGCATTGCGGGACGCAGTTCTTCCTCCCGAATCTGCTCGAGCGCGCGATCGCCGAGGTGAACGAGGTCGAGCCCGACGTCGTCATCGTGTCCGGCGACCTGACCACGCACGGCTTCAAGGACGAGTACCAGCTTGCGAAGCGGTATCTCGACACGATCGAGTGCGAGTCGATCGTCGTCATCCCGGGGAACCACGACTCGCGCAACGTCGGCTACGTCCACTTCGAGGAGCTGTTCGGCGAGCGCAACTCGGTGCTCCGGCTGAACGGCGTCGCCATCGTCGCGGTCGACTCGACCGAGCCCGATCTCGACAACGGGCAGATCGGGCGCGGCCGCTACCGCTGGATCGAGGAGCAGTTCGCGGAACCGGCCGACCTGCGCGTGTTCGTCCTCCACCATCATCTGCTGCCGATCCCGGGGACCGGACGCGAGCGGAACATCGTCAACGATGCCGGCGACGCGCTCGAGACGCTCCAGCATGCGGGCGTCGATCTCGTGCTCGGTGGGCACAAGCATGTTCCGTACGCGTGGGAGCTCGAGGGCCTCTTCATCGTCAACGCCGGCACGGTTTCATCGTCGCGCCTGCGCGGGAACGGGCGGCCTTGTTACAACGTCGTCGAGGTCGACGGTACGCATGTAGACGTGTGGCGCAAGTACCCGTTCCACGGGCAGGAGAAGATCATCCAGTTCTCGACCGACACGAAGACGTACGAGAAGTACACCGCTCGCATCGAGGGCGAGGTGACGACGTCGCGATGAGGGCCATCGCCATCGTCGACGGGGAGCACTACCCCGACGTCGTGCGCGCAGCATTGGACGAGCTGCCGTACGAGTTCGTGGCCGTGCGCTTCGTCGGCGGGACGGAGAAGCTGCGCGCCGCGCCCGACTACGGTATTCCGATCGTCGACGACATACCGAACGTCGACGTAGCGATCGACCTCACGGACGAACGGCGACCGAACCTGATCGCCGACTTCCTCGCCGCCGGGATCTCGGTCGTCGGCGCGGACTTCCGCTTCGACCCGCCGCCGCTGCACGAGTTCGAGCTGCCGTCGATCTCCGTCATCGGTACGGGCAAGCGCGTCGGCAAGACCGCGGTCGCAACGCGTGTCGCACGGTTGCTCGCGCGCGACCGCCGCGTCGTCTGCGTCGCGATGGGCCGGGGCGGGCCCGCCGAGCCGGAGCTCGTCACGGCGCCGCCGACGATCGAGGAGCTCGTCGCGCGCTCGCGAGCGGGACAGCATGCGGCGTCCGACTTCCTCGAGCTTGCCGTGCTCGCCGGCGTCCCGACGATCGGCTGTCGGCGGGCAGGCGGAGGCATCGCAGGTGCGCCCTTCGTCTCGAACGTTCTCGAAGGGGCGCGACTGGCGGCGTCGCTCGAGCCCGACGTCGTCGTCTTCGACGGCAGTGGCGCGGCCATTCCTCCAATTGCTACGACTGCCCGCATCCTCGTCGGCCGCGAGCCGTTCCGGGAGCGGATCAGTGACCTCGTCCTCGACGAGCTCGTCCTGCGGCTCACGCCGACCGAGCCGCTCGAGGGCCGCGTGGCGGTCTTCACCGCCGGTCCTGCCGCAACGGATCACCTCGAGGCCGACGTCGTGCACGTCTCGCACAACCTCGCGCGCCGCGATCTCCTGCGCGAGGAGCTGGAGCGCATCGACGTCGGCACGTATCTCGTCGAGCTGAAGGCGGCCGCGATCGACGTGGTCGCGGAGCATGCGCTCGCGCACGGCGTCCGCGTGGTCCTCGCCGGGAACGAGGTCGCCGCGGACGGCCTGGACGAGGCGATCCTCGAGCTCGTGCCGCAGGGGGCCCGCGCGTGAGCGACCGTCCCCTCGTCATCCTCATCGGCGGGGCGACGGGGACGGGGAAGTCGACCGTCGCGACCGAGATCGCATACCAGCTCGGGATCACGCGCCTGACCTCGACCGACTCGATCCGGCAGACGCTGCGGGCGTTCTTCTCGCACGAGTTCATGCCGACGATCCACTACTCGAGCTTCGACGCGGGCTCCGCGGTGCCCGAGGCCGACGACCCGCTCGTGGCCGGCTTTCTCGAGCAGTCACGCAACGTCCTCGTCGGCGTCACCGCATCGATCGAGCGCGCGCTGCAGGAGGGCTGGTCGATCATCTTCGAGGGCGTGCACCTCGTGCCCGGCCTCTTGCCGACCGAGGTCGAGGGTGCGGTCGTGTGCCCGTTCGTCCTCTCGATCGAGGACGAGACGGAGCACGCGCAGCACTTCTTCACGCGCACCGAGGGCAGCGAGCGGCCGCTCGGCAACTACCTCGACCACTTCGCCGAGATCCGTCGGCTGCAGACGTTCATCGTCGGTCGCGCGGAGCGCGAGGGGGTTCCGGTGATCGAGAACGAGAGCGCGGAGCAGACCTCCGCCGACGTAATCGAGCTCGTTCGCTCCACCGCGGCACGGGTGCGCACGGGGTGAGCGACACGCTGGAGGAACACGTGGCGGAAGAAGGCGAGGTCGCTCAGGCCGTTCCGTGCATGTGCCAGTCGTACCTGCGCGCGACCGAGCATGCGGCGCTCCTCTCGGCGCGCTGGCTCGGGCGCGCCGACCAGGAGGGGGCGGAGGAGGCGGCGGCGACGGCCATGCGGGCGTCGCTCGACGTTCTGCCGATTCGGGGCCGCGTCGTGCTCGGCTCGGAGGACGCTGGGCTCGCGCCCGGCTCGATAGTCGGCGCCGGCGTCGCCGAGGTCGACCTCGCGCTCGACCCGCTGGAGGGGCGCGGCGTCGTCGCGCGCGGCGGCAACGGCGCGATGTCGATGATCGCCGTCACCGATCCCGGCCAGCTCATGTCTCTCCCGGACATGTACATGCGGAAGATGGCCGTCGGGCCGACCGCGCGCGGCGCGATCGATCTCACGCGTCCGATTGCCGAGAACATCCAGGCGATCGCGGAAGCGTTCGGCCGGCGCGTGAACGATGTGACGACGATCGTCCTCGACCGTCCGCGCCACCACGACCTGATCGAGGAGATCCGCGCCGCCGGCGCGCGCATCAAGCTCATCCAGGACGGTGACGTCACCGCCGCCATCTCGGCTGCAATCCGCGGGACGAACGACCACCTCGCGATCGGCATCGGCGGCACCCGGCAGGCGGTGCTCTCGGCGGCGGCGCTGCGCTGTCTCGGCGGCGAGCTGCAGGCGCAGTTCTGGCCGACGACGCGCGGCGAGATCGACGAGCTGCGGGAGCGGGGGATCGAGGACTACGGGCGCGTGTTCCGCACGGAGGAGCTCGCGCCGGGCGAGGTGATCGTCGCGGCGACCGGGGTGTCGAACGGCGACCTCCTGCGCGGCGTGCGCTTCCTCGCCGACAGCGCGCGGACGCACTCGCTGCTGATGTGCACGCGCTGCAACTGGGTGCGCTTCGTGGACGGGATCCACTTCTTCGCGCGCGAGCGGCGCGAGGACGTGCGCCTGATGGGCTACTGACCCCTACACTGGTCCCCATGCCGACGAAGGAAGAAGTGCTCGAGATGCTGCGCCAGGTCGAAGACCCTGAGCTGGGCATGGACATCGTCGATCTCGGCCTCCTGTACGACGTCGAGGTCGAGGGGCCGAAGGTGAAGATCCTGTACAGCCTCACCTCGATGGGCTGCCCGGCCGGGCCGCTCATCGCCGGCGACATCGAGCGCACCGCGCGCGAGGTCGAAGGGGTCGAGGAAGTCGAGCTCGAGCTGACGTTCGACCCGCCGTGGACGCCGGACAAGATGTCCGACGATGCCAAGTTCATCCTCGGCTTCGGCTGAGACCACATCGCTGGGCGAACGAGGGGCGCGCCCGGCGCTGCGGCGCGCTACGGCGCGCCCCTCATGCTCGACTGACACTCCGTAGCCGCAGTCGAGTTGTTCCGGACGTTACGCCTGCCGCCGTGCGCTCGGGTGGGTAAACGGCACAACTCCCTCCCAACCGGTCCTCAGCACCTTCAGCGTCGTCGAAGGCGTGATCACCGGCTCGCGGCCGCCCGCTCTGGGAGCGCGCTCGGCGTACCCGCGCGGCGTCCAGCGCAGCAGCTCGTCGCCGAGCACGAGCCACGGTTCTCCGTCGCGCAACACGAACGTTCCATCGGGAAGCGAACCAAGAGGTCGCGCGCGACGCGGGCCGAGCCGCTCCTCGTGCAGCCGCTCGTCGAGCTCGTCGGCGCGTACGGCTCCGACGATCGACATGAAGCGGTTGTAGTCCTCGCGGCGGCACTCCGCGCACGGGCGATGCCCGGCTGCGAACGCGGTCGCCTCGTCGAGGAAGAAGAGCCCCGTGTACCGCCCCGGCGGCATCTGGTCGGCGCGGTGGCGCCCGCGGAACTCGAGCCGGCACGCGATCCAGCGCATGACCTGGAACGAGCGCCGAATCCGTCGCTCTCCATCGTGCAGGCACCCGCGGTTCCCGTACACGAGCCCGCGCGCCGGCGTCGCGATCAGATCCCCGAGCGGCGTGACGCGGTTCTGCAGGGCCACTAGATCGAAAGGACGATCTTCCCGAGCTGCTCGCCGGCCTCGAGCCGCGCGTGCGCGGCCTGGATCTCCTCGAGCGGCACGACCTCGTCCACGACGGGCCGCGCGCGCCCGCTCGCGATCAGCTCGTAGGCGCCCTCGAAGTCCGCCTTCGTGCCCATCGTCGAGCCGAGGATGCTCAGCTGCTTCCACCACACGCGGTGCAGCGCCGCCGGTGGGTTCGGGCCGGAGGTCGCGCCGCACACGGCGATGCGCCCGTCGCGTGCGGCGACGTCGAGCGATGTCCGCCACGTCGCCTCGCCGACGTGATCGACGACGACGTCGGCCCCGTGGCCGCCGGTGATCTCGCGCACGGCGGCCTTCACGTCGCCGGTCGCGTGATTCACGACCGCATCCGCGCCGAGCTCGGTCGCTCGCGCGAGCTTCGCATCGCTCGACGACGTCACGATCGTCCGCGCGCCGAGCGCGTGCGCGATCGCGAGGCCCGCGGTCGACACGCCGCTCCCGATTCCCCAGAGCAGCACCCACTCGCCTTCGCGCAGACCGGCGCGCGTCACGAGCATCCGGTACGCCGTTTCGAACACGAGTGGGAAGGCTGCGGCCTCCTCGAACGTCAGGCCGTCGGGGATGGGGTAGACGTTCGTCGCCGGCACGGCGATTAGCTCTGCATTCGTGCCGTCGCCATGCTCGCCGACGACGTGGATGCTTCCGTCCGACTGCTCGATGCCGGGATTGATGACGACCCGCTCGCCTGTGTCGACGCGGATGCCCGCGCCGTCAGCGCCGAGGATGCGCGGCTTCGGCACCGAAGGGAGGCCCTTCCTGATCCAAATGTCGAGATGGTTGAGCGCAGAGGTGTGCAGCTTGATGAGCACTTCGCCCGGGCCGGGCAACGGGTCGGGGACCTCCTCGAGGACCAAAACCTCCGGCCCGCCGTCCTCGTGGATACGCACCGCCTTCACCCGCGGCACACTATCGGCGTGACAGCCGAGCACCTGAGGCAGCTCGCAGACGAGCTCGGCATCGACGCGGTCGGCGCAGCCGCCGCCGAGCCGTACGTCGAGACCGAGCGCCACATCCATCAGCGCCGCGCGCGCGGGCTCTTCGCCGACATGCGTTTTACGATGGCGCGCCCGGAGGTGTCGTGCCATCCCGAGCGGTTGCTCGACGGCGCGCGTACGGTCGTCTCGGCCGCGCTCTGCTACTACGCACCCGAGCCGGATCGTCCTGCCGGGCACGGACGTCTCCCGCGCTACACGTGGTGGGACGCATACGCGGAGCTGCGCGAGAAGCTCGACGCGCTCGGCCGCAAGATCGGGGGTAGCTACAAGGTTTTCGTCGACGCGAACCAGCACGTCGACCGCGAAGCTGCTGCGCGCAGTGGCGTCGGCTTCTACGGCAAGAACACGCTGCTGATCACACAGCGCCACGGATCATGGGTCGTGCTGGGGACGCTCGTCACGGACGCCGGGCTGGAGCCGACCCCGCCGCTCGACGCCGACTGCGGATCGTGCCGTCTCTGCATCGACGCGTGCCCGACGGGCGCGCTCGACGAGCCGGGCACGCTCGACTCGACCCGATGCCTTTCGTACTGGACGCAGTCCGCCGAGCCGATGCCGCACGGCTACCGCGCGAAGCTCGGCGCCCAGGTGTACGGCTGCGACATCTGCCAGGACATCTGCCCATGGAATCGCGGCGTCGAGAAGCGCCGCGCGCACATGACACTGCGCGCCGGCGCTGAGCCGCACGTGTCGCTCGCGGACTGGCTCGCGGCCGACCCTGACGATCTGCGCGAGCGCTACCGCCGGCTGTATGTCCCGCGCAACGACGGCCGTTTCCTCCAGCGCAACGCGGCGATCGCGGCGGAGAATCTCGATGCCTAAGCGGCCGGGACATTGGCTCGTCGCCCTGCGCGCGGCGCTCGTCGTCGTCGCGATCGTCGACGCCTCGGTCACGAACTTCCCAGCCGCGTACCGGCCGTGGGCCTGGGCCGTCGTCGGTTTCTTCGCATTGTCGACGCTGCTGTCGGCCGCGCTCGCCCGCACGGAGCTCGACCGAGCTGCCCGCCAGCGCGCGCGCGTCATCGCGATCGCGCTCGACACGATCGTCGCGATCGGCTTCGTCGCCGTCCTGTCGTATCAACCAGGTGAGCCGTATCGCGCCCTGTACCTCGTGCCGATCGCGGAGGCCGCGCTCCGCTTCGGGCTCGTCGGCGGCGTCCTCACGGCCGTGGTCACCGTCACTGCGACGATCGTCATCGACGTGCTCGGCCCCGGAGTCGCGTGGCGCACGATCGCCTCGCGGATCCTCGTCGGTCTGCTCGCCGGCATCGTCATCGGCCGCCTGCGCGACGCCATCGCCGCCCGCGCCGCCGAGGCCGAGCGTCTGCGCGACGAGCTCGGGCGGCGGAGCGAGATCCTCGAGGCGGCGAACCGCTGTGCGCGGGCGCTGGGATCGTCGCTCGAGCTCGAGACCGCCTTCGGTGCCTTCATCCGCGAGCTGCGCGGGCTCGTCCCATTCGACCGGACGGCGATCGTGCTGATCGAGGACGACATGGCGAAGACGATCGCGACCGCGGGTCGTGGCGCGACCGAGATCTTCCCGCCGGGGAGCAGCGGACCGGTGCAGGGGAGCGTGCTCGACCGTGTGCGTGGCGGCGACATCATCGTCCGTGGCGACATCGGTCAGTCCGAGTACCCCGAGGACAACCTCTTCTCCGACCTGGGATTGCGGAGCGAGATCGTCGCGCCGCTGCTCGTCGGCTCGCGGCCGATCGGGATGATCGCGCTCTCGCGCACCGAGGTCGACGCGTTCTCGCACGACGACGTCGAGATGGTCGCGCTGCTCGGCCGGCTCGCCGCCACCGCCGTCCAGAACATCCGCGCGTACGAGGCCGAGCACCATACGGTCGAGGAGCTGCGCCGCCTGTCGGCGTTGCGTGCCGACTTCGTCTCGCTCGTCTCTCACGAGCTGCGCAGCCCGATGGCGGCCGTCATCGGGGCCGCGCGGACGCTGCAGGAGCGGTGGCGGAGCCTCACTCCCGACCAGCGCGAGGCGTTCCTTGCGCTCATCGCCGACGAGACGAACCGGCTCGCCATCCTCATCGGCGACGTGCTGCACACCTCGCAGATCGAAGCGGGGACGTTCAGCTACAGCTTCGCCGACGTCGATCTCGGCCGATTGGTGGAAGACGCAGTCGCGACCGCTGCGATCGGCCAGGACGAAGTGCGCCTGACGGCGAGCGTCTCCTCGTCGCTGCCGAACATCCGCGCCGACCGCGAGCGGCTGCGCCAGGTGCTCTCGAATTTGATCGAGAACGCGATCAAGTACTCGCCGTCCGGCGAAGAGGTGGAGGTCCGCGCCCAGCCCGAGGACGGCACGATCAGGATTTCCGTCGTCGACCGCGGGCCGGGGATCCCGCGCGACCAGCAGCGGCTCATCTTCGAAAAGTTCGGCCGCGCCGACGTCGCCGGCGGCTCGAAGCCCGGAACGGGGCTCGGTCTCTTCATCGCACGCTCGATCGCGGAGGCGCACGGCGGGACGATCGAGGTCCGCTCGAGCCCGAACGCGGGCTCGACGTTCACGCTGACGCTGCCGGTCGGTTAGACCTTGACGCGAAGGCGCTCGACGCCGAGCTCTTTCGCGAGCGAACGCGCGCGCGCGGCAATGCGCTCGCGCAGCTCCGGCGGCTCCAGAACGACTGCTTCGCCGCGCTTGGAGAGGATCTCGCTCTCGAGCCACTCCTCGCTGCCGACCGAAAGCTCGCGCAGCGCGGACTTGTCGGTGAGCCTCCGTGCGCCGCGCTCCATCTCGTAGCGCGCGATCGCGGGTGTGTACAGCACGAGCGCCCTACGTGCGTCGCGAAGCCGGACGGGATCGAAGTCTTCGCGCACGTCGAACTTCTCCTTCGTCAGCTTCGCGCTGCGCATGCGGTCGAGGCGGAAGGAGCGCTCGCCGTCGCTCGTGCGGTCCCACGTGTGCACGTACCACCACGGCAGCGCGCGTGAGAACGTATACGGCTCGATGACGCGCGTCGACGGCTGCGCGTCGGACTCCTTCTGGTACTCGATTTCGACGAGGCGGTGCTCGCGCATGCCGCGCGCGAGTGTTGACACGAGATCCTCCTCGCTCGGCTCCACGTGCGGCTCCGGCGTCTGCTGCAGCTCGAACTGCCCGAAGGTCTCCTCGAGCTTTTTGCGGACGCGATCGAGCGGCGTGTGCGCATCGACGGCGATCATCGGGCCGACGTACTCGAGCGCGAGACGAATGGCCCGCGCCTCCAAGGGCGTCAGACGGGGAGCGAGACGGAACGTGTCGCCCCACAGCTCCTTGTCGACGTGCACCGCGCCGTCGCGCAGCTCGGCGTACACCGTGTAGCATCCGCCGCCGAAATTGACGAGGTTGAGGAGCGAGAGATGCTCCTCGAGCTCCTCGGCGGGAATCGAGGGGAAGCGCTCGAGCAGGTCGGCGAGGGGAATGGCTGCTTCCTTGCTCTCGCCGCAGGCCGCGAGTAGGTAGGCGAGCAGCGCCTGGAGAACTCCGAAGCGCTCCGGCGCGACGGGGCCTGCAGGCCGCTCCTGCGTCCCGTGCACGCCTCGCAAAGGCGCCTCCCGCGCGGGGGTCGGCGCGCGGCCCTCGTGGCCGTCGCGCACGCGGCGAAGCGAGGTTGCCACCTCGCGCCGCAGCTCGTCGGGCTCGAGTGGGATCGCGCGCCCGTCCTGGCGCAGCACCCAGCTCGCGAGCTGCTCGAGGGACGAGTACTCGGTGATCCAGACGCCGTCCTCCAGGCGGCCTGCCGTCCCGTACGCGCGCCGCACCCACCAGGCCGTCTCTCCGGGAACCTCGATGCGTGCCTCGCCGACGATGTCGCCGATCTGCCACGGCGGCCTGCCTCGGAACTGCTCGATGTCGAAGTCGGCCGGGATGCGGAAGTCGCGCTCGCGTCTCGTCGCGAACCGGATCTCGCCGCGGATGCGCGACACGCGGAACGTGCGCAGCTCGTCGCGGTCGAGATCATGGCCGACGACGTACCAGACACCATTGTCGGGAAGGAGGGCAAACGGATTGAGCGTCCGCTCGGACTCCACGTCGCGCGAGATCGACCAGTAGTCGAACTTCACCGTGCGCTGCTTCGAGATTGCGCCCTCGAGCTTCGCGAGCCTGCCGGGCATCTCGGGCGAGTAGTCGGGATCGAGAACCTCGACGCGGTGCGCCGTCGCGGTCGGCGACTCGGCGAAGCCGGCACGGCCGAGCGCGAGGTTCTGCAGCGCCAGCCGGAGCGGCTCCGAGTACGCGAATTGACCCTCGAGGAGGTAGAGCGCCGTGTTGAGCGCAGCGAGCTCGTCGTTCTCGAGCTCGAGCTTCGGCAGGAAGTACTGCTCGGAGCGCAGCGTGTACAGCTCCTCGCCGGTGAACTCGTCGCGCTGC
This sequence comes from Gaiellaceae bacterium, assembly GCA_036560805.1. Lineage (GTDB taxonomy): Bacteria > Actinomycetota > Thermoleophilia > Gaiellales > Gaiellaceae > Palsa-739. The sequence goes on along the minus strand of DATBQM010000077.1, from coordinate 6,077 downwards.
GACTGCAGCGGCACGCCGAGCGCGATCAGCTCCGCCCGGTCGGAGTAGAACCGGCGCGCGAACGCCTCGTCCGACATCTCCGAATAGCCCTCGACGTTCGACTTCACGTCGCGAGCGGTGATGGCCCGCCGTTCCGCCATGAGGAACGCGACCAGCGAGAGCTGCCGAATCAGCTTGTCAGTGTCGTGCGACACGGTGAACCGAGCTTACTGCGCAACTCCTGTGGAACGCGCTGTGGAAAAGCTCGGGACTACGCAGCAGCTCTAGCTTCGAGATGCTGGTGCGAAGGGCAGTAGTCGCGATCGGGGAGCGGCGTGCGCTGGCAGGGCTTGCCTTTGCGCGTCGTCGCGCGGCAGCGGGCGACGCCGCCGTCGAGCGCGCCTGCTTCGATCTGCTCCTGGATGAACTGCGACGCGGCGGTCACGCCGGCCTGCACGGCCCACGCGACTTCGGCCTGCGCGGTGATGGGGAAATACCGCCGGATGTCCTGGAAGAGCGCACGGTCCGGCTTCGCAAAATAGAGCGGATCTTTCGCGAGTCTCGCCATCGTCTGCTCGCACGCCTCGAGGACCGCCCGCCTCGACTCGATCTGCGACTCGCGGTCTGCATACGGGTCGATCAGGTCCTTGATCGAGCGATAAATCGCTCGCGAGTACTGATACATGCAGTGTTGCAACTGGAGAGTCCGCTCTTCGATCACCAGTGTCGTCATCTCCTGTGAAGTCCCCGCCAAAGCTTTGTTAACAGCGGGTTAACCGTCCTGCCGGCAATCCCCCGGAAACGATCCTACACACTTCGGTCCCTGTTACAAAGTGGCGGCTTTTGTTGCCGTCAGAGCCAACAGGGGGAGCTCCGCATCAAGCCTTCCGTGCCCGTTACGGGGTGGTTTACACCTGTGGCTACGGGTGCGTGACGCGGGCGACGTAGGCGTCGGGGAAGCCCTTGGCATGGGCACCGGCCAGTCCGGCGAGGGCGGCCGCGGGGGTTCGGTAGACCCCGGAGAAGACGACGTAATACCCCGGGTGGAGGCTCGCGTATTCGGCCGAGACGAGGACACCGGCTTTCGGCAGGCCGTTCGCCTTCGCCTGCCGGGCCCGGGCAAGCGCAGCTGTGCGGCCGGATGCGAGTGGCACCGACTGGAGGACGTCCGTGTACGCGGTGCCCTTCCCTGGCCAAGAGGTGAGCCCGGCAACTGCCGGAGCCGAGGGATTCGTGACGCCGCTGGTCGAGACCGCGCCAGGCGCCTTCGGCAGCGGGCCGGTCGTCACCGTCGGCTTCGGCCCCGCGGGGAGCGTTATCGGCGGTGCGGTCGCCGTTCCGGCGGGCACGTGCTCGCCGAGCGACTGTGTCGCGACGATCGTCGTCTCCGAGCTGCCGGTCGTGGCGGCCGACACGGCGGTCGCGACGATCGCGACGACGAGGAACAGCAGCGCGGGCCAGATCCAATCCCCGGGATACCAGGGGAAGCGTCGCTGCCACGCCGCCGCGAGCAGGCCCACCGTCCCGCGGTTTGGCGGGAGGCGCTCGCCGCACTCGAGGCAGTACTCCTGGAGCGGCTCGTACGCGACGCCGCACTTCGGGCAGTACTGCGGCTCACGTTGCGTGCTCATCGAGCCTCGACGGGGCGGCCGCACTGTGCGCAGAACTGCGCTCCCCAGAAGACGGCTGCGCCGCACTCGCAGCGAACCGCCGGCCGGGTGCGGCCGCGAGAGAGGGCGGCGTCGATCAGCGTGTCCAGCTCTCCGATCCGGTCCTCGAGCGACACGAGGTCGCCGCAGCGCTCGAGCAGCAACTCGCGGCGGAACTGGTCGCGCCTGAACATCTCCAGCATCAGCCCCCCGAGGTCGCGCAGGCGCTCCTCCCGCGCGCGCAGAAGCTCGCGGCGCTCGCGCCGGAGCCGGCCGACCGGCGGCAGGCTGCGGCGTATCGCGCGGGCGGACGGCGCCGGTACGCCCTCCTCGCCAGCGCGGCGAAAGCCCGGCAGGTGCGGCATCGGCGCGACTCTAACTAGTAACGCCGGTCGGCAGGCTGCTCGCCGCGAGCGGCGCGCCGGCCGAAGCCCGCGACCCACAAGATCGCGAGGACGAGCCCGACGATGCCAACCGGGATCCCGACCCACGGGATGATGAACAGGAAGACGATTCCGACGATGAGCAGTGCGATTCCGACGCCGATCATGGCGTCCGCTTTCCCGAATCGTCAGCGTTGAACCACGACGAGATGCTCTTCCGTCATCTCGCGGACGGCGTAGGCGGGTCCCTCGCGCGTGTTACCCGAGTCCTTCAGGCCGCCGTACGGCATCTGGTCGCTGCGGAACGTCGGCGCTTCGTTCACGGTGACGCCGCCGAAGTCGAGCCGCTCTGCCGCGCGCAGCGCCGTGTCGAGCGCGGCGGTGAAGATGCCGGCCTGGAGGCCGTAGCGCGTGCCGTTCGCGCGCTCGATCCCTTCGTCGACGGAGCCGATCGGATTGACGATCGCGACCGGGCCGAAAACCTCCTCGCAGCTCACCTTCGCGTCATCGGAGACGTTCACGATCACCGTCGGCTTGATCAGCCCGTCTTGCTCACCGCCGGTGAGGACGTCGCCGTCCGCCTCGGCGATCCACGAGAGGATGCGCTCGCGCGCGTCGGCGTCGATGACCGGCCCCACGTCGGTGTCGTCGTCGACCGGGTCGCCGACCTTCAGAGCCTCGACCTTGGGAACGAACGCCGCGAGGAATGCATCGAGCACGGGACGCTCGACGTAGATGCGCTGCACCGAGATGCAGCTCTGGCCCGCGAATGCGAACGCGTTCGCCGCAAGCTTCGTGGCCGCCGTCTCGATGTCGGCGTCCGCGGCGACGATGACCGGCGTCGAGTTGCCGAGCTCGAGCTTCACGCGCTTGCGCGGTGCGCGCTCTTGGAGCTTCCAGCCGACCTCGCTCGAGCCGGTGAACGTGATCAGCCGGACGCGTTCGTCCTCGACGAGGACGTCGCCGATCTCGGACGCCGGCCCGACGAGGACGGTGAGCCAGCCATCGGGCAGGCCCGCCTCGTGCTCGAGCTCGGCGAGCAGGAGCGCGGACAGCGGCGTCGCGCTCGCGGGCTTGAGCACGACGGGACAGCCGGCGGCGAGCGCCGGGGCGATCTTGTGCGCAACGAGGTTGCACGGGAAGTTGAACGGCGAGATCGCGCCGACGACGCCGATCGGCCGGCGCAAGGTGAACGCGAGCTTGCCCTCGCCGGCCTGCGCCGCGTCCATCGGGATCATCTCTCCGACGAGCTTGCGCGCCTCGACGGCGGCGAACGTGTACGTCGACATGGCACGCGATGCTTCGACGCGCGCGGTCTTGATCGGCTTGCCGGCTTCGTCGGAGATCGTGCGCGCGACCTCTTCGTGCCGCCGTCCGATGAGGCCCGCGACCTTGACGAGGATCTCCGCGCGCTTATGGGCGGGAAGCGGGCTCTCGAGCGCTCGCGCCGCCGCGTCGATCGCGCGCCGGGCCTCGTCGGCGCCGCTCTTCGGCGCCTGACCGACGACCTTTCCCGAGTAGGGGGAGCGAACTTCGACCACGGCGTGTGAGTCTACGCAGGTGATCCAGCCTCACCTCGCCGCCACCGTCAAGGGCTTCCCCGTGTACGTGCACGCGATCGAGCACCCGGACGGCATCGTGCTCGTCGACACGGGGATGATCGACTCGACGCCCGAGCTGGACGAGGAGTGGGAGCCCGTCCCGATGCCGGAGAACGTGCCGCGGGACGTCGTCTGCGTGATCAACACGCATCTGCACTTCGACCACTGCGGCGGCAACCGGCTCTTCCCCGGCGTCCCGATCCACGTGCAGTCGCGCGAGCTCGCAGATGCGCGGGCGGATGACAACTACACGATCGGCGCGTGGGTCGACTTCGAGGCCGTGACCTACGTCGAGCACGACGGCGAGGCCGAGGTGCTGCCGGGGATCCGCCTGCTCCCGACGCCGGGCCACACGCGGGGCCACCAGAGCGTCCTCGTCGACACGCCCGAGGGGCTCGTCGTCCTCGGCGGCGACGTGGCGTACACGTTCCGCGAGCTCGGCAGCGGTGCGACCGAGGGCCAGCGCCGTGTGCTCGCGCTCGCCGCTCCGACGTGGCTCGCGCACGCGGAGCGGCCGAAGGTGCCTCGGAAGAACTAGCGGGCGAGCCGGAGTGCGGCAGCCGCGACGACGCGTCGCCGGATCCTCGGCGCACGCGCGAGCAGCGAGCGGAACGCCGGCGCGCTGAGCACGAGCAGGCGCGCGGGGCTCCTCGTCGTCACGGTCGCAGTGCGGGGCAGACCCGTGACGAGCGAGATCTCGCCGAAGAAGTCGCCAGGGCCGAGCGTGTTGACGACCGCACCGCCGCTCTCGACGTCGGCGATGCCCTCGGCGAGCACGACGAACTCCTTGCCGGTGAGGCCCTCGCGCGTCAGCGTTCGGCCTTCCGGAAGATCGATCTCGTCCACCGTCTTGGCGATCTCGGCGAGCTGCCTCGTCGAGCAGTGCGCGAACAGGGGGACACCTTTGAGCGCCTTGATCTTCGAGTTGTTGGTCATACAGATAAAGACGCCCGAGGGCGCTCGTTTATTCCTCGGAAAGCCGGGCGGCGAGCGCGTCTAGCACCTTCAACTGGAGCCCCGGAAGGTCGCTCAGGAGCGTGCGGAACGAGCGGGCCGTAAGGACGAGCAGGCGCGACGGCTCTGTGGTCGTGACGGTCGCCGTCCGCTTCCGGCCGGTGACGAGCGCGATCTCACCGAGGAAGTCGCCGGCGGCGAGCCGGTTGACGATGCGGCTGCCGCGCTTCACCTCTGCGGCGCCTTCGACGAGGACGACGAACTCGTGGCCGGCTGCACCCTCGGCCGCGAGTTTGCGACCCGCCGGGAGCGAGAGCTCGTCGGCGAGCGACGCGATCTCGCCGAGCTCGCGGTTCGAGCATTCCGCGAAGAGCGGGACGCCCCGTATCAGCTCGACTTTTGCGTTCTTGCGAAGCACGGCCCAGATACAGTAAAGAGGTGGCCGCGAGAAAGACAGATGCGCTCATCGTCGACGCCGTGCGGAGCCCGATCGGCAAGAAGAACGGGACGCTCTCGCACATCCGGGGCGACGACGTCTCCGCCCAGGTGATCAGCGGCCTCGTCGAGCGGAACGGGGTGGACCCGGCCGAGGTCGAGGATCTTCAGTGGGGCTGCGTCTCGCAGGTCGACGAGCAAGCCTGGAACGTCGGGCGAAACATCGCGCTCGCCGCCGGCTGGCCTGTCTCCGTCTGCGGCACGACCGTCGACCGCCAGTGCGGCTCGTCCATGCAGTCGAACTTCAACGCGGCTGCGGCGGTGTGGTCGGGACAGCTCGACCTCGTCATCTCGGGCGGGGTCGAGATGATGTCGCGCGTCCCGATGGGCTCGAACCGGGGCTCGATGTCCGACGCGGTGTACGAGCGCTTCGACATCGTCATGCAAGGCATCTCGGCGGAGGAGATCGCCGCGAAGTGGAACCTCTCCCGCGAGGAGCTCGACCGTTACTCGTACGAGTCGCACATGCGCGCGGCGCGCGCGATCGACGAGGGCCGGTTCGAGAAGGAGATCATCCCGATCGAGCTCGACGTGCCCTCGCCCGACTCGGGTACGACGCTCGTGCGCACGCGTTTCGCTGTCGATGAGGCGGTGCGTCGCGAGACGACCGTCGAGAAGATGGCCTCGCTCCAGCCGTCGTTCGTCGCGGACGGCAAGGTCACCGCAGCCAACTCGAGCCAGATCGTGGACGGATCCGCGGCTGTGCTCGTCGCGTCGGAGGAAAAGGCGTCGGCGCTCGGGCTCGAGCCTCGCGCGCGCTTCCTCGGATTCGGCATCGCCGGCGTCGACCCGCATCTCATGCTGCACGGCAATCCGCAGGCGTGCGATCGCGCGCTCGCGAAGGCCGGCCTGACGTGGGACGACATGGAGGTGATCGAGGTGAACGAGGCGTTCGCGTCGGTCGTCCTTCAGTTCCTCGCCGACACGAACCTCGGCGAGCGGTGGGAGGCGGGTGACGTCAACCCGAACGGCGGCGGCATCTCGCTCGGCCATCCGCTCGGCGCCACCGGCGCACG
>DATBQM010000076.1:0-28814 GCA_036560805.1 Gaiellaceae bacterium | reverse complement strand
GGGCACGATCGACCTGTTCAAGGCGGCGAAGAAGGAGGGCATCAAGCCCGTCATCGGCTGCGAGGTCTACGTCGCGGACGACCGCAAGGCGCAGCAGAAGGGCTACGCGCACCTGACGCTCCTGGCCGAGACGACCGAGGGCTACGGGAACCTGATCAAGCTCAGCTCGCTCGGCTATCTCGAGGGCTACTACTACAAGCCGCGCGTCGATTGGGAGCTGCTCGAACGCCACGCCGACGGCCTCATCGCCCTCTCCGGCTGCCTCTCCGGCCGCGTGTGCAAGGCCCTCGAGGAGTCCCGCCCCAACGACGCGGAAAACGAGCTCGACCGCCTCGCGCAAGTCTTCGGCGACGGCGACGTGTACGTCGAGCTCCAGAACGCGCACCTCGACGTGCAGCAGCGCATCCTCCCCGAGCTCGCCGCGCTTGCCGCCAAGCGCAAGCTGCCGACCGTCGCGACCGGCGACGTCCACTACCTCATGCACGACGACGCGCGCGCGCACGAAGCGCTCCTCTGCATCCAGTCCGGCGACTCGCTGAAGAACCCGAACCACTGGAAGTTCGACACCGATCACTTCTACTTCAAGTCGCCGGAGGAGATGGCGCTCGACTTCCCCGGCCACGACAACGCGCTGCGCCGCACGCTCGAAGTCGCCGAGCGCTGCAACGTCGAGATCGAGCTCGGCCGCATCCTGCTGCCGAAATACCCGGTGCCCGACGACCGCGACGCGTTCGACTACCTCGTGGAGCTGTGCGAGAAGGGCCTCGCAAAACGGTACGACAAGATCGACGCGACTCTGCGCGAACGACTGCAGTACGAGCTGAAGACCATCCGCGAGATGGGCTTCACCGACTACTTCCTCATCGTCTGGGACTTCATCGCCTTCGCGAAGCGGAACGGCGTCAGCGTCGGCCCCGGCCGCGGCTCCGCCGCCGGCTCGCTCGTCGCGTACTGCCTCGAGATCACCGACATCGACCCGATCCGCTACGACCTCCTCTTCGAGCGCATGCTCAACCCGGGCCGCAAGTCGATGCCTGACATGGACATCGACTTCGCCGTGGACGGGCGCGAGCGCGTCATCAACTACGTCACGGAGAAGTACGGCCGCGACCGCGTCGCGCAGATCATCACCTTCGGGACGATGGCCGCGCGCGCCGCCGTCCGCGACGCCGGCCGCGTGCTCGAGGTCCCGTACGGCGTCGTCGACAAGATCGCCAAGCTCATCCCCGAAGGCCCCGGACAAACGCTCGACGAGTGCCTCAAGCGCGGCGCCGAGCTGCGTCAGGCGGTCGACTCCGACCCGGTCGCGAAGGAGATCGTCGACCTCGCGCGCCCGCTCGAAGGCCTCACGCGCCAGGACGGGATCCACGCCGCAGGCGTCGTCATCGGCGCCGAGCCGCTCATCGAGCTCGTCCCGCTCCAGCAAAAGGGAGCCGACCAGGAAGTCCTGACGCAGTTCTCGATGAAAAACGTCGAGGCGCTCGGACTGCTCAAGATCGATTTCCTCGGCCTGCGCAACCTCGACGTCATCGACAAGGCGTGCGAGCTGCTCGGCGGGCTCGACATCTCCGCCATCCCGCTCGACGACAAGCGCACCTACGCGATGCTCGCGAACGGCGAAGCAACCGGCGTCTTCCAGTTCGAGTCGTCGGGGATGCGCGAGGCGCTGCGCGCCGTCAAGCCCACCGACTTCGAGGACATCATCGCGCTCGTCGCGCTTTACCGGCCGGGCCCGATGCAGTACATCCCCGGCTACGCCGCCCGCAAGAACAAGCGCGAGGCGGTCGCCTACATCGACGAGCGACTGAAGAAGATCACCGGCAACACCTTCGGGATAGCGATCTACCAGGAGCAGTCGATGGAGATCGCCAAGGACATCGCCGGCTTCACGCTCTTCGAGGCGGAAGACCTCCGGCGCGCGATCTCCAAGAAGGATCACAAGCTCATGGCGTCGCTGAAGACGAAGTTCATCGACGGCGCCATCGCAACGAACACGCCGGACGCGGTCGCGCGCCAGCTCTGGGACGACCTGGAGAAGTCACAGGACTACTCGTTCAACAAGTCGCACGCCGCCTGCTACGCGCTCATCACCTACCGCACCGCCTGGCTGCGCGCGAACCACCCCTGCGAGTACATGGCGGCGCTCATCTCCTCCGTGATGAACACGAAGGACCGCGTGCCGTTCTACGTCACCGCATGCAACGAGCTCGGCATCGAGGTGCTCCCGCCGGACGTGAACGCGTCGGCGGTCGACTTCGCCGTCGTCGAGGGCAAGATCCGCTTCGGCCTGAACGCCGTCAAGAACGTGGGGGAGGGAGCGTGCCGCGCAATCGTCGGAGCGCGCGCCGAGGGCGGCCCGTTCGCGTCCATCTGGGACTTCACCGAGCGCGTCGACCCGCAGGTCGTGAACAAGCGCGCGCTCGAGTCGCTCGTCAAGGCGGGCGCACTGCCCGGCTCGCGCAAGGCGATGCTCGAGGTGCTCGACCAGGCGCTCGGCTCCGGCAACGCCGCGCACGACGCGCGCCGCTTCGGGCAGGGATCGATCTTCGACCTCGGCGACGAGCCGCAGGAGATGCAGTACCCGGCGCTCTCCACCGAGGAGTACGACAAGTCCGAGCTCCTGCACATGGAGAAGGAGAGCCTCGGCCTGTACGTCTCCGAGCATCCGCTCTCGGCGGTGCGCGACCAGCTGAAGCGCAAGACCGACTGCGGGCTCTCCGAGCTCGAGCGCCGGCGCGACGGCGAGATCGTCCTCGTCGGCGGGCTCGTCTCCTCGCTCAAGCAGCTGACGACGAAGAAGGGCGAGCCGATGGTGTTCGCGACGATCGAGGATCTCACCGGCTCGGTCGAAGTCGTCGCGTTCAACTCCGTGTACGCGCACGCGCGCGACCTGCTCGTGCAGGACGGCGTCCTCATCGTCAAGGGCCGTGTCGATCACAAGCAGATGGGGGAGACGAAGCTCGTCGCGCTCGAGATCACCGCGTTCGAGGCGACGCCCGAGCGCAAGGAAGTGCGCCTCAAGGTGGACGCGCGCATCGCGGCCGCCGGCATCGTGCGCGAGCTCGCCGCCGTCGTGAAGGACTTCCCCGGCGAAGCGCCCGTCTATCTCGATCTGGTGACCTCGAACGGGCCGAAGGTGATGGAGCTCGGCCCGGGCTACCGCGTCAAGCCGGTGCCGGACTTCTTCGCCGAGGTAAAAGCTCTTCTCGGCGAAGCCGCAGTGCTGTAGCGTCAGAGCGGGGTCATGGTCGCTTTTCTCGCAGCTCTCGCGTTCGCCGTCGCGCCGAATCCGCCCGGCACGTTCATCGACGCGACGGGCGACAGCGGCACCGCGCCCGACATCACGAAGATCGTCGCCTCCGGCGGCGCGACCGGACATCTGACGTTCGTCGTCTCCTTCGCGACGCCGTACGGCGCGAACTCGAACATCTCCATCTTCCTGGACACCGACCGGAACAAGTCCACCGGCGACCCGAACGGCGCCGACTATCTCCTCGGCCCGGGCGGGCTCGAGGTCTGGGACTCGGCGGCGCAGGACTTCGAGCCCACGGGCGCGGATGCGACTTTCTCCGTCGCCCCCGGCGGACGCGCGCTCGAGGCGTCCGCGCTCGCTGTCGACGTCGGCAATCCGTCCACGGTGAACGTCATCGTCCAGAGCGTCGACGGCGCCGGCGGCCCGGGTCACCAGGACTTCGCCGTCGCCATCTGGTCGAAGTCGAGCGCCTCGGGCCTGACCGTCACCGACGCGCGTCAGACGGCGGCGAAGGCGGGGACGGTCTGGGCCGTGACCGTCAGGGCATCGGGCGGGACCGCAGGCGACCAGACCGCGGTCCTGTGCAGCGCCGCCTCGGGCAAGGTGCGACTCCTCGTGCCGAACCACGTCGCCATCGTCACCCCGGGGGGAAGCATCACCGGGCTGTGCGCCTTCAAGGTTCCGAAGAGCCTCAAGGGCAAGAAGCTGCACGCGACGATCACGATCTCGAACGGCGGGAACGCCGTGACGCGATCGTTCACGGCCAAGGCGAAGTAGCGCCGCCCCCGGCTACGGTGGATCCGTGGCCCGTAGAGAAGATCTCCGCAACGTCGCGATCGTCGCGCACGTCGATCACGGCAAGACGACGCTCGTCGACGCGCTGCTGTGGCAGTCCGGCTCGTTCCGCGAGAACCAGGACGTCAACGAGCGGGTCATGGACTCGATGGACCTCGAGCGCGAGAAGGGCATCACCATCCTCGCCAAGAACACGGCCGTCCACGTCGGCGGCGTGAAGCTGAACATCGTCGACACGCCCGGCCACGCCGACTTCGGCGGCGAGGTGGAGCGCGGGCTGACGATGGTGGACGGCATCCTCCTGCTCGTCGACGCGAGCGAAGGGCCGCTGCCGCAGACGCGCTTCGTCCTGCGCAAGGCGCTCGAGGCGAAGCTCCCCGTCGTGCTCGTCGTGAACAAGGTCGACCGGCCGGACGCGCGCGCGAAGGAGGTGGTCGACGAGGTGTACGAACTCTTCCTCGACCTCGATGCCGACGAGTCGCAGATCGAGTTCCCGATCGTCTTCTGCAACGCGCGCGCGGGAAGGGCAGGCTTCGAGCCGGACGAGCTCGCGTCCGATCTCGCCCCGCTCGTCGAGACGCTGCTCGCCACCGTGCCGGCGCCGTCGTACGACCCGGATCATCCGCTGCAGGCGCTCGTCACCAATCTCGATGCGTCGCCCTATGTTGGGCGGCTTGCGCTCCTGCGCATCCATCACGGCACGCTGCGCAAGGGCGCTTCGATTGCCTGGTGCCGCGCCGACGGGACGATCGAGATCGCGCGCGCGACCGAGCTGTACGTGAGCGAAGCGCTTGACCGTGTCCCCGTCGACGAGGCCGGGCCGGGGGAGATCGTTGCGCTCGCAGGCCTGCCCGAGGTGACGATCGGCGAGACGATCGCCGATCCGGACGATCCGCGCCCACTGCCGGTGACGACGGTGGACGAGCCGTCGCTCTCGATCACGATCGGGATCAACACGGCGCCGCTCGCCGGCAAGGAGGGCACGCGGCTGACCGCGAGCCAGGTCAAGGCGCGGCTCGACCAGGAGCTCGTCGGCAACGTCTCGCTGCGCGTGCTGCCGACGCCGCGCCCGGATGCGTGGGAGGTGCAGGGCCGCGGCGAGCTCCAGCTCGCGGTGCTCGTCGAGCTCATGCGGCGCGAAGGCTTCGAGCTCACCGTCGGCAAGCCCGAGGTGCTCGTGCGCGAGATCGGCGGGAAGAAGCACGAGCCGGTCGAGCGCGTCGCCATCGACGTGCCCGAGGACTACATCGGCGTCGTCACGCAGCTCCTCGCACTGCGCAAGGGGCGCATGGAGCAGCTCGTCAACCACGGCACCGGCTGGGCGCGCATGGACTACCTCGTCCCCGCGCGCGGCCTCATCGGCTTTCGCACCGAGTTCCTCACCGAGACGCGCGGCACGGGGATTCTCCACCACGTCTTCGAGGGCTGGGAACCGTGGCACGGCGAGATGCGCACGCGGCCGACCGGCGCGCTCGTCGCCGACCGGCGCGGGCCGACGACGGCCTTCGCGATCCTCAACCTGCAGGAGCGCGGCTCGCTCTTCGTCGAGCCCGGCGTCGAGGTGTACGAAGGGATGATCGTCGGCGAGAACGCACGCGCCGACGACCTCGACGTGAATGCAACGAAGGAGAAGAAGCTGACGAACATGCGCGCGGCCAGCTCGGACGAGACCGTGCGCCTCATCCCGCCGCGGCCGCTGTCGCTCGAGCAGGCGCTGGAGCTGATCCGCGACGACGAGTGCGTCGAGGTGACGCCGACGAGCATCCGCCTGCGCAAGGTGGAGCTGTCGGCGAGCAAGCGCGCCTCCGCCGCGTCGCGGCGGAAGCGCGAGCTCGTCAGCTGATTACTTCTTCGCCTTGCGCGCGTGCTCGGTCGTGAACGTCGCGCTCTGCCAGTTGAAGCTCGGGTCCTTGAAGAACCCGCTGGCGGAGAACCTGACGGCCACGTTGTCGCCGGCGGTGAGGCTCGGCAGCGTGGCGCTTCCGACCTGGAAGGTCACGTCGTTGCCCTTCAGCACCGTGTCGTAGGGGCCGCTTCGCGTGACGTTGATGCGGAGCGTCGAGCCGGAGATCGCGTCGAGCGTCCCCGCGGCGAAGTGGCAGTTGCAGTTCACGTGGATCCGGCGAGCGGTGCCGTTCGCATCGACGACCCGGACGAGATCGCCGGGGTCGATGCTCGACTGGTGCTTGCCGTAGACGATCTTGGTCGAGGGGCCGATCGCGACCGTCTGCGTTCCGCTCAGGGTGCCCTTGCTCCACAGCACGTCGACCGTGACCGAGCTCGGGCTCGACGCGGTGACCGCGCCGGCGAACCATTGCGCCTTCGGGGTGCCTGCCGCTTGTGCCGACAGCGGGACCGCGAAGAGCACGGCGGCCGCGACGGCGAACGATTTCCATGTCATGCGCCGGATCGTCGGCGCGATGCGTTCGGCGCGCGTCAGCGCTGCGTCAAATGCCTGTAAGGCCTTTGTCGCGCAGCTCGGCCTTCGCCCGCTCGGTCTTCTCGATGTCCGCGATGCCCATCCCCTCCGCGATCTCCGGCGCCTTCGTGAACTGCACGTCGCGGTAGTTGACCGCCTGGATGTGGTTGCCCCACGGGTCGCGGAAGTCGACCGACGGCGGATGCGAGACCTGCACGCCGGCCTCCTCGAGCGCGGCGCGGAGCGCCTCCTTGTCGTCGACGACGAGGCCGAGGTGCCGGTCGGTGTCGGGCGGCTGGGAGCGTCCGCGCGCGAGCGCGATGAACTGGTCGCCCAGGTCGACGAATGCCATCGAGGCGCCTGCGCGGCCGCGTAGCTCGAGCTGGAAGAAGCAGCCGTACCAGGCGAGCGCCTCGTCGACGTCGCCCACCTCGAGCGCGACGTGGTTGATCCCGATCGGCCTGACCGCCACGACGTGAACGTAGCTCGCGCGGAGATTCTTGCGTAGTCAAGTATGGAGCCTGCGAAAGGAATCGACGGCGGCTCATATCCCCTAAACCGGATGAGCCGTTTTACCGAAGAAGGGACAGTGATGTCTGCGGTAGAAACCTTCATCGAGACGGAAACCGAGCGCGTCGAGCGCTGGCGGACGGAAGAGCTGCTCCGCGTGGGGTTCGATGTCGAGTCGGCCACCATCCTGGCGGCCGAGCCCGGCGTCGACCTGCACGCGGCGATCGACATGGTCGAGCGCGGCTGCCCGCCAAATCTCGCGGCCCGGATCCTGCTCTAGCCCCCGCCTGAACCAGGCAGAATGGGCGCGCGCATGGGCGCCGTTCTCGCCTCCATCCCGTCGCCTCCGACGGGCGTGTACCACCTCGGCCCGCTGACGATCCACATGTACGGGCTGATGCTGCTGCTCGCGATCGCCGCGGCCATCTGGCTGACCGGACGCCGCTGGGTGCGCTTCGGAGGGGACTGGGATCTCGTCTACCGCGTCGCCATCTGGGGCGTGATCTTCGGGATCGTCGGCGCGCGCATCTACCACCTGGTCACGAGCTGGAACCAGGACGCGGCCATCCACGCGCACTGGTACGGCCCGTTCGCCGTGTGGTCGGGCGGGCTCGGCATCTGGGGCGCGATCCCGTTCGGCGTCGCCGCGGGCGCGTGGGTCGTCCGTCGTTCCGGGAACAGCGTCCGCCTGTTCATGGACGCGGTCGCGCCGGGGCTGCTGCTCGCGCAGGGGATCGGGCGCTGGGGGAACTACTGGAACCAGGAGCTGTACGGGAAGCACACGACCCTGCCGTGGGCGCTCGAGATCCACGGGAAGGGCGCGGCGAACGAGTACCACCCGACATTCCTGTACGAGTTCACGTGGGATCTGCTCGGCGTGTTGTTCCTGCTGTGGGTCGACCGGCGCTTCAAGCTGCGACGGCCCGCGCTCTTCGCGCTGTACGTCGCCGTGTACACGGCGTTCCGCACGTTCGAGGAGACGCTGCGCATCGACCCGTCCAATCACTTCCTCGGCCAGCGCATCAACTTCTGGGTCTCGCTCGCCTGCTTCGTCGTCTCCGTCGCGTTCTTCGTCTGGTGGCAGTTCCTGCGGACGCCGTCGGAGGAGAAGCCGCAGGTGAAGAAGGCCCGCCCGATCCCCAAGGGGCCGACCATGGCCGTCCCGCGGGGCCGCGTCCGGCAACGCGGATAGGGTCCCTCCGGATGATCGTCCGGGAGCTGGAGCTCGACCTCGACGCCTTCGAAGGGCCCTTCGATCTGCTGCTGACGCTCGTCCTCAAGGACGAGCTCGACCTGGTGGAGATCGACGTCGCGGCCATCGTCCTGGCGTTCCTGGAGCGGCTGGCCGAACGGGAGGCGCTCGACCTGGACGCGTGCGGCGAGTTCCTCGTCCTCATCTCGGCGCTGCTCGAGCTGAAGGCGCGCGGGCTCTTCCCCGAGGAGGCGGCCGAGCTCGCGGAGCTGGAGCCAGAGGCGGCAGCCGAGGAGCTGGCGCGGCGGCTCGCCGAGTACCGGCGTATGAAGGAGGCCGCCGCGTGGCTGCGCGAGCGGCTCGAGGTCGAGGGGGATCGGTATTTCCGGATGGGGCCGGCGCCGTTGGCGCCGAGGGTGGAGCCGCAGCTCGCGCCGCACGATCCGGCGCGGCTCGCGGCGGCGATGCGGGTGTTGGCGACGCCGCCGCCCGAGGTGTCGCTTGCGCACATGGCGCTGCGCTTCCCGCCGGTGACGCAATTCTTGGAGCGCTTCCGTTCCGTCCTTCGGCGGCGGAGCCGGTTCGACTTCGACCAGGAGGTCGCCGAGCTGTCACGTATCGAGCAGGCCGTCGCGTTTCTCGCGTTGCTCGAGCTGCGCCGCGGGGGAGAGATTGCGATCGACCAGGCGGCCCCGTTCGCCCCGATCAGGATTTCGCGTACCGACGTCGAAAGAGAGGATTCATGGACGCTCCGCTCCGCCTGATCGCTGCCAACCCGCTCGACCAGCTCGCGAAGACGGTCGAAGCATTGCTCGTCGTCGCGTCCGCGCCGCTGACGGCGGCGGAGCTCGCCGAGGCTGCGGCGGACGATCCGGAGCGCGTCGAGGCCGCGCTGGGCCTCGTGGGCGAGCGCTATCGCGAAGGGCGCAGCGGCATCGTGCTCGAGCACGTCGCCGGCGGTTGGGCGTTTCGCGCGTCGCGCGATGCCGCCGATGCGTGCGCGCGCATGATCGAGAAGCCGGCGCAGCGGAACCTGTCGCAAGCTGCGCTCGAGACGCTGGCGATCGTCGCGTACCTCGGGCCGTGCACGCGGCCGGACGTCACGCGCATCCGCGGCGTCGCCGCCGACTCGGCCGTGGCGAGCTTGCTCGAGCGTGGCCTGATTTCCGAAGCGGGGCGCGACGACGAAGCAGGCGGCGCGATCCGCTACCGCACGACGCCGGTCTTCGAGCGCGTGTTCGGCCTCGAGTCGCTCTCGCAACTCCCGCGCCTCGACGACCTCGGCGCCGACGTGGACGAGATCCGCGATCGGCTCAACGCCGTGGCCGAAAAGCGCACCGCGTAACAACGACCGGTGGCAGCCACCAAAACGTCTGTGTCAGGACTTCCGCGCAGTTGTGGCGCGGCGTAGGCCGCGTCCCGCGAGGACGAAGAGCGCCGTGAAGGCGAGGGCGACGGCCCAGAAGTCGTACGCGACGTGGCCGACGATGGCGGCACGAATCAGTACGCCTCCCGACACACCTACGAGCCATGTCGCAACGAGGCGCCACCAGCCGCCGCGCGCGTAGAGCCGGAGCCCGAGTGCGCCCGCGAACCAGCCGCCGAGGATGCACAACAGATCGCGCGCGAACGCGCCGCCCGATGCGCCGTGTGTGAGCACGCCGACGGCGACGAACACGAGGAGCGCGGCGGCGTCCCACGCCGCAACCCACTTCACAAGCGCCGGATGATCTCTTCGGCCTCTTCGCGCGTGAACGCGCGCAGGGTCTCGGTCTCCTCGCCGCCGGCCTGGCCGAGCTTCGTGATGATCTCCAGCGCCGTCGCGTCGTCCGGCGCCTCGAACACCTCGACCACGTCGTACCGCCCGAGCGTCACGTAGACGCCGACGAGCGTCCCGCCCGCCTCCTGGATGAGCCGCTCCCCGTCCTCGACGCGGTCCCGCCACGCCGGCAGCCCGGCCCGGCCGGCCGTGGTCCAGCGCATGAGCGAGATGTAATGCGGCACGGCCGTGCGTATCTTCTCAGGCCGTGCGTCTCAACGCGTACCTCGCCCGCGCCGGAGTCGCGTCCCGCCGCGCCGCCGGCGAACTGATCAAGGCCGGCCGCGTCACGGTCAACGGCGCGCCCGGGCAGCTGAACACGTTCGTCCAATCGCACGATCGCGTGGAGGTGGACGGGACGCCGGTCTCGCTCCAGCGCCTCGCCTACGTCCTCCTGAACAAGCCCGCCGGCGTCGTCACCACCGCGCGTGACCCGCAACAACGCCCCACTGTCGTCGAGCTCGTCCCGCAGGAGCCGCGCGTCGTCCCGGTCGGCCGCCTCGATGCGGACACGACGGGCGCGCTGCTGCTCACGAACGACGGCCCGCTCGCGCATCGGCTCGCGCACCCGCGCTACGGCGTCGAGAAGACGTACGTCGCCGACGTCGAGGGAGAGCCGGACGATGCGACGCTGCGCGCGCTCGCCGACGGCATCGAGCTCGACGACGGGAGAACTGCGCCCGCTCGTGTGCGCCGAATCGCGCCCACGACGATCGAGATCGTCATCCACGAAGGGCGCAACCGTCAGGTGCGCCGCATGCTCGACGCCGTCGGCCATCCGGTGACGCAGCTGCACCGCAGCGCATATGCGGGACTGGCGCTGCAAGGGCTCGAGCCAGGCGAATGGCGCGCGCTGGAACCCTCAGAAGTCGAGGTCTTGAAGACCTCGTAACAAGGCTGTGACACCCCTAGTTTCGGTCCACCGATGCTGGGTAGCGTCGATGTGGTCGTCAGTTCCCGATGAAGGGGGATGAATGAGTACACGAGCTCGTAGAGCCGCAGTCGCGGCCGCGATCGTGGCCGTTGTCGCGGCCGCATTCGCAGCCACCACGATCAGCGGCTCGCCGGCGTCCGCAGCGCCGGCACCGTCCGGGTGTCATCTCGCAAACGGCATCCAGCACGTGATCGAGATCACGTTCGACAACGTCCACTTCAACCGCGACAACCCGAACGTGCTGTCCGATCTCGAGCAGATGCCTGCGCTCACGAACTTCATCACGAGCAACGGCACGATGCTTTCGAACAACCACACGCCGATGATCGGCCACACCGCCGACGACGTCATCACGAACCTTTCCGGCCTCTACGGAGACCGCCAGGGGCAGGGCCTCACCAACTCGTACGAGACGTACAACTCGTCCGGCGGCGTGACGTCGAAGTCGTCGTTCTCGTACTGGACCGGCACGTACGGCCTCGACCAGTTCCCGAACCAGCCCTACTCGGCGAAGGTTCCCGCGGCCGGCTCGCCGCCCGCGACGCCGCCCGCGCCGTGGGTTCCGTTCACGCGTGCGGGTTGCGACGTCGGCGGCGTCTCCACCGCCAACATCGAGCTGGAGAACGTCAACCCCGACATCGCCACCTTCTTCGGCGCGAACTCGCCGGAGCAGCAACAGGTCAACGCCGACCCCGACTCGTTCAAGGACCAAGAGGTCGCCGACTACGTCGGCCTCGGCGTCCATTGCGCGCAGGGGAGCTCGTTCTGCTCGACGGACCCGCGGCCGGTCACGGACGCGCTACCCGACGAACCGGGCGGCTACAGCGGCTTCGACGCCGTCTTCGGACACAAGTACCTGCAGCCGCAGCTCAAGGGAGCGGCGAACTCGGGTGGCGACCGCATCGTCAACGGCCACTCGTACCCGGTGTACGACTCGGCCGGAAACCTCGTCGATCTGAACGGCAAGGAGATCGACGGCGCCTTCCTGCCACCCGGCCACGCCGGCTTCCCGGGCTTCGGCGGCATCAGCGCCGCGCAGTCACTGGCCTACGTCGCCGACATGCAGGAGACCGGCGTCCCGGTCACGTACGCGTACATCTCCGACGCGCACGAGAAGAAGTCGGGCCAGTCCGGCTGCTCGAACGGTGGCACGGCGCAGGGCCCCGGTGACACCTGCTACCAGCAGACGCTCGCCAATTACAACGCGTCGTTCGCGACCTTCTTTCAGCGGCTCTCGAACGACGGCATCACGCCGCAGAACACGCTGTTCGTGTTCGCCGCGGATGAGGGTGACCACTTCGCGGGAGCGAACGTCGCCCGCGCGGTGACGCCGAACTGCACCGGCACGCCCGACACGACCGGCTACAGCTGCAGCTATTCCGCCGGCTCGATCGGCGAGCAGCAGGTGTCGATCCACGGCCTCCTGTTGTCGCAGCAGGGCAACTCGACGCCCTTCTACAACGAGCCGCAGGGGAACTCGGTGTTCATCACCGGCAACCCCGGGCCCACGACCGATACGACGCGGAACCTGGAACGGGGCTTCCTCTCCGCGACCGTGAACGACAGCTACGACAACACGACGGAAACGGTGGCTGCGTACGCGGCCGACCCTGTGGTGGAGCAGCTGCTCCACTTCGTGAACGCGGATCCGAACCGGACGCCGTCGTTCACGGTCTTCCCGCGGCCGGACTTCTTCCTCTCGACCGGTCTCGGCGATCCGACGTCGAACCCGAAGACGCCGAACTGCTCGACGTCGACACCGTCGACCGCGGCCGCGAACTGCGTCGTCGTCAACAACGGGTTCGCGTGGGACCACGGGTACTACGCACCCGAGATCGACAACACGTGGCTCGGCCTCGTCGGCCCCGGCGTCGCCCACAAGGGCGTCGACGGATTCACCGCCGCGCAAGGCCCGAGCTCCCAGGACGGCTCCAACTCGAACCCGCAGCCCGACACGTCGCTCGCGAACCCGGGCACGTGGGCCGATCACACGGACATCCGGCCGACCATCCTGGCCCTCACCGGTCTCAAGGACGACTACGTCGACGACGGGCGCGTCCTGGTCGAGGACCTGACGGTCTCGCCGGGCAAGACCGGCCAGTCGAAGTACAACGATCTGGCCGTCTGTTACAAGCAGCTCAACTCCAGCGTCGGTCAGTTCGGCACCGATGTGTTGCTCGCCGACACCGCCGCGCTGAAGA
The DNA here is from genome assembly GCA_036560805.1 of Gaiellaceae bacterium. Classification (GTDB taxonomy): domain Bacteria; phylum Actinomycetota; class Thermoleophilia; order Gaiellales; family Gaiellaceae; genus Palsa-739. The sequence continues at coordinate 15,691 of DATBQM010000076.1, read as the reverse complement.
CGGGATCGAGCAGCGACGACTCCCAGTATCAGTCGACGCTGGCGAAGATCCAGAAGCTCGGCACTGCGCGTGACGCCGTTGCGACGCAGATCAAGATCGACCTGTTCGACGCCGAGTTCAACAACAAGCCGATCCCTGGGGCGAACGACCTCAAGGACTGCCAGAACATCCTGAGCGAGGCGGATCAGCTAGCCGCCGGCTAGCTGATCACAGACCACGGGGGCGGGCCGCTCCGAAAAAGCGGCCCGCCTCCGGCTTCGCGAAGCCCATGCGCTCGTACATCTGCTCGAGCGTCGGCTCGCTCGTCCGGCGTGCCTTCTCCGCGCCGACCGCGAGCAGGTGCTGCAGCGCCCGCTCGTCCGCGCGGAGCTGTTCGAATCGCTCGCGGATCGGGGTCAGCAGCTCGACCACCGACTCGCCGACCGCCTCCTTGAACTCGCCGTAGCCGGCGCTGTCGAACCGCTTCTGCAGCGCGTCGATCGGCTCGCCGGTGGCGACGCTCATGATCTCGAGCAGGTTCGAGACGCCCGGCTTCTCCGCCGGGTCGTAGCGCACCTCGCGCCCGGAGTCGGTCACCGCCGACTTGAACTTCTTGCGGATGACGTCCGGCGCGTCGGCGATGTACACCGCGCCCTGCTCGCTCGAGAGCGTCGTCGACATCTTGTTCGTCGGCTCCTGCAGGTCCATGATCCGGCCGCCCACCGTCGGGAACTGGCCGTCGGGCACCTTGAACGTCTCGCCGTACCGGAAGTTGAAGCGCTCGGCGATGTCGCGCGAGAGCTCGAGGTGCTGCCGCTGGTCGTCCCCGATCGGGACGAGGTCGGTCTGGTACAGGAGGATATCGCCGGCCATCAAGACCGGGTATGTGAAGAGGCCGGCCGAGACGAACTCGTGCCGGTCGGACTTCTCCTTGAACTGCGTCATGCGGCCCAACTGGCCGTAGCTGGCGACAGCCGAGAGCAGCCACGCCGCCTCGGCATGCGCGGTGACGTGGCTCTGGCAGAAGACGGTCGACTTCTCGGCGTCGAGCCCGGTGGCGAAGAGCATCGCCGCCAGGTCGAGCGTCGAGCTCCGCAGCTCGGCCGGGTCGTACTCGACGGTGATCGAGTGCAGGTCGACGATGCAGAAGAACGCGTCGTGCGTCTCCTGCGTCTGGACGTACTGGCGGAAGCCGCCGCTGTAGTTGCCCAGGGTCTTACGGCCCGTGGGCTGGATACCGGAGAAGACGCGGGGCGGCGTGTCGGCCATGGAGGGGGATTCTGCCTAAGCTGTGAACGTGGCTGTGACAGGCGCACCCGAGCTTCTGATCGTCATGGGAGCGAACGCGACCCCCGACCAGGTGGACGACGTCGTCGCGCGCCTGGAGGAGGCCGGCTGCGGCGCCGTCGTCACTCCCGGCCGCGAGGCGACCGTGATCGGCGCGATCGGCGAGCGCGAGCTGCTCGCGGCGCTGCCCCTCGAGGGCTACGCCGGCGTCGAGCAGGTGCTGCCGATCCTCAAGCCGTACAAGCTTGTCTCCCGGGAGCTGTCGCCCGATCCGACCGTGATCGAGGCGCGCGGCAGGCGCATCGGCGACGGCTACTTCGGCTTCATCGCCGGGCCGTGCAGCGTCGAGACGCGGGAGCAGACGCTCGAGACCGCGCGCGCCGTCGCCGCGGCCGGCGTGACCATGCTCCGCGGCGGCGCCTTCAAGCCGCGCACGTCGCCGTACGCGTTCCAGGGGCTCGGCGAGGAGGCGCTCGAGATCCTCAAGGAAGCGCGCGAGGAGACCGGCCTCCCGATCGTCACCGAGCTGATGGACCCGCGCCACGTCGAGCAGGTTGTGGATGCGACCGACGTCATCCAGATCGGCGCGCGCAACATGGCGAACTTCTCGCTCCTCGCGGAGGTCGGGCGCGCGCGCAAGCCCGTGCTGCTGAAGCGCGGCCTCTCCGCGACGGTCGAGGATCTGCTGATGGCGGCGGAGTACATCGTCAAGGAAGGGAACTCGGAGGTGATCCTGTGCGAGCGCGGGATCAAGACCTTCGAGACGTCGACGCGCTTCACGCTCGACATCGGCGCCATTCCGGTGCTGAAGACGGAGACGCACCTGCCGGTGATCGTCGACCCGTCGCACCCGGCGGGGCGCCGCGATCTCGTGCTTCCGCTCGCGCGCGCAGCGGTCGCCGCCGGCGCGGACGGGATCATCGTCGAGACGCATCCGCGCCCCGAGGAGGCGCTCTCCGACGGGCCGCAGCAGATCCCGACTGCCGACTTCGCCGATTTCGCGGCCGAGATCCGCGCTCTCGTGTCCCTCATGGGACGCACGATCGGTTGAGGGTCGAACCCGCTACGTCAATCGTCGGGCACGTCGCCGTGCCCGGCGACAAGTCGATCTCGCATCGCGCGGTGCTGCTCGGCGCGATCGCGGCGGGCGACACGCACGTGCGCGGCTTCGGCCGCGCCGGCGACACGCAGGCGTCGATCGACGCGGTGCGCGCGCTCGGCATCGAGGTCGAGGATCTCGCCGACGACGAGCTGATCGTGCACGGCGGCGAGCTGTCGTCGGGCGCGGTCGACTGTGCGAACGCGGGCACGCTCATGCGCCTGCTGATGGGGATGCTCTCAGGCCGCGACGGCAGGTACGTGCTCACCGGCGACGAGTCGCTCTCGTCTCGGCCGATGGAACGCGTCGCAGATCCGCTGCGCCGCATGGGCGCGCGCATCGACACGAGCGAGGGGCACGCGCCGGTGGAGATCGAGGGCGCGCCGCTGCTCGCGATCGACTACGAGCTCCCGGTCGCGAGCGCGCAGGTGAAGTCCGCGATCCTCCTCGGCGGGCTGACGGCGGAAGGCGCGACGACGGTGGTCGAGCCGGTACCGACGCGCGACCACACCGAGCTGATGCTCGAAGCCGGTGGAGTGCCGGTTCAGCGGCGGCCGACGTCGGTCACCGTGCAGGCGGGGATCCTCCGGCTCGGCGAGGTCGAGGTGCCCGGCGACTTCTCGTCGGCGGCGCCGCTCCTCGTCGCCGCTGCGCTCGTCCCCGGCAGCGATCTCACGGTGCACGGCGTCGGGTTGAACCCGCGCCGCACCGGGCTGCTCGAGGTGCTGAAGCGAATGGGCGTCCGCGTGTCCATCTTCAACCGGCGCAAGTTCGGCGGCGAGCTCGTCGGCGACGTGCAGGTGCAGCACGGCGAGCTTTCCGCGGCCGAGATCGGCGCGAACGAGGTGCCGCTGCTCGTGGACGAGCTCCCGCTGGTCGCGCTCCTGGCCGCGTCTGCGCACGGCGAGACCGTCGTCCGCGGCGCGAAGGAGCTACGCGTGAAGGAGAGTGACCGCATCGAGGCGGTCACCGATCTGCTGCGCGCGACCGGCGCGCACGTGAAGTCGCGCGAGGACGGCTGGGCCATCACCGGCGTCCCGACGCGCCTGCGCGGAGGCATTGTCGAGGCGCGCGGCGACCACCGCATCGCCATGCTCGGCGCCGTCGTCGGGCTCGCGTCCAGCAAGGGCGTGGAGATCGAGGGCGCCGAGACGGTCGCTATAAGCTTCCCCGGCTTCTATGACGTTCTGGACTCTCTGGTGAAACGATGATCGTCGCGATCGACGGCCCCGCAGGCGCCGGCAAGAGCACCGTTGCGCGGGCGCTCGCCGAGCGGCTCGAGTTCCGCTACCTCGACACGGGCGCGATGTACCGCGCCGCGACGTGGCTCGCCATGCAACGTGGCGTCGACCTCGGGGACGGGAAGGCCTTGGCCGAGCTTGCGCGCGCGGAGCCCGTGACGTTCGACGACGCCGAGCGCGTCTGGATCGCGGGGACGGACGTGACATCGTCGATCCGCGGCGCCCGCATCGACCGGATGGTTCCCGTCGTCGCACGTCATCCACCGGTGCGCGAGGTCATGCGCGAGCGGCAGCGCCAGCTCGGCCGCGACGGCAACGTCGTCATCGAGGGGCGCGACATCGGCACCGTCGTCGCTCCGGACGCGGCGGTGAAGATCTATCTGACCGCAGATCGCGACGAGCGCGCCCGCCGGCGCAGCGCCGAGCGGCCCGGCATCGGCGCCGACGCGCTCGCGACCGATCTCCGCGTCCGCGACGAGAAGGACGCCGAGCGCATGCAGCCGGCGGCCGACGCACAGGAGATCGATACGACGAGCCTCCAGGTCGAGGACGTCGTCGAGCGCATCGAGGCGCTCGTCCGCGAACGCACCGCGGTTTGAACTCGGTCGAGTTCAACTGGAAGTGGGGGCGCGTCGCCATGGGCGGCCCTGCTGCGCTGCTCACGCGGCTGAAGGTGTACGGGCGCGAGCGCATGCCGCTCGAGGGCGGGATCGTCGTCGCGCTGAACCACTTCTCGTGGCTCGACATCCCCGCGTACGGATGGGCGACGCCGCGGCCGCTGTACTACCTTGCGAAGGCGGAGGCGCACGACGTTCCCGTCGCGGGGGCGTACCTGCGGCTGTTCGGGTCGTTCGCCGTGCGCCGCGGCGAGTCCGACCGTGAGGCGGTGCGGCGCATGCGCGAGATCGTGCGCGGCGGGGAGGCGCTCGGCGTCTTCGCCGAAGGAACGCGGCAGAAATCCGGCGTGCCGGGCCCCGTGCAGCCGGGGGCCGCGATGGTGGCGCTGAACGAGAACGTGCCGGTCGTCTGCGGGGCGATCCACGGCTCGCAGTTCTGGAAGGTCTCGAACCTCGCGCCTGTGTCGATCGTGTGGGGCGAGCCGATGCGGTTCGAGGGATTGCCGAGCGGGTCGAAGGGCTACCGCGAGGCGTCCGAGCAGGTCCGTGCCGAGCTGCACCGGCTGTGGTCGTGGCTCGTCGACCTGCATGCGGCCGGCCGGCCGCGCAACGTCACACTTCCCTAATCGTGTCTGACACCGGTCTCCTCGGCACCGTCGCGATCGTCGGCTTTCCCAACGTGGGCAAGTCCACGCTGGTCAACCGACTGACGGGCACGCGCGCGGCTGTCGTGCACGAGACCTCCGGCGTCACGCGCGACCGCAAGGAGCTCGTGTGCGAATGGACAGGCCGCCGCTTCCTGCTCGTGGACACCGGCGGCGTCGACATCGCCGACCCGAGCCCGGTGACCCGCTCGATCGCCGACCAGGCACGCGCTGCAGTCGCGGAGGCCGATCTCGTCCTGTTCGTCGTCGACGCGCAGATCGGGATCACTCCCGGTGACGAAGAAGTCGCGCAGATCCTGCGCGAGTCGCACAAGCCGATCCTCGTCCTCGCAAACAAGATCGACGATCCGAAGCACGAGTCGCTCGCGTTCGAGCTGCACAAGCTCGGCCTCGGCGACCCCATCCCGATCTCGGCGCTGCACGGCCACGGCGCGGGCGACCTGCTCGACGAGATCGTCCGCTACCTCGAGTCGCATACCGCGGCGCCGCGCGCCGAGCTCCCGGAGGAAGCGATCCGGGTCGCCATCCTCGGCCGGCCGAACGTCGGCAAGTCGAGCCTCGTCAACGCATTGCTCGGCCACGAGCGGGTCATCGTCTCCGAGATTCCGGGAACGACACGCGACACGATCGACACCGTGCTCGTGCGCGGCGAGCGCACGTTCGTCCTCGTCGACACCGCGGGCCTGCGCCGCAAGCGCAAGCACCGGCAGGGCATCGAGTATTACTCCGAGCTGCGCGCGCTCGAGGCGGCGGAGCGCGCCGACGTCGCCCTCGTCCTCATCGACTCGACGCAGGGCGTCGTCGAGCAGGATCTCGCCATTGCCGACATCTCGCGCAAGGCGGATTGCGCGACGCTCGTCGTGCTCTCCAAGTGGGACGAGACGACGGTGCGCATCGAGGACGTCCGCAAGCGGCTGCGGCGCCGGCTCCGCCAGCGGCCCGCGTTCATCGCGGTTTCGGCGCACAGCGGCCGCGGACTCGAGCGCCTGCTCGACGCCGTCGCCGAGCTCTTCGACCGATACACGGCGCGCATCCCGACGCCCGAGCTGAACAAGGCGCTCGCCGAGCTGGGCGAGCGCCGGGAGCCGCCGATGCGCAACGGCAGGCGGCTCAACGTCCTGTACGGCACGCAGATCCACGAGCGGCCGCCACGTCTCCGCATCTACGTGAACGATCCCGGGCTCGTCACGCGCGACTACGGGTTCTGGGTCGAGAACGAGCTGCGCGAGCGCTTCGGCCTCGACGGCGTGCCGGTGTCCATCGACTTCATCCGCCGCGCGTGAGATTTCTCGTCGTCGGCGCGGGGTCGTGGGGGACGGCGTTCACGCGCGTGCTACTCGACCGTGGCCACGACATCGTGCTCGCCTGCCACACGGAGGAGCAGGCGCAGGCGATCGCCGAGACCGGACGCAACCCGCGCTCGCTTCCGACGGTCGACCTGCGGCCCGCGCAGGCGATCGCGCTCGCGGACGCCCCGGCCGACGTGGACGTAGTCGTCGTCGCCGTCCCCAGCCCGTCGTTCGCCGACGTCGTCGCGGCGCTCCCCGGCGACGCGCCCGTCCTCAGCCTGACGAAGGGCCTCGACCCGGCCACGGGCGAGCGTCTCTCGACGCGCGTGCGCGGTCGCGCGGTCGCCGTCCTCTCCGGCCCGAACATGGCGGAGGAGATCGCCGTCGGGCTGCCGACTGCGGCCGTGATCGCGAGCGAGGACGGCTTCCTCGCCGGCCAGCTCCAGCATGCGATCAACTCCACCGTCTTCCGCGCGTACGTGAACCCCGATCTCGTCGGCGTCGAGCTGTGCGCGGCGGCGAAGAACGTCATCGCGCTCGCCGCCGGCGGCGTCGACGGGCTCGACCTCGGCGACAACGGCAAGGCGGCGCTCATCACGCGCGGGCTCGTGGAGATGGCGCGCCTCGGCGACGCATTCGGCGCCCGCACCGAGACGTTCTCCGGGCTCGCGGGCATGGGCGACCTGATCGTCACGTGCTGGAGCCGTCACGGGCGCAACCGCCGCGCGGGCGAGCTCATCTCCCAGGGCGCGTCGCCCGCCGACGCGATCGCGCAGATCGGCCAGACCGTGGAGGGGATCACGACCGCGCCCGTCCTGCAGGAGCTCTCGCAGCGGGTCGGGGTGGAGCTGCCGATCACCGAGGGCGTCTGCGCGGTGTTGTCCGGTCAGAGCATCGGCGAGCTGCTCGGGCGCCTGATGGGTCGTCAGCCGACCGAGGAATAATCTCGGCTAGCGTGCCGCCCATGCCAAAGCGCTCCTTCTCCTTCACCTCCGAGTCGGTCACCGAGGGCCATCCGGACAAGATCGCCGACCAGATCTCAGACACCGTCCTCGACGCCGTCCTCGCCGAGGACACGAACAGCCGCGTCGCCTGCGAGACCTTGATCACCACCGGCCTCGTCGTCGTCGCCGGCGAGATCACGACCGAGACGTATGTGGACATCCCGCGCCTCGTGCGCCGCAAGATCGCCGAGATCGGCTACACGCGCGCGAAGTTCGGCTTCGACGCCGACACGTGTGGCGTGATGGTCGCGATCGACGAGCAGTCGCCCGACATCGCGCAGGGCGTCGATCATTCGTTCGAGGAGCAGCACGGCGATGCGGATCCGCTGGACGGAGTCGGCGCCGGCGACCAGGGGATGATGTTCGGCTACGCGGCGAACGAGACGGACGAGCTCATGCCGCTCCCGATCATGCTCGCGCACCGGCTCGCGAAGCGGCTGAGCGAAGTGCGCAAGGCGGAGATCCTCCCGTACCTGCGCCCCGACGGGAAGACGCAGGTGACGGTGCGCTATGAGCAGGACGAGGACGGGCGCCGCCGCCCCGTCGAGATCGAACGCGTGCTCATCTCGACGCAACATCGCGACGGTCTCGACGTCGAGTCGCTGCTGAAGCCCGACCTGATCACGCACGTGATCGAGCCGATCCTCCCGAAGGAGCTGTACGACGAGCGCCGGCTCGAGCAGAAGGACTTCGTGTACTGCAACCCGACGGGCAAGTTCGTCATCGGCGGCCCGATGGGCGACACCGGGCTCACCGGCCGCAAGATCATCGTCGACACGTACGGCGGCTCAGCACCGCACGGCGGCGGCGCGTTCTCGGGCAAGGACCCGACGAAGGTCGACCGGTCCGCCGCGTATGCGGCGCGCTACGTCGCGAAGAACGTCGTTGCGGCCGGGCTCGCCGAGCGCTGCCAGCTGCAGGTCGCCTACGCGATCGGCGTCGCGCACCCGATGTCGATCCTCGTGGAGACGTTCGGGACGGAGAACGTCCCCGTGCCGCAGATCGAGTCGCTCGTGCGCGAGCACTTCGACCTGCGTCCGGCCGCGATCCTCCGCGATCTCGACCTGCGCCGGCCGATCTACGCAAAGACCGCTGCATACGGGCACTTCGGGCGCGAGGACCGCGACTTCACGTGGGAGCGCACCGACAAGGCCGACGCGCTGCGCGCGGCTGCCGGGCTCTCGCAGCCGGCCGCTGTCTGAGCACGTTCTCATAACGGGGGGCGCGGGCTTCATCGGCTCGCATCTCGCCGACGAGCTGCGCGCGCGGGGAGATCGCGTCCGCGTGCTGGACAGCCTCGTTCCGCAGGTGCACGACGGCGCGGGCGGTGTCGAGCCCGACGTCGTCGGTGACGTTCGCGATCCCGAGGTTGTGCGGCGCGCGCTCGACGGCGTCGACGCAGTTGTCCATTTGGCGGCGCGCGTCGGCGTGGGGCAGTCGATGTACGAGATGGCGGAGTACACGTCGGCGAATTCGGTCGGCACCGCAGTGCTGCTCGAGGCGCTCGCGGAGAAGCCGGTGCGCAAGCTCGTCGTCGCGTCGAGCATGAGCATCTACGGCGAAGGGCTGTACCGCGGCGGCGATCCCGGCGAGCGCACACGCGAGCAGCTCGAGCGGCACGAGTGGGACTTCCAAGGGCTGGAGCCGCTGCCGACGCCGGAGACGAAGCGGCCCGCGCTCAGCTCCATCTACGCGCTGACGAAGTACGACCAGGAGCGCGCGTGCCTCGTCGCCGGCGCCGCGTACGGGATCCCGACGGTCGCGCTGCGGTTGTTCAACGTCTACGGCCCGGGTCAGGCGCTGTCGAACCCGTACACGGGCGTGCTCGCGATCTTCGCCGCGCGGCTGCTGAACGACCGTGCGCCGCGCATCTTCGAGGACGGCGAGCAGCGGCGCGATTTCGTCTCCGTGCACGACATCGCGCGCGCGTTCGCGCTCGCACTCGAGCGCGACGGGGCCGACGGGCTCGCCGTGAACGTCGGGAGTGGCGAGAGCATCACGGTGAACGCGCTCGCGGAGCTGCTCGCGCGCACGCTCGGCAAGGACGTCGCGCCGGAGGTGACGGGCGAGTTCCGCGTCGGCGACATCCGTCACTGCTTCGCCGACGTGTCGCTCGCGGGCGAGACGCTCGGCTTCGAGCCACAGGTCGCGCTGGACACGGGGATCGCCGAGCTCGCCGAGTGGCTCGCCGGCCAGACCGCGGTCGACCGCGTGGACGAGGCGACCGCGGAGCTCGCCCGCCGCGGCCTTACCGGCTAGCGCGCACGAATAGGCCGGCGGCGGCCTTTTCGGAGATCGCGCGCTCGCTGCCGTCCACGCCGACGGTGAACTGATCCGCGGCCGGCTCGGCCGTGCGCACCTCGATCGCCGTCCCCGGCACGAGCCCCTGGTCGTAGAACCAGTGCAGGAGCTCGCCGTCGTGCTCCGCGAGCCGCACGATCGTCGCCTTCGCCCCCGGCGCGAGCGTCGCCAGCGGCGCCAGCTCGAGGTTCTCCGCCTGCTCGACGTCGGGATCGACCGGCCAGCCGTGCGGGCACCGATCCGGATGACCGAGCTTCTCGTGGATGCGCGCGACCATCTCATCGTCGAACGTGTCGCCGAGCTCGTCCGCGCGCTCATGCGCCTCGTACCCGGTGTAGCCCATGAAGTCGGTGAGCAGCCGCTCGATGATCCGGTGCTTGCGCACGACCCGCTCGGCCCGCTCGCGCCCGGAGTCCGTCAGGAGCGCCTCCTTCTTGGCCCCGCGTTCGATCAGCCCGTCCGCCTCGAGCCGCTTCAGCATCTCGCCGGCCGAGGCCCGCGAGACGTGGAGCATCTCCGCGACGCGCGACGCCAAGGGTGGCGACCCGGCACCGTGCGGCACGTACTCGCCGATCGGGAAGGCGAGGAAGTAGATCGTCTCCAGGTACTCGTCGACGGAATGGCGCTCGCTCATCTCCGGTGTAAGGCTACCCTTACACGCACATGAGCACCGGTCACATCCTCCTGCTCGGCGCGATTGCCGGCGCGACCATCTTCCTCGGCCTGCCCATGGGACGCGTGCGCGGCCTCAGCGCGAACGCCCGATCCGGCCTCTCCGCCTTCGCCACCGGGATTCTCGTCTTCCTGCTCTGGGACGTCCTCACCAACGCGGTCGATCCGATCCAGGCGGCGCTGCGCGCGCACCACTGGGGCCGTTTCAGCGGTCTCGCCGCGCTCGGCGTCACCGGCTTCACCGCCGGGCTGATGGTGCTCGTCTACTACGACGCGTGGATGAAGAAGCGCGCGAACCGGCGCGCATCGACCCTCGTCGGCCCGGGCGCGGCGGCCATCGACGAGTTCGTCGACCGGAAGTGGCTCGACCTGACGACGCCCGCCGTCCGGCTCGCATTCCTCATCGCGATCGGCATCGGCGTGCACAACTTCGGGGAAGGCCTCGCCATCGGCCAGGCTGCTGCCGCGAGCCAGATCAGCCTCGCGGTGACGCTGATCATCGGCTTCGGCCTGCACAACGCCACCGAAGGCTTCGGCATCTGCGGCCCCCTCACCGGCGAAGGCATTCGCCCGAGCTGGAAGCTCCTTGCGCTCCTCGGCGTCATCGGCGGCGCGCCGACGTTCCTCGGCACGGTTGTCGGCCAGGCGTGGTCGAGCGCCGCCGTCAGCGTCGTCTTCTTCACGGTCGCGGCCGGGTCGATCCTGTACGTCATCGGCGAGCTGTTCGCCGTCAACCGCCGGTACGGCCACCCCGTGCTCGTCATGTGGCTGATGCTGCTCGGGATCATGGCCGGCTTCGCGACGGACTTCGTCGTCACCGCGGCCGGTGTCTGACGCCGATACGGCGCGCGCCTTCTCCGTCGCGGGTGCTGCCCGTCATGGGCGTTAGCCTGCTGGAGTGACGCGCTATGCCTCGGTGTACCCGCTCGTCACCGCCCGCGCGGTGGCGAGACCGTTCACATACGAGGTTCCCGACGAGGCGCGCGTCGGCGACATCGTCGAGGTGCTCTTCGGCAATGCGCGCCGCCGCGGCGTGATCACGGAGATCGACACCGCGCTGCCGGAAGGCGTCGACGCGGCCGCGATCGAGCGCGTCGCCGAGACGCTGCCGCCCGCGCTCGTCGACCTTGCGCTCTGGGTCGCCGACTACTACGGCTCGACGCCAGCGCGCGCGCTCGCGCTCGTCGCGCCCTCGTTCCCCAAGCGCCGCGGCGAGCGGCGGACCGTCGGCCACGCAATCGACGCGGAGCCGGCTCCGCTGCAACTGTCCTCCGCACAGGAGGCTGCGCTCAGCCGTATCGAGGCGTTGATGGACGGCGGCGGCGGCAACGCCTTGTTGTGGGGCGCGACCGGCAGCGGCAAGACCGAGGTCTACATCCGCGCGTGCGAGGCCGCCCTCGGACGCGGGCGCGGCGCGATCGTGCTCGTCCCGGAGATCGCGCTGACGCCGCAGGCGCTCGGACGCTTCCGCGAACGCTTCGGCGACCGCGTCGCCGTCCTGCACTCCGGCTTGTCCGAGGCGGAGCGCCGAGACGAGCGCGAGCGCATCGCGTCCGGCGAGGCACCGGTCGTCGTCGGCGCGCGCTCTGCGGTGTTCGCGCCGGTGCCGTCGGTCGGCGTCATCTGCGTCGACGAGGAGCACGACGCGTCGTACAAACAGGAGTCCGACCCGCGCTACGACGCGCGCACGGTCGCCGCGAAGCGCGCGTCGCTCGAAGGCGCAGTCGCCATCTTCGGCTCGGCCACTCCGCGTCCAGAGACGTGGCAGTCGCTCGAGCGACTCGAGCTCGGCGGGCGCATCGCGGCGCCGCTGCCGAAGGTGCGCATCGTCGACCTTCGCCGCGAGGCCGGCTACCCGCTATCCGCGCCGCTCCTCGCAGAGTTAGGCGCCGTCGTTGAGAGCGACGGGAAGGCGATCCTGCTGCTCAACCGCCGCGGCCTTGCGCCTGCAGTGCATTGCCGCGCGTGCGGCGTGACCCGGCGCTGCCCGAACTGCGACGTCGCGCTGACGCTGCACGGCGACGAGGCGCTGCAGTGTCACCACTGCGGGCGCCGCGAGACGATGGGGGACACGTGCCCCGCGTGCGGTTCCGTCGAGCTCGCGCGCATCGGCGCGGGAACGCAGCGGCTCGAGCGCGAGCTCGCGAAGCATCTCCCCGAGCTCGAGGTCATCCGCCTCGACGCGGATGTCGACGACGTGCGGGAGCCGCTCGAGCGCTTTGCGCGGACGAAGCGCGCGGTGCTCGTCGGCACGCAGATGGTGGCGAAGGGGCATCATTTCAGCGGCGTCCAGCTCGCGGCCGTCGTCGACGCCGACACCGGGCTCGGGATGCCCGACTTCCGCGCCGAGGAGCGCACGTTCCAGCTGCTGACCCAGCTCGCGGGACGCAGCGGCCGCGACGCGCCGGGCCGCGTGCTCGTGCAGACCTTCCAGCCGGACGCGCGCTCGATCGTGCACGCCGCGCGCCACGACGTCTCCGGCTTCCTCGCGGAAGAGCTCGAACGACGGCGCGCTCTCGGCTATCCGCCGTTCGCGCACCTCGTGCGCATCGTCGTCACCGGGCCGGAGCAGGCCGACGCGATGCGCGCGCTCGAGGAAATGAAGGCGGGGCTGCACGGGCACGAGCTGCTCGGGCCGGCGCCGCTGCTGCGCCTGCGCGGAAGGCATCGCGCGCAGCTCGTCGGCAAGACCGACCGTCCGCGTGCGCTTGCATCGCGCGCTGCGGCGCTGCTGTCGGCAGCGGCTCCCGCGATGCGGCAGGCCGGGCTGACGGCTGTGGTCGACGTGGATCCCCAGAGCCTCTAGGCTTCCGCTCGATGAGGGACTTCAAGGCGTTCCTGCTCCGCGGGAACCTCGTCGAGCTAGCCGTGGCCGTGGTCATCGGCCTGGCGTTCGGGGCTGTCGTCACCGCGTTCGTCGGCGACCTCATCACGCCGCTGATCGCCGCCATCGCCGGCAAGCAGAACTTCTCCAACCTGACGTTCACGATCCACCACAGCCAATTCAAGTACGGCGACTTCATCGACGCTCTGCTGTCGTTCGTCGTCATCGCGGCCGCCGTGTTCTTCTTCGTCATCAAGCCGGTGAATGCGCTGGTGGCTCGGCGACAGAAGGACGAGCCGACCACGAGGCCCTGCCCGCATTGCCTGACCGAGATTCCGCTGGGCGCGACGGTGTGCGCGTCGTGTACTAGGGACGTTCCGCCGGCCAGCGCCTGAGAATCCAGTCGGCGTCGAGCGGCTCGCGCTCGTAACGGCGCCCGTTGATCCGCACGAAGTCGCGCGTCCGCGGATCCATCGGTAAGCGCGCCTCGGCGGGGAAGTACCGGTTGTGCCGGGCGATGAGCTGGTTGATCTCGGAGAAGTCCCACTTGCGTGCGACGCGAGCCCAGTCGGCGGGATCGGTCTCGCGCCACGCCGCATCCAGTTGCCTTTCGTGCTGGTCGAGCGCGTCCTCGATCGCGCGGAGCCGACGCATCCAGCTCAGCGGGCCGCCGAGCGCGCGCACCGCCGACTCCGCGTCCGGCCGGAAGTTGCGCAGCCGCTGCCGCAGCGGCCGTCCTTTCACGGGGCTGTCGATCAGATCGGCCTCGAGCACGCGGCGCTCCTCGCGGTCGCGCGCCGTCTCCGGGCGGATCGCGCCCTGGCTCATGATGTCCTTCAACTCGCGCGGATCCACGCCGTTAGTCTGCCCACTGCATGGCACGCGTCGAGGGCGAAGTCGTCGAGGAGGAGCTGGACGCCGAGAACGAGGCGCGGCGACGGCTTGCGCTCGCGCAGATCCGGCAGTACCCGGACGTCGCGCTGAAGATGACTGCGCGGCCGGTTGAACACTTCGACGACGAGCTGCGCGATCTGGTCGAGCGGATGAAGCGGCTCATGCGGGATGCGCATGGCATCGGCCTCGCGGCCACGCAGGTCGGCGTCCTCAGGCGCATCTTCGTGTTCACGCCGAGCAAGGACGTCGTCGCCGCCGTCGCCAATCCCGAGATCGTCGAGCGCAGCGACGAGACGGACGTCGTCGAGGAGGGCTGCCTTTCGATCCAGGGCGTGCTCGTCCCGATCGAGCGGCCGGTCGGCATCACGCTCGTCGGCAAGGACGAAAACGGCGAGGACGTGCGCTTCGAGCTGGGCGACATCTTCGCGCGCGCGGCGCAGCACGAGGCCGACCATCTCGACGGCGTGTTGATCATCGACAGGACGACGACGGAGGCGCGCCGCGAGGCCCTTTCGCTGCTGCGCCCGCGCATCGTCATTTCCTAGTGACGGAGATCGCGGTCGCAGCGACCGCGCCGTTCGGCGCCGATGTGCTGGAGCGCCTCGCGGCGGAGCACGACGTCGTGCAGCTGCTCACTCGCCCCGACGCGCCGCGCGGTCGCGGGCGCAAGGTCGCGCCGTCGGCGGCGAAGGAGGTTGCCGAACGGCTCGGCATCCCCGTCGTGCACGAGCGCGACGCGCTCGCCGCCGACACGGTCGTCGTCGCCGCGTACGGCCTCCTCATCCCCGAGTCGTTGCTCGACCGCGCCCTGTGGCTGAACGTCCACCCGTCGCTGCTCCCGCGCTGGCGCGGAGCGGCGCCGGTCGAGCGCGCGATCATGGCCGGCGACGCGGAGACGGGCGTGACCATCCACCGCACGACGAAGGAGCTCGACGCCGGCGCGATCGCGGCGCAGGAGGCGTTCTCCATCGGGCCGGAGGACGACGCGGGCGCCGTCTTCGCCCGTGCAGCGGAGGTCGCCGCGCGGCTGCTGGGCGACGTGCTCGACGACCCGTCGTTCACGCCGCAGCCGGAGGAGGGCGTCACGTACGCGGAGAAGATCGGGCCCGCCGACCGTGCGCTCGACCCGTTGCGTCCCGCGCAGGAGCTCGTGAACCGCGTGCGCGCGCTGTCGCCGCACATCGGCGCGCACACGGACGACGGGCTGATCGTCTGGCAGGCGCGCGCGGACAGCGACCGCTTTGTCCCAGTCGAGGTGCAGCCCGCCGGCGGCAAGCGGATGGAGTACGAGGCATATCTCCGTGGCCGCCGTTGAGACCGGTGGCAGCCACCGATACGAGAGTGTCATGCAGACGCGCATCTGCGGCCTCGCGCAAGTACCTATGCCAGTGATGCCTAAAGATTCTGGAAGTTGTGACACAGACGTTTTGGTGGCTGCCACCGGTCGTTGGCTGTGACCGTCTCACCGGCGCGGGGCGCGGCGTACGAGGTGCTGCTGCGCGTCTTCGAGCAGGACGCGTACGCGGATCGCGCGTTCCGGACCGCGGCGAAGGGCCTCGACGACCGCGAACGCGCATTCGCGCAGCGGCTGTCGTACGGCGCGGTGCAGCGCGTGCGCACGCTCGACCACGCGATCGAGACGCTCGGCAAGCGTCCGGTGCGCAAGCTCGATCCACCGGTGCGGGCCGCGCTGCGCCTCGGCGCGTACCAGCTCGGGTACACCGATACCGCTCCGCACGCCGCCGCGAACGAGTCGGTGGAGCTCGTGCGGCGCGCGCGCCTCGAGCGCGCCGTCCCGTTCACGAACGCCGTCATGCGC
>DATBQM010000075.1:0-1595 GCA_036560805.1 Gaiellaceae bacterium | reverse complement strand
GAGGCGGGGATGTTCGACGTCGGCCGCTGCGCGCAGAACATGATGCTCGCGGCCTGGGAGCTCGGCGTCGTCTCGTGCCCGAACGGGATTCGCGATCCCGAGAAGGCGGCGGAGATCGCGGGCGGCGAGGTGAAGATGATCCTCTCGTTCGGCTATCCGCAGCGCGAGCTGAACGTCGAGGCGCGCAGCGCGGAGGATTGGTCCGCCAGCGCGAAGAGGAAGCCGCTCGACGACCTCGTCATTCGGTAGCGTTCGAGCGTGCCCGGTCGCCGCCGTCCCAAGCCCATCGTCGCCGCAGGCGAAGTCCTCGTCTGGCTCCTGTTCGCGCTGCTGCTCGCGCCGGCCGGTGCCGTCGGGTGGGCGATCGGCCACTACACGGGGCATCAGGGCGGGACGCGCACGGTGACGGTCGGCGCAGCATCGACGGCGACCACGGTCGCGGCGCCGACGACGACCACCACGACCCCGGCTGCGACGACCACAGCCGCCGCAGCGCCGAGCGCGAACGGCAAGGCGATCTTCATCTCCTCCGGCTGCGGCGCGTGTCACACCTTCAAGCCGGCGGGTACGAGCGCGACGGTCGGTCCCGACCTCGACACGGCGCCCGAGAAGGACGCGCCGAAGGCCAAGATGCCGCTCGCCGCGTTCGTGAAGCAGTCGATCGTCGACCCGAACGCGTACATCTCGCCCGGCTTTCCGAAGGGCGTCATGCCGCCGACGTTCGGCGCGACGTTGAGCAAGGCGAAGATCGACGCGCTCGTCGCCTACATCGTCACGAAGAAGTGATCGAGGCCATCCACATCGGGTCGGAGGAGAGCGGGCCGCTCCAGGCCGTCGAGTCCGTGCGCGCGGTCGCCGGCAAGGGGCTCGAGGGCGACCGGAACTTCCGCGACGGCGGCGCGAAGCCCGGGCAGGCGCTGACGCTCGTCGAGGCCGAGAAGGTCGAGGACGTCGGCCTCGCTGAGGGCGAGACGCGGCGTAACGTCACCGTGCGCGGTGTCGAGTTGAACGACCTCGTCGGCAAGACGTTCAAGGTGGGCGACGTGGAGTGCTACGGCGTCGAGCTGTGCGAGCCGTGCGAGCACCTGCAGTCGATGACGCGGCCCGGGATCATCAAGGACTTGCTCCACCGCGCCGGCATCAACTGCGACATCCTGACGGACGGCGTGATTCGCGTCGGCGATCAGGTCTCCGTCTAGGGAGATCCCTCATTCCGGCGGTCGCGGTTGCCGATAGAGGCACCGTGCTAGGCGCAACCACACCGCAGCAACCTCAGGTCGGCCACGTGCTGTGGCACGTTCTCATGAAGGAACCGGCGTATATCGCCACGCACTTCTGGCGACCGCTCATGCTGGTCGCTGCACTCTTCGTGGCTCGCGCAGTTCTGTGGTTGATCGCGGGGCGCCGAAACGCATCCAAACGAAGCGCTTGACCCGGCCGTAGGCGCAACCTACGGCAGCGTGCAGCTCGGCCGCTGGCCGGCGAACGTGTCGAACGCGCTGTCCGCGCTGACGATGAAGCCGATGCGCGAGACGCGCGCGTGCAGCGTCGTCAGCCGCAGCATCCCGTCCTTGCCCTTGCTCAGGCAGCCGTCG
>DATBQM010000074.1:0-10783 GCA_036560805.1 Gaiellaceae bacterium | reverse complement strand
CTTCTATCTCCTGCCGCCCGACCGCGGCCAGCCGGAGCAGCGCTGGGCGCGGGCGTTCGGCTTCGGCCATCAGGCGCCGATCGAGATCGGCCCGCAGGCGAGCGGCCTCCTGCCGACCATAGGCTGGAAGCACCGCACGTACACGCGCAAGTCGGACTCGTGCTGCTGGCAGGTCGACCGCCTCTGGAAGCCGGGAGACTCGATCCAGCTCGCGATCGGGCAGGGCGACCTCCTCGTCACGCCGCTGCAGATGGCGCGCTTCTACGCGCTGCTCGCGAACGGCGGCAAGCTCGTGACGCCGCACGTGCTCATGGACGTCGAGAGCCCGAACGGCTCCGCCGTCCCGGTGCCCGCGACGCCGGCGCCGAGGAACGTCGGCGTCGACCCGGCTGCGCTGCAGGTGGTGCAGAAGGGCCTCTGGGAGGCGACGCACCTCTCCTTCGGAACGTCGTACGCGGTGTTCGGGAAGTTCCCCGTGTCCATCTCCGGAAAGACCGGGACGGCGGAGAAGATCTTCTCCATGCCGGGGTACACCGGCCTGCAGAACCAGTCCTGGTGGTGCGGATATGGGCCGTCCAACAACGCGAAGCTCGTCGTCTGCGCCGTGATTGAGAACGGCGGCCACGGCGGCGACGCGGCCGCGCCCGCGGCGGCCCAGGTGTTCTCGTCCTACTTCCACGTCAAGGTCCAGCTCGCCGGCCCCATCCACAGCGACTGATGCAAAGCATGGGCACACTCCGCCGATGATCGAGTACGCCGGATCGCAGCACGCCGGGCGTCGCGACCGCGACGAAGGCCTCGCCATCGTCGGCGTGCTCCGGTCGCTCGACTGGCTGCTCCTCGCCGGCGTCGGCGGGCTCGTCGCCGTCGGGCTGTGGGCGGTCTCGGGCGTCACCCGCTTCGCGGTCACTGGGAACCCGAGCTACTACCTCGACCGACAGATGATCTACGTCGCCGTCGGGGTCGCGGCGCTCGTCGTGGGGACGTTCATCGACCCCGACATCTATCGCCGGTACTGGCGGCCGATCTTCGCGGGCACGGTGCTTCTGATCGCGTTCGTCCTCGTCGTCGGCCACGCTGCGCGCGGCTCGACCCGCTGGATCTCGCTCGGCGCCTTCACCTTCCAGCCCTCCGAGTTCGGGAAGCTCGCGTTCGTACTCGCGCTCGCCGGCTTCCTCGCCGACCGTGGGCGCGACGGCGGCTCGCTGGGGACGACGATGCGCGTCCTCGGCCTCGGCTTCATCCCGGTGCTGCTCGTGTTCGCGCAGCCCGACCTCGGGACTGCGCTCGTCTACCTCGCCGCGCTCGTCGCGATGCTCTTCATCGGCGGGACGCCGTGGCGGCAGCTCGCCGCGCTCGGCTCGATCGCCATGCTCCTCGCGGTCGGCGTCCTGTGGGCCGGGCCGGCGGTCGGCGTGAACTTCCTCAAGAGCTACCAGCAGTCGCGGCTCACGTGCTTCGTGCACCCCTCGAAATGCTCGTCGGCCGACACGCGCTACAACCTCGAGCAGTCGATCGTCGCCGTCGGCGCAGGCCAGGTCAAAGGGCGCGGCGTGAACAACGCGACGCAGACGCGGCTTCAGTTCCTGCCCGAGCACGGCACCGACTTCGTGTTCGCCTCGTTCAGCGAGCAGCGCGGATTCATCGGCGGGTCGCTGCTGCTGGGCCTGTACCTGCTCGTGCTCTGGCGGGCGCTCCGAATCGTCTCGATTGCGCGCGACTTCTATTCGGCGATCGTCGCGGGCGGCATCGTCGTCGCGTTGCTCTTCCAGATCTTCATCAACGTGGGGATGACAATGGGGATCGCGCCGATCACCGGCATCCCCTTGCCGTTCGTGAGCGTCGGCGGCTCCTCGATGATCGCGAACCTCGCCGCGATGGGCGTGCTGCTCGCGATCTACGCGCGCGGCAGAGCGTCGCGGCGTCGGAGGTGAAGAGCCCGATCGCGCTGGGCGCGATCCGGAAGCTGATCAAGGAGTTGAGCGCCGCCGGCAAGGAGCGCAAGCCGGTCGCGATCGGCGGCGCAATGGAGATCGCGCGCACGCTCGAGCGCGAGCTCGTCCGCGGCGGCGATCCCTCCGCCGTTCGCGTCGGCGATCCGGAGGGGGCCGCGGTCTACGTGCACATTGCTACGCGTAACGACGAGTCTGCGCTCAAGCGCGCGCGCCGCGCGCGCGTGCCCGTCGTCGCCGTCACCTTCGACGACGCCGATCTCCCGTTCGTCTACGCGACCGACGTCGTCCGCCTGGGGCCGGGAGAGCGGTTGCCGGTCGAGCGCATCGCCGAGGCGATCGCTGCGCGGCTCGGCGAAGACGGCGCGCCGCTTGCTGCGCGGCTGCCCGTGCTACGCGGCGCGGTCTGCGACCGGATCGTCGCGTCGTTCGCGCGGAAGAACGGGCTCGCCGCGGCGGCGCTGTTCGTGCCGGGCGCCGACTTGCCCGTGCTCGCGCTCAACCAGGTGCGCATGCTCCTGCTGCTCGACCTGGCGTTCGGCCTGGAGCTCGAGCCAAAGCAACGGTTGCCGGAGATCGTCGCCACCGTCGGCGCCGGCCTCGGCCTCCGCGCCGTCGCGCGCGAGCTGCTCGACGTCGTTCCGGTAGCGGGGTGGGCCGTAAAGGGCGCCATTGCGTATGCAGGCACGCGAACCCTCGGCCAGGCCGCCATCCGGCGGCTCGAATTGCTGCACGCCTAAGCCGCCGCGGGGCGCAACTTCGCGCGGCGCGCCTTGATCGCGCGCAGCCGCTGCTGGAGGCGTGCCCATGCCCACGGCTCGATCTCGAGGTAGCGGGACTCCGTCTGGCCGCGGATCGCCTCGCCGTACTCGAACCAGGCGTCCGCCTCCTCGATGAGCAGGAGCTCCTCGGCCTCCATACGCTCCATGCGCGGCATCGTAGGACCGGGGTCGGACGGTACCCCTGCTACCCTGGCCGTACATGGTTTTCATGTCTTACCCGCAGCGCGCGCGCCGCCTCGACCCCCGAGGCGCTGCTGTCGCGCGCACGAACGAAGGAGTTTCTTCTTGCCCTGGTTCCGCAGACGGAAGCAGCAATCCGACGACGCGGCCGCTGAGCCGACCGCACCCGAGGCTCCACCCGAGCCTGACGTAATCGAACCGGCCGCAGACGCGCCGGCCGACACAACCGATCCCACCAAGCCCAAGCGCCGCCGCGGTAGCCGCGGAGGGCGCGGGCGAAAGAAGCCCGGCGCCGCGGGCGCGGAAAAGACGGCGGAAACGCCGGCGAAGAAGCCGGACCGCAAACCGCAGCAGCAGCTCTCGCAGCGGCAGGAGCGGCGCCGCCAGGAGGGCGGCCGTCGCCGCCAGCCGCAGCGCCGTGCGCCGTTGCCGTCGGCGAAGCGCGAGCTGCTCGTGTCCGTCGACGTCGGCGAGCAGCGCGTCGCTGTCCTCGAGGACGACCGCGTCGCCGAGGTCTATCTCGAGCGCCCCGACCGACGGTCGATCGCCGGGAACATCTACCTCGGGCAGGTCGACAACGTCCTGCCGGGGATGGAGGCCGCGTTCGTCGAGATCGGCCTGGAGAAGAACGGCTTCCTGTACGTCGACGAGATCGTCGGCCCGGAGCTCGAGCGCGGCCACGGCCGTCGCATTCAGGACCTGATCAGCCGCGGCCAGACGATCCTCGTCCAGGCGGTGAAGGACCCGATGAAGACGAAGGGCGCCCGCCTGACGACGCAGATCTCGCTGCCCGGCCGTTTCGTCGTCTTCGTCCCACAGGGCGAAGGCCTCGGCGTGTCGCGCCGGCTCGACGACGACGAGCGCACGCGCCTGAAGGACATCCTCAAGAAGTTGAGCGTCAAGGAAGGCGGCGTCATCGTCCGCACGGCCGCGGAGGGCGCGTCCGAGGAGGACATCGAGCGCGACCTCGTGTTCCTTCAGCGCCTGTGGAAGTCGATTCAGGCGAAGGCGAAGACGGCGGCCGCGCCCGAGCTCATCTACCAGGAGGCAGAGCTGCCTCTGCGCGTCACGCGCGACCTGTTCACCGGCGACTTCGAAAAGGCGTACGTCGATAACGATCAAGCGTTCAAGCGCATCACCGGGTATCTGAAGAAGACCTCGCCGCACATGGTCGAGCGCGTCATCCGGTACAGGGAGAAGGCGCCGTTGATGGAGGCGTTCGGTGTCGACGCAGAGATCAGGTCGACACTCAACCGTCGCGTTGACCTTCCCTCCGGCGGCTATCTCATCTTCGACTACGCGGAGGCGTTCACCGTCATCGATGTGAACACCGGCCGTTTCGTCGGCTCGCGCGGCAAGAGCGCGGGCGGACGGCTCGAGGACACGATCACGAAGAACAACCTCGAGGCGGTGAAGGAGGTCGTACGCCAGCTGAGACTGCGCGACATCGGCGGGATCATCGTCATCGACTTCATCGACATGGCGAATCCGAGGAACCGGAAGACGGTCGAGGACGCTCTGCGCGAGGAGCTCGAGCGTGACCGGACGAAGACGTACGTCGTCGAGATCTCGCCGCTCGGGCTGGTCGAGATGACGCGCCAGAACGTGACCGAGGGCCCGCGCGAGGTCATGACGCGCAAGTGCCCGACCTGCGGCGGCGACGGCATCGTTCTCTCCGAGGCGTCCGCCGCGATCGACGTCGAGCGCAGGCTGCGTGCACTCGTCGCCGGCTCTCGGTCGCAGGCGTACCGCGTCGAGCTAGCCGCACCGATCGCGAGCGCCCTCATCGGCCCGGGTGCGCGCAGGCTGATCGAGCTCGAGGCGCTGACGAAGCGACGCTTCTTCCTCGACGGCAAGCCGGACATGCACCTCGACCACTTCGTCGTCCTCGCCGAGGGCAAGCTCGCCGACCTGACGCCGCCGGCGCCGGTGGCCGAGGGCGCGGAGCTGCAGCTCGAGCTCGGTGAGGTCGACCGGCACGACGCGACTGCCGCAGTCGGGAAGGTGGACGGCATCGACGTCGTCGTCGGCGATGCTGCGCAGCTCGTCGGCAAGCGCGTGAAGGTGCGCGTCGAGCGAGTGCTCGACGGCACTGCGTACGCCTCGATGACGCGGAAGACGAAGACGGTCGAGCCCCTCACGGCGGAGGCCGAGGCGGAGAAGCCGACGCGCAAGCCGCCCGCCCGCAAGGGGGCCGAGACGGACGTCGACGAGGGCGAGATCGAGATCGAGGTCGAGCCGGAGGGCGAGATCGAGGTCGACGTCGAGGTCGACGAGCCGGTGTCCGACTCCGACGACGAGGACGAAGGCGCCGAGCCTGCGGCGGTTCCGGCGAAGAAGAAGACGCGACGCGGCTCGCGCGGCGGGCGCGGCCGCAAGAAGCCGGCCGGTGCACCCGCGACGGCAGCCGCCGCCGCGGCGGCGACGACGATTCACCTTCCGCCCGACGATCTCGGCGAGCCCGCTGCTCGTGCCGAGCCCGCCGGCGCCGCCGAGGCGCAGCAGCCGTCCGAGAACGGCGCGGAGCCCGCGGCGATTCCGGCGAAGAAGAAGACGCGCCGAGGCTCGCGCGGCGGCAAGAACCGCCGCAAGCGGACGGCCGCGGCGGCAACTTCCGTTCCGGCATCCGAGAACGGCTCCGAGCCGGCGTCAGAGCCTGCCCCCGAGCCGGAGCCCGTGCTCGAGCCGGAGGCCGTCGCCGAGGTCTCCGCCGCCCAGGAGGAGGAGTGGGGCTACGTCCCCATGTCCGAGTGGGGCGACGAGATCGAGGGCTGATTTCGCTACACTGCGGCCTTCGCGGGCCCTTCCGGCCCGCTTTCTAACGCCATGAGCTATGCGATCATCACCGTCGGCGGCAAGCAGCACCGCGTCCGGGAGGGCGAGCGGCTGCTCGTCGAGCACCTGAAGCTCGAAGAAGGCAAGACGTTCAACCCGCGCGTCCTGCTCATCGGGGGCGACGGCAAGACCGACCTGTCCCCGACGACGACCGTGACCGCGCGCGTCCTCGGCCACCAGCTGGGCGAGAAGGTGCGCATCGCCAAGATCAAGCGGCGCACCGGCTACCGCCGCCACAACGGCTATCGCAGCAAGCTCACGCAAATCCAGATCGAGGCCATCGGCGCGGGGACGAAGAAGGCGGCAGCCGCGACGAAGAAGGCCGCCGCTCCGAAGGCGGAGGCGCCGAAGGCGGAGGCCGCACGCGCGGCGCATCCTCCGAAGGGTTACGAGGACATGGCGATTGCGGAGATCAAGGAGCACGTCTCGACCTGGCGGCGCCCGAACATCGAGGCTGCCCTCGAGTACGAGAAGGCGAACGCGAACCGCAAGGGCGCGATCGCGGCGCTCGAGTCGGCGCTCGCCGCGAAGGAGGAGCACTAATGGCACACAAGAAGGGTCTGGGCTCGTCGCGGAACGGCCGTGACTCGAACCCGCAGATGCTCGGCGTCAAGCTCTTCGCCGGCCAGGACGTGTTGTCGGGGATGATCCTCGTCCGGCAGCGCGGCACGCGCTTCCGCCCGGGCCCCGGCACGGGCATCGGCAAGGACGACACGATCTTCGCGACGCGCGCCGGCAAGGTCGCGTTCCGCACGAGCGGCGAACGCCGCTTCGTCAGCGTCGTCGACTAGAGCGCGTCGTGTTCCACGATCGCGCCCGGCTGTGGGTGCAAGGTGGCCGCGGCGGCGACGGGTCGCTCCACTTCCGGCGGGAGAAGTACGTGCCCAAGGGCGGGCCGGACGGCGGTGACGGCGGCCACGGTGGCGACGTCGTGCTCGTCGCCGATTCGCGCCGGCGCGACCTGACGGGCATCCGCCCGAACCAGAAGCTGCGCGGCGGTCGCGGCGGCGGCGGCGGCGGCCGCTTGTCGCACGGCGCGCGCGGAGAGGACGTGATCCTGTCCGTTCCCGTCGGCACGCAGGTGCTGGACGACGAGGGCCGCCTCGTCGCGGACCTCGCGCACGCGGACGCGCGCGTCGTGGTCGCCCGCGGCGGCGCCGGCGGTCGCGGCAACAAGCACTTCGCGCACGCGACGCGGCAGACGCCGCGCTTCGCCGAGGTCGGCGTCGCGGGTGAGGAGGGCGAGATCGAGCTGCGTCTGAAGCTGCTCGCGGACGCCGCGCTCGTCGGCCTCCCGAATGCCGGGAAGTCGTCGCTGCTCGCGCGCATCTCGAATGCGCGCCCCAAGGTGGCCGACTATCCGTTCACGACGCTCGCGCCCGTGCTCGGCACGGTCGAGGCGTCCGACGATCGCCAGCTGACGGTTGCCGACGTTCCCGGTCTCATCGAAGGCGCAAGCGAAGGCGTCGGCCTCGGGCATGAGTTCCTCGCGCACCTCGAGCGAGCGCGCCTGCTGCTGCACGTCATCGACGCGTCGGAAGGCGACGCGGACGAACGGTGGCGCACGATCGACGCAGAGCTCGCCGCGTATGGCGCCGGGCTCGACTCGCGGCCGCAGGTGGTCGTGCTGAACAAGACCGACCTCACGCCGCAGCCGCCGTCGTTCGACATCGACGAAGCGCGCATCCTGCGCGTCGTTCGCGTGTCCGCGGCGACGGGCGCGGGCATCGACGATCTGAAGCGCGCGCTCTTCGAGCTCGTCCCCCAGGTGGAGGTCGTTCCCGTCGTGGACGACGCCGAGCTCGTCGACTATCTCGTCTACCGGCCGCAGCCCAACCGTCGCGCGTACCGCGTGTTCCGCACCGACCGCGGCTTCCGCGTCACGGGCCGCGCGCCCGAGGGGGACGCGCTCGAGGCGATCCTCAAGGCGGCGGGCGTGCGTGAGGGCGACGAAGTCGAGCTCGGAGAGGAGACGCTCGAATGGCAGTAGGCCTCTTCGGAGGAGCGTTCGACCCGCCGCACGCGGGGCACGTCGAGCTCGCACGCGCCGCGAAGGAGCGCTTCGAGCTGCCGCCGTTGACCGTGCTCGTCGCCGAGCGCCCGGGGCACAAGGACGTAGAGCTTTCGGCGGACGTGCGGCTCGAGCTCGCGCGCGCCGCGTTCCCGGACGACGACGTCCGGCTCGACCCGTATCCGCGCACCGTCGAACTGCTCCGCCATGAGCGGTTCGCGGATCCCATCTTCCTCATCGGCGCCGACCAGTTCGTCGATTTCCTCACCTGGAAGGAGCCGGAGACGGTGCTCGAGCTCACGCGGCTCGGCGTCGCGGCGCGGCCGGGCTTCGACCGCGGCCTGCTCGACGCGGTGCTGCGCTCGCTCGACAGCCCGGAGCGAGTCCTCTTCTTCGAGATCGAGCCGACCCCCGTCGCCTCGCGGGAGATTCGCATCCTCGCGTCCCAGGGCGAGCCGCTCGGCGGCCTCGTCCCTACCGCGGTCGAGCGCCTCATCCGGGAACGGGGCCTGTACGGCGACGTCTAACGTCCGCAAGCCGTGGATAGACTGAAATGCAGTTGACACCGCTCGAGAACGCCCGCCGCATCGCCGCTCTCGCCCAGGAGAAGCTGGCGGAAGACGTCGTCATCCTCGACATGCGGCCGGTGTGCACGTTCACCGACTTCTTCGTCATCTGCAGCGGGCGAAACGCCCGCCAGACGGCTGCGATCTGGGATGACGTGCACGGCCGGATGAAAGCGGAGCAGGAGCTCCTCCCGCGCAGCGTGGACGGAGTGCAGGAGGGAACGTGGATCCTCGCCGACTACCTCGACATCGTGCTCCACGTCTTCACGCCGGAGGCGCGCTCCTACTACAAGCTCGAGCAGCTCTGGAGCGACGTGCCCGCGATCGAGCTCGAGACTGCCGCAGCCGGCTGAGGTCTAAGCGGCCTGCGCGCCCGCGCGCGTCAGGACGACGTTCCCCGGCGAAGCGGGAAGCCCGGCGACCGGCTTGCCGGCGACGGTGATGTCCAGCGCGTCCGGGCGGCCCATGCGCACCCAGAGCCGTGAAGCGAACCGGAACTGCTTCGCCTGGCCCTGCTCGAGGACGCCCTCAAAGAGCACGCGGCCGTTCGGGCCGCCGTTTCGAACGAGAAGCCAGCAGCGCCCGCGGGCCGCGCTGATCGAGGTGAGCGCAGGTGTGCTCGGCACGACGGTTGCCTTGAGCGTCGCCGTCTTCGGGGTCGTGATGGGCGGCGTCGACGCGGCGGCCGCGACGCTCCCGGCGCCGGACGGCGGCGGTGTGCTCTGCGGCGGCGTAGACGATCCGCTCAGCCGCCAGGCGGCGAGGCCGGCGACGGCGGCTCCGACGACGAGGACGCCGGCGACGGCGACGAGGATGCCGCGCTTTAGGCTGCGAGCCTCGACCGCCGGGTGCGCGACGAACGGCACCGGGTCGTCCTCGTGGCGCGCGATGCGCGCGTTGTACTCGTCGATGTAGAGCTGGCTGTTCAGGCCGAGATGCTCCGTGTACGTCCGGAGGAATCCCTTCGTATAGGCCTCGCCCGGGAGCATGTCCCAGCGCTCCTCCTCGAGCGCGGTCAGGTACCGCTCGCGGATGCGAATCGCCTTGTGGACATCGGCGGGTGTGAAGCCCCGCCGGGTCCGGGCCTCCCGGAGGCTGTCACCGATTTGGAACACGCTGTGTGAATTGTTGCCAACGCTGTGGAAAAGCGCCAGTCCCCCGTGGAAACGATGTGGATACCGCGGGGAAAAAGCTTAGGAGGCCGATACAGCCCTGGGATCGTCCTCGGCGAGCTGCCACCACACGGCGACGAAGTACGGAAGCCCAGCGAGCTGCGACGGCGCGACGACGAACGCGACCGGCACCTGCGCCCCGTCCTTGCGCTTGACGAGTCGGACGCCCTCCCGCATCTGCTGGGTGAAGAGCCGCGCCCGGTCGAAGCCGCCCTCGGTGTAGGCCCCCACGTCGTAGGAGAGCAGCTCGTCGCGCGGATATCCGAGCAGCTCGGAGGCGCGGCGGTTGGCGGCAACGAGACGGCCGTCGTCGTCGTAGACGGTGACGGCGAAGAACGCGCTCTCGGCGGCTTCGCCGAGCAGCGCCTCGTGCAGGAGGTCGGGGGTCGGGGCGCGTCCGGGCATCCGTTGTCAGCATGAACAGGTACGCGGCCTCCGCGCAAGCCGAAAACGGATGTGCGTTTCACTGCACGTGTGAGGGCTAGAACCCCTCATGCCGATCGCGAGGCAGCGGGCCGACGATGCCGGGGAGACGGACGGTCAGGACGAGCCGGCCGAGCGGAAGCTCAGCGTATGCGAAGACGCGGCTTGCGAAGAGCTCGTCTGGAACGCTTCGGACGTGGAGCTCGATCAGGTGCTCATCCCGCACGACGGCGAGAGCTAGTGGACCCAGCCGGGATCGAACCGGCGACCTTCCGGATGCCATCCGGACGCTCTCCCAGCTGAGCTATGGGCCCAGGACGGCCCCAAGTTTAGCCGCGAACTCGTAGTCGCGAGCCCAGCGGATGCCGCTTGCCTGGTTGTTCCGCGTCGGACTGAGACGGAGATGCAGACAGTGCCGCCCGTCCAATTCGGCAATTGGAACGAGGTAGCAGCGGTCGAGGTCCGGGCAGTGCAATGCGAACGCGTCGATCTCGGACACCTTGTAGACGCTCCGTCTCAAGCCCTCGTGCGCCCGTCTATGCTTCAAGACGCCGATGCCGAGCTTGAACGCCTCGTGCGCAATCGACATCTCTGCGACGACGCCTTTCTGATCCGTTGTCAGCACAGAAAACAGACTAGCTAGGCGCCCGGCTGGAGCTCGCGCACCGCGCGGACGAGCTCCTCGGGCGGGAACGGCTTGCGCAGGACGGGCGCGCCGACGTCGACGACGAACTGCTCGCCGTAGTCGCCCGTCATGAGCAGCACCGGGAGCTCCGGATTCGTCCGCCGTAGCCGCTCCGCGATCGCGTCGCCGCTCACGCCGGGCATCAGCACGTCCAGAACCGCCGCGTCCACGTCACCG
>DATBQM010000073.1:0-9889 GCA_036560805.1 Gaiellaceae bacterium | reverse complement strand
ACGTTGAAGAGGAGGATCGCCGCGTAGTAGAGCGCCGCATAAATGGCCAGGCCGAACACGGCGACGAGGCCGAGGAACCGGTACAGCACGAGCAGGAAGATCGCGACGACGATCAGGCCGACGAGCGCGGCATGCCAGGCCTGCGTCAGCGAGTCCTTGCCGAGCGTCGACGAGACGTCGGTGCGCTCGATCTGCTGGAAGTTGTATGGCAGCGCACCGGTCTGCAGCACGAGCGCGAGGTCCTGCGCCGCCTTCTGGCCGCCGGCTCCCATATCGATCTCGGCGCCGCCGCTGATCCCGTCCTGGAGCGAGGACTGCGTGTAGTCGATGTACGGCGTCGACTGCAGCACACCGTCGAGCACGATCGCGTTGTGCTGCTCGTACTGCGCTAGCAGCGTGCCCGGCTGGCCTCCGATCGTCGCAGCGATCTTGCCGCGCTGGTACTCGGCCTTCGTGATCTGTTGGAACTCGTGTGCGCCGTGGCTCGTGAACCCGAGGAGCACGATCGGCGCCCCGGTCGTCGGGTTGAAATCGGCGCGCGTCCCGGACTGCGTCAGGTCACGACCGGTGAGCTCCGGCGGGCCGTTCGGCGCGGTCGGGTCGTACTTGAAGAGGTAGTAGTACGTCTGGGCAGACACCGTGGCGCCGATGCAGCCGTTCGCGACCGGGCAGGAGACGACGAGCTGGTGCGCGGGCACCTTCATGATCTGGCCGTCGGGCGGGACCTTCCCGCGGTAGGGCGCGAGCAGCTCCTTCACCGTCGACTGCGGCCCCTGGAGCAGCGAGTGCGTCACCGTCGGCGTGCCGTTCTTCGTCTTAGCGGGGACGGCCTTGTTCCGGAAGAGGTAGTACGCCTCCGGGCTGCCCTTCTTCGCCTGCGTCTGCACCTGGGTGAGGAGGTCGTAGAGCGACGGCGTCGCGACGGGCTGTCCCTGCGCGTTCGTCGACGGCCCGGTGAGGTCGGCCTCGAAGTCGAACATCATCAGCTGCGCGGTCTTGCCGAGCAGCGCGGCCGCCTGCGCGGCGTTGTGCACGCCGGCGAGCTGGACGACGAGCTGGTTCGATCCCTGCTTGCGGACGTCCGGCGACGAGAGGCCGAGCTTGTTGACGCGGCTCTGGATGATCGACTGCGCGACGCTCATCCCGCTCGGCGTCACCTGCTGGCCCTTCAGCGGGACAGCCTTGAGCACGACTTCGAGGCCGCCCTGGAGGTCGAGGCCGAGGATGGGCTTCCGGTGGATCGGCGAGCCCGGCGTGGCGAGCAGGACCGCGCCGATGACGGCGGCCATGATCGCCCCCATGAGGGCTAGGTACTTGCGGCGTTCACTCACGCGCGAAGTCCCAGGTTACCGGCCGTTATCCGCAGCCGGGGGCTCCTCCTGCTGCTGCTCCGGCTCCTCGAGCTCCGCGGCGGGCGGGATGACGGCCCCGATCGCGCGCCGCGCAACCTTCACCCGCACGTTCGGGGCGATGTCCACCATGATGTCGTCGTCCACGAGCTCCGCGACCCGGCCGTAGATGCCGGCTGCCGTGACGACCTCGTCCCCGACCTTGATGGTGTCGAGCATCTGACGGGACTGGAGCTGCCGCTTCTTCTGCGGCCGAATGAGGACGAAGTAGAGGAAGGCGAAGGCGACGATGATCAGGAGGAAGCCGGGGCCGCTCATTGGGGTTCCTTTTCGGTAGGCCGTGCGAGCCGGGCGAGCGCGTCCGCGCTCCACGAGGCGAAGCCGTCGCGCTCGATCGCCTCCCGCGCGGCGGCGACGAGATCGAGCAAGAAGCGGAGATTATGCAGGCTGAGGAGCCGCAAACCGAGGATCTCGTCCTGGTTGACGAGATGCCGCACGTACGCGCGCGAGAACCTCGTGCACGCCGGGCAGCCGCAGCTCGCGTCCAGCGGCCGCGGGTCGCGGGCAAACCGGGCGTTGCGCATGTTCAGCCGGCCCTCCCACGTCAGGGCGCTGCCGGTGCGCGCCGTGCGCGTCGGGAGTACGCAGTCGAACATGTCGACACCGCGTGCGATCACCTCGATCACGCCCTCGGGGTCCCCGATGCCCATGAAGTAGCGCGGCTTGTCCGGCGGAAGCGCGGCGGCGGCGTGAGTCGTCGCCTCGAACATCGGTTCGCGCTCTTCCCCCACCGAGAGGCCGCCGATCGCGTAGCCGTCGAAGTCGAGCGCGGCGAGCGCCTCCGACGAGCGCGCGCGCAGATCTCGATCGAGGCCGCCCTGCGTGATCGCAAACCGGAGCTGGCCGTCGGCGCGCGGCAGGTCGCGCTGCCGCTCCGCCCACAGCGTCGTTCGCCGCACGGCGAGCTCGAGGTCGGCGCGCGGCACGCCGGGCGGCGCGCAGATGTCGAGGCACATCGCGACGTCGGAGCCGAGATCCGCCTGGATGCGCGCGGCGAGCTCCGGCGTGAAGCGCTCCGCGCTGCCGTCGTACACCGAGCGGAACGTCACGCCGTCGTCGTCCGCCGCGAGCAGCGTGTCGCGCAGTGAGAACACCTGGAAGCCGCCCGAGTCGGTGAGGATCGGGCCGTCCCAGCCCATGAAGGCGTGCAGGCCGCCGAGCTCGGCGACGACGTCCTCGCCGGGGCGGAAGTGCAGGTGGTACGTGTTGCCGAGGAGGATGCGCGTACCGAGCGCGCGCAGCTCGTCCGGATCGACGGTCTTCACGGTCGCTTTCGTGCCGACGGGCATGAACGCCGGCGTCGGCACGTCGCCGTGCGCCGTGTGCAGCACACCTGCGCGCGCGAGGCCGTCGGTCGCCGTCACCGCGAATGGGCTCACAGAATCAGCATCGCATCGCCGAAGGAGTAGAAGCGGTAGCGCTCCCCGATCGCGTGGGCGTAGAGCCGACGGGTCTCCTCGACGCCGGCGAACGCCATGACGAGCGCGAGCAGTGTCGAACGCGGAAGGTGGAAGTTCGTCAGGAGCGCGTCCGTGCGGCGGAAGTCGAAGCCCGGCGTGATGAACAACTCGGTGCGGCCGGCGAGCTCCCCGCCGCGGGCGAGCGTCTCGAGCACGCGGACCGTGGTCGTGCCGATGGCGAGCACGCGGCCGGACGAACGGATGCGTTCCCACGCACCGGGCTCCACGGAATAGCGCTCGCCGTGCATGCGGTGCTCCTCGAGCTGCTCCTCGGCGACGGGCCGAAACGTGTCGAGGCCGACGTGCAACGTGACGCGCTCGACGTCGAGCCTGTCGAGCAGCTCGGATGTGAAGTGCAGCCCGGCCGTCGGCGCCGCCGCGGATCCCGGCTCGCGCGCGTAGACGGTCTGGTACCGCTCGGGATCGTGCAGCGGCTCGGTGATGTACGGCGGCAGCGGTGTCTCTCCCGCCGGCTCTCCGGCGAGCCGCAGGAGCCAGCGGCCCTCGCCCAGGTGCTCGACGAGCTCGACGGGCCCGTATGTGCGACCCGCCTTCAGTCGCCGTGTCGGCCTGGCCAGCCCTTCCCACAGGTCGCCGTCGAGGCGCTCGACGAGGAGCACCTCGCCGCGCGGCTTCTCGATTGGGATTCGCGCGGGGACGACGCGCGTGTCGTTGACGACGACGAGCTCTCCGCCGAGCTCTTCGGGCAGGTCGGAGACGCGCCGGTCCCGGACGGCGCCGCTTCCCCGCTCGTACACGAGCAGGCGCGACTCGTCGCGGCGCGCGGGTGGATGCTGCGCGACCAGCTCGGGCGGAAGGGCGTAGTCGAGCTCGGAAAGATCCATCCGACGGCCACGGTAACGTCGCGCGGGATGGACGACGCAGCCGTGCAGCGCGCGCTCGAACGGATCGCCGGAGCGCGTGCGTCCCGTGCCGAGCCCGCGGCCCTCGAGGCGGTGCTCGAACGGGCGCGCGTGCAGGTCGAGTCGCTCGCGGCGACGACGGCGGTCATGCAGGTCGGCCTCCCGGGCGCGATCCAGGAAGGCCTCAAGGAGCACTTCCGGCCGAGCGCCCGGCACCTCGCCGAGGTCCGCGGGCTCATGAACCAGATGCTGCGGCGGATGGAGCGGCTCGAGACCGACCTCCTCGCCGAACGGAATGCGCGCGTCGACGACCTCGCACTGCTCGTCGACCTCGTCGCCTCCGGCTGGCGCAGCGCGAACGAACGGCTCGAGCGCATCGAAGCGGCTCTCGAGCCGCGCTCCGGCAACAGCGCGGTCGTGTACCGCATCGAGCGGCCCGACCAGCAGGCCTCCTAGCGGTTCGGCAGCAGAAGCTCGAAGCGGGCGCCGAGCCCGGGCTCACTGCGCAGGTCGATGCGCCCGCCGAGCGCAACCGCGAGTTCGCGCGCGATCGCGAGCCCGAGCCCGGTGCCTCCGCCGTCGCGCGACCAGAACGGCCGGAAGATGCGCTCGCGCTCCTCCGGCGAGATGCCCGGCCCGGAGTCGGACACGACCACCGACACGGCGCCGTTGTCGTCCCCGAGGGCCAATGCGACGCGGCCTCCTTCGGGTGTCCAGCGGAACGCGTTCGAGAGCAGGTTGGAGATGATCTGGAGCACGCGGTCGCCGTCGGTGACGATGACCGGGCTCGCGTCGAACTCCCGGCGGTAGTCGATCGCGCGCTGGCGCGCGACCTCGCCGAAGGCCGCGTACGCGCGCTCGCACAGGTCGCGCATGTCCACTTCCTCTTCGAGGACGGTGAACCGGTGCGCGTCGAGCTTCGCGAGGTCGAGGACGTCGCCGACGAGCCGCTCGAGGCGCATCGCCTCCTCCTCGATCACGGCGAGCGACGAGCTGTACGCCTCCGGATCCTCGATGACGCCCTCGCGCAGCGCGGACGCGTGGCCGCGGATCGCAGTCAGCGGGGTACGCAGCTCGTGCGAGACGGACATGAGGAAGTTGCGCGACAGCTGCTCTGCCTCGAGCAGCTTGGCCGCCATGTCGGAGAAGCGCGCCGACAGCTGCGCGATCTCGTCGTGGCCACGCGGCTGCGGCACGTCGACGTCGTAGTGGCCGGCCGCGATCTCGTCCGCGGCACCCGAGAGCGACATGAGCGGTCGCGCGATGCGTCGAGTGAGATACACACCGACGAGGCCGGCGACCAGGACACCGCCGCCGAAGGCGATCGCGAGCCGCTCGAGCAGCACGATCCAGCTGTTCCGCAGCTGCGACGCAGGCTTCGCGACGACGAGGGCGCCGAGCACCTGCTTCCCGATCGCCACCGGCTCGGCGACGGCGAGATAGCTCGCACCGCCGGTGTGCAGGTTGAGCGTCGTCGGCTTCGCCGATTCGAGCTGGCTCTTCGTCAGCGTGCCGACGGGGAGATGCGGCAGCGGTCCGGCGAAGAGCGACGCGCCCGGAACGACCGGGACGAAGAAGATCCGGTCGCCTCCGATCGCCTTCCGGAGCGTCTTGATCGGCACCTCCTGCTGGCCGGCCTGACTCGCGTACAGCGAGACGATCCCGATCGACTCCGAGCGAAGCTCGTGAATGGCGTGCGTCCGCGTGTAGCTCTGGAAGAAGCGGATGGAGATGACGGTCGCGACCACTCCCGCGAGGACCACGCCTGCGAGGAAGAGCAGCGGAAGCCGGAAGCGCAGGGACCCGAGCACGGCCCCAACCTACTCCGCTAGGCGGCGGAGTTCTCGCGCGTGGGCGCGGGGCTCACCTTGTACCCGACGCCCCACACCGTCACGATCGGCGACGCGTCGCCAAGCTTGCGTCGCAGCTGCCGCACGTGCACGTCGACCGTGCGCGTGTCGCCGGCGAACGTGTAGCCCCACACCCGCTCGAGCAGCTGGTCGCGCGTGAGCACGAGCCCGCGATGGTCGAGCAGCTCCCAGAGGAGGTCGAACTCCTTCGGCGCGAGCTGGATCTCCTGATCGCCCACCTTGGCCTCGCGCCGGCCCGCGTCGACGGAGAGGTCTCCGTGATGGATGACGGCGCTCTCCCGGTCCGTGCCATGTGCCGTCGAGCGGCGCAGGATCGCGCGGACGCGGGCGACGAGCTCGCGCGGGTTGAACGGCTTCGTCATGTAGTCGTCGGCGCCGACCTCGAGGCCGATGATCTTGTCCACGTCCTCGTCGCGCGCGGTCAGCATCAGCACGGGAAGATCGCTGTGCTGGCGGATGCGCTTGCACACCTCGACGCCGTCGAGGTCGGGGAGCATCAGATCGAGGACGACGAGCGACGGCTTCTCCGACTCGACGAGCCGCAGCGCCTCGTTGCCGCTCGCGGTCGTGCGGACCGTGAAGCCCGCGTTCTTCAGGTAAGCGGCGACGAACGACGCGATCGACGCTTCGTCCTCGACGACGAGCACCGTCTGCGGCTTCGTGGCCATGTCGGCGACGCTACCCGCTCGAACCGAAATGGAGCAGGTCGCTCGGTACGGCGGGAAGCGGATGCCAATCGCCGCCGTCACGCGAATACCGGCCGTCCGGGACGCCCGGGTCGGATTGGCCCTGGAGAACGACCGTACCGCGACCGACCGCGAAGACGTTCACCCCCGCGCCATAGATCCAGATCTTGTACGTGCCGTTCGCTGCACGGAAACGGAAATCGCTGCCGACGAAGCTGGTCTTGTTGTCGGAGAGCGACGTGCGCGTCAGGCCCGGCGCGTTGTTCGTGATGCTCGCGCCGATGTCCCCGGGAGGATTGTTGAAGTCCTGGATCACGACCTTGTCGAACTGGTCCGGAGAGCCGGTCGAGACGTGGCCGAGCGCGGTTCCGCCGACGATGACGAGAGTGACGACGGCTACCGAGCGCGGTGCGCTTGCGTTCTGGACGACGAGCGTACCGTCGGTCGTCTTCATGTCTCCGATGGCGAGCGCCGCCGCAGGCGCCACGAGGGCGATCAGGGGCAGGCAGAAGATGGCGAGGCGCCGCATTACGATCAGAGTATCCCCCGTTGCGATTTTCCGCCTTTGTGCGGTCCGTAAAGGTTCTGTTAGGCGGCGGCCCTAGTACGTATAGAAGCCGCGCCCGCTCTTGCGGCCGAGGAGACCCGCGTTCGCCATTGCGACGAGACGCGGCGGAGCCGCCATCCGCGGCTCGCGCAGCTTGTCGTACAACGCCTCGCTCGCATGCACGTGCACGTCTATGCCGACGAGGTCGAGCAGCTCGCACGGCCCCATCGGCCAGCCGGTGCCGTGCTTCATGCCCGCGTCGAGGTCCTCGACGCTGACGCGTGCCTCGTCGAGCACGCGCACGCAGTCGTTGAGCAGCGGGATGAGGACCCGATTGACGACGAAGCCGGGCGTGTCGTTGCAGCGAATCGGATGCTTTCCCAGCTTCTCGCCGAGCGCGTAGGCGGCGTCGAACGCCTCGTCCGACGTGAGCTGTGCGCGCACGATCTCGACGAGCGGCATCAGCGGAGCCGGGTTGAAGAAGTGCATGCCGACGACGCGCTGCGGCGACGACGTCGCTGAGGCGATCTCGGTGACCGAGAGCGCCGACGTGTTCGTCGCGAGCACCGAGTCGGGGCGGCAGACGCGCTCGAGCTCGGCGAAGAGCTCCTGCTTCGGCGCGAGCTCCTCGACGATCGCCTCGATGACGACGTCGCAGTCCGCGAGGTCGCTCAGGTCGATGGTGAGCGAGAAGCGCTCGATGTCGAACGACTCGATCTGCCCCTTCTCCACCTTCCGCGTGAGGAAGTGAGAGATGCGCTCGCGCGCGCGGTCGCCGAGGTCGGCGCTCACCTCGCGTCCGACCGTGTCGATGCCCGCCTCGACGCAGAGCTGCGCGATGCCCGCGCCCATCGCCCCGAGACCCACGACTCCGACTTTCATGCGCGAGACCCTAGACGCGGACCGAGCAGGACGATGACGGCACCGGCCACGACGAGCAGCCCGAGTGCTGCGCTCAACCCGATGCCGCGCGCGAGGAACCCGATGACCGGCCCGTTCACGAGCCCGCCGGTGTAGCCCGCGGTCGCGACGGCCGCGACGCCGGCGCCTTGCGAGATGCCCGGCATGGACGCGCCGATCCGGAACAGGGCGGGGACAATCGCCGCGCAGCCAACGCCGACGAGCGCGAACCCGATGAGGGCGGGCACAGTCGATCGCGTCAGAATCGCGAGCAGCGTCCCGACGCACGTGACCGCGCCGCTGCGGCGCGCGAGCCCGCCGAAGCCCCAGCGCAGGAGCAGCCGGTCGCCGAAAAGCCGCGCCGCGCCCATCGCGGCGGCATACGCCACGACTGCGCCGGCTGCGACCGCCGCGCTCGCCCCCACCGGTCCGCTGAGGAAAACCGCGCTCCAGCTCATCGCCGCCGACTCGACGAAGAAGGCGCAGAACATCAACACGGCGGGAAGCGCGAGCGCACCGCGCGGCAGTGCAAAGTGGGCGGTGTCGACGTCCGCGGCGGTGCCTGGAAGCAGCCGAGGTACCGCGAGGAGCGTGATCACGACGAGAGCGGCGGCGACCGCGGGGAGCTCCGCCCTGAGCCCGACGCCGGTTGCCGCCGACACGGCGGTGACAGCTGAACCGCCGAGGAGTCCAAAGCTCCACGCGGCGTGCAGCGGCGAGAGCAGGTGACGGCCGGTGCGGCGTTCGAGCTCGACGCCGTGCGCGTTCATCGCGACGTCCGCAACGCCGGTCCCCGAGCCGAGCCCGCATGCAACGACGAGCATCGGAGCGAACGACGGCACGAATGCCGCGGCCGCCAGCGCACCCGAAGCAAGCACGAGCCCGGCGCCGGCGGGGCCGCGGCTCCCCCGTCGGGAGGCGAGCCAACCCGCGAACGGCAGCGACAGCGTCGCCACCGCCGACACGGCGAAGATGACGATGCCGAGCCGGCCGCTGTCGAGCGACAGCTTGTGCTTCAGGGCAGGGAGGCGCGCGACCCACACGCCGTCGATCGCGCCGAGCACGACGAAGCCGGCGACGAGCGCTCGGTGCGCCCGAGTCTCTACAGGCGTTCCACGACGCCGGCGATCGCCTGGCCGAAGCCGATGCACATGGCGGCGATGCCGTAGCGGGCGTTGCGGCGCTCGAGCTCCGACACGAGCGTCGCCGTGATCCGTGCGCCGGTGGCGCCGAGCGGATGCCCGAGCGAGATGCCGCCGCCGTTCGGATTCACGTCGCCGGCCTCCCACCGCTCACCGAGATCCGTGTCGGCGAGGAACTGGAGGACGACCGACGCGAACGCCTCGTTCACCTCGATGACCTCCATGTCGTCCCACGTCAGCCCGGCCTTCGCGAGCGCCCGATCGCACGCCTGCGGGTTGCCGTGGAGCATCAGGTGCGGATCGACGCCGGCGATGCCGAACCCGAGGAAACGCGCGCGCGGCTCGAGGCCGAGCGCGGACGCCTTCTCCTCCGACGCGACGAGTACCGCCGCCGAGCCGTCGACGATCTGGCTCGAATTGCCCGCGGTGACCTTGCCGTCGGGGACGAACGCCGGCTGCAGGGACGCCATCTTCTCGACCGTCGTCTCGCGCCGAACGGCCTCGTCGACGGCGAAGCGCGTGCGGACGAGCGTCGAGCCGGAGTCCGGCGAGGGCAGGTCGAGCTCGATCGGGATGATCTCCTTCTCGAACCGGCCCTCGTCGCGAGCGCGCGCGGCGCGCGCGTGCGACTCGTAGGAGTATTGATCGAGCGCCTCGCGGGAGAGGTGCCATTGCTTCGCAATCTCCTCCGCTGAGATGCCCTGCATCACGATGTCGAAGCGATCGGTGACGAGATCGGACATCGAGCCGCGATTCGACCCCATCGGGACGCGGGACATCATCTCGACGCCGCCGGAGATGACGAGATCGAGCTGACCCGACCACACCGCCGCTGCGGCGTTGAAGTTCGTCTGCATCGAGGAGCCGCACTGCCGGTCGACGGTGGTGCCGCAGACCGAGACCGGCCAACCCGCGGTGAGCGCGACGTTGCGGCCGATATTCCAGGCCTGCTCGTCGATCTGGGTGACGCAGCCCCACTGGAGATCCTCGATCTGGCCGGGGTCGACGTCG
>DATBQM010000072.1:0-1541 GCA_036560805.1 Gaiellaceae bacterium | reverse complement strand
CGACGTCGTCGACGTCGACGTTCATCGTCGCCGGGTCGATGTCGGCGAAGACGGGCGTCGCACCGCGGCGCGCGATCGACTCGGCGGTCGCGTAGAACGTGAACGCCGGGCAGATGACCTCGTCGCCGGGGCCGATCTCCATCGCGTCGAGCACGATCACGATCGCGTCCGTGCCGTTCGCGACCCCGACCGTCTTCGAGACGCCGAGGAACGCGGCCGACTCCTCCTGGAACGCCCAGAAATGCGACCCACGGATGAACTGCCCGCCGTCGAGGATCTCGCGGAAGCGGGCCTCGAGCTCCGGGATCAACGGCGCGTACTGCGCCTTGACGTCAATCAGCGGTATCTGAGACACGGCGTCGCCTTAGGGTAGCCCAGCGATAGATCAAGTACGCCGCCGCGGCTAGGACGCCTGCAAGGACGGCGTACTCGGCGTACTTGAAGCCGTGGTCGAACCGGTGATAGCTCGCGCCGAGGCCGTAGCCGATGCCGGCAATGGCGAAGGCCCAGACGGCCGAGCCGATCGCAGTGAGGACGGTGTACGGGCCGAGCGGCATCTCGAGCGCACCGGCCGGGTACGAGACGAACGACCGGATAACCGGCGTGACGCGGCCGATGAGCACGCCCCAGTTGCCCCAGCGCGCGAACCAGCGTTCGGCCCGGTCGAGTCGCTCCGGCGTGACGTGGAACAAGCTTCCGTGCTCCTCGAGCAGGACGCGGCCGCCGATGCGGCCGATCGCATAGCCGATCATGGCGCCGACGAGGTAGCCGACCGTGCCGGCAAGCGCCATCGCGATGAACGCGCCGACGCCGAAGCCGATCTTCGCACCGAAGAGAGAGACGTGATGGGCGGACGCAAACGCACCCGCGCCGACCGCGCCGGCGTACAGCATGACGAGCTCGCTGAACGCGGGAAACACCGCGTCGATCGCCATCAGACCGAAGACTGCGTACGCGCCGTGGGACGCGACCTGCGAGGTGAAGCTCGAGGAGACGCTAGCGAGCACGCGGCGCGATGGTACTAGCGACGCGCCACGAACGGCGCGACGAGCGACACGGCGCCGATCGAGTTCGTCGCGACGACGTGCACCTGGTAGGCGCCTGTGAACGCGAGCGAGCCGGTCCACAGCCTCCCGTTCCACGGCAGCGACTGCGGGCCGGGCTGGAGCCTCTTGTTCACGAGCGTCGCGAGGACGATGCCCGTGCGCGTCTCGATCGTCGCGATCACCGACGCGGGATGGGCGAGCTGGAACGCCGCGGTGACCGCGGTCGCGCCCGCTGCCAGGTGGCCGTCCGTCGGCGAGACCTGCAGGGTCCCGAGCGTGTTGTCGAGCAGCACATCGCGCTCGGCGCTCGTCGTGTGACCGCCGCTATCCGTGCCGGAGACGACGAACTTCCATTGGCCCTCGGTGCTCGGCTGCCCGTTCCACGTCACGGTGTGCAGGCCGGGCTGCTCGGCGTCCTGGGCGAGCGTCAGCTGCGCCCCACCGGGCCCGGTGAGCGTCGCCGCCACTTGCGACGGAACGATGAGCTTGTACGTG
>DATBQM010000071.1:0-23427 GCA_036560805.1 Gaiellaceae bacterium | reverse complement strand
GCGCATCCGCCTGCAGAACAACGACAAGCGCGCGTTCGCCATCGTGGCGCTCGACGAAGCCGGGAACATCGGCACACCGACGCCGGCGTTCGTGCCGTCCGGCCCGACGAATCTCAAGCAGGCCCAGGCGACGCCGACGCCCACTCCCGCCCGCAAGCCTCGTCGGTCGTAGACGCGCGCTAGCGCCGAAGCGCGTCGTCGCGAAGCACTGCGTGGACGCCCTTCGCGACGTTCACGATCTGCGTGACGTGGAGGTCGACCACGACGCTCGAGAGCGCAAGCGCGTGCGTGCGGTCGAGCCCGAGCTCGCGCTCCATCAGGTCGAGCATCGTCGCCATCGCGTGTTCCGCGGCGAGATCGAGGTCCTCGTCGAACCCGAACGCTAGCCACGCGCCGTCGATACGCGCGATCGGCGAGCGCAGCTCGAGGTCGCTCAGCTCGAGTGTCAGCGTCCCGCGCTCGAGCGGGGCCTCGATCGCCGTGCCCGACACCTCGCCGTCGCCCTGCGCGCCGTGGCAGTCACCTGCGAGGAGGAGAGCGCCGTCAATCGGTATCGGGAGATAGAGCGTCGTGCCGGGGACGAGCTCCTTGCAGTCGATGTTGCCGCCCCACGTACGCGGCGGTCCGGTCGAATGCTCACCCGGCTCGGGCGGTGGCATCCCGATCACCCCGAGGAACGGCGCAGCCTCGACCGCGTGCGCTCCGCACCGCCACGTCTCGCCGTCGAGCGTCCAGTCGAAGCGGTCGCCGTGCGCCCACGTCGAGCCCCAGGGCCGCGGCGCCACCTCGTCGATCCGCACGACGAGCGTCTGTCCCGCCCGGGCGCCGCGCACCTCGAAGGGACCGGCGAGCGCGTGCCCGCCGCCCTCGGGCTTTTCGCGGATGTCGTCCGGCGCATCCCACTCCCAGCGCGCGTTGTACGCGTGGAACGACACCGCGCCGCCGGGGTCGACGGATTCAACCGCCTCGTAGTCGCGCGAGAAGAAGCCCTTCACGAACGCGGCTCCTGGATCCAGGCGTCCGGCGGCGCGATGAGCACGCGCAGGCCGACGCGCCGGCCGTCGTCGTTGCGGAACTCCCACAGCGAGACGGCCTGCTCGTCGCCTCGCAGCTCCGGGGCGAACGTCGCCGGGACGTAGCCCGCCTGCACGCGCCGGTCTGCGTCCCAGATCGCGACTGCGTCCGGATCGTGCTTGTTGTCGGGCTCGGGGACGAGGGCAAGCCGACGACCCGGCGCGAACGCGTCGTCCTGGAGGCCCTCCGACCGGTACGAGGCGCCGGCGGCCTTCACGACGAGAATCCGCGGGTCGCGATGCGAGAGTGCCTCGCCCGTCGCGGCGTTGCGCAACCAGAACCCGGATTCACCAGGTTCAAGCCAGATACGGAGACGCTCAGAACTGGAGGAGTCGCCGGACTGCACTCGAGATCCGCTCCACCGACGGCATGTACGCGTCCTCGATCTTCCAGTACGGGTACGGGACGTCGAAACCCGTTACGCGGATGACCGGGCCGCGC
The DNA here is from genome assembly GCA_036560805.1 of Gaiellaceae bacterium. GTDB lineage: Bacteria > Actinomycetota > Thermoleophilia > Gaiellales > Gaiellaceae > Palsa-739. The sequence continues at coordinate 21,912 of DATBQM010000071.1, read as the reverse complement.
AGGTCGAGCATTGCCTTCTCCGCGAGGATGGCCGCGAGCTCGGCGCCGAAGCCGACGGTGCGCGGCGCCTCCTGCACGATGACGACGCGTCCCGTCTTCGCCGCCGAAGCGAGCAGCGCGTCCTCGTCGAGCGGGCGCAGCGAACGGATGTCGAGCACCTCGCACGAGGCCTCGTCTGCCAGTTCGTCCGCGGCGTTCAGGCAGACCGGCACCATCGCCCCGTAGGCGACGAGCGTGACGTCCGAGCCTTCGCGCGCGATGCGGGCCTTGCCGAGCGGGACGACATGCTCGCCGTCGGGCACCTCGCCGCGCTCGGTGCGGTAGATCAGCTTCGGCTCGAGGATCACCACCGGATCGGGATCGCGGATTGCGGCCGCGAGCAGTCCCTTTGCATCCGCCGGCGTCGACGGGATCGCGACCTTGATGCCGGGCGTATGCACGTAGTACGTCTCCGGCGAGTCGTCGTGCAACTCGGGCGCGCGCACGCCGCCGCCGTACGGCATGCGCACGGTGATGGGAAACTCCATCTTCCCACCGGTGCGCCACCGGTAGCGACCGACGTGCGTGATCAGCTGGTCGAGACATGGATACGAGAACGCGTCGTACTGCATCTCGCACACGGGCTTCCACCCTGCCATGCACAGTCCGACCGCGGCGCCGAGGATCCCCGCCTCAGCCAGCGGCGTGTCCACGCACCGGTTCTCGCCGAAGCGGTCGCGCAAGCCCGCGGTCGCACGGAAGACGCCGCCGGCGCGGCCGACATCCTCGCCCATCACCATCACGGAGTCGTCGCGCGCGAGCTCCACGTGCAGCGCGTCGTTCACCGCCTCGACGAGCAGCCGCTCGGTCACTCCCAGCCGTCCCTCATGTTGGGCGGCGGGACGACGTACGCATGCTTGAACAGAAGCTCGGGATCCGGCTCCGGCTCCGCTTCCGCGGCCGCGATCCCAAGCCGCATCGCATCGGCCGCCTCGGCCTTGACCTCCGCCTCGAGGTCGTCGCCGAGGACGCCGAGCTTGCGCAGGTAGCGCTCGTAGCGGCCGAGGCACTCGTTCTTCTTCTCCTGCTCGACGCGCTCGAGGTCGATGTACGCGCGCGGATCGTCCGCCGTCGCATGCGGAGCGGCGCGATACGACACCGCCTCGATGAACGTCGGGCCTTCACCATTGCGCGCGCGTTCGACCGCTTCGCGCGTCGCCTCGTACACCGCGAGCACGTCGCCGCCGTCGACGCGCACGCCCGGCATTCCGTAGCCGACTGCCTTGTCGGCGAGCGTCTCCGCGCGCGTCTGCGCCGAGAGCGGCGTCGAGATCGCCCACTGGTTGTTGTTGCAAAAGAGGATCGCCGGCGCTTGCATCACCCCCGCGAAGTTGGCGCCCTCGTGGAACGCGCCCTCGCTCGTCGCGCCGTCGCCGAAGTACGCGATCGCGCACGCGCGCTCGCCCTTCAGCTTCTTCCCCCACGCGAGGCCGGCAGCGTGCGGCACGTGCGTCGCAATCGGCACGCAGATCGACGCGACGTTGTAGTCGGCCGGGTTCCACCAGCCCGCCGGATGTCCGCGCCACCAGCTCAGCACCGTCGAGGGCGGCATCCCGCGCAGCAGCCCGATTGCCGACTCGCGGTAGCTCGGGAAGATCCAGTCCTCGTCGGCGAGCGCGTACACCGAGCCAGCCTGCATCGCCTCGTGATTCCAGAAGATCGCGTACGTCCCGATGCGTCCCTGCCGGTGGTACACGAGGGAGCGCTCGTCGTACGTGCGCAGGAGCACCATCGATCGGTAGAGGTCGAGCAGCTCCTGCTCGCCGACGCCGTCGAGCTCGCGATCCTCGTCGATGACCCGGCGGAGCTCCGGCTCGCCGTGTGCGATCTGTGCCATCTCCGGGCAGCTTAGTGCTGCTACACGAAGACCGAGACGGCTCCGCGCTCCGCCTCGAAAACGGCCTCCGTGACGTCGCCGAGATCCTCGCCGTCCGCGTGCAAGGCGGTCGGCTCGTCGCAGACGATCTCGACGCGATCGAGGTCGTGCCCGTACAGCGTGTTCCGACGCCCGCGGGTGTGGCCGGAGAGGATCTCGAACGCGAACGGGACCAGCGAGCGCCGCCGGACGCGCACGGGCGCAACGAGGTCGAGGCCGAGCTCGAACTGCGCGTCGGGAGCGATCGGTAGCCCCACTCCCTTCACGTACGTGTACGGACTGCCGTTCGCGACGAACGCGAACGCGGCGCGGCCGTAGCCCTTCACCTCGAGCGCGGGCTCCATGTGGCCGCGGCGCGAGCCGAGCGAGCGGACGACCGCGAGCGCGAAGGCGAGGTCGCCCGGGCGCTTCCCCTCGTCGGTGCGGCCCATGCGGTCGACGCGGCGGACGGCCTCGGCGTCGAGCCCGACGCCCGCACCGAACGCGAAGCGGCGGCCGTTCACACGGCCGACCGTGATTCGGCGGGTGTGGCCGGACTGGATCGCCTCGGCGAGACGACGCGCGGCCGCTACCGGATCGTGCGGCAGGCCGAGGGAACGGGAAAGCACGCTCGTGCCGCCACCGGGCAGGAAGCCGATGGGCACGTCGTGCTCGAGCCCGTTGAGCGCTTCGTTGAAGCCGCCGTCGCCGGAGAACACGGCGATCGCCTCGACGCCGTCGTCGATCGCCGCGCGCACAAGCTCGGTCGCGTGGCCGGGGCGCTCGGTGAGCACGACGGCCAGGTCGGTGTTGCGTTCGAGCTCCGCCTGCACGTCGGCGAGCTTCGCGTGCGTCACGCGCGTGGCGAACGGATTGACGATCAGGGTGACCTTGGTCAGACCGTCAGTGAATCACGACGGCGCCACGCAACAGCGCGCCGCCGACCGTGGCCCGGTGCTGCCACGAGATCCGGAAGACGTCGCGCGCACCGTCGTCCACCGCGAGCGCGGCGAAATGCACCCGTGAGCCTGAGGCGAAACCGATGCCCTTCATCGACACCGAGTTGTTCGTCCAGCGCATCGACGTGAAGCGAAACGCCCGGAACACCGGCGCTCCGCGGCGCACGAAGACGATCTTGCTCCCTGGCCCCGCTCGGAAGTCGACGCGGAACGCACCGCTCGCGGTGACGCCGGACGCGCGGACGTAGCGAAGCCTCGCGAAACGCACGCCCGCGACCCCGGCGAGCCCTGCGCCCGGGACGACGGGCGGCGAGAGCGGCTGGCCCGGAGGCGGTGCCGGCTGATCCGCGAAGGCGGGTGCGGCGAGCGCAAGTGCGGCGGCCACGATGAGGGCAAGTCGCATCTCGCCCTGGGCGTTCCCATTTACGGAGTGTTGTAACCGCGCATCCCGTCCACGAGCAGCGCGGTAAACCGATCGGCGAGTGGGTCGGTGTCGGAGCCGGGCCGAAGCCAGGTATAGGCCCAGTTCACGGCGGAGAGGGCGAGGAGGGCGGCGGTGCCGTCGTCCAGATCGGTGCGGAGCTCGCCGAGCTCCCGCCCCTCGCGGAAGAGGGCCCGGAACCGCTCCTCGTACCGGCGGCGCTCGGCCACGAAGGCTTCGCGCCGCTCGCCCTCGAGGTACCGCCATTCGCGGACGAAAACGGTGGCGACGTCGAGCTGCTCGGCGACCACCCGCAGGTGCGCGCGCAGCGCGTCCCGGATGCGGTCGAGGACCGGCCCGTCCTCGGGAACCCCGTCGAGCGCGGCGTGGAAGGCGGCGGCGCCCTCGCTCGCCACCTCCCAGAGGAGATCGGCCTTGGACTCGATGTGGGAGTAGAGCGAGCCCTTCTGCATGCCGAGCGCCTCGGCCAGGTCGCCGACGGAGGTGCCGTGGTAGCCCTTCTCGGCGAAGAGGCGGGCCGCCGCCCTGGTCAGCTCGTTCCGGCGTGCGCTCATTTACACTGTGGAGGCTAACGATCGTTCGGAAGGGCGGTGGAAATGCGCGACGAGCAGGCCTTTCTCGAGTACGTGCAGGGCGGGGGCCAGGTCGAGACCGGCGATTGGATGCCGGACGACTACCGGGCCAAGCTCGTGAAGTTCATCGAGATGCACGGCAACTCCGAGCTGATGGGCGTCCTGCCCGAGCGGGAGTGGATCCTCCGTGCGCCGACGCTTCAGCGCAAGCTCGCGCTGACGGCAAAGGTGCAGGACGAGGTCGGGCACGCGCAGCTCATCTACCGCGTCGTCGAGGACCTCGGCAAGCCGCGCGAGCGCTGCCTCACCGATCTCGTCGACGGGAAGGCGAAGTTCCACAACGTCTTCCATTACCCGACGAAGACGTGGGGCGACGTCGGTGTCATCGCATGGCTCGTCGACGCGGCGGCGATCATCAGCCAGAAGGCGCTGCTCAAGTGCTCGTACGCGCCGTACGCGCGGATCATGAAGAAAATCTGTTGGGAGGAGTCGTTCCACATCCTCCACGGCCGCGACGTGATCCTCGCGATGGTCACCGGTACGCCGGAGCAGTTCGAGCTCGTGCAGGAGGCGTTGAACCGGTGGTGGGGCCCGCTCATGCAGTTCCACGGGAACCCGATCCCGAAGGACGAGGACCCGATGTACGTCTGGCGCATCAAGTCGCAGGGGAACGAGGACGCGCGGCAGCAGTTCCTCGAGGGATACGTCCCGCAGATCTGGGAGCTCGGGCTGACAGTGCCCGATCCGAATCTGCGCCGGAACGACGAAGGCGTGTGGGAGTACAGCGAGCCGGACTGGGACGAGCTGAAGCACGTGGTCACCGGGAACGGGCCGAGGACGGAGGAGCGGCTCGCGTTCCGTCGCCGCTTCCTCGACCAGGAGCAGTGGGTGCGCGACGCAGTGCTCGCCGCATGATCTACGAGGTCTTTCGCCAGGAGCGGAAGGGCCAGGCGTTCGAGCACGCGGGCTCCGTCGTCGCGCCGGACGCCGAGTTCGCGGAGGCGTGGGCGCGCGAGCAGTACGGCCGCCGCGGCGAGTCGAACGCGCTGTGGCTCGTTCCGCGTGACGCCATCCACGACGTCGAGGGCTGGGCGGACGAGTTCGACCTCAAATACCGCCGCGTCGACGGCTATTCGATCAAGGCACGGTTGAAGGAGGCGCGTGAACGAGCTGCTGCTCGGACTGGCTGACGACGAGCTCGTCATCGGCTGGCGCGACAGCGAATGGACGGGCATCGCGCCGATGCTCGAAGAGGACGTCGCGTTCTCGTCCATCGCGCAGAACGAAATCGGCCACGCGCGCGCGGTGTACGAGCTGCTCACCGACGATGCCGATGCGCTCGCGTTTGACCGCACTCCGGACGAGTACAGGTGCGCGCCGCTCGTCCAGCTCCATCTGCTCGAGTGGGCGCACACGATCGCGCGCCGGTGGCTGTATGAGGTCGCGGACGAGATCCGCGTCACCGCGTTGATGGTCGACGTTCCGGTCGCGGCGAAGATCAATCGCGAGGAGGCGTACCACCGCATGCACGCGGAGATGTGGCACGAGCGGCTGCGCGACGAGCCGCGGTTCCGCGAAGCGGTGACGGAGCTGTGGCCGTTCGCGCTCGGCGTCGTCCTGCCGGAGCAGCGTGCGGAGCTCTGCTCGCGCGTGAAGCTCGAGGAGGTCGAAGCCGTCGAGCGCGGCACGTTCGGCGACTCCTTCGCCGCGCTGCACGACGAGATGACGATGGTGCGGCGATCCGCGCCGGCGGGCGCGCAATGGTGACGGAAGCGCAGGTCTGGGCGGCGCTCGAGGAGATCCCCGATCCGGAGATTCCCATCATCTCGCTCGTCGAACTCGGCGTCATCCGCTCGGTCGATGTCTCGAACGACGCCGTCCACGTGGAGTTCACGCCGACGTTCCTCGGCTGCCCAGCGCTCGAGTTCATGAAGCGTGCGATCGAAGACAAGGTGCCCGGTGCGAACGTCGAGGTCGTGAACGACGACTCGTGGTCGACGGACAAGATCACCGCGGCGGGGCGCGAGAAGCTGCGCGCCGCCGGCTTCGCGCCGCCGGCACCGCGGCTCGTGCAGCTCCAAGCGCAGGTGCACCGCTGCCCGTACTGCGGCTCGACCGACACGACGCTCGAGAACCTCTTCGGTCCGACGCCGTGCCGGTCGCTCCGCTACTGCAACGGCTGCCGCCAGCCGTTCGAGCAGTTCAAGACGATCTAGTCGTCGTTGTCCTGCCCCTGGTCGTTCCCACCGTGGCCGTGATGGTGCTCGTGCGCCATCGACGACACGCACTTGCCGAACGCGTTCCGATGGTTGTGGTTCGTGCCCCACTTCTGCGAGAACGCGTCGTTGCCATCCGAGTCACGCTCTTCGCGGCAGCGCTTCCCGGGGTTGCCGCCTCCGTTGTTCGACGGCGTCACGAACGTCTGACCGTTGATGTCGACGTTGCGAACGAGCACGGTCTGCGTCTTGGGGTTGAAGAACCACCCCGAGTCCGCGACGAGGTCGATCTGCGTCACGGTCTGGGTACCGACGAGCGCGAGCGCGCCCGCGTACGTGTTCGACTGCGTCCCTGCCTGGACCTGCGACGTGTCGTAGCGGCCTATGTCGTTGTTGCCGATGAGATTGCCCGTCGACTGCCACGTGTTCAACGAGCAACCGGTGAAGTTCGGCGACGGGCCGAAGTACACGAACACGTTCTTGCCACTCGACAACGTGATGCTGAAGCGCGGCGAGCCACCGCCGCAACCGCCCGCGATCGGGTCGAACTCGGTGCTCAGCGTCTTCAGGTCGGCGAACGTCGTGCCGGCCGGAAGGGTGAACGCGATCCCGCTGAAGTCGTTCGCTGTACTCGTGTCGGTCAAGTCGGACACGAGCTTCACGTCGGAGCTCTCCTGGGTCGCGCCGCCAAAGAGCGACGAGGTGATCCCAGCCGCGGCAGCAGTGCCCGCGGCCGCCGTCATCGCCGCAATCGCGGCGATCAGAACGATCGCTTTCCTTGCCATGACCCCCCTTGTGGTCTCGGGTTCGCAGGGACCCGTTCCCCGTCACGGGAGGGCCTACCGCGATGCGCGTAAAGATGTTGTGAAGTCCGCTCGGGGAGATAGGCTCACCAGCCGTGACCGTCGAGATCCTGTACTGCCCCGTCTGAAGCGGCTACGACCGACGGGCCGCGAGTCTCGCGGCCGAGCTTCGAGAGCACGGAATCGAGGCCTCCGCCCGCGAGGGCGCGAAGAGCCAATACGACGTGATCGCCGACGGCAAGACGGTCTTCTCGAAGGAGCGCGAGCACCGCTTCCCCGAGGATGGGGAAGTGCTCGGCCTCCTCAGCTCCCGCTGAACGACGCCGGGCGCTTCTCGCCGAACGCGGCGACGCCCTCGCGGAAGTCGCTCGTCTGCACCGCTGCAGCCTGCAGTTGGGCCTCCATCTCCAGCTGATCCTCGAGAGTCGCGTTGTCGGCGTGGTCGAAGAGGCGCTTCGTCATCGCGACCGCGCGCGTCGGCATCGCCGCATACGCGGCCGCGAGCTCGGCCGTCCGCGCTGGGAACGCGTCGGCCTCGATCACCTCGGACACCAGCCCCCACGCGTGCGCCTCGGCGGCGGTCAGCCGACGGTTGGACACCATCCACTCGAACGCGCGCGCGGGGCCGAGCAGGCGGTGGATGAAATACGTGCCACCCGAATCGGGAACGAGCCCGATGCCGACGAAGCCGGGGACGAAGACGGCGGCGTCCGACGCGATGCGCACGTCGCATGCGCACGCGAGCGACAGTCCCGCGCCGGCGCATGCACCGTTCACGCCGGCGATCACGGGCTTCTCGAGCGCGCGGATGGCGAGCACGTTCGGGTGGTATGTCGCGCGCAGGCTGTCGCCGACGTTCGGCATGTCGGTGAACTCGCCGAGATCCTGTCCCGCGCAGAATCCGCGGCCTGCGCCGGTGATCACGACCGCACGCACCCCGGGATCGCGCGCCTCTTTCAACGCGTCGCGGAGCCCGGCGTGTACCGCGCGGTTGAACGCGTTCATGACGTCGGGCCGGTTGAGCGTGATCGTCAGGACCGCGCCCTCGCGCGTGACTTCGACCTCGGCCATCGGCGGAATCTATCCCGCTGCGACGGTCGCCGCAGCAATCGCGGACAGGGCGCTGAAGTCCGCCGCGCTCATCTGGTCGCCGAGGAAGACAGAGAAGCCGTGTGTCGCCAGGTTCTGCAGCAACGGCACATAGTTCGCGGCCGGATAGTGGTGGTAGACGCCGATGACCGGGTGAACGGCGCTGAGCGGCCAGCCCGCCCGCTGCGCGTGCGCGACGGTCAGATCGGGACGGTCGCCCTTGTACTGATTGAAATACGCCTCCGGCAGAAGGTCGAACGCGGCGTTGCGCCACGCGGCAAAGTCGATCGGCAGCACGTACGGCGCCGTCGCGGCGCCGAGCGTGACGAGCGCGGCCGGAAGTGTGGGCTGCATCGCGCGGAACGCGCGCACGAACAGCTCGGAACGCTCCCAGCCGGTCGACCTCTTCTTGCCCATGTAGGGCTCCTCGGCATCGGCGATGTAGAAATCGGGTGCGTACAGGTCGATCGCGAGGTTGGCGATCGCCGCACCCGCGATCGGGTCGAGGCTCTCCACGCCCCAGATCCCGACCTGGATGCCGTGCGCACGCATCGTCGGGATCCACGTCGGGTCGGTCCAGTCGAGCGTGCCGACGTCGTCGATGTGCAGCGCGACCCACGTGAAGTGCGCCGACTGGAGCCACCCGGCGACGGTTGCCGCGTCCGGGAAGTCCTGCGGGTTGTCGACGAAGACGCCGGCGCCCGAGAAAACGTCCGGAGGCGCCTCGGCACGCGCCACTCCCGTGGACGCGAACAGCGCCGCCGCGAGGACGGCTATCGCCCCGACCCGAACCATGCCCCGTCCCGACTCTAAGACGGAATCAGCGCCCTGTGAAGTCCGGCTTCCGCTTCTCGAGAAAAGCCTTCAGGCCCTCGCCGGCGTCTTCCGACGCGCGCGCGAGGAAGAACGAGCGCCGCTCGAGCTCGACGCCGGCGGCGAGCGGCGTCTCGAAGGACTGGTCGACGGCCTCCTTCGCCAGCCGCACGGCGATCGGGCCCTTCGCCGCGATCTCGCCGGCTACGCGCTTCGCCTCGTCGAGCCACGCCTCCTTCGCGACGACGCGTGCGACGAGCCCGTGCTCGAGCGCCTCGCGCGCCGACAGCATCCGGCCGGTGAGGATCATGTCCATCGCGATCGCCTTGCCGACCGCACGCGTCAAGCGCTGCGTGCCGCCCGCGCCGGGCAGGACGCCGAGGTTGATCTCCGGCTGACCGAACTTCGCCGTTTCCGACGCGACGATCAGGTCGCACAGCATCGCGAGCTCGCAGCCGCCGCCGAGGCAGAAGCCAGAGACGGCCGCGACGATCGGAGTCCGCACCTTGCGGATCGCGTCCCACCGGTCGAGCCGGCGATTCTCATACAGCGTCACAGGCGTCGCAGCCGAGAGCTCGCCGATGTCCGCTCCGGCGGCGAACGCGCGCTCGCCGCCGCCGAGCACGATCGCGCGGATCTCCGAATCGGCGTCCAGCTCGCCGAGCGCATCGACGACGGCCTCCATCAAATCGCCCGCGAGCGCGTTCAGTTGCTTCGGGCGGTTCATGAGCACGATGCCGACGCGGCCGTCGCGCTCGACGATGACGTTAGGCTCTTCCATGTGTACGGCGAGTTTACGAGCCTCGAGGTCGACCGTCCCGAAGACTGGATTCTGCGCATCACGCTCCGCACGGCCGGGAAGCTGAACGCGGTCGGCGCCGAGGCGCACGCGCAGCTGTCCTCGATCTGGCAGACGGTCGACCGGGATGCGGACACGCGCGTCGTCCTCGTGCGCGGCGCCGACGGCGCATTCAGCTCCGGCGGCGATCTCGATCTCGTCGAGGACATCGCGCGCGACTGGGAGACGCGCCTCCGCGTGTTCCACGAGGCGCGCGACCTCGTCTACAACATCGTCAACTGCAGGAAGCCGATCGTTGCGGCGATCGACGGCCCGGCCGTCGGTGCCGGTCTCGCGGTCGCACTCCTCGCCGATATCAGCATCGCGGCGCCGACCGCGCGCATCGTCGACGGGCACACGCGGCTCGGCGTCGCCGCCGGCGACCATGCGGTGATCGTGTGGCCGCTCCTGTGCGGGCTCGCAAAGGCGAAGTACCACCTGCTGCTGTGCGAGCCGGTGGACGGGGTCGAGGCAGAGCGCATCGGGCTTGTCTCGCTCTGCGTCGCTGCGGATGAACTGGAGGAACGCGCGCTCGACATCGCGCGCCGCCTGGCCTCGGGTTCGCAGCCCGCCATCCAGCACACGAAGCTCGCACTCAACAACTGGCTGCGCGCAGCGGGGCCCGCGTTCGACGCGTCGCTCGCCCTCGAGTTCCTCGACATGACCGGTCCCGATGTCGTCGAGGGAATCGCGGACTTCAGGACACGTCGGCGAACATGACGCTCGGCACCGGGAAGCCGCGCTTGTACGCGTCCTTGCCGGTCGCCATGAACTCGTCGCTCCGCACCGCGCCGTCGAACGCCGCCTTGTCGGGGAAGTCCCACTCGGCGTAGTACGCGTGCTTCGGCTCGCCCATCGGCGATCCCGTAACCGGACCGTGACGAAAGACGCCGTTGGGGACGAGCTTGCACAGCCCGACGTGCTCGGCGTATGAATCACTTGGGGGCACTTCGTCGTACAGGACTATCACGCGATACATAGGAGGCGAAGACTACGCAATGGCCAAGGGTGAAGTCGTCCACTACGAGATATCCGCCTCGGACGTGGACCGCGCGCAGAGATTCTGGGAGGGTGTGTTCGGGTGGAGCTTCGGCCCCGGCATGCCGGAGATGGACTACCGGATGGCACGGGTCAGCGACGCCGCTGGAGTCGCGTTGCAGCCGGGCGAGCCCGGTCATCCGCACGTCTACCTCGACACCGACGACATCGATGCGTCGATCGCGAAGGTGCGCGAGCTCCGTGGCGAGGCGGCTGACAAGTCGCCGGTGCCGACGCACGGCTGGTTCTCCGCATGCAAGGACACGGAAGGAAACGCGTTCTACCTCTGGCAGGCCGACTCGAGCGCCGGCTGATCAGCGGCGGTCGAGCACACGCAGCGCCTTGCCTTCGCTGCGTGGGATCGATCCCGGATCCACCACCTCGACGCGCGCGCTCAACCCGAGCGCGCGCTCGAGCTGCTCGCGCACCGGCGCCGCGTCGACCGCTCCTTCGACCTGCACCGTCAGCTCGTCGAGGTGCCGGGGTCGCTCGACGACGAGCTGGTAATGCGGCTCGAGCCCGTCCACGCCGAGTAGCACGCGCTCGATCTCGCTCGGGAAAACGTTGACGCCGCGGATGACGAGCATGTCGTCCGTCCGGCCCTTGACCCGTGACATGCGCGCGAACGTCCGGCCGCACGCACACGGCTCGCGAGTGACCGACGCCAGATCGCCGGTGCGATAGCGCAGCAGCGGCATCGCTTCTTTCGTCAGCGTCGTGAAGACGAGCTCCCCGACCTCGCCTTGACCGACGGCTTCTCCCGATTCGGGATCGATCGTCTCGACGAGGAAGTGATCCTCGTTCACGTGGGCGCCGCCGAGGCCTTCGAGGCACTCCGCGGCGACGCCGGGGCCGACGATCTCCGACAGGCCGTAGACGTCGATCGCGCAGATGTTCAGCGCCTCCTCGATCGCGCCGCGCAGCCGTTCAGTCCACGGCTCGGCGCCGAAGAGCCCCGCCCGTAGCTTCAGCCGGCCGACGTCCTGGACGTGGTCCGCGATCGCGAGCGCGTAGCTCGGGGTACAGCAGAGGATCTCCGCCCCGAGGTCCTCGAGGAGCTGCGCCTGCCGCGGCGTGTTCCCGCTCGAGGCGGGAACGACCGTGCAGCCGAGGCGCTCGGCGCCGTAGTGGAAGCCGAGCCCGCCGGTGAAGAGGCCGTAGCCGTACGCGATGTGCACGAGGGTGCCCGGCCCGCCGCCGGCGGCGGCGATCGCGCGCGCGCAGCAATCCGACCATAGGTCGAGGTCGGACTGGGTGTAGGCGACGATGGTCGCCTTCCCGCGCGTGCCCGACGACGCATGGATGCGCACGCACTCCTCGCGCGACACGCGCAGCATCCCGAACGGATATGCGTCGCGCAGGTCGGACTTCGTCGTGAACGGCTCGTCGGCGAGCGCGCCGAGCTCGACGCCGAACCGATCGCGCAGGCGCTCACGCTGCAGGCGTTCGAGCTCCGTGCGCGGCATCGTCTCCAGCTCGGCCTGAAAGATCACAGCGCGTTAGGTTATGCGCGTGTCGGGAGGTGCGCTGGCAACGGGGCTCGCTATCGCGGCCGGTTTGGCGGGCTCGGTGCAGGTGGCCGTCATGTCGCGCCTCGGCGAGCGCATCGGCGTCGGCGAAGCGCTCGGGTTTGCGACGCTGCTGACCGCCGTGATCGCCTCCATCGGGCTGCTGGTCGTCCGGCGCAGCCTCGGTGGATACGAACGTGCGCTCCACCAGCCGTGGTGGACGTTGACCGGCGGGCTCTGGGGCCTACTCATCATCTTCACGGTGACGTACGCAGGCCCGCGCATCGGCGTAACCGCGACGGTCGGCATCCTCATAGCCGGACAGCTGATCATGGGTGCGTTGATCGATCGCTTCGGCCTCTTCGGCTCGCAGCAGATCGCGCTGCACTGGCCGCGCCTCGCCGGCATTGCGCTGCTCGCCGTCGGCGCCGCGCTCTCGCTGCGGAAATAGCTAGAGCCGGAAGGGATTGAACGGCTTCGGGCTCGTCGAGACGAGGACGCCCTTCGTCTCGAGGTAGAGCTCGAGCGTGTCGATCGAGAGCTCGCGGCCGAAGCCGGACTGCTTGTACCCGCCGAACGGGATGCCCGGGAACGCGGTGTACGGCGTGTTGATCCCGATCATGCCGGCTTTGATCGCACGCGCCACGCGATGCCCGCGCGCGGGATCGCCCGTCCACACGGTCGCGAACAGCCCGTACTTGACGTCGTTCGCGATGCGGATCGCGTCCGCCTCGTCCTCGAACGGGATCGCGACGACGACCGGGCCGAAAATCTCTTCCTGCGCGACGGCCATCTCGTTGGAGACGTTCGCGAGCACGGTCGGCTGGTAGAAGGCGCCCTTGCCGTCCGCCGGGCCGCCGCCCGCCAGGACCTCGACACCTTCCTCACGGCCGCGCTCGACGAAGCCGTGCACGCGATCGCGATGCGCGGTCGAGATGAGCGACCCGACCTGCGTTTCTGCATCGAGCGGGTCGCCGACCTTCAGCTGCTGCACATACCCGGCGAAACGCGCGACGAAGTCGTCGTAGATCGACTGCTCCACGAGCACGCGCGAGCGCGCCTCGCAGCTCTGGCCGGCCGCGTAGTAGATCGACCACACCGAGCTCGGGATCGCGTCGTCGAGATCGGCATCGGCGAAGACGAGGTTCGGGCTCTTGCCGCCGAGCTCGAGCGTGACGCGCTTGATCGGGTCGGAGCAGAGACGCATGATCTCGCCGCCCGTCTTCGTCGAGCCCGTGAATGCGACCTTGTCGACACCGGGATGCTTGACGAGATACGAGCCGGTCGTCGGCCCGTCGCCGGGGACGATGTTGATCGCGCCCGCGGGGAAGCCGACTTCGACCGCGAGCTCGGCGACGCGAAGCACGCTGAGCGGCGTCTGCGGATCGGGCTTGAGGACGACGGCGCAGCCCGCGGCCAACGCCGGCGAGAGCTTCCACGTCGCCATCAGCAGCGGGTAATTCCACGGCACGATCTGCGCGCACACGCCGACCGGCTCCTTCAGCGAGTACGTCAGCAGCGAGCCGCCGATCGGATTCGAGCGGCCCGAGATCGAGCCGACGACGGACGCGAAGAAGCGGAAGTTCTCGACCGCGCCGGCGACCTCGGCCTTGACCGACGAGATCGCCTTGCCGACGTTGCGCGACTCGAGCTCGGCGAGCTCGCCGCGGTTCGCCTGAATCGCGTCGGCGAGCGCCTGCAGCAGTCGCGCGCGCTCGTTCGGCGGCGTGCGGCCCCAGGCCCCGTCGAGCGCTGCGCGCGCAGCCGCGACCGCGCGGTCGACGTCCGCCTCGCCGGCCATCGCCGCCTTGCCGAGCGGCTCGCCGCTGGCCGGCTCGACGAGCTCCCGCTGCTCGCCCGATGCAGACTCGGCGGGTTCGCCGTCGATGAAGAGCCCGTACTCCTTATCGGTGGCGACGACCATCGAACCGGAAAATACCGGTTGACCCCGTCCTCCGCGGGGGCCAGACTTGGGATCCAAGATCGGGCTGCACGTTTAGCTCCGCCGACGGAAGGCGAGGTATTGGATCCGATGACGATTCAAGTGGAAGCCGCACGCATCCCGGACCGCGACAAGCTCCTGGCCCTCCTCCGCGAGCACGGCCTCGAAGCGGAGCCGGAGAACGAGGTCGGCATCGTCGTTCCGAATCAGGACGGCGACGGCGAGGTCTTCGCCACCGTCGAGGAGCTGGTCATGCGCATCGGCGCGCCCTTCGTGCCCACGAAGCACGAGGACGTGATCTACATCCGCCCTCCGGTCGGCTAGCGCTCGAACAGCGCGGCCTGCCCCTGGCCGACGCCGACGCAGAGCGTCGCGAGGCCGAAGCGGCCGCCGCGACGGCGCAGCTCGTGCAGGAGCGAGACGACGAGGCGCGCGCCGCTCATGCCGAGCGGATGGCCGATGGCGATCGCGCCGCCGTTGACGTTCACCCTCGCGCGGTCGAGCCCGAGCTCGCGGATGACGGCGAGGCTCTGCGAAGCGAACGCCTCGTTCAGCTCGACGAGGTCGACGTCGCCGATCTCGACGTCCGCGCGCGCGAGCAGCTTGCGCACCGCGGGCACGGGGCCGATGCCCATCACGCGCGGGTCGACGCCGGCGACCGCGCTGCCCACGAACGTCCCCAGCGGCTCGACGCCGAGGTCGCGCGCACGCTCCTCCGACGCGATCACGAGTGCGGCCGCGCCGTCGTTGATCCCGGACGAGTTCCCTGCCGTCACCGTTCCGCCGGCGCGGAACGCGGGTTTCAGCGCCGCGAGCTTCTCGAGCGTCGTGTCCGGGCGCGGATGCTCGTCGCGCACGACGTCGCCGACGGGAATGAGCTCGTCGTCGAAGCGTCCCGCCTCGGCGGCCGCGGCCCAGCGCTGCTGCGAGTCGAGTGCGAACGCGTCCTGGTCCTCCCGCGTGACCGCGTATTGCTCGGCGACGTTCTCGCCCGTCTCGCCCATCGACTCGAGCGGGAACATCGCCTCCATCTTCGGATTCGGGAAGCGCCAGCCGAGATGCGTGTCCCACACGGTGAGGTTGCCGCGCGGGAATGCCTTGTCCGGCTTTGCGAACGCGAACGGCGCGCGCGTCATCGACTCCACGCCGCCCGCGACGAACAGGTCGCCGTCCCCGGCCATCACCGCGTGGCACGCAGCAGCGACGGCCGTCAGGCCGGACGCACACAGGCGGTTGACGGTGACGCCCGCGACCGACTGCGGCAGCCCCGCCAGCAGCGCCGCCATGCGCGCTACGTTGCGGTTGTCCTCGCCCGCCTGGTTCGCGCAACCGAAGTAGACGTCCTCGATCTCGTTCGCGTCGATGCCCGAGCGCGCGACCGCCTCGGCGATGACGAGGGCGCCGAGATCGTCCGGCCGCTCGCCCGCGAGCGCGCCGCCGTAGCGGCCGATCGGCGTGCGCACGCCCGACAGGATGACTGCGCGGCTCACTCGACCCATTCAACCTGAATGCCTGCGTGCGCCCGCTCGAGCAGCTCCCGCACCGCCTGCCGCCCTTCGTCGCCATAGTCGAGCGTCAGGTCGTTTACGTACATCTCGATGAAGCGGTCGCCGCGCACGTGGTCGAGCCCGCGGCCGAATCCGAGCGCGTACTCCAGCGCGTCCTCGCGATGCGCGAGCGCCGCGTCGATCGACTCGTGCAGGATCTCGGAGATCGTGTGCATGTTCTCCGGACCGAGGTCGCGACGGATCGTGTTCACTCCGAGCGGCAGCGGCAACCCGGTCTCCAGCAGCCACCACTCTCCGAGATCGAGACATTTCTGCACGCCCGCGTCCGCATAGGTCAGCTGGCCCTCGTGGATGATCAGGCCGACGCGCGCCTGCCCGGACGCGACCTCGTCCAGGATCGCGTCGAACGGCAGCACGCGGCACCCGAACTCGCCGCCGAGTGCCAGCTGGAGCACGAGGAAGGCCGTGGTGAGTTTCCCCGGGACGACGATCTCCTCGTTGCGCAGCTCGTCGAGCGACAGCTTCTCGCGCGCGACGACGATGGGGCCGTATCCCGAGCCGAAGCTCGCGCCGTGCGGCAGCAGCGCATAGCGATCGTGGACGCGCGGGTACGTGGCCGCCGACATCGCCGTAACCTCCAGTCGCCCGTCGAGCGACCATTCGTTCAGCGACTGGATGTCGGCGATCACCGGCTCGAAGTCGAAGCCGCGACGATCGACGGCTCCCGACGCGAGCCCCCAGAACATGAAGGCGTCGTCCGGATCTGCGCTGAACCCCACTCGCACCAACATGGGTGCGAACTATCGACGATGCGCTAGGGCGTGCGCCCGAAGAACCATGCCTCGAGCGGCTTCAGGCACTCGTCGCGCGTGAACGGGCGCATGTGCTCTCCACGGCCGTCCGCCTCCGAGACGGTGAGGTCGTCCTCGAGCGCGGCGTTCGCATGCTCGAGTGCGTCCTCGAGCTCGTAGCCGTCGAAGATGTAGTCGTCGCGCCGCGGCTCGTGGTCGTTGCGCTGATGCGGGTTCACCGCGCGGCCGACCGCCCACACCGCGCCAGCCTTGCGCTCGATCCAGATGACGACGCGCTCCTCGCTGCCGGCGTCGTCGACACCATGGAGCACCCGCTCCGCGAACCTGCCGCGGTCGGTCGAGACCTGCACGGGCCGACTATACAATCGCTCGCGTGCTGAGGCTGGGCGCGTTTCTCCGAAACCCGTTCTCGTTCCTCTTCGCGCGCTCGGCGCGCGAGGACGCGGTCGTCGCCTACCTCCTCCGCGAGCACGGCGCCGGCCGTCGCGTGGACGAGATCCTCAAGGACCCATACGTTCAGAACCGGCTGACGCCCGAGCAGCAGCAGCGCATGCTGTCACGGGCCGACGTCATCCACGCTCTGCGCGAACAGCACTGACGACGGCCGCCGCGGCGGCGACGTCCCAGGCTGCGAGCCCGTTCGATTTGAAGACGACGACGTCGTCGGCCGACTGCCTCCCGGCGATCTCGCCGGCGACGACCTCCTGCAGCTCGTGCACTTCGAGCCAGTCGAGCACGCCGCTGGCCACCGGCTCGATCAGGTCGGCGGACTCGACGTGCGCGTCCTCGAGCGAGTCGCAGCACACGAACGCCGCGCGCTGGAGGACGACGTTGTCGAGCTCGCGCCGCCTTCCGTCGTTCGCGCCGACGGCGCAGACGAGCGCTCCCGGCTGCAGCCACTCGCCGCGCAGCACCGGGTCGGGCGAGCCGGTCACCGTCACCACGACGTCGCAGGCGGCGGCGTCCTGGGCGCTTTCGCCCGGCTCCGTGCCATGCGCCGCGCAAAACGTGCGCAGCGACTCCTCGGTGCGGCAGTAGGCGACGACCCGTTCGATGGACGGAACGGCGGCACGGATGCACGCGACTTGCGTCTGCGCCTGCCATCCACAGCCGATCACCCCGAGCGAGGACGCGCCTGACTTGGCGAGATGCTTTGCCGCAACGGCACTCGCAGCGCCCGTGCGCAGCTGGCCCAGCTTGTCGGCGTCGAGCACCGCGACGAGCTCAGGCCGGTCCGCGCGGAAGAGCAGCACCGCGAACCGCGCGCCCTCGCGGAAGCCTGCGTACACCTTGGCGCCGGCGAAGCCGAGCTCGAGATCGGACGCTGCCATCACCGCGAGCGCGCCATGCTCGAGCGGCAGCCGGTAGCGCGGCTTGTTCGTCACCGACCCACGCGCCATGCGTAGGAAGCACGCCTCGATCGCCTCGACGGCAGCGGCGGGAGGCAGGAGCGTGTCCACGTCCTCTTCGGTCAGGTAGAGCGGCTTGACATGTGACCTTTCAGTCACCTATCCTCCGGGGCGTGGACGACGACGACCGCATCTTCAAGGCCCTGGCGGATCCCACGCGCCGGTACCTCCTCGACCGGCTCTTCGAGCGCGACGGCCGCACGCTCACAGAGCTCGAGTCGGAACTGGAGATGACGCGCTTCGGGGTCATGAAACACCTGCGCGTACTGGAGGACGCCGGGCTCGTGGTCACGCGACGAGAGGGCCGGGAGAAGCTGCACCACCTCAACCCGGTGCCGATCCGCCTCGTCCACGACCGCTGGATCGACAAGTACACCGAGCACCGCGTTGCGGCGCTCGTGAATCTCAAGAACGAACTGGAGGAGACGGCATGAGCACGATGACCGAGACGGGAACGATGCATGTCTACGAGGTGTTCATCAAGGCGCCACGGGAGACCGTGTGGGATGCGCTCACCTCGCCCGCCTGGGCGACGAAGTACGGCTATCAGTGCCCGCTCGAGATCGACCTGCGCCCAGGCGGCTCGTACAAGCAGCTGCCGTCCGACGGGATGAAGGCGGGCGGATGGCAAGGAGATGTCGTCGTCAGCGGCGACGTCCTCCAAGTCGAGAAGCCGAGCAAGCTCGTGCAGACGTTCCAGTCGCACTTCGGCGGCGAGGTCGACGCCGAAGGTCCGACGCGTGTGACGTTCGAGCTCTCCGAGTACGGCCCCGGCGTGACGAAGCTACGCGTGCTTCACGAAGTCGAGAACGCGCCGCTGACGCTCGTCATGGTCACGAGCTCCGAGCCGGGCATGGGCGGAGGCTGGAGCTGGATCCTCAACGACCTCAAGTCCGTGGTCGAGACGGGCGCGACGCTCGCGGGCTGACGCCGACTACGCCGTCGCGGTGATCGTGATGCCCCCACGCGCCTTCTGCGTGAGCGTCACGGTCACTGCGGCGGCCCCGAGCTCCAGCGCGGCCGCGACGTCGTCTCTGATCTGAACCGCGAGCGCTTCCGCGAACGCTCCCTCGTTGCGGAAGCGCGCGAGATAGAGCTTGAGCGACTTCGACTCGAGGCACAGCGCCTTCGGCCGGTACACGATGCGGGCAACGTAGAAGTCGGGCTGGGCGGTGATCGGGCAGACGGCCGTCAGCTCGTCGCTCGTCATCTCCACCTCTGTGACGCCCGGGTTCGGGAACGACTCGAGCCCGGCGTAATGCTCGCTGCCCGCGTGTCCGAGCGCGACGAACTCCATGCGCGACACTCTACGCATGCCGCGCGTCTACCTCGCCGGGCCGCCGCTCGCCGACGACTACCGCCGCCTGGCCGCGGCGCTCGTGGGCGAGCTCGGCTGGGAGCCGGTCGACCCGATGCGGCGCGACTTCCGCGGGCGCACCGAAGGGAAAGAGCGCGAGATCGTCGAGGGCGACCTCGCCGACATCGACGCGTGCGATGCCGTGCTCGCGGCGTTCACCGAGCCCGACGAGGGGACTGCGATGGAGGCGTGGTACGCGCACACGCGCGGCAAGCCGGTGATCGCCTGGACCGGCGACGCGTGGGCGCATCCCTGGACCGTGTACGTCTCGAGGAGCGTCCATGTCAGACTCGAAGACGCGGTGAATGCTCTGGGCGGATACGAGAAGACGGGTGACGAGATCGGCGCCGGCGTGTCGGTGATCGTCGTCGACGCAGCGCCGGGCGACGGGCCGGCGCTGCACCGGCACACGTATCGCGAGGTCTTCGTCGTACTCGAGGGCGAGGCGACGTTCACGCTCGGAGACGAGACACGGGTCGTGCACGGCGGCGAGATCGTGGTCGCTCCGGCCGGCATCCCGCACAAGTTCGTGAACTCGGGAAGCGGCCGGCTGCGCCAGGTGGACGTCCACGAGCATCCGCACTTCGACACGGAGTGGCTCTAGACGATCGTCAGCGCGCCCGCCAGTACCGCCACGCCGCCCGCGCGAACGGCGCAATGAGCACCGCCCAGAGCAGGAAGCCCGCGAAGATCGCGAGCGCTTCGACGCTCTCGCGTCCCTGCTTCTGCCAGTACACGTCACGCAAGTTCAGCCAGAGGGCGAACTCGTCGAGGATCAGCGCCGTGCAGATCCCGTACGCGAGGCCGGTGAGGCGGAACCAGCGCCGCTTGGGAACGGGCTCGAGTCCATAGAGGAGCAGCCACGCGTACGCGATGAGGATGAGGCCGATGATCCCGAACGCCTCGTGATGGATGTGGACGCCGCCGACGATGATGCCGCCGTTCGCGCCCGCGCCGTGGTAATGCAGATACGTCGTGATCCCGCGCGTGAGCGCAAGTGCGACGAAGAACCCGAGGCTGGCGAACATCGCGCGCTCGCGGCGTGGGCTCAAATGGTGGTGGAGGTGAAGCCCACGCTCGACCTCCTTCGCCACGACCTCCTCGGCCTGGTGTACGTCCTCGGTCACGCGTGATGCGCCCGGCATGATTCGAACATGCGACCTCTGCCTCCGCAGGGCAGCGCTCTATCCCCTGAGCTACGGGCGCCTCGGGAAGGGCCAGTGTAGCCGCATGCCCTTCCGCGGCTGCGTTTTCCGCCAGTCGTCGTAGCTCGGCATCCGCCCCTGCTTGTGCGCTGCCTCGACGCACTCGGCGTGGGCGTGGCGACGGCGACTCATGTCGCCTTCGGGCGCGATGAGCACGTGCGGCGACATCGCGTGCAGGCGGTAGCCGCAGAGCGGACAGCGATACGTCGCCGGCTTGAGGTTGTGCGCGGCGCGGACCGACCACCAGGCCGCGGGCTCGAGCTTCACGTGCGGACGTACGCGAGCGCGACGACCGTGCCGTCCGGGCGTCGCGCCGAGCTCGTCACGCGCTCGACCGTCGTCTCGTCGTCGAGCTCGACGACCTGCAGCTTCCGGTTGACGTGACCGCGGTAATGGAGACGGGCGATCGGCTCCTGCCCGGGATAGCAGCCCTTGCTGAAGCTGACGTGCGTCTCGTCGAGCCCCGCCTCGGCAGGGAGGACGCGGTCGTCGAGCTCGCGTCCCCACCGCGGCACGCCCGCTTCGATGCGTCGCAGCTCGAGCTCCTCCTCGGAGAGCGTCGGCTCGACATCTGCGTCGAGAACCTCGACGGCGCCGGGGAAGTCGGTGGCGATGCCCTCGCCTCCGAACAGGAGCGCGGACTCGTGCTCCTCCGGCTCGATCTCGCACCGCGCGCGCAGGCGCATGCGCACGAGCTGGTCGCGCACTGTCTCACCGAGCTCCGGCTCGGTGAGGAGCAGGAAGTCCTCGTCGCCGCGACGCCAGACGACGAGCGGCGCGATCAGCCGCGCCTTCGCCGTCAGGAGCAGGGCCGGGCACGACTCGCCGACGGCGAGCGCGTCGACGTCGTTCGAGACCATGCGCTGGAGATAGTCGCGCGCGTCCTCTCCGGCGACCCGGACGAAGGCGCGTGGGCGGCGGGCGACATCCACGCAATTAGTGTACGAACGCGATGCCGCTCTTCCGCTCGAAGGCCGAGGACAAGGTACGCGAGGCCGGATACGACCCGGCACGGCTGCCGCCCGGCCAGTACCTGACGGAGAAGTGGCCGGTGCTCCACGCGGGCGAGGTGCCGAAGGTCGACATCGAGACGTGGACGCTGCGCATCTGGGGCGAGGTCGACAACGAGGTCATGCTGGACTTCGACGAGCTGAAGGCGCTCCCGGCGACCGAGGTCACGACCGATATCCACTGCGTCACGCGCTGGAGCAGATTCGACGCGCAGTTCAAGGGCGTCCACTGGCGCGAGCTCGCGAAGCTGTGCAATCCGAAGCCGAGCGCGCGCTTCGTCATCGCCCACGCCGAGCACGGCTTCACGGCGAACTCGCCGCTCGCGGCGATCGAGGACGAGAACGCGCTGATCGTGTACGAGGCGGACGGCGCGCCACTCACGCTCGACCACGGCTGGCCGGTGCGGTTGTTCGTGCCGACGAAGTACTTCTGGAAGAGCGCGAAGTGGCTGAACGGCCTCGAGCTCACGGCCGCCGACAAACCGGGCTTCTGGGAG
>DATBQM010000070.1:0-15114 GCA_036560805.1 Gaiellaceae bacterium | reverse complement strand
GCACCGGCGTGAAGGGTAGCTGGCTCCTCGCTGCCTCCTGCCGCCGCGAGGCTTAAGAATCCGATGAGGAGGAGGAAGCCGCTGAGCGCGATCGTCGGGATGGTGACGTAGCCGAACTCGTTGATCCACTTGACGGCGCAGCCGGCTCCGACCTGACACGCTGCGGGGGTCGAGACCCAGTGATTCTCGACGAGGATGTGGTAGACGGACACGCCCGCACCGATGACCGGGAACGGGAGGAGATAGCGCACGACGCGGTTGTCGCCGTGCGACGCGGCGAACAGGGTCAGGATCGAGAGCGGGTACATGCAGATGCGTTGGAACCAGCAGAGGTCGCACGGGACGAAGCCGGCGATCTCGGAGAAGAAGAGGCTCCCGCCGGTGGCGAGCGCGGCGACGACGAACGCGGCCCACAGCTCGTAGCCCCAGAGCGCGCCGCGGACTGCGCGGAGCGGCGCTCTGATGCCGAGGAGAGCGAGGAGACCGGTGAGTGCGAGAGCGGCGACGATCGCCTGGCCGGCGACGGCGAGGACCGCGTACGCGACGATCACTTCGTGGGTCATGGCGAGACCTTGCCACAGCGCTACGCTCCGGGCGCCGGGGTGGCGGAACTGGTCAGACGCGCCCGACTTAAAATCGGGTGACTTCGGTCATGCGGGTTCGAGTCCCGCCCCCGGCACTGCCCTGCCGTCTTACTTGACCAGCAGCTTGAGGACATTGTCGTCGCTCGCCTGGCCGACCATGACGATCCTGTAGGTCCCTCGGGAGAGCGTGACCTGCTTGCCAACCCGGTCTGCGTGCATCCCGAATTTCCCGCCCACGATGTCGAGCGCGGCCATATCCTCGTTCGTCAGGATGGCCGGCCCTTTGACCGTCAGCGTTCGCTTGAAGACGCCGTCGACCGAGAACCAGTGGCATCCCGGATCGTGCATGACGACCGTGACTGAGGCGGGCGTCGTCGTCCTGCGCGCGGCCGAGGCTGCCCCGCCGGCGATGACTAGCGATCCGACTGTGAGTGTGACTGCGAGTATGAGTGCGCGCTTCATGACCCGACTCCTTGGGTTCGTATTTGTCTCCCCCATGGTCGGCAATGGGCGCCGCGGCGGCATCCGGGCTTCGCCGTCGGCCGGTGCGGGTTTCCCGCACTCCGCTAGGAGAGCAAGCGACGTGCTGCGTCGGCCGCGACGACGTCCTCGCGCGCACGGATGACGTGAACGGCGATCGCGGAGTCGTCCGCCGAGACGACGGCGTCGGGTGCGGCGGCTTCATTGGCACGCTCTTCGAGCGTGCACCCGAGAAAGCTCAACCGCGAGCACACGTCGACGCGAACGCGGCTCGACCTCTCTCCCGTTCCGCCGGTGAACGCGATCGCGTCCAGTCCGCCCAGCGTCGACGCCATCGCCGCGACGGCGCCCGCGATTCGGTGCGCGAACACCGCGAGTGCAAGCGCGGCCGCTGCCGAGCCCGACGCCTCGAGCTCCTCGACGCGGGACGACTCGCCGGAGATGCCGAGCAGCCCCGACTCGGATTCGAGCGCACGCTCGATCTCCTCGACACCGACTCTCTTCGTGCGCAGGAGATGCAGGACGACCGCGGGGTCGATCGACCCGGAGCGGGTCGCCATCGGCACGCCCTCCAGCGGGCTGAAGCCCATTGTCGTGTCCACGGAGCGGCTGTCCCGCACCGCCGTGACCGAGCAGCCGCCGCCGAGATGGCAGACCACGAGACGAGGCACCGGCACCCGGTGCGCGGACCATTCGACCGAGAGGCCGTGGAAGCCGAAGCGCCGGATGCCCCACTCGTCGCGCCAGACCTGCGGCACCGCATAGGTCGCAGCCTCCGCGGGGATCGTGGCGTGGAACGCCGTGTCGAACACCGCTACGTGCGGGATGTCGGGAAAGTCGCGGCGCGCGTCCGCGAGTGCGTCGAGGGCAGGGCGGTTGTGCAACGGCGCAAGCTCGGCGAGCGCCGCCAGCTCACGCTCGACCGCGTCGTCGACGACGACTGCATCGTGGAAGCGCTCGCCGCCGTGCACGACGCGATGTGCGACTGCGTCGACTCCGAGAGGCGCGAATCGGAGCGAGTCGATGCTCTCGGAAGACCCGTCGTCCGCCACGACGGACAGCTTCAGACTCGTGGAGCCGGCGTTGACGACGAGGACGTTCAGCCGGGCCAGGTCCAGTCGCGGATCTCGGGATGGTCCTCGCCGTGCTCGCGGGTCCACAGGCGTGCCCGGAGGCGGGCGTCTTCCATGTCCTGACGCAGATGTGCGGCTCGCTCGCCGAGGCCTGGAACCCGGTCGACGACGTCCATCACGAGGTGGAACCGGTCGAGGTCGTTGAGCATGACCATGTCGAACGGCGTCGTCGTCGTGCCCTCTTCCTTGTACCCGCGCACGTGCACGTTGTTGTGATTGGTGCGCCGGTACGTCAAGCGATGGATGAGCCACGGGTATCCGTGGTATGCGAAGACGACGGGGCGATCGGTCGTGAAGAGCGCGTCGAACTCGGCGTCCGAGAGCCCGTGCGGATGCTCCATCGCCGGCTGGAGGCGCATGAGATCGACGACGTTGATCACGCGCGCCTTCAGGTCCGGCATGCGCTCACGCAGGATCGCCGCCGCCGCGAGCGTCTCGAGCGTGGGGACGTCGCCGCAGCACGCGAGCACGACGTCCGGCTCGCCCAGGCCGTCTGTCGACGCCCAGTCCCAGATCCCGATGCCCCGCGCGCAATGGGCGACTGCCTCGTCGATCGTCAGGTAGTCGAGCGCCGGCTGCTTGCCGGCGACGATGACGTTGACGTAGTGGCGCGAGCGCAGGCAGTGATCGGCTACCGCGAGCAGGCAGTTCGCGTCGGGCGGCAGGTATGCGCGGACGATTTCCGCCTTCTTGTTCACGACATGGTCGATGAAGCCCGGATCCTGGTGGGAGAAGCCATTGTGGTCCTGCCGCCACACATGCGAGGTCAGCAGGTAGTTGAGCGAGGCGACCGGCCGCCGCCACGGGATGCCGCGCGTCACCTTCAGCCACTTCGCGTGCTGATTGAACATCGAGTCGACGATGTGGATGAACGCCTCGTAGCAGTCGAACAGCCCGTGCCTTCCTGTGAGCAAGTAACCCTCGAGCCACCCCTGGCACAGGTGCTCCGAGAGAACTTCGACGACGCGGCCCTCCGGAGCGAGATGCTCGTCTGTCGGGAGGATCTCTCCTTCCCATTGGCGCTCTGTGACGGCGAACACGTCGCCGAGCCGGTTCGAGACGGTCTCGTCTGGCCCGAAGATGCGGAAGTTGTCCTGGTTGTGCGAGATGACGTCGCGAAGGAAGCCGCCGAGCACGCGCGTCGCCTCGCTCGTCGCCACGCCCGGCTTCGGGACGTCGACGCCGTACTCGCGGAAGTCCGGCAGCTCGAGATCGCGCAGCAGCACTCCGCCGTTCGCGTTCGGGTTCGCACTCATCCGGCGGTCGCCGCTCGGCGCGAGCTCGCCGAGCTCCGGGATGAGCCGGCCGCCCTCGTCGAACAGCTCCTCGGGCCGGTAGCTGCGCATCCAATCCTCGAGCGCGCCGAGGTGGCCGGGCGTGTCCACGTCCGGGATCGGGACCTGGTGCGAGCGCCACGTCCCTTCGACGGCGACGCCGTCGAGTTCCTTCGGCCCCGTCCATCCCTTCGGCGTGCGCAGGACGATCATCGGCCAGCGCGGCCGTGAGGAAGCGCCTCGCAACGTGGCGATCTCGTCGAGCGCCTCGTCGAGCGCGGCCGCGAAGTCGGAATGCACTGCGGCGGGCTCGTCCCCGGCGACGACCAGCGGACGCCAGCCGCATCCTTCGAGGAACGACACGAGCTCGTGCTCCGGGATCCGCGCGAGCATCGTCGGGTTCGCGATCTTGTAGCCGTTCAGGTGGAGGATCGGCAGCACGACGCCGTCGCGGGTCGGGCTGAGGAACTTGTTGCCGTGCCAGCTCGTCGCGAGCGGCCCCGTCTCCGCCTCGCCGTCGCCGACGACGCACGCGACGACGAGATCGGGGTTGTCGAAGGCCGCGCCGAACGCATGCGCGAGCGCGTACCCGAGCTCGCCGCCCTCGTGGATCGAGCCCGGCGTCTCGGGCGCCGCATGGCTCGGGATCCCTCCCGGGAACGAAAACTGCCGGAATAGCTCCTTGAGGCCTGCTTCGTCGCGACCGACGTGCCGGTACAGCTCGCTGTACGTCCCCTCGAGGTACGCGTTCGCGACCATCCCCGGCCCGCCGTGACCGGGCCCGCAGATGTAGATGGCCTCGAGGTCGCGCGTGCGGATGGCGCGGTTCATGTGCGCGTACACGAGGTTGAGTCCCGGCGTCGTCCCGAAGTGGCCGAGCAGCCGCGGCTTCACGTGCTCGCGCCGCAGCGGCTCGCGCAGGAGTGGGTTGTCGAGCAAGTAGATCTGTCCGACGGAGAGGTAGTTGGCCGCCCGCCAGTACGCGTCGAGCAGGACGAGGTCGTCGCTCACGTGCGAGCGCGACGCTCGAAGATCACGAGCATCGCCAGGTGCTCGTAGCCGACGAAGCGATGCTCTGCGCCGGCCGACACGAAGATGGCGTTACCTTCGCGCAGCTCGACCGGCTCTCCTTCGATCTCGAGAGCGCCGCTTCCCTCGAGCACGACATAGACCTCGTCGTCTTCGTGCGGCTGCTGTCGGTCCGGCTCGGGCGCGACAAGCACGTACACACCGATCTCGAGTCCGGGGGAGTCGTGCACGATCTCGTAGCCGCCCGAGCCGTCGGCGAGCCGGCGCTTGACGGCATCGACGTCGAACGGGTGCGTCGAGCCCACCACGTCGGTCACCAGCCTTTCACGGATCGGCCCGCGGGACGAGCCTTGACGCGGATGCGTGCGTCGACGGCAATGCAGCCGTCTTCGCGCGCGATCACGGGATTGAGATCGAGTTCGGTCACCTCGGGCAGCTCTTCTGCGAGGCGCCCGAGACGATGGATGAGGTCGACGAGCGCGGCGCTGTCTGCGGGAGGTGCGCCGCGGAAGCCGCGGACGAGAATCCCTGCCTTCCCTTCGCGTACGAGCTCCTCCGCATCGGCGTCCGTGAGCGGGGCAGTGCGGATCCCGGCGCCTCCGATCAGCTCGGCAAATACGCCGCCCGGACCGAACGCAACGAGCGGCCCGAAGACGGGATCCTGCACGACGCCTGCGAGAAGCTGGGCGCCTCCCTGGATCTGCGGCTGCACGATGACCGGCGCGCCGATGCGCTCGACGGCCGCGCGAACGGCGAGCTCGTTGCGCAGGTCGAGAGCGACGCCGGCGTTCTCCGTCTTGTGCGCGCCGGCGACGGATGACTTGACGACGACCGGATAGCCGAGCTCGCGCGCGGCTACGACCGCATCGTCGGCGTGCACAACGATGCGCTCGGGAACGAGCGGTAGGCCGAACGCCTCGAGCACGGTGCGCGTGTCCCGCGCGTCGAGCCACGCGTCGCTCGAGCCGTCCAACACACGAGCGACAACCCGTCGCGATAGCTCGACGTCGATGCCGTCGAGCACGGGGACGCTTCCTGCCCGCCGTCGCAGCCAGTCGGCACGCTCGGCGGCGAGGCCGAGAGCGCGTGCCGCGGACTCCGGATACGGGAATGTGGCGACGGGCGAGTTGCTGCCGAGCAGTGCAGCAGGAGTCCCGGCGGCGCTCATCACGACTGCCAGGACCGGCTTCGCAGTCGCAGCCGTTTCGACGGCGCGGCGGATCGCGTCCGCGACGTCGTCTGCACCTGCGACAACCGGCGGCACGAATAGCACGATGAGCGCATCGATATGCGGGTCGGCGAGCAGCGCGGGGAGCACGGCCTCATACGTGGCTCCCGTCGCGGAGCCGAGAAGATCGACCGGATTGCCGACGCTCGCTTCGAGTGGAAGATGCGCGGCCAGCGCTTGTCGCGTCGGCTCGGCGAGCGGCGGCAGCTCGAGCCCGGACGCCTCGCACGCGTCTGCGCAGAGGATGCCGAGACCGCCTGCGTTCGTGACGACGCCGACGCGGCGACCGGCGGGCAGCGGCTGGCTCGCGAACAGCGCGGCTGCGTCGACGAGCTCCTCGAGCGTACGGGGTCGAAGGACGCCTGCATGGCGGAAGAGCGCGTCGATCGCGGCGTCGGAGCCGGCGAGCGCTGCCGTGTGCGAGCTCGCCGCGCGAGCGCCTGCGCCGGTGGTCCCGGCCTTCAGCGCGAGGATCGGCTTACGGCGTGCGACTCGCTGCGCGAGCCGTCCGAACTTGCGTGGGTTCCCGAACGACTCGAGATAGAGGAGCACGATCGCGGAGCCCGCGTCCTGCTCCCACCACTCGAGGAGGTCGTTCGAGGAGACATCGGCCTTGTTGCCGATGGAGACGAAGGACGAAAATCCGAGGTTCCGCTCCGTCGCCTTCTCGAGCAAGGCGAGGCCGAGGGCGCCGGACTGAGACGACATCGCGATCCGGCCGCGAGGCAGCGCGCGCGGGGCGAAGGTCGCGTTCAACCCGATCGCCGGGACCGCGACGCCGAGGCAGTTCGGCCCGACCAGTCGCGCGCCACGTGCACGAACCGCAGCCAGAAGACGCTCCTGCAGCGCGCGCCCCTCGGCCCCTATCTCGGCGAACCCGGAGGAGATCACGCACAGTGCGCGCACGCCGGCGTCGAGCGCCGACTGGGCGGCCTCGAGCACCTGCGCACCGGGCACGCAGATGACCGCGAGATCGACCGGGCTGCGGATCTCGCCAATCGAGCGGTACGCGTGCACGCCTGCCACGGGCTCGGCCTGCCGGTTGATCGGGTAGACGGAGCCCGCGAAGGCGGCCGCGAGCATGTTGCGGAACAGCTCGCCGCCGATCGACCCCCGGCGCCGCGACGCACCGACGACGGCGACGGTCTTCGGCTCGAAGAACGGCCGCAGCGACGCGACGACGGCGACGTGGTCGCGTTCGTCGACGCGCGCCCGGAATCTCTCCGTCGCCGCGATCGGGAACCGAACCTCGACCTCGCCGCTCTCGAGCTCACGCGCGACCTCGAAGCCGACGCTCGTGAAGACGGACAGCATCTGCACGTTGTCGGCCATGACCTCGGCGACGAAACGATCGATCCCTTCCGCCGCCGCACGGGCCGCGAGCTGCTCGAGCAGCCGCGTCCCGACGCCGTGGCCTTGCAGCTCGTCTGCAACGACAAAGGCGGCCTCGGCGGCCGTGCGGTCGCGGAGACGAACGTAGTTCGCGAGTGCGACTACACGGTCGTCGAGCGTGCCGACGAGCGCGCCGCGCTCGACCCAGTCCGGATCGAGGTACGGCTCGACGAGCGCGCGATCGATGCGGGGCAGACCGTGGAACCGCAGGTAGAGGCTCCGCTGCGAAAGCCCCTCGAAGAATGCGAGGAGGGCGCCCGCGTCGGTGCGTGCAGGCGCCCTCAGTCGAAGCGTCGACCCGTCGCGGAGGATGACGTCCGTCGCATCCGCGGCGAGGCCGTAGGCTTCAAGCTCCGGCGACTGCAAGTGCCTCATCCTTCGGCGCGGGAACGGCCGCGGGCGGCACCGCGAGCACGGGGCACGGGGCTGAATGGAGCAGTCCCTGCGTGACGCTTCCGAGCAGGACGCCGGCGAGCGGCGATCGTCCACGCGTCCCGACGACGATCACGTCTGCATCGACGCTCTGCGCGAAGTCGGCGATGGTGTGGGGCGTCCGTCCGGCCGTGCAGTGCACGGTCTCGAACGAGGCGTCGAAGCCCTCCGTGCGGGCCGCCTCGACCTGCACTTGGATCTTCTTTCGTAGTTCGGGCTCGTCTGCCAGGACGGGATAGCCGGCACTCCGGCCTCCGACGAGATGCTCGTCGCTGTGGACGGCATAGAGCTTCGCATCGCTGCGCGACGCGAGCTCCTTCGCGTATGCGAGGGCGCGCTCGGCGGACTCCGACCCGTCGGTTGCCCAAACGATGTTCTTGAACATCTCCAACCTCCTTTGTCCTTCCGATTGTCACGCCGCAGCGGTGCCGCGGCATCGGTGTCGGAACGCTGCGGGTTGCGGGTTTCTCCCGATGCGGGTCGGCGACGCCTCACCGACCATTCGCGAATGGCATACGCAGTCGTGTGGAGCGAGAACGGGGGGCACCCTCGTGCCGGGAGTCTCGAGTTCGCGAAGGGCTTCCTCCGTCTCGCCGGCAGGCCGGAGCACGAGCTCTCCTACGACGACGTAGCGGACGTGCGCATCGACCGCCGTCCGAAGCTCCGGCTGGCCGGGCGCCCCACGCTCGTGATCGAGAGCCGGGGCGGAGACAACCTGCGCATCGCGTCCTTCGACGGCGCCGGCTCGCTGCACGAGCTCGCCGAGCGGCTGGAGGCTGCTCGGCATTCATCCTGATTACGCTTATTCCGTGGACTCAACAGCAGCGACCGGTGAGAGCCGCCTGCGCGCGTTGTTCGAGGCGGGCGTCGCGGTCACCTCGGAGCTCTCGCTCGACGCCGTCCTGCAGCGGCTCGTCGAGGTCGCGGCCGAGCTGACGGGCGCGCAGTACGTGGCGCTCGGCGTCATCGACGAGACCGGATCGCAACTCGAGCGCTTCCTCACGCACGGCATCGATGAAGAAACGCACGCGGCGATCGGCGCGCTCCCGCGCGGGCGCGGAGTCCTCGGCGCGCTCATCCACGATGCGAAGCCGCTGCGCCTGCACGATCTGTCGCAGGATCCTCGATCGGTCGGCTTTCCGCCGGCGCATCCTCCGATGCGGACGTTCCTCGGCGTTCCGATCCTCCTGCGCGGCGTTGCGTACGGCAACCTCTACCTGACGGAGAAAGAGCTCGGGGAGGACTTCACCGGGGAGGACCAGGAGCTCGTCTCGCTGCTCGCGAGCCAAGCAGCGGTGGCGATCGAGAACGCGCGCCTGTACGAGGCGTCGACGCGTTGGTCGCGTCAGCTGCAGTCGCTGAACGAGATCGGCAACGCGCTCGCGACCGAGACCGACGTCGAACGACTCCTCGGTCTCGTCGTCCGCCATCTGCGCGAGCTGCTCGGCGCCCGATTCGTCGCAGTCGCGCTCCCGACAGGGGAGAACGAGCTGCGCTTCGCCGCCGCTGCGGGCGAAGGCGCCGACGATCTCATCGGCGTGACGATGCCGCGTGCCGAGTCGAAGAGCGGCCGCGTGCTCGATCGGCGCAGGAGCGAGCGGGTCGACTCGGTGATCGACGACCCTGAGGTACACCAGGACGTGGCGCGGCGTCTCGCCGCACGCACGGGCCTCTACGTCCCGCTCGTGGCGCACGACCGGGTCATTGGCGTACTGGAGGTGCACGACAAGGAGTCATCGGGGGGCGCGCGCTTCACCGACGACGACCTTCGCCTCGCGGAGACGTTCGCATCGCGCGCAGCCGTTGCCGTCGACCTCTCGCAGCGCGTCGCGCGCGATGCGCTTCGCCGCGTTGTCGCCGCGCAGGAACTCGAGCGGCGGCGGCTCGCGCGGGAGCTGCATGACGAGACGGGGCAGGCGTTGACATCGATCCTCCTCGGGCTCAAGCCGCTCGAGGACAGCCCTGCGCACGAGGCCGTAGCCGAGCTGCACGAGCTCGTCGTGACCGCGCTGCAGGACGTGCGCCGGCTCGCCGTCGAGCTGCGCCCGAAGGTGCTCGACGACTTCGGCCTCGTGCCCGCGCTCGAGCGGTTGGCGGAGTCGTTCGGGGAGCAGACCGGGCTGAAGGTCGACTTCCACTCCGCGATCGGCGAGGAGCGTCTGCCGAGCGAGGTCGAGACCGCGCTCTTCCGCGTGGTGCAGGAGTCGCTCACGAACGTCGTCAAGCATTCGCACGCGAACAGCGTGAGCATCGTCCTCACGCGCAGGGGCGACGCAGTCGCGGTCGTCGTCGAGGACGACGGCTCGGGCTTCGACCCCACGGACTCGCGTGACGGCATCGGTCTCCTCGGCATGCGCGAGCGCCTGGCGTTGCTCGACGGGAAGCTCGACGTCGAGTCGACTGCCGGGGGTGGGACGACTCTCGTCGCCGAAGTGCCTTGGCGATGACGACGCGTGTCCTCATCGTCGACGACCACGCGGTCGTGCGGAAAGGGCTGCGGCTCGTGCTCGAGGCGGAGGACGATCTCGAGCCGGTCGGCGAGGCGGGGAACGGGCGCGACGCGATCTTCCAGGCGCGTGCGCTGAAGCCAGACGTGATCCTGCTCGACGTCGTCATGCCCGAGCGGAGCGGTCTCGACGTGTTGCCGCAGCTCATTCATGAGCATCCCGAGGTGAAAGTGCTCATTCTGTCGATGCAGGACGACCCGCAGTACGTGCGGCAGGCCTTCGCGTCCGGCGCGTGTGGCTACGTCCTGAAGGAGGCGGCCGACACGGAGGTGGTGAACGCGATCCGCGAGGTCGCGGCCGGCGGGCGGTACGTCCACCCCGAGCTCGGCGCGCGCCTCGTCGTCGCGGATGCGGAAGCCGCTCGCCGCGCCGCTGCCGATCCGCTGTCGGAGCGCGAGCACGAGGTGCTACGGCTCCTCGCACTCGGGCACACGAACCAGGAGATTGCGAAGAAGCTGTACATCTCCGTTCGCACGACGGAGACGCACCGCGCCCACATAATGCAGAAGCTCGGGCTGCACTCCCGAGCCGAGCTCGTCCAGTACGCGCTCGCGAACGGGCTCATCGAGCAGACATGACGAAGGGCCGCCTCGCGGCGGCCCTTCGCTGTTCCTGTGGTGGAGTCGGGCGTCTTTACGCCACCGGCACCGCAGGAAGCTTCCGAGAGCTGGTGGGCCTGAGGGCGAAGCCGAGCGCCGTCTCCGGGTTCCGGAGGGCCCCGCCGATGGCGAGGATTCCGAAGCCGAGCCCGGCGAGCAGCAGCGCGATGCCGACGACGATGCCGAACAGCGCGATCTGGCTTGCCAGGAAGGATGTGTTGAGGGCAGTGGTGAGAGCGGTCTCCGTCACCCACACGTTGCGGGCCCCGTTCTGCACCGGCTGCTTCGTTGTGGGATCGACGGCAGCGAACTGCGTGTTGTCGGTTCCGCCGCCCGCCATGAGCTGCGCCTTCGGCGTGCCCGGCCTGGCGATGTAGATGCCCATCTGCGAGTAGACGAAGCCGCCCGTCGCCTCGAGCGCGTGGATCCGCATGTACTCCGCGAAGCACCGCGCGCGGGCGCCGCTGTTGACCGACTTGTTCGCGACCGAGCACGTCGGGAAGCTGATGTTCTTCAGGTCCGCCTTCTGTGCCTCGGCCTTGATGCCGGCGGGCGTCATATCGGGAGTGCCGACGATCTGCTGCTGCTTGAGCTCGTTGCCGACGGTGCTGTGGCCGTTGACGCTCATGACGATCGCGACTGCGCCGAACGCGACGAGCACGACGGCTGCGATGAACCCTCCGACCTCGAATGCCTTGCGCATGACCCGACTCCTTTCGATGCGGTGACTTGTTGTCGACATGGTCGAGTGCGTGGGACGCCGTGCAATCGGGGACAGCGCTGAAGTCGCTGCGGGAAACCCGTACTCAGGCGGAGTGCTCGCAGGCAAGCGCTCCCGAGATCGCGGTGGCCCAGGCGGACGCGATCGCCCAGTCACGGTGATCGCTGTCGCCTGCGCGCACGAGACGGGTGATCAGACGCTCGTGCAGGCTGAGGGAGTGGTTGTCGAGCTTGCCGCCGAAGAGGTGGTGGTCGCGTGCGTGTGTTGCGGCGAGGAGCGTCGCGGCATCGAACGCTTGTGCGCCGCCGGCTCGCGGCTCGCCGATCGGGCCGCTCGAGAACAACCACGTCGGGCGCTCCGCGATCAGCTGTTGGTGTCGTTCGAGGAACGCACGGGCGACGGGCATCCACGAGCCCATATACACAGCACTCCCGAGCACGCAGGCGGAATAGGGAACGAGCGAGTCGACCTCGTCCATCGGCCTGACGTCGACAGAGAGCCCGGCATGCAAGAGCTCTGTGCCGATCGTCTGCGCAAGCTCGCCGGTCGCTCCGTGCCGGCTCGCGAAGGCAACGAGGACGTCGGTCATCGTCTCCTCCCCGCGATCGCAGCCTTCTCGGTCTCGACGTCTGTCGTGTGCGACGCCGCGTCGCCTGCGACGACGAGCACCGGCGCGTCGACGTGATGCAGGATGTATTCCGAGACGCTGCCGTGAATCATCCGGCTCATGCGACCCCAACCATGTGCGCCGACGACGATCAACCGAGGGTCACGCTCGTGCACGGCCTTGCAGATCTCCTCGCCCGGCATACCTTCGAGCGCGACGGTCTCGCCGGCGATGCCCGCGGCGGCCACTCGCTCGCGAACGCTTGCAAGCACGCGCGCGATGTACTCGCGCTGACTCTCGCGCAGCTCGCCGATCACGTCGGCGGTGGCGTAGCCGTAATAGCCGCCGAACGGCAGCTCGGCATGCGCGACGGACACGACCGTGAGCGGCGCATGGAGGTCGGCCGCGAGCTCAATCGCCTCCCGCGTCGCATCCTCCGCCGAGGGCGACCCATCGGTTGCGAGCATGATCGATTTCATCGTGTCCTCCAGTTGACTTGTCGTCTTCGAGTGTCGGTGCTCGGCGACACGGTGGAATCGGGTGACTCGCTGAATGTCGATCAGGGAACACGCGGATTCCCGCAAACGTGCTGTGCGCCTACACGACGGCCAGCTCGCGCGAGAGCAGGCCGGACAGTGACGGAACGACCTGCTCGGCTCCGTAGTCGCGTAGCAGCTCTGCCTCGTCGCCCGAGGCGATCCCGATCGCGGGCATACCGGCCGCGTGACAGGCGACGATCCCGGTGCCGCTGTGCGTGAGGCTCACCGCCTGGCTCGGATCGACCCCGAGCCCCTCGCACGCGGCGAGCAACAGGTCGGGCGAAGGTCGCGGGTGCAAGTGCGCGGACCGAATGGTGTCGGCGTCGATGCGGATGTCGACGAGTTGGGCGAGCTGTGCGGCCTCGAGCATCGGCAGGGCCGTCGTGCTCGCCGAGACGACTGCGCGCCCGAGGTGCGCGTATCCGGCTGCCTGCAGGAACCGGCGGGCGCCGTCGAGCGCGGCGATTCCACGGTTCGCCAACCGTCCTTCGAGGAGCTCGCCCTTGCGTCGGGCGATGCCCTGGACGGTCGGCGCAGACGCTGGTTCCGCTCGCGTTTCCTCGGGGAGACGTAGCCCGCGGCTCTCGAGGAACATGCGGATGCCGTCAAGCCGTGTGCGCCCGTCGAAGTACAGGGCGTAGTCGAGCTCGGCGTCGAACGGCGTGAGCGCCCAAGGCGTCTTGTGCGCGAGCGACACCAACACCGGGTCGAGCGCCTCCGCCCAGGCCGCCGCATGCAGCGCACCGCTGTCCGTGAGGACGCCGTCGAGGTCGAATATGCACGCGCGCGCCGCCGAGTCCAGGCCCAGCATGCGCGGCGTCACCGGCCACGCAGGCAGCCACGGCCTCGGGGTGACCCCGAGCACGGCCGCGACGCTCGACAGAAGTGGAGGGATCTCGCGGCGATCCTGGACGAGAGCCTGGCGGCGCTCGTTCATCTCCGCCGGCGAAAGGATGGCGCCGTTGGCGTTGAGGGCTCGTGAGCAGGCATCAAGCGCGTCCTGCCAACGCAACGCGATCGTGTCCAGCTCGCTCATGCAATCAGCGTGGTCCGGCTGTGCGCGGATTGCATCGACACTTGACCGTAGATCGCGCGGATTCCCCGCAGTGCTCACTGGTGTCTCGCGGATGCGGCTCAGCGGGAGCCGGAGGACGCTCGATCTATGAAAACGACGTACTTTGTGAACTGGCAGGCGGGCAGCGGCTCTGCCGTTGCAGGCGTGCTGGAGGTCAAGCCGGCCGCGATTGTCTTCACGCCCGCCGACGGCGGCGCTGTCGCAGCGGTCCCGCTCGCAGACGTCCAGATCGTGCGCGTTTGCCCGTCCACCGTCGAGCTGGACCGGCAGAGTGGAGATCCGATCTCGATCGAGTCGGTTGCTGCAGGCGCCCTGGGCACGAGCCTCGATACCGCGGTGAAGCTGGCGGAGACGCTGCGCTCGCTGCGCAGCGAGCATCATCGCATCGACGAGGAGCTCGGTGATCTGAGAGTTGCCGTTGACTGCCTCGCGGACCTCACCAACGTGCGCGGGTGCGAGATCGGGCTGCTCGCGACCGACCTGATGCGCCGCGTCGTCCACCATGGGCAGGTAGAGGAGCGAGAGCTGTACCCGGCGGTCGCGCGTCTACTCGGGTGCGAGTCCCTGGTGGAGGCGATGCTCTTCGACCATCGCGCGATCGAGGGGGAGGTGCGCGACCTCATTCATGTCGATAGTGGCGATCCCGCAGGGCTCGCGTGCGTGTTCCACCGCCTCGACGCGCTACTGACGACGCACATCGCGAAGGAAGAGGCAATCGTTTTCCCGCTGCTCGAGCTGGGATGACCGGGGCCGACGCGCGGCGCCCCTGCATGCGCTACAGCCCGCTCCAGTTCGTGACGTGGACCGCTGCGACGAGAGGCCGTCCCACGTCGAGCTGAACCTGCGTGTGAGCGTGCAGCGGGATCGAGCGTGGGTTCCCGCGCCACAGCTTCCCGTCGACGATCGCCGCGACGCGGCCGTGCGCCGGACCCACGCGTGTCGCGCCCAGCGGCTGCTTCCACACGTCGAAGAAGTTCCCGAGCGTGAATGTGCGCTGGATGGGCGACTCCATGTGGATGATCCCGTCGGCTGCATGCGTGTGGAGCCAAGCGAAGCACGCGCCGGAGACGACGAACGCACCGCGCGGCGTGCCCTGCGACTGCGGGTCGGCGATACCGATCCCAGCCGGGACGCGCACCGAGCGGCCGCCGACGAAGATCGTTAGACGCGCGTGAATGTGAAAGACGAGCTGCTCGGTCGGGCCGCACTCGATGCCGTCGACCGACGTTCCCGGCGCCGGGGCGCCCGGAGGCGCGAGGTCGAGCCCACGCTCGATCGGCGGCCCTTCTGGGCCGGCTGGGCCGAGCGGGCCGGGGGAGACGAGCGTTCCGAGTGAGGCGAGGTGCGGGGAGCCGGACGAGCTCCCCGTGAACGCAGCGGCGAGCCCGGCACCGGTCGCCGCGAGCGCGACCGCCACGCCGGCGGCAACCACGACGCGTCGCGAGACGCGCGGCCGCGACACAGGCGGCTTCGGCACGGTGGCTTTCCGGCGCTCTTCCCTACTCCGCTTCCCG
>DATBQM010000069.1:0-7730 GCA_036560805.1 Gaiellaceae bacterium | reverse complement strand
GCGCGTCGCGCAGCATCAGCGCCTGCGGGTCGAACCAGCGCCCCTCGTAGAGGAGACGGCCGAGCCGGCGCCCGTCGACCGCGTACCGCTCGAGCGTCGCCTCGTTGTGAATCGCGGTGAGAAGCCGCTCGTAGCCGATGTGGAGGAGCGCCACCCCGGGCCCTTCGTAGATGCCGCGGCTCTTCGCCTCGATCACGCGGTTCTCGATCTGGTCGGACATGCCGAGCCCGTGCCGGCCGCCGATCGCGTTCAGGTCGAGGATCACCTGGAGCGGATCGCCGACGGGCCACCCGTCCTCGAACGCGATCGTCACGACTTCGGGCTCGATCTCGACGTCCGCGTTCCAGTGCGCGACGCCCATGATCGGCTCGACGATCGACATCGGCGTCTGCAGCAACTCCAGATCCTTCGCCTCGTGGGTCGCACCGAGCATGTTCGCGTCCGTCGAATAAGCCTTCTCGACCGAGGTCGGGTGCGGCAGGCCGCGTTCGACGAGCCACTCGCTCATCTGCGCCCGGCCGCCGAGCTCGTCGACGAACGCGCTGTCGAGCCACGGCTTGTAGATCCGAAGCGATGCGTTGACGAGCAGCCCGTAGCGGTAGAAGCGCTCGATGTCGTTGCCCTTGTACGTCGATCCGTCGCCCCAGATCTCGACGCCGAGCTCCTGCATCGCGTGCACGAGCAACGTGCCGGTGACGGCGCGCCCGAGCGGGGTCGTGTTGAAATACGTCTTGCCGGCGCTGCGGATGTGGAACGCGCCGCACTGCAGGGCGGCGATCCCCTCGCGCGCGAGCGCGTCCCTACAGTCGACGAGCACCGCGTCCTCGGCGCCATAGCGAAGCGCGCGCTCGGGCACGGATGCGACGTCCGGCTCGTCCGGCTGGCCGAGGTCGGCCGTGAACGCGTACGGCACGGCGCCGTTTTCGCGCATCCACGCGAGCGCGCAGCACGTGTCGAGCCCGCCGGAGAAGGCGATGCCGACGTTCTCGCCGATCGGGAGCGACGCAAGGATCACGCGGCGCCCCGCAGCATGTGTGCGCGCACCTCGCCGGCGAGCTGCTTCCCGGTCGTGCCTTCGCGTGCGATGAGCAGCACGGTGTTCTCGCCGGCGATCGTCCCGGCGATGCGCGGATGGCGCGCGACGTCGATCGCCTGCGCGAGCGGGCTCGCATACCCGTGCGGGGTGAGGACGACGACCAGGTTGCCGCTCGGCTCGACGTCGATCGCCCAGCGCGCGAACGCGGATGCGATCGCGTCGACGCGATCCGCCTCCGCCGCCTCCGGCGGTGCGTAGACCAGGCGGCCGTTGGCATCGCGCACCTTGATCAACCCGAGCTCGTGGATGTCGCGCGAGACGGTCGTCTGCACGACGTCGTGGCCGGCTGCGGCGAGCGCTTCGGCGAGCTCGGTCTGCGTCGAGACGGAATGCTCGCGCAGGATGCGCAGGATCGCGGCGTGGCGCTGCTGGCGGTTCATGCGAGGACCTCCGTGAGGATGGAGAGGGCTTGATCGATCTCATCTGCTCCGACGACGAGCGGCGGCGCGAGGCGAAGGACATCGGAGCCGGCGCTGAGGCAGACGAGGCCCGCGTGGAGAGCTGCGTCGACGACCTCAGCCGCGGGGCGGTCGAGCACGGCGCCGGCGAGGAGTCCGTAGCCGCGCGCCTGCTGCACGGCGGGCAGCGCGGAGAGACCGGCGAGCAGGCGCGCGCCGTTCGCGCGCACCGATGCGAGCAGCTCGTCGTCGATGGTCGAGCAGACCGCGATTGCGGCGGCGCACGACACCGGGTTGCCGCCGAAGGTCGAGCCGTGGTCGCCGGGAGCAAACGCGCGCGGCGCGTCGTCGCCGACGAGCAGGCAGCCGATCGGCAGCCCGTTCGCGAGCGCCTTCGCGAGCGTGACGAGGTGTGGCTTCGTCCCGAGCCGCTCGAAGGCGAAGAACGTGCCGGTGCGGCCGACGCCCGTCTGCACTTCGTCGAAGGCGAGCAGCGCGTCCAGGTCGCGGGCGAGATCGGCGGCGGCCGCGACGAACGCGGGCTCGAGCGGGACGACGCCGCCCTCGCCGAGCACGGGCTCGAGCAGAATGAGGCCGACGTCGTCGCCCGCGGTCTCGTACAGCGACGCGATGTCGTTCGGCGTCGCGAACCGCGCCGGGCCGAGCGGCTCGAACGCAGCGCGCTTCCCCGGTTGGCCGGTGACGGCGAGCGAGCCGAGCGTACGACCGTGGAACGAGCCCTCGAGCGCGATGACCCCGGCCTTGCCGGTCGCCTTGCGCGCGTACTTGAGCGCGGCCTCGTTCGCCTCGGTGCCGGAGTTGCAGAAGAACGCCTGCGCGCCGCCGAACCGTTCGGAGAGGAGCGCGGCCAACTCGGCCGCCGGCTCCGTCGCGAACAGGTTCGACGCGTGCCAGAGCTTGTCGAGCTGCGCGTGCGCCGCGGCCAGCGGTGCGGGGTGGCGGTGCCCGAGCGAGACGACGGCGATGCCCGCGGCGAAGTCGAGATAGCGGCGGCCGTCCGTTCCGGTGAGCCACACGCCGTCGCCTTCGACGAAGCCGACCTTCGTCTCGGGATACGTCGGCAGCAGATGGGTCTCGACGGCGACGCTCATGCGACCACCGCCGTCGCGCCGATGTCGGCGCGGAGGCCGCTCCGCGCTGCGCGCGAGGCGGCGAGGAGCTTCGGCACGATGCCGCCCTCGAACGCGCCGCCGCCGACGAGCGCCTCGGCCTCGGCGGCCGGGATGGAGTGCAGCAGCCGGCCCTCGTGGAAGACGCCGGGCACGTCGGTGAGGAAGAGGATCCGCTGCGCGCCGAGCCCGACTGCGAGCGCGGTCGCCATCTCGTCGGCGTTCACGTTCAGCGGGCCGCGTGCGAGCGGCGAGACGACCGGCACGCGTCCCGTCTCGAGCGCCGCGACGACGGCCGCGGGCCGCGACGGCACCGGCTGGCCGACGAGCCCGAGCTCCGGCACCTGCTCCGCCTCGAGCCCGACCTCGTCGCCCGCGAGCGGGAGCGCGTCTGCGCCGATGGCGGCACACACGGCGGCGTTGACTGCGGCGAAGCTGTCGCGCACGACGTCGAGCCCTTCCGCCGTCGTCACGCGGCGGCCGTCCACGAACTTGACTTCGAGCCCACGGCGCTCCATCTCCTCGGAGATCTGGGGGCCGGCGCCGTGCACGACGCACACGGAATGGCCGAGCGTGCGCAGCTCGCGCACGACGTCCGCGGTTCCGCCGATGGACGCGCCGCCAACTTTCAGGACGACGCTCACGATCTGTACTCCGCGTTGATGCGCACGTAGTCGTACGAGAGATCCGTGGTGAGATACGACGCGACGCCCCCACCGAGCGCGAGGTCGATCTCGATGGCGCAGTGGCCGTTCGTGAGCACGGGCTCGTCGCCGGATGGGACGCCGCGCACGAGCACGGGCACGCCGTCGATGGCAATGGACAAGAGGTCGGGGTCGAGCTCCGCATAGCCGCCGTTCACCTTCGCCGACCCCGCGGCCGCGGCGATGCGGCCCCAGTTCGCGTCGTGGCCGTGCAACGCGGTCTTCACGAGCGGGGAGGTGGCGACGCGCTCGGCGATCGCGCGTGCCTCGCCATCGCTCGCCGCGCCGCGCACCGCGATCTCGGCGAGCACGGTCGCGCCCTCGCCGTCGGCGACGATCTGCTTCGCAAGCTCGCCGCACACGGTGCGCAGCGCCGAGGCGAACGCCTCGTCGTCGCGCGCGCATCCGCTCGCGCCGTTCGCGAGCAGCAGCACGGTGTCGTTCGTCGAGCACTCGCCGTCGACGGAGATGGCGTTGAAGCTCGCGTCCACCGCGGGGCGGAGGAACTCGATCGCCTCGCCCGGCTCGAGCGGATAGTCGGTGGTGACGACCGCGAGCATCGTCGCGAGGTTGGGATGGATCATCCCCGAGCCCTTCGCCATGCCGCCGACGGTGAAGCCGGGGCCGTGCGAGACCGACCCCTTCGGGTGCGTGTCGGTGGTCATGATCGCTTCGGCTGCCGCGTCGCCGCCGTTCTCGTGCATGACGACGCGCGCGATGCCCGAGAGGATCCGGTCGACGGGGAGTGGCTCGCCGATGACGCCGGTGGAGAGGACGAGCACCTGCTCTACGTCGAGGCCGAGCTTCGCGGCTGCCGCCTGCGCGCTCACCCGCGCCGCGTCGACGCCCGCCGCGCCGGTGGCGGCGTTCGCCACGCCGGAGTTGGCGACGATCGCCTGGGGCTGCGCGAGCTCGAGATGCTCGCGCGAGACGAGCACCGGCGCGGCCTGCACGCGATTCACGGTGAACATGCCCGCGCCCGTTGCCGGGACGAGCGAGTGCACGAGCGCGAGGTCGAGCCGGTCCTTCTTGCGGATGCCCGAATGCACCGCGCCGGCGGCGAAGCCTTTCGCGGCGGTGACACTCATACGAGGACTCCCGTCAGCCGCAGGCCGGCGGTCTCGTGGAGGCCGAGCGCGAGGTTTGCGTTCTGGACCGCTTGCCCGGCGGCGCCCTTGCCGAGGTTGTCGAGCGCGCACACGACGATGGTCGTCCCGGTTGCTGCGTCTGCGAACACGCCGATCTCCGCTGCGTCCGTCCCCTGCACGCGCGCGAGCTCGGGCGTCGTCCCCTCGGGAAGGACGCGAACCACGTCGCTGCCGGCGTATGCGTCCTCGAGCAGTGTGCGGACGTCTGCGTCCGTGTGCACGTAACAGGTCGCCAGCAGCCCGCGGCGCACGGGGAGGAGGTGCGGGACGAAGCAGACAGCGAAGCCGAGCTGCTGTGCGATCTCCGGCGCATGCCGGTGCGCGCCGACGGCGTACGGCGAGACGTTCTCGAGCACGAAGCCTGCGTGCGAGCTGGCCTTCAGCTCGCGACCGGCGCCGGAGACGCCCGACTTCGCGTCGACGACGACCGTGGCCGGATCGACGGCGTCTGAGAGCGGCGCGAGTGCGAGCAGCGCCGCCGTCGCATAACAGCCGGGGTTTGCGATGAGATTCCCCTCCGGCGCGTAGAGCTCCGGTAGGCCGTAGCTCCACGCGCCGGGCGCGACCGCGTACCAGACGCGGGCGAGTTCGGGATCGGCGAGGCGATGCGCGCCGGACAGGTCGACGACGACGGTGCCCGCCGGCGGCTCGACGGCCGCAGCGCGCTCGTTGCCGAGACAGAGGAAGACGACGTCGGCGCCGGCGGTGAGCGCGTCCGCGTTCGGGACGAAGCGCGGCAGCGAGCCGTTCAGCCGGACGTCGAGTGCGGCGGCGGATTCGCCCGCGAGCGAGTCGGACCCGAGCGCGGCCACTTCGAGGTCGGGGTGGCGGAGAATGCGGTCGAGCGTCTCCTGACCGGAGTACCCCGAAGCCCCGAGAATCGCCGCCGATGCCATGACCGGAATATTATGCAGAAAAGCGCGTGTTATGCAAATCGCGATGGTCGTCGCGCTCCTTGCCGTGCCGCTGGCGCGGGCGGACGGCGACCCGGCCAGCGACGTCCTGCCAACGGCGGTCGTGTTCCTGCCCTATCCCGCCCCATCTGCAGCTGTTTCAGCCCCGTTGGAGCGGCTCGTCGCCTCCGCGAACACGGGCGGCAACCGGCTGAAGGTGGCGGTGATCGCGAGCCGGACCGACCTCGGCTCGGTCCCCGTCCTCTTCGGGAAGCCCGCCGCATATGCGCGATTTCTCGGCCTCGAGCTGCGGATGCTGTACGCGGGGGTGCTCGTCGTCGTCATGCCAGCCGGGATCGGCGTCTACGACGGCGGCAGGTCGACTGCGGCCCAAGAGGCGGCGCTCCGGGGGCTCGCAGTCGAGGCGGGGGCGGACGGCCTCACGCGGACGGCCGCGGCGGCGGCGCAGCGCCTGCTCGGCGCGCATGCGCTGGAGTACGTCGACGTCCTGCCGCCCCAGGTGGTCGCGCTCGAGGGCCCGTCGATCCAGTACGCGGTCGCCGACGACAGCGGCCGAGCCGCAGTGACCGTCCAGGTCCTGAGCGGCGCGAGGGTGATCGCGACGATTCGCATGCCGCTGAAGGCGGTGAATCCGAGTGCCCTCTACACGGCGGCGTGGCGCCGTTCGCGCGATGCGCCTCCGAAGCTCAGCTTCTGCGTGCGTGCGACCGACGCGCGCGGCAACCGCAGCTCGCGCGCGTGCGCCGTCCTCTCCGTCAGTCGGTGATGGTCACGGGCGTGCCGAGCGGCAGCTCGTGCGCCAGGCGGACGATCACGCGGTTCGGAATGCGGATGCAGCCGTGACTCGCGCTGCGACCGATGCTGTCCGCCTCGTTCGTCCCGTGG
The DNA here is from genome assembly GCA_036560805.1 of Gaiellaceae bacterium. GTDB lineage: Bacteria > Actinomycetota > Thermoleophilia > Gaiellales > Gaiellaceae > Palsa-739. Next base: position 1,455 of record DATBQM010000069.1, on the reverse strand, counting down.
ATGCCGATCTGCCCGGGGCCGCCGCCGAAGCTGTAGAGCACGTGCGAATACGCGGAGAGCCCGAATGCGTACGGGCCGTACGCACCCTTCGGGTCAGGCTGCTTGAGCAGCTCGACGATGTAGTAGCGGCCCGTCGGCGTCGGCAGGACCGTGCGCCCGACAGCGGCGGGGAACCGGGCGAGGACGCGTGCGCTCTTGCGCAGGACGAGTTGGTGCGCGCTGCGCCGGACCTCGAGGCTGTACGGGTTCCACGCGAGGCTGAGGTAACGATCGTTGATCCAGCCGGTCGCGCCGTCGGGCCGAATCGGCAGGTACACCTGCTCCCATCCGTTTCCACGCTGCTTGACGAGGAAGACGAGCGGCTCGCCGACGACGTTGGGGTTGGCGAGGTGGAGGAACGGCTGCCGCGCGCGCGGCGAGCGGTAGATCGGGATCTCCTTCCGTAGCGCCGAGGCGACGATGCTGTCGTGCGCGTGCGGCTTCGGCGCAGCCCGATGGTGTGTGGCTTGCGTCGTCGTCGGCGGTGCGGCGTGCTGCGTCGCGCCGCAACCGGAGACGACGAGCGCCGCGACCAGCGGGAGGAGCCGGATCGCTCCGGCTCCCCTCCGCCGATACGAGGCGCGCTCAGCCCGTGAAGCTTGCGGTTCCGAGCGTCGCATGCGCAGGCTTGGCCCCCTTGCCGACCGGCTTCGACAGCGTGTGGCTCGAGCCGAGCACGCCGCTGCTCGCGGACGGGTTGGACGAGCTCGTGCCCGTGCCTGTGCCCGTGCCCGTGCCCGTGCCGGTGGTGCCGGCGGTGCTGCCTGTGGCCGTCGACGACGCCCTGCTCGCCGAGGACGTCGACGACGTGCCGCTCGGGCACTTCTTGTCGCTGGCGCCCTTGTACGCGTGCACGTCGCGGCCGCAGATCTTGTGCGGCTGGCTGTTGCCGGGCCCGTAGATCGGCGTCCCGGCCGGTGCACCCTTGCCGTTGGCGATCTGCGCGGCCGTCTTGCCGTTGCCGTAGCGCTTGGACGCATCCGCCTTACCCGGATAGGTGCCGGACTGGCAGGTGGCCGAGCTGCCCTGGCCACCGCCCGTCGTGCAGGTCTGATCCTTGGACGTGTTGTTGCTCGGCTTGACGCCGGCCGCCGACGAAGTCGTCTGCTGTCCGGGCGCCGTCCCGTGCGGGTTCCCTGCGACTGCGACGCCGCAGAGAAGCCCAGCAGTGAGCGCCGCGGCGGCTAGAAGGGCCGCCTTCCTTTTGCTGAGCTCCATGTTCGCGCCTCCCACTCGACTTTTCCGTTTCGCGAATGGGAAACGGCGCGGCCACCGAGGTGGTTACGCGATACGTCGGGCGGCGTTCAGCGACGGGCGCGGACGCGACGCAGGAGGGTCGCGTAGAGGTCGAGCCCTTCGCGGCTCAGGCGTGCTTCCGGCCCGGAGGCGATGGAGACGCGTTCGGGGACCACACCC
>DATBQM010000068.1:0-22728 GCA_036560805.1 Gaiellaceae bacterium | reverse complement strand
GCGAGCGCCTGTGCCTTCGTCTTCGCCTGCGCGACCGCGGCCTTCAGCGCGTCGTTGTAGAGCGCATCCTGGGATGACAAGGTCAGCGACGGCCCGGACACGCTGTTCGCGCCCGCCCCGACGGCTGCATCCACGACGCTTCCGGCTTTCGCGATCGCGAGCTTCGTCACCGCGATCGAGTCGGAGGCGGTGTAGCCGATGATCGACGTTCCGTCGTTCGACATGACTGGGTCGAGCGAAACGTCCGTCGTCTGGATGTCGGCGTCGGGAACGCCCTCACCCTCGACCGCGGCGATGACGGCCTTCGTGTCCGTTCCGTTGCGGCTGAGCGCTGCGGCTGCGGTCGCGCCCTTCGTCTGCACGGTGAAATCGAACTCGGCCTGGTCGGGGACGGCGGTGACCGTGCCCGTCCCGTTCACCGTGACGGTGTCGCCGGTGGAGGTGGTCGCCGTTGTGGCTGCATCGGCGCCGCCGGCGAGCAGCGCGACCGCGAACGCGAGGGTGACGAGAAGTCTCATACCCGGCATACGGTGCCGGGCACCCCGGATGTCACATCAGGCTGTTGCTGTGCCGAGCTCGCCCAGATACTGCGTCCAGCCGTGCGGGATGCGCGGCGCGGCCAGCCGGATGAAGAGCACGGGCTGGGGTGGTCGCGGCGGCGTGTGCAGCTCCATCCCCGCCTGCTCCAGCGTGCGATCGCCCTTGCGCAGGTTGCACGGCCCGCAGGCCGTGACGACGTTCTCCCAGACCGACTCGCCCCCCTTCGACCGGGGGACGACGTGATCGAGGGTCAGCCGGCCCCCCGAGGTGCCGCAGTAGACACAGCGCCACCCGTCGCGGGCGAAGAGCGCACGCCTCGAGATCTTGCGCTGAATCGCCCGGGGGACTCGGACGTAGGTGACGAGCCGGATCACGTGCGGACGGATGAAGCTGCCGGTGGCGGAGCGCAGCGGTTGGTCGAGGTGCTCGATCACCTCGGCCTTTCCCTTGTAGACGAGAACGTGCGCCCGCCGAACCGTGCAGACGTTCAACGGCTCGTAACTGGCGTTCAGGACGAGGACTTGCCCCATTTCCTGGGCGAAAAGGTACCAGCGAGGGCCGAGTGCTACGAGGCCATAGCCCTCTCGACCGCTTCCAGCTCCTCGGGGGAGAGGGCGACGGGGGCCCGGCCGTGCTCGATTTCCTTGACGTAGATGCGGGCATAGTCGCGGCCCTGGATCGCGCTGATGACGATTCCGCTCCGCGCCGAGTCGAGGAGCGCGAACGACGACGACTGGTGGCCGCCGCTGCCTTCATAGGCGTCGTAGCGGACGATCGCCGTCCGCGAGACGCTGTCGTCGACGCGGCGGTCGACGCGCGCGAGGCCTGCCGCGATCTCGTCCACCGCGCGATGGAGGTCGTCGATCCTGCTCTGCAGGGAGACGGCGAAGTCGACGAGATCGGACTTGCTGCCGCCGAGGAGCACGAGTTGTGCCTTGCGCACGCGGCGCAGTGAGACGAGGTACGCGACGGCGAGCAGAACGGCGAGCGCGGCGCCTGCGGCTGCGCCGATCGCGATCCACGCTGCGACGGAGGTGCTGATGTGCATCAGCCGAGCGTGAAGAACACCGTGTAGGTCGCGGTGTTGTTCGACGTGTTCGTCTCGCCCGGGACGGGCGCGACGTCGACCTTCACCGTCGCCCTGTTCCCGAACGCCGCCGTCGGCAGGTTGAAGTTCCCGAACGAGACCGTCTGCTGCGTCTTCGGCGCGATCGCCTGGATCGTCTGCGTGCGCTTGATCGTGGTCGAGCCCGCGCTGATGGTCAAATGCACGACGACGCCGTTCTCCTGGAAGTTGCCCGAGTCCTCCACGGTCGCCGCGAACGCGAGGTCGGCGGAGACCTTCACGGTCGCCGCCGTTGCCGTCGTCAGAGCTGTCGCGCCCGGGTTGGCGACGACGGAAACGAGCGCAGATCCGTGCAGCCCGGTCGGCGTCCCGCCCGTGGACGCGCCCTTCATGTTGTTGAGGAGCACGCCGAAGGAGCGCGCGCTGATGAGCTCGGTGTTCGGAACGAACGAGGAGGCGGGGATGACGACACCAGTCACGCCCTCGGTCTTCAGCTGCTGCGTCGCGGGCAGTCGGTAGAGCTGCTCCCAGACGATGTCGCTCGCGGTGAGCAGCTCGGCTTGCGCGGCGAGCGCATCGATCGTCGTCGACGTGTTCTTCGACGTCCACTGCGCGAGGACGTCGCCGAGCGCGGCAAGCCCCTTTGCGCGCAGCTCGATCGCGTCGATGAGCTGTTGGTGGACCTGCCGGAGCGGCCCGGGCGGGTGGATCTGCTGCGCCTGGTCGTACTCCTGCTGTTCCTGCTGTGCGTACTGCTGCAGGCTCTGCTCGAGATCCTTCTGCTTCAGCCCGCCCGACACGAGCTTCGCTGCGAACTCGCGCCCGAGCGCGTTCGAGCTGGACGCCACCGTCTTCACCTTCGTCGAATACGACGCGTACTGGTCGTGCGTGCTCTTGCCCTGGCACGCGCCCACCCAGAAGACGAACGCGACGACGATCGCGATCGCGATGGCGATCAGGCCGACGAGGCGCGCGAGCGGGACGATGCCCGTCGGCGGGCCCGGCGTGCGCGGCGGGCCGGAACGCCCGCGGCGAGGCCGCAGGCGTGGGCGTGGCGCCTCCTCCGTCTCCGGCTCGTCGAAGAAGTCGAACTCGATGTTGTCGTCGTCGTAGGTGGACATATGCCGTCAGGAGGTCGCGCCAGACTGTAACCGGCCCTCCGTACGAGAGGAAACCGGCCCCCTGCCGCCAACCTGAATAGACCGATGTCGTCCGCGCTCGCCGTCCAGCAAAGCGAGCCGATCCTCGGTCGCTACCGGCCTCTTCGTCCGCTCGGCAGCGGCGGGTCGGGATCCGTCTGGCTGGCCCGCGACGAGCGCACAGGCCTCGACGTCGCGCTGAAGATCGTCGCCCGGGAGGGCAAGGCTGCGGCCCGCGCGGAGCGGGAGGCGTCAGCCGCGGCACGGCTGCGCCACCCGAGCTGCCTCCGGGCGTATGCCTTCGCACGCGACGCTCGCCACGTCTACATCGCCTACGAGTTCATTCCGGGTCGAACGTTCCGCGAGGCGCTGCGCGCCGGCGAGCTCGGCGACGGCGACGCCGTCGAGGCCTGCGCCCAGGTCGCCGAGGGCCTCGCGCACGCCCACCGCGCCGGCATCCTCCATCGCGACGTCAAGCCGTCGAACGTCCTGCTCGCCGAGGGCGACCGCGTGTCGGCGAAGCTCCTCGACTTCGGCCTCGCCCGCATGGCCGAGGCGGAGACGCTGACCGCGCAGGGCGACGTGCCCGGCACGCTCGCGTACATCTCGCCGGAACGGCTGGCCGGCGATGCCGCCACCGAGGCCGCGGATGTGTGGGCGGTCGGCGTGATGCTTTGGGAGTCGCTCTCGGGCCGGCATCCGTTCTGGCACACCTCGATGCTCGAGACCGCGCGCGCGATTGAGGCGGGAGCGCCGTCGCTCGGCACGCTTCGTCCCGACCTGCCGAAGCAGCTCATCCAGCTCGTCGACCGTGCGCTGTCGCCCAGCCCTTCGCGGCGCCCCTCGGCCGCCGATCTCGCCGGCGCCCTCCGCGGCGCCGCGCTGTACCGCCGGCGCAGGCGGGCCCGCGGCCTCGGGTTGTCGGTGCCCGTCGAGGCGGGCCGCGCAGGCGCCGCTGCGCTCGCCGCCGCGTTCACAGCCTGGACGGCCGCGTCGATTCCCTTCTATCCGCACCTGTGGCCCCTTGCGCTCGCCGTGCTCGCCGCGGCGCTGACGATCGCGCGCCCGCGCGCCGGGCTCGCTTTCGCGCTCGCCGTCCCGGTGCTCCCGCTCGGGAACGTCTCGTCGGGCCTGGCCATCCTCTACGGCGCGGTCGCGGTCGCCTGGCTCGTCCTCTGCTGGCGCGAGCCCCGGGGCGGCCTCCTGTTCGCGCTCGGCCCGCTCCTTGCGCCGCTCAGCGCGCTTGCGCTCCTCCCCCTGGCTGCTGCGACCTTGCGCGCCGGGCCGCGCCGGGCCGCGCAGGCGGGACTCGGCGTCCTCGCCGCCGCGATCGTCGCGGGCGTTCGGCACGCGGCTCTTCCCATCGTGGGAACGGCGCCCCCGCTCGGGCTCGGAATCGCCGGTGCACGCGACCCGCTCGACGTGGCCGGCTCGCTCGCGCGAGCCGCGGGCGCCCATCCAGGCCTCCTCGCCGAGGCGTGCGTCTTCGCCGCCGTCGCGCTGGCGCTGCCGTACGCGCACGCTCGGGGACGATGGGGAGCGGCCGTTCTCGGTGGCGCCATGCTCGTGGCGACCGTTATCACGGTGCCGTCGGCGCCCGCCGTTCCGCTCGCCTTTGCCGCCTGGCTGACGGCCGCCGCCGTAGCGCTTCGGGCCAGGCGCGCGTAATCCGAGGGTCGTAGGGGTACCCTCACCCGCGCAATGGTGCTGCGGTCGATCGAACAGAAGATCGAGGCCCTCTTCGAGGGTGTCTTCGGCCGCGCGTTCAGGACGAACGTTCAGCCGGTCGAGCTCGCGCGCAAGCTCGCGAAGGAGATGGACGACCACCGAGTCGTCTCGGTGTCGCGGATCTATGTCCCGAACGAGTACACCATCTATCTCTCGCAAGGCGACCGCGAGCAGTTCGAGGGCTACGAGAATTCGTTGCTCTCCGAGCTCGAGGAGTACCTGGGCGAACACGCGCGCCGCGAGAGCTACGCGCTCCTCACACCGCCGCGCGTCGCGCTCGAGACCGACGAGGACCTCGCGCTCGGCGAGTTCGGCATCGCGACGCGGATGGTGCAGCCGCGGCACGGCAATCGCGGCGACGAGCCGGAGGAGCAGGTCGAGGCCGGCGCGACGATGATCTACAAGCCCCCGGTTGTGCCGGACTCGACCGAGGCGGCGTCCCCGGAGGAGCTCGGCCTCGAGCGCGAGGTGGCCGTCCTCTCGTGGGACGGTCAGCGGCTTCGCGTGGACAAGCGCCGGGTCGTCCTCGGCCGCTCGCGCGAGTGCGACATCCAGGTCGAGGACGCGAACGTCTCGCGCCGCCATGCGGAACTCCGGCAGGAGGGTACGGCGTTCTGGATCGTGGACCTGGATTCGACGAACGGCGTCGAGGTGAACGGGAAACGCGTCAAGCGGGCGAAGCTCGAGCCGGGCGACAGCTTCACGGTGGGCTCGACCGAGGTGACGTTTTCGACGGAGCGCGAATGATCCTCGCGAGCACCAGGCTCGAGGAGGTCCTTCTCGCGCTCAAGATCGCATTCCTCATCCTGCTCTACCTGTTCATCTGGCGGATCATCCGCACGGTGTCGCGCGACAATCGCGCTCAGCCGGCGCAGGAGAGCTTCATCATGGCGCCGGTCGCAGGTGGTGTGCCGCTCGCCGCGGCAGGCGGACGCCTCGTCGTGCAGGAGAGCCCCGTGCTCGACGAAGGGGACGAGTTCTCGGTCGACTCGGCGCCGCTCACGATCGGCCGTGGCGGCCAGAACGATGTCGCCATCGACGGCGACGAGTTCGCGTCCGCGCGTCACGTGCGCTTCGAGCCCCGCCGCGACGGCGTGTGGGTTCACGACCTCGGCTCGACGAACGGCACGTTCGTGAACGGCGTCCGCATCGACGGCGCGCGAAGGCTCGCGCCGGGCGACATCGTGCGCGTCGGTGAGACCGATCTGAGGTTCGAGCCGTGAGCACCGTCGGGGCATACGCCGCGAAGACGGACACGGGCCGCAAGCGCCGCCGAAACGAGGATGCGTTCGTGCTCGCGCCGCCGCTGTTCGCCGTCGCCGACGGCATGGGCGGCGCGCAGGCAGGCGAGATCGCGTCGAAGCTCGCCGCGGCCGCGCTCGAGGACACCGATCCAGGCCGCCTGACCGGCCCGGAGAAGGTCGCGTCGCTCATCCAGGAGGCGAACCGGCGCGTGCACGAGCGTTCGAGCGTCGATCCGGCAACGTCGGGAATGGGGACGACGATGACGGTCGCACTCGTCGAGGCCGGCGGCGTCGTGATCGGCCACGTCGGGGACTCGCGCGCGTATCTCGTGCGCGGGCGGGAGATGGAGCAGATCACCCAGGACCACTCGCTCGTCAACGAGCTCCTGAAGACCGGCAAGCTCTCGCCGGAGGAGGCGGAGACGCATCCGCAGCGTTCTGTCATCACGCGCGCGGTCGGCACGGATCCGGACGTCGACGTCGACTCGTTCGTCGTCGAGACGCAGGACGGCGACGTCTTCCTCATCTGCTCGGACGGCTTGACCGACATGGTCGACGACGAGCACATCCTCGAAACGGTCGAGAAGCACCGCGGCAACCTCGAACGAATGACGAAGCAGCTCGTCAGCGCCGCTAATCACGGCGGCGGCGAGGACAACATCACCGTCGTTGCGTTCTCGATCGGCCACGTGGACGGCGCCGACGCCGCTGCCTCCGCCGACGGCGACACGGCGACGATGGAGGCGCTCGTCCTTCCCGACGAGGAGAAGACGACCGAGAACGTGCCCGTGCGCGCAGCTCCGGTCGGCAGCCCCGCGCGCGTGCGCGTCGTCTTCGCGTCGCTCGTCGTGCTCGCGCTCGTCGTCTCCCTGTTGCTCTGGGGGCTGCTCCACTGACGCTGAGCTTCCGGAACCGCGAGCTCGCCTACCTCGTCGTCGTGGGCGTGCTGACCGCCATCGGCTTCGCGAGCGTCTACATCTCGCGGAAGTCCCACATCTCCACGGCGTCGCTCACGTATGCGGTGTTCTTCTTCGCGCTGTATCTCGTCGCGCACCTTGTCGCGCGCTTCACGGTCCCGAACGCCGACCCATACCTCCTTCCGGTCGCCGGACTACTCACCGCCGTCGGACTGACGGAGATCTACCGCCTAGGACCGTCCGACGCGTTCAAGCAGGGGCTCTGGGTCGTCATCGGCGTTGCCGTGTTCTCGGCCGCCCTTCTCCTCCTGCGCACCGACTACCGGCGGCTGGAGAACTACAAGTACCTCTTCGGCCTCGGCGCGATCGCGCTCCTCTTCATGCCGCTGCTCCCGGGGATCGGCCAGACCGTAAACGGCGCGCGGCTGTGGATCCACTTCGGCGGCCTCCAGTTCCAGCCCGGCGAGCTCGGGAAGATCGCGCTGATCGTCTTCCTCGCCGCGTACCTGCGGGAGAAGCGGGAGGTGCTTGCCCAGGGCCGCCTGAAGGACTGGGGCCCGCTCCTCGTCATCTGGGGTGGAGCGATGCTCGTCCTCTTCGCCACCGACGACCTCGGCAGCGCGCTCCTCTACTACGGCATCTTCCTCGCCATCCTGTACGCCGCGACGGCGCGCGTGAAATTCGTCGCCGCGTTCATCGGACTGTTCCTCATCGGTTCGGTCGCCGTCTACCAGGGCACGCCGCACGTCCGCGAGCGCGTCACGAACTGGCTGACGCCCTTCACCACGCACAAGGTCTACTGCGCGCTCAACGGGCACATGGCGCTTCGCCAGGAATGCGGGAGCTACCAGCTCGTGCAGTCGCTCTATTCGATCGCGCACGGCGGCTTCGGCGGGACGGGGCTCGGATCGGGGACGTTCACCAACGTGCAGGGCGGTTCGCTCATCCCGGACTTGAGCACCGACTTCATCTACTCCGCTCTCGCGCAGGAGCTCGGCCTCGTCGGCGTGTCGGCGCTGATCCTCATCTACATGGTCTTCGTGCTGCGCGGCTTCCGCGTGTCGCTCGCGGCCGGTGACGGCTTCTCGAAGCTGCTCGCGGCCGGCCTCACGTTCTGTTTCGCGCTCCAGACCTTCGTCATCGTCGGCGGCATCCTCCGCGTCATTCCCCTGACGGGTATCACGCTGCCCTTCGTCTCGTACGGAGGATCGAGCGTGATTGCGAACTTCCTCGTCGTCGCCGGGCTCATGCTCGTCTCGCACAGGGCGAACTCGACGTCGTGAACAGGCAGGTCAACAGGCTCGCGCTCGTTGCCGTCCTGCTGCTCGCGTCGCTGATCGTCGCGACGACGTACTGGCAGTCGTGGGCTGCAGGCTCGCTCGCTGCGCGGCAGGACAACTCGATCGAGCTCGTGTCGCAGTTCCAGGTGTCGCGCGGGCTCATCCTCGCGGCGAACGGCAAGACCGTGCTCGCTGCGAACAGCAAGGTGAAGCGCAACGGCCAGACGTTCTTCTTCCGGCGCTATCCGTCGCACGGCTTCGCCGCGCAGACGCTCGGCTACTCGACGTCGGCACTGTCGCAGACCGGCCTCGAGGAGTCGCTCGACGACTACCTCACCGGCGCGACGACGAACCTCAGCAACGCCATCCAGCGGACGCTCGACCGACTCGGCGGCGGGACGGTGTACGGCGACAACGTCGTCCTCACCATCAATTCCGGCGCGCAGAGTCTCGCGCAGCAGCTGCTCGGCGACCGTTGCGGCGCGGTCGTCGCGATGAACCCGCGTACGGGCGCCGTGTACGTGATGGCGTCGTCGCCGACGTACGACCCGAACCTCATCGACAAGCCGGGCGGCTACGCCAAGGTGCTGAAGACGAAGGGAGCGTGCGGCGATTCCTCTGCGCTGCTCAACCGCGCGACGGACGGTCTCTTCACGCCGGGGTCGACGTTCAAGATGGTTACCGCCGCGGCCGCGCTCGACAGCGGCGCGCTCACGCCGTCGTCCGGATTCAACGACCCGGGCTACTGCACCGAATACGGCAAGCAGGTCAAGAACGCGCTCAACCCGGACCAGAACGGCCCGGAGTCCTACGGTCACGTCACGCTGGCCGAAGGCTTCCAGCATTCGATCAACTCCGTCTTCTGCAACGTCGGCAAGCAGATCGGCGCGAAGGTCATCCTCGACTACACGAAGCGATTCGGCTTCTACTCGACGCCTCCGCTCGAAACGCCGGCCAACCAGCGGCTGCCCAGCGGCCTCTACAACAACGGGAAGTTGTGGTTCCCGAAAGATCCCGCCACGGAGGTCGACCCGGGACGCCTCGCCTTCGGCCAGGAGCGGATGCAGGTCACGCCGCTGCAGATGCTCATGGTCGGCGCGACGATCGCGAACGGCGGGGTGGTTCCGCGGCCGTACATCGTCGACCGTGTCGTCGGGCACGACGGGTCGGTCGTCAGCCGGACGCGGGCCTCGACGCTCGGGCGCGCGATCAAGCCGCAGACCGCCGCCGAGCTGACGCAGATGATGGTCTCCGTCGTCCAGGGCGGGACGGGCACGCACGCGCAGATCCCGGGCGTCCAGGTGGCCGGCAAGACCGGCACCGCGGAGACCGGCATCAACAACGTCTACACGGCCTGGTTCGTGTGCTTCGCGCCGGCCGAGAATCCCCAGGTCGCCGTCGCAGTCGTGCTCGAGAAGCAGGCGAACGGATTCGGCGGCTCCGTCTCCGCTCCGATCGCCAAGGCGATCCTGCAAAAGCTCCTGCATCGCTGAAGTGGCATCTACCCTGTAACAGCCCCGTGGCCGTCCCCGACCCGATCATCGGCGCGCTCTTCGACGGGCGCTACCAGATCCTGCGCAAGCTCGGCGCGGGCGGGATGGCGAACGTCTATCTCGCCGAGGACCAGGAGCTCGGGCGCCGGGTCGCGATCAAGATCCTCAACGACAGGCATGCGAACGACGAGCAGTTCGTCGAGCGCTTCCGCCGCGAGGCGAAGAACGCCGCCGCGCTGTCGCACCCGAACATCGTCTCGATCTATGACCGCGGCGAGGCGGAGGGGACGTACTACATCGCGATGGAGTACCTCGACGGGCGCTCGCTCAAGGAGCTGATCCTTTCGCGCGGCGACGCGCCGATCGCGGTCGTCGTCGAGTACGCGCGGCAGATTCTCTCGGCGCTTCGGTTCGCGCACCGCCATGGCATCGTCCATCGCGACATCAAGCCGCACAACGTGCTCGTCGACGGCGAAGGGCGTGTGAAGGTGACGGACTTCGGCATCGCGCGCGCGGGCACGAGTCAGATGACCGAAGCCGGGTCGATCGTCGGTACGGCGCAATACCTCTCGCCCGAGCAGGCGCGCGGCGCCGACGTCGACCAGCGCTCCGATCTGTATTCGCTCGGCGTCCTCATGTACGAGATGCTGACGGGCGAGGTGCCGTTCTCCGGCGACACGCCGGTCGAGATCGCGATGAAGCACCTGTCGCAGACGCCGGTGCCGCCGTCGACGAAGCGGCACGATGTGCCACGCGAGCTCGACATGGTCGTCATGCGCGCGCTTGCGAAGGATCCGGACGATCGCTACCAGAGCGCCGACGAGATGGAGGCCGATCTGGATCGCGTGGCGCGCGGTGTCGGGGTCGCGAGGCAGACCGAGGAGACCGCGACGCAGATCATGCGCTCGCCCGTGACGGTGGCCGCACCGTTCGCGGCGACGGCCGCGACGATGATCACGCCCCCGCGGCGCGCAGGCGGCGCGGCTCCGCTGCCGCCGTCCGTTTACTACGACCTCGACGAGCCGATGCACCGCCGCCCGGTGTGGCCGTGGATCGCCGCGCTGCTCTTCGTCGTCGGCGCCGCTATCGGCGGATACTTCCTCTACCACCAGATCTCGAACAGGCTCGCGTCGACGACGCCGGTCGCGGTGAGCAACTACGTCAACGAGACGCAGCAGCTCGCGTCGCAGAACATCACGGCCGACGGGTTCCATCCGGTGGTCAAGACGCACTCGAGCCTCACCGCGCCGAACGGCTTCGTCTACAAGCAGGACCCGGTGGCGGGGCAGCACCAGCCGAAGGGCGACAACGTCACCATCTTCGTCTCGAGCGGGAAGCCGAAGGTGGCGGTGCCGACACTGACCGGCCTGAAGTCGGCGGACGCCGTGGCGAAGCTGAAGGCGCTCCATCTCGTGCCGGACGTGCACGAGATCACCTCCGGCCAGCCCGCGGACACGGTCACCGCCTCCGATCCGAAGTCGGGGACGCAGGTCGTCACCGGCACCAAGGTGCGGATCAACGTCTCCAAGGGCCCGACCCCGATCACCGTGCCCGGCGTCACGGGCGAGGCGATCGGCCAGGCGACCGCGACGTTGAACCAGGCGGGCTTCAAGGTCAATCCGACGTATGTCGACAGCGACCAGCCGCAGAACACGGTCATCAACCAGTCGCCGGCGCAGAACGAGTCGGCGGCGAAGGGCTCGACGGTGTCGCTCACGGTGTCCAACGGGCCGAAGACGGTGGCCGTGCCGGATGTCCGGACGCTCGACGCGGGCTCCGCCTCGGCCACGCTCCAGGGCCAGGGCTTCAAGGTGAAGTTCACGTCCACGCCGGTCACCGACCCGAACCAGGATCAGATCGTGCTCGACCAGAGCCCCGAGGGCGGCACTCAGGCCAAGCCGGGCTCGGTCGTGACGCTCGACGTCGGGCGCTGCCCCTCGAGCGGCTGCACCTCGACGACGACGACGACCGCAACGACGACGACCACGCCTTGACGACGGGCCGACGGCTGCGGGTCGCGCTGCTCGCCGGCGGTCGGTCGAGCGAGCACGACGTCTCGCTCGCCTCCGCGCGCTCCGTGCTGGAGGGGCTCGACCCCGCGCGCTACGACGTGGTCGGCGTCGTCATCGGCCGCGACGGCCGCTGGGCGTTGCAGAGCCGTGACACCGACGTTTTGGTGGCTGCCACCGATGCGCAGGCGTCACCGGCGGAGACACTGCCCGTTCCGGCCGATGGGGGGACGCTGGCGGCGCTCGGTGCCGTCGACGTCGTCCTGCCGATCCTGCACGGGCCGTTCGGCGAGGACGGTACGGTGCAGGGGCTGCTCGAGCTCGCGGACGTGCCGTACGTCGGCGCCGGCGTCGCCGCATCCGCGCTCGCGATGGACAAGGACTTGTTCAAGAAGGTCATGCGCGACAGCGGCATCCCGGTCGCGCGCCACCACACGATCCGCCTCGGCGATCCGGTCGACAACCCGCTCGGCTATCCCGCGTTCGTGAAGCCCGCGCGGCTCGGCTCATCCGTCGGCATCTCGAAGGTGCACGACGAGCCCGAGCTCGAAGCCGCCGTCGCGCTCGCGCGCCGGCACGACGAGAAGGTGCTCGTCGAAGAGCTCGTCGTCGGCATGGAAGTCGAGTGCGGCGTGCTCGGCAACCGCCAGCCGCCGCCGATCGCATCGCTTCCCGGCCGCATCGACACGCTCGAGCACGAGTGGTACGACTACGCGTCGAAGTACGACGAGGGCGGCATGGAGCTCGTCATTCCGCCAGAGCTGCCGCAGCAGACGATCGAGCTCGTGCAGCAGCGCGCAGTGGACGCGTTCGTCGCGAGCGAGTGCGAGGGGATGGCGCGCATCGACTTCTTCGTCCGCGACGACGGCGAGGTCGTGGTCAACGAGCTCAACACGATTCCCGGCTTCACCGCGACTAGTGTCTACGCGAAGCTCTTCCAGGCGTCCGGGATCGAGTACGCCGAGCTGCTCGACCGGCTGGTCGCGCTCGCCCTCGAGCGGCACGAGCGCCGCTCGCCCCTCGAGTACTAGCCGCTCGTTATCTCGCTGATCTCGGCCTTGCCGCCGCTCGGCAGGCGCGTAATCCAGACGACGTAGTAGCGCGCAGTCGCGCCGTTCAAGCGGAACGTCGTCGTCGCGCCGACCGTCTGCGACGAAGAGTCGTCCGCGAACGGCCCTTGCTGCGACGCCCCGGCCTTGACCTGCGCGGTGAAGCCGGGCGTCGGCGTGTGCACGGTGAGCGTCTTGAGCTTCACCGTGCGGCCGGCGTCGACCACGAGGCCGAGGCCGCTCTTCAGCCCGCCGAAGGCCGGACTGAAGTAGTGCTGGGTGTACCAGTCGGTCGTCGGGTTGCCGTCTGTCGCCGCCGACGCGGTGCTTGCATGGCTGTCGGGGTTGCCCTGCGGGTCGTAGTTGCCGACTGCCCGCAGCGTCGCCCCGGTTGCAGCTCCTCCGCCGTTGTTGTGGTGACGCCCGATGGGCGAGCCGCCGAAGGCGATCACTCCGAGGACGATCGCGAGGAGGACGACGCCCGCGAGCGCGAGCAGCAGGGGCACGCGGCCGAAGCTGCGCCTGTGGCCGCGGCTGCGTGCCCGCCTGACCGGCGGCGGCGCTGCGACTGCGGGCATCCCCGTGATCATCGTGCGGTCGGCGTCGAAGCCGCCGACGTCCTCCTGGCAGCGGCGCAGCTCGTTCGCGAACGCGTCCATCGAGGCGAATCGCTGGTCGGGCGTCTTCTCCAGAGCGCGCTCGACCGCTTTCGCGAGCCGCGGAGGGACGTCCGGCCGCTGGTCGTGCAGGCTGGGCGGATGCTCGGTCACGTGCTTCATCGCGACGACGACGAGGTTGTCGCCGCGGAACGGCACCTCGCCCGTCAGCATCTCGTACACCACGACACCGAGCGAGTAGATGTCGCTCGCCGGCGTGACGGGCGCACCCGACGCCTGCTCCGGCGACAGGTAGTTGCTCGTTCCCAGCACCGTTCCCGTCTGCGTGACGCCGCGCTCGACGTCGAGCGACCGGGCGATGCCGAAGTCCGTCACCTTGGCGCTCCCGGTCGCGTCGACGAGGACGTTTTGCGGCTTGACGTCGCGGTGGACGAGATCGTGTCCGTGCGCGAACGCGAGCGCGTCCGCGATCTCGATCGCGATCTCGATCGCCCGCTCGATCGACAACCGGCCCGTCCGCTCGATCAGCTGCTTCAGGTTCTCCCCGTCGACGAACTCGAAGACGATGAACTGACTGCCGTCGCTCGAGCCGCGGTCGATGACGGTGACGATGTGCGGATGCGAAAGCTGCGCGACCGCGCGCGCCTCACGCCGAAAGCGCTCCACGTACTCGGGATCGTCGAGAAAGTGCGAGTGCAGAACCTTGAGCGCGACCTTGCGCTCGAGCATCCGGTCGTGGCCGCGGTAGACGCTCGACATCCCTCCGTGGTCGACGAGCTCCTCCAGCTCGTAGCGGCCGGCGATCACGTCACCGACCATCGGCCCTTTCCGGCGCGTATGGGCATGGGAAGACGGTGAGCGCTGCGGCACGACGATAGAACGCGCAAGGGCCGCTCGCGGCTACGCGAGCACTGCCTCGAGCGCCTCGCCCCAAACCCCGAGCGCCTCGTCCAGCTCGGAATCGCGGATTACGAGGGGGCAGAGCACGCGGATGCAGTTCGAGTGGGTTCCCGCCTTCAGGAGGAGCAGGCCTCGCTCCGCCGCCGCCTCCGTCACCGCGGAGGCCAGCTCCGGCGCGGGGCGCTTCGACTCCGGGTCTTCCACGAGCTCGATCGCGAGCATCGCGCCGAGGCCGCGGACGTCGCCGATCTGGGAATGCCGGCGCTGCCACTCCTGCATCCTGCCCCGGACGACCTCGCCGATGCGCGCCGCACGGTCGACGAGGTTCTCGTCCTCGATCACGTCGAGGACTGCAGCAGCGGCAGCCAGAGCCACCGGGTTGCCGACGTAGGTGCCGCCCACACCGCCCTCGCCGGGCGCGTCCATGATCTCCGCCTTGCCGAGCACGCCGGAAAGCGGAAGGCCGGCCGCAATCGACTTGGCGACGACCAGCAGGTCCGGCTCGACGCCGGAGTGCTCGATGGCGAACATGCGGCCCGTTCGTCCGAATCCGGTCTGCACCTCGTCGACGACGAGGACGATGCCGTTCTCGTCGCAGATCTCGCGAACGCCCCGCAGGAACTCCGGCGGTGCGACGACGAAGCCGCCCTCGCCGAGCACGGGCTCGATCACGATCGCGGCGACGTTCTCCGCCGCGACCTGCGTGACGAGGGCGCGCCGCAACGCATCGAGCGCCTCGTGGGTGTCGACGCCGCGGTACTCGTACGGGAACGGGACGCGGTAGACCTCGGGAGCGAACGGCCCCAGCCCGGCCTTGTACGGATGCGTCTTCGAGGTGAGCGTGAGCGACAGCAGCGTGCGCCCGTGGAATGCGCCCTCGAATCCGATCACCGCAGGACGTCCGGTGTACGCGCGCGCGAACTTGACCGCGTTCTCGACTGCTTCGGTGCCGGCGTTGAAGAACGCCGCCTTCGCCGGGCCGTCGAACGGTGCGAGCGCGATCAGCCGCTCTGCGACGTCGACGTAGACCTCATACGGGACGATCGTGAAGTCCGTGTGGAGGAAGCGCGCGGCCTGCTCCTGCACCGCTTCGGTTACGTGCGGGTGCGTGTGGCCGACGTTGAGGCAGCCCACGCCGCCGGCGAAGTCGATGAAGGTGTTGCCGTCGACGTCCGTGAGCGTCGCGCCGTGCGCCTCTGCGGCGACGACCGGCAGGTAGACCGCGAGAGCCGAGGAGACGACTGCCTCCAGACGGGTCAGGATCTCGCGGGAGCGGGGCCCCGGAATCTCCGTTTTCAGCTCGATCGAGCGGATCGCGGCCATGTCCCCACGATAACGACGTTACGATCGGCCCCGTGGTCCTGTCCGACGCGACGATCGCCCGGCTGCTCGCGGAGGGCCGGATCGAGATCGATCCGTACGACGACTCGCTTCTTCAGCCGTCCAGCGTCGACGTGCGCGTCGACCGGTTGTTTCGTGTC
The DNA here is from genome assembly GCA_036560805.1 of Gaiellaceae bacterium. Classification (GTDB taxonomy): domain Bacteria; phylum Actinomycetota; class Thermoleophilia; order Gaiellales; family Gaiellaceae; genus Palsa-739. The sequence goes on along the minus strand of DATBQM010000068.1, from coordinate 7,265 downwards.
TTTCACAACAACCGATACCCGTACATCGACGTCAAGCAGGAGCAGGAGGAGCTGACCGAGCTCGTGCGCGTCGAGGGTGACCAGCCATTCGTCCTCCACCCGGGCGAGTTCGTGCTCGGGTCGACCCTGGAGCGCATCCGCCTGCCCGACGACCTCGTCGCGCGGTTGGAAGGGAAATCGAGCCTTGGCCGCCTCGGTCTGCTCATCCACTCCACTGCCGGCTTCATCGATCCCGGCTGGGACGGGCACGTCACGCTCGAGCTCTCCAACGTCGCGACGCTACCGATCACGATCTATCCGGGAATGAAGATCGGGCAGATCTCCTTCATGCAGATGACGGAGCCGGCCGCCACGCCGTACGGTTCGTCCTCGATCGGTTCGAAATACAAGGGGCAGGAGGGACCGACGCCGAGCCGCTACTTCAAGAACTTCGAGAAGTGACCGTCCTCGTCACCGGGGGAACGGGCTTCGTCGGCCACGCCGTCGTCCATGCGTTGCGCGCGCGTGACGTGCAGGTGCGGGCGCTCGTGCGCGATCCCAAGCGTGCGCGACGGCTCTCGGCCTGGGGCGCGACGCTCGTCGTCGGGGACGTCACCGATATGACGGTGCTGCGCGCTGCGTGCACCGACGTGCAGGCGGTCGTCCATCTCGTCGCCATCATCAAGGGATCGCGCGCGGACTTCGAGCGCGTGATGGAGCACGGCACGCGCAACCTCGTGGCGGCCGCGGAGAACGCAGGCGTCGGGCGGATCGTGCTCGCGAGTGCGCTCGGGCTCGACGAGCGCACGAAGGACGCGACGCCGTACTTCACGGCCAAGTGGGAGATGGAACGCGCGGTCCGCTCGTCCAGCCTCGGGTATGTGATCTTCCGGCCGAGCTTCGTCTTCGGGAAGGACGGCGGTATCCTCCCGACGTTCGTGCGCCTCGCGCGGTTTGCGCCGCTCACGCCCATCGTCGGCGACGGGCAGACGAGGCTGCAGCCGATCTGGGTGGAGGACGTCGCCGAGTACTTCGCGCAGGCGGTCGACCATCCGGCCGCGGCCGGGCGCACGTTCGAGATCGGTGGGCCGGAGGCGCCGACGTGGAACGAGTTCTGGGACCGGCTGAAGCGCGTACTCGGCGCGCGCCGTCCCTCCGTTCACGTTCCCGTCGGCCTGCTGCGCGCGCAGGCGGCGCTCACCGAGTGGATGCCGGGCGCGCCGGTGACGCGCGACCAGCTGACCATGCTCGAGCTCGGCGACAACGTCGTCAGCGACCCGAGTGCAGTCGAGACGTTCCAGCTTCCGCTCGTGCCGCTCGACGAACAGCTCCGCCGCGCCGTCTCGTGACGCGCGGCGTCGTCTACGCGGAAGCAGGGTCGCCGCCCGCCGTCGAGGAGATCACGCTCGAGCGGCCGACCGGGCACGAGGTGCTCGTGCGCGTGCAGGCGTGCGGGCTCTGCCACAGCGACGTCTACGTGCTCGAGACCGGAGGCTGGGGGATGGAGATGCCGATCCTGCTCGGCCACGAGGGCGCCGGCGTCGTCGAGGACGTCGGACCGGAGGTGACGTCGGTCGCGCCCGGCGACTACGTCGTCGTGGCATGGCGCGCGCCGTGCGGCAGATGCCCGTCGTGCAAGCGCGGCGATCCGCGGCGCTGCTCGCGGAACCTGCATGCGAAGCCGCGCGCGCATCGAATGGACGGGACGCTGCTGGCGCCGATGCTGCGCTGCGGCACGCTCGCCGACCGGGCGATCGTGCACGAGGCATGCGCCGTGAAGATCCCCGAGGCCCTGCCGGTCGAACAGGCCGCGCTCCTCGCGTGCGGCTTCTCGACCGGCGCCGGTGCAGCCTTGTGGGCGACGCCGGTCCACGAAGGCGCAACGGTCGCCGTGATCGGTTGCGGCGGTGTCGGGCTCGCCGTCGTGCAGGGCGCGAAGCTCGCCGGTGCCTCGCGCATCGTCGCGGTGGACGTCGCCTCCGAGAAGCTCGACGCGGCTCGCGCACTCGGCGCGACCGACGTCGTCGACGCGACCGTGGGCGATCCGGTCGAGCAGGTCCGCGACCTGACGCGCGGCGTCGACTTCGCGTTCAGCGCGATCGGCGCTCCTGCCGGGCTCGCGCAGGCGGTCCGCATGTGCGCGTACGCCGGCTGGGCGACGCTCGTCGGCCTTCCCGCCCCGGGCGCAGGGCTCGACGTCGACCTCTACCGCGACCTGTTCGGCCCGAAGGTCGGCATTGCCGTGACCCATGGTGGCGACACGATCCCGCAGGAGGACTTCCCATTCCTTGCGCAGGCAGCGCTCGACGGGAGGCTCGACCTGGCGCGCTTCGTCACGCGCACGATCGCGCTCGACGAGGCGCCCGACGCGCTCGAGACGGTCGGCCGCGACGGTATCCGGACGGTCGTGCGGCTCTAGCGCTTGCCGAAGCCGGCGCGCCGCTCGACGTCGGCCGGGTCGACCATGTGGCCGTCGCGCTCGATGTAACCGCCCGCGCCGCCGACGATGAAGACGACGGCCTCCTCGTCGAACGGGTTCGACAGCTTGCGCGGTGTGGTCGACTCGGCGTGGAAGAGCCCGCCCTCGCCGAGGTCGCGCGTCTCCCCGGCCACGTCGACGCGCACGCGCCCGCGGTGGACGAAGTACAGCTCGTCCTGCGTGTCGTGGTAGTGCTCGAAGCCGTCGAAGTGCGGCGGGTACACGACCGCGTTCACGCCGAACGCCGTCACACCGAGCGCGGCGCGAACCTTGCGGAAGCCGGCGCCGTCGCCGAGCTCGTCCAGGGAGGAGAACGCATGGCTCATGCGTTGCACTCACCCGCGTCGGCGAGGGGGAGCCGTCCGAGCAGCTCGGCGAGCTGCTCCCACTCCTCGGCGCTGAACCGCGACGAGAAGAGCTCCTCGACGTCGGCCACATGCGTGGCTCTCGCCTCCTCGAACTTGATGACGCCCGCGTCGGTGAGGACGGCGTACGTCACTCGCTGGTCCGACTCGCACTGGTGCTTTCCCACGAGGCCGGCCCGCTCCAGACCCTCGAGCAACCGCGTGATGCCGGAGGGGCTGAGGATGACCGTCCGCGCGAGGTCGATGCGCCGCATCTGGCGGTCAGGGGCGCCGTTCAGCTGGACGAGCACGTCGTAGTCGCGCAGCGACAGCCCGTGCGCCTGCTCCAGGCGGCTGGATAGCTCCCGCGTGACGGCCGCATAGGCCCGCAGGAAGCGGGTCCAGGCGGCGAAGTCGCGGCCCGATGAAGCTTGTGTGCTCAATACTTGACTTGGCAAGATTCTCTCGCTACGATGCTTGCGACCTCAAGTATACAAGGAGATGCAGTCCATGTCCACCATTACCAAGCAGTCGATTCCGACCGGCACCTGGAGCACTGATCCGGTGCACTCGAACGTCGCGTTCGAGATCGCCTATGCGGGCACGAACACGTTCCGCGGCAGCTTCCGCGAATTCACGGCCACGCTGACCGACGGCACGCTCGAGGGCTCGGCGAAGGTCGCGAGCATCGACGTGAAGGACGAGCAGCTGAACGGCCACCTCCAGACCCCCGATTTCTTCGACGCGGAGCGGTACCCGGAGATCACGTTCCGGGCGACCGACCTCGGCCACGGCGACCTGACCATCAAGGGCGTCACGAAGCCCGTCGAGCTCACCGCCACCGTCTCGGAGCCGAACGTCGACCCGTTCGGCCGCGAGCGCGTCGGCATCAAGCTCGAGACGAGCGTCGACCGCAACGCGTTCGGCGTCAGCTGGAACGCCCCCAACCAGGGCGGCGGCAACTACCTCGGCGACGACGTGAAGCTCACGGCAGAGCTCGCGCTCGTCAAGCAGGAGGCCTGACGATGAAGATCCTGGGCGTATCGGGCAGCACGCGGGCGGAGTCGCTCAACACGGCGCTCCTGCGCGAGGCGGCGAAGCTCGCCCCGGCGGGCGTCGAGCTCGACCTGTGGGACGGCGTGGCCGACCTGCCGATCTACGACCAGGATCTCGAAGACGACGTTCCCGACAGCGTCCGCCGGCTCAGGGAGGACTGGGGCTCGGCGGACGCGATCCTCTTCGTCACACCGGAGTACAACGGCTCCGTGCCCGGCGGCCTGAAGAACGCGGTTGACTGGGCTTCGCGCCCCAAGGGCGAGGCTCCGCTGCTCAACCGGACGGTCGCCGTCGTCGGTGCGAGCCGAGGTCAGTTCGGCGCGCTCTGGGCGCAGCAGGACCTGCGCCGCATCCTCGGGATCGCCGGCGCGCGCGTCGTCGGCGATCCGGTTCCGGTCTCCAGGGCCCACGAGGGTTTCGACGAGGCCGCGATCGACGGCGTCCGCGACGTGCTCGAGGCGCTCGTGCAAGCGGCAGACCCGGCCGAAGCAGCTGCATAAAAAACGAGGGCCGCCCAAAGGCAGCCCTCGTCGGTAACCAACGCTGGATTCGGCAGAGTCGCTTCGGCCCCTACGCTGGCTAGGCGATTCCCGGTGGTCCCGGGGACTGCGCCTCTACCCGCTGGTACCTCCACTGGCCGAAATACTTGATGTCACGCTCCGGACCACCTCCTTTCCGTGGTGATCCCACGATATCAGCGGAGGATGACGCTCAGCTCCAGTCCGCGGTCGAGAGGGACCGTGACGCTCGACAGCGTCGCGTCCGCCTGTCGCGCGGCCGAATACTGCGCAAGCGGATCCGGATGTGAGAGCACGTTGTCGGCGACGACGAGGCCGCCCGGCTCGAGCGTGCCGCGGGCGAGCGCGAACAACCGCTCGTAGTCGTCCTTCTCCGCGTCGAGGAAGACGAGGTCGAACACATCGTCCAGGCGCTCGAGCGTCTCGAAGGCGTCGCCCTCGACGAGCTCGGCCCACTCCTCGAGGCCCGCGTCGGCGACATTCCGCCGCCACGCCTCCGCCTTCGCGGGATCGTTCTCGAGCGAGAGCACGCGCCCGCCCAGGTGTCTGACACCGGCGGCGAGCCAGATGGACGAGTAGCCGCGCGACCCGCCGATCTCGAGCACCTCGCAATCGGTCTGCGGCGCGACGAGGGCGAACAGGAACTGTCCCGTCGTGCGTGCGACTTGGCGCGCGCGCTGCGCTGCCGGGAGGTCGCGCGCCCGTTCGTCCGCGTCCTCGCGCTCGAGTCGCTCGAGGACGTCCCTAACCCGCTCGTCGAGCACGTTCCACCTCCTCGCGGACCCAGCAGTCCGGAATGTGGTCGTTGACGATTCCGCACGCCTGCATCGCGGCGTATGCCGTCGTCGGGCCGACGAAGCGGAACCCCGCGGCTTTCAGCCGTTTCGACAACTCCTTCGCGTCCGGCTGGTCGACGTACTCCCACATGAGCTCGGGCAGTGGCGACCCGGCCGCGCGGAGCGCGAGCACGCCGTGCGCGTTCGCGATCGCCGCCTCGATCTTGCCGCGGTGCCGGACGATGCCCGCGTCGCCGAGGAGGCGCGCGATGTCACGCTCGCCGAAGCGCGCTACCTTCTCCGGGTCGAAGCCTGCGAACGCGGCGCGAAAGCTCTCCCGCTTGCGCAGGATCGTCAGCCAGGAGAGGCCGGACTGGAACCCCTCGAGGCAGAGCCGCTCGTACAACCCGCGCTCGTCCCGCACGGGCCGGCCCCATTCCTCGTCGTGGTAGGCGATGTACGCCGGGTCGGTCGTCGGCCAGCAGCGGATCGGCTCAGGCAACCGTGACCTTCACCATGCCGTCGGCGACGTGGACGGGATACGTCGCGACCGGCTCGTACGCGGGCAGCGACTTCGGCTGCCCGGTGGCGAGATCGAAGGCCGACCCGTGCCGCGGGCAGATGACGCGGCAGCTGTCTTCCTCCCAGTCGCCCTCGCACAGCGGCCCGTCGTCGTGCGAGCAGCGGTCCTCGATCGCGTACAACCTGCCGCCGCAGTTGTAGACGCCGACCGTCAGCATGGGGCCTGCATAGATCAGCTTCGTGGAGCCCGGCGGAAACTCGTCCGCCGGCGCGACGTCGAACTCGCCCACTAAGAGAGTTCTAGATCGTCGAAGCCGGCGAGGCCGTCGGGAAGAGGGGTGCCCTTCGCCTTGTGCAGGGCGACCTTCAGCGTCGTCAGGCCGAGCATCGCGCACTTGAGGCGCACCGGGGTGAGCGGGATGCCGATCTCCTCCAGCAGCTCGTCCTTGTCGAGGACGGCGACCTCCGATGCGGTCCGTCCCTGCACCATCTCCGTGAGCATCGACGTCGCCGCCTGGGAGATGGCGCAACCGCGGCCGGAGAACTTCACCTCGTCGATCGTCTCGCCGTCGTCGGCGAATGCGACGTAGATCGAGACCTCGTCGCCGCACAGCGGGTTCTGTCCTTCCGCCTCGGCGTCAGCGTGCTCGAGCACGCCGTGGCCGCGCGGGTTCTTGTAGTGGTCGAGGATGACCTCGCGATACATCTGCTCGAACTCGTTCATCTACGCAAACACCTTACGCACGGTGTGCAGTCCGTCGACGAGCTGGTCGATCTCCTCCGGCACGGTGTACAGATAGAAGCTCGCACGGTTCGTCGCCGCCACGCCGAGCTTGTGCATGAGCGGCTGGCAGCAGTGATGCCCGGCGCGGATCGCAACGCCTTGGCGGTCGAGGATCTGCGCGACGTCGTGCGGGTGGATGTCCTCGAGGTTGAAGGAGACGACGCCGGCGCGCCGGTCCGCCGGCGGCCCGTACAGCGTGATCCCCGGCACCTCGGCCAGGCGGTCGAGCGCGTATGCGGCGAGCGCGTGCTCGTGCTCGAGGATTGCGTCGAGCCCCGCGGCCTCGAGGTAGTCGACGGCGGCGCCGAGCCCGACCGCTTCCGCGATCGGCGACGTTCCCGCCTCGAACTTGTGCGGCAGGTCGCCCCACGTCGTCTTCTCGTACCGGACGGAATTGATCATGTGGCCGCCGAGCATGAACGGCTCCATCGACTGGAGCAGTGCGCCGCGCCCCCAGAGGGCGCCGATGCCGCTCGGGCCGCACATCTTGTGGCCGGAGATCGCCAGGAAGTCGCAGTCGAGCGCCTGCACGTCGACGCGCATGTGCGGCGCCGCCTGTGCCGCATCGCAGACGAAGATTGCGCCCTGCGCGCGCGCCCACCGCGTGAGCGGGCCGAGGTCGGCGATCGTCCCGAGCGAGGTCGAGACGAGGTTCGTCGCGACCACCTTGACGTTGTGGTTGCGCGCGATCTCGTCCAGCCCGGAGAGGTCGACCTCGTAGTTGTCGTCGAGCGGGAGCATGATGAACTCGGCTCCTTGCCGGCGCGCGATGTACTGCCAGGGAACGAAGTTCGAGTGATGCTCGAG
>DATBQM010000067.1:0-45512 GCA_036560805.1 Gaiellaceae bacterium | reverse complement strand
GAAGTCGGCCGCCTGGATGAGCTTCAGCAGGATGTTCTCGACGTCCTCGCCGACGTAGCCGGCCTCGGTGAGCGCGGTCGCGTCGGCGATCGCGAACGGGACGTTGAGGATGCGCGCCAGCGTCTGCGCCAGCAGCGTCTTACCGCATCCGGTCGGACCGAGCAGGAGGATGTTCGACTTCTGGAGCTCGACCTCGTCCTCGTCGGTTCCCATCTGGACGCGCTTGTAGTGGTTGTAGACCGCGACGGCCAGCGTCCGCTTCGCCTCTTCCTGCGAGACGACGTAGTCGTTGAGGACGGTGTAGATGTCCCTCGGGCGAGGGAGGTTGTCGAGGTCTAGCTGGGTCGGGGAGGTGAGCTCCTCGTCGATGATCTCGTTGCAGAGATCGATGCACTCGTCGCAGATGTAGACGCCGGGGCCGGCGATCAGCTTCTTGACCTGCCGCTGACTCTTCCCGCAGAAGCTGCAGAGAAGCTGCTCGTTTCCTTCGCTGGCCCTGGCCACGGTCTACTCCTTGTACCTCGGATAGCCCTTTTCGTCTACCGGTGAGCGACGACGTTGTCGACGATTCCGTATTCCTTGGCCTCGTCTGCGGTCATGTAGTAGTCCCGCTCCATGTCCTTCGAAATCTTGTCGAGCGGCTGATTCGTGTGCTGGCCGATGATCTCCTCCAAGCGTCGCTTGAGGTTGATCGTCTCGCGCGCCTGGATCTCGATGTCGGTCCCCTGGCCCTGGAAGCCGCCTGAGACCTGATGGATGAGGATCTTGGAATTCGGCAGCGCCGACCGTTTTCCCTCCGCGCCCGCCGCGAGAAGCAACGCGCCCATGGACATGGCGATACCGACGCAGGTGGTCGCCACCTCGCAGCGGATGAACTGCATCGTGTCGTAGATGGCGAGGCCGGAGTACACCGAGCCGCCGGGGGAGTTGATGTACAGCTGGATGTCCTTGTCGGGATCCTCGGACTCGAGATGGATCATCTGCGCGACGATGAGGTTCGCGACGATGTCGTCGATCGGCGTCCCGAGGAAGATGATTCGCTCGTTCAGGAGCCGCGAGTAGATGTCGAAGAAACGCTCACCGCGCGAGGTCTGCTCGATGACGGACGGTATGACGAGGTTCGACGGATACGCGTTCATGTGGCTCCTCAACTTCCGGGGGTCCAGAGTTTCGCTTCGGTCTGTGGCTTTTCCTTGTCGGGCGTCCAGATCGAATCGCGGGCGGCCGCGAGCTCGCGCGGGATGCGCGTCACCTCGGACGCGATCCAGTCGAGCGTCTTCCGCATGCGCAGGCTCTCGCGGTCGCGCTCCCACAGCTCGGTGCCCTTGAGCTCGTCGATCGCGTCGTCCGCGTCCTCGAAGCGCTCGCGTAGCCACGCCTCGAGCTCCTCGTCGGTGACCTCGATGGCGAGCTGCTCGGCTGCGGCCTCGAGCACGAGCTCACGCGCGACGGACCGTCCCGCCTCTCCGCGCAGCCGCTCGAGCAGGTCGTCGGGCGACTGGCCCGTCATCGTCAAGTACGTCTCGAGGCGGACGCCGCGGGACTCGACCTGGCGCGCCAGCGTGCGCAGCAGCTCGCGCGTGCGGGCGTCGACGAGTGGGCCCGAGGCGTCGACCTTCGACGCGGCGACGAGCGCGTCGGCGACGTCGGAGCGGAACTGCGTCTCGATCTCCTCCTCGATCTGCTCGCGCAGTCGCGTCTCGACGTCGGCGCGCAGCTCGGCGAACGTGTCGAACTCACTCGCAGCGCGCGCCAACTCGTCGTCGAGCGGCGGCAGGACCTTCTCCTTGATCTCATTCACGGTGATGGAGACGGTCTGCTTCGAGCCGTCGGCGAGCTCGAACTCGATCTCCTTCGTCGCGTCGACGTCCATGCCGACGAGCCCCTGCTCGATCTCGTCGACGACGCTGCCGCGGCCGAGCTCGACGACATAGTCGCGCCGCGTCCCCGCTCCGTCGGGAGCAACCATGTCGACGACGACGGTGTCGTCGAGGCCGACGGGCCGTCCGTCCACCGGGATGAGCTCGGCGACCGTCGAGCGGAGCGCGTCGAGCTCGCGTTCGACGAGCTCCTCCGGGACTTCAGGCTCGTACGCGCCGACCTCGAGCGTCGTCCAATCGGCGACCTCGGGCTTCGCCTGCACGACGACGGTGGCGGTGAACTGCCAGTCCTCCTCCTCGGAGCTCGGGAGCTCGAAGTCGAACTCGGGCTGCTCCACCGGGCGGACGCGCGACTGTGCCGCGGCGCTCCAGAACCAACCCCCGATGTGGCTGTCGACAGCCTCGGCCATCAACCGGTCGCGGCCGACGCGTTGCACGAGGACGTTGCGCGGAACCTTGCCCTTGCGGAAGCCCGGGATCTTCGCGCTCTTTGCCAGGTCGGACGCCGCATGCTCGACGGCGTGATGCACGTCGTGCGACGGCACCTGCACTGTGAGCCGGACCCTGTTCTCGGGTAGCTCCTCGACCTGGGTCTCCACCCGGCCATTACAGCAGAGCGTCTATAGGCTGGCGCTCCGGTTGCGCCTGTTCATCCTCAGCCGCCACGGCAACACGAAGCTCAATCAGGAGCGCCGCGTGAACGGCGATCCCTCCGTTCCGGTGCCGCTGACGGAGGAGGGCCGAGCTCAGGCAGCGCAGCTCGGGCACCAGCTCGTGGCCCTCGAGATCGACCTCTGCGTCCATACGCGTTTCCAACGGACGAGGGAAACGGCCGAGCTCATCCTTCAGGGCCGGCACGTGCCGGTCCTCGTCGAGCCGCTGCTGGACGATATCCGCATCGGCGAGCTCGAGGGGGACACGATCGACGAGTACCGCGCGTGGAAGCACGCGCACACCCGTTCCGATCCGTTCCCGGGAGGCGAGAGCCTCGACGACACGGCCCGTCGCTACGCCCGCGGGTTCCGCCGCCTGCTCGAACGCAGCGAGGCGGTGACGCTGGTCGTCTGCCACGAGATCCCGATTCGATACGCGCTGAACGCCGCCGAGGGCTCCGCCGACCTCGACGCGCCCGAGCACATGGTCCCGAACGCGACGCCGTACCTCTTCGACGACGCCGGCTTGCGCCGCGCCGTGGAGGGAATCGAGCGGATCGTGGCGAATCCCACCGGACGATGACCGCGCTCTCCTGGCTCCTCGTCGGCGCGACGACCGTCATCTGGGTCGCGATGTTCGGCGCGGTCGCGTGGCGCGCGCGCGTCGCCACACGGCGTTGATCCACGTCTTGCACGAGATCTGGCGAGCGCTGAGCTTCGCCTTCGGGATGACGTGGGAGATCCTCTGGGCCCTCATCCTCGGCTTCGCCTTGTCCGCCGCCGTGCAGGCAGTGGTGTCGAAGCGCGAGATGCGGAAGCTGCTGCCCGATTCGTCGCCGCGCACGCTCGCCGTCGCGTCTGCGCTCGGCGCCGCGTCGTCGTCGTGCTCGTACGCGTCGGTTGCGCTCGCGCGCTCGCTCTTCCGCAAGGGCGCGGACTTCACCGCGGCGATGGCATTCGAGATCGCGTCGACGAATCTCGTGATCGAGCTCGGCATCGTCATGGGGCTGCTGCTCGGCTGGCAGTTCGTCGTAGGCGAGTTCGTCGGCGGCCCGCTCATGATCGTGTTCGTCGCGCTCCTCTTCCGCGCGTTCCTGCGCCCGCGCCTGCTCGCGGAGGCACGCGCGGAGGCGGAGAAGGGCCGCCTCGGCTCGATGGAAGGCCACGCCGAGATGGACATGTCGATCGGCCCCGGGAAGCGCCTGCTGTCTGCAGCCGGGCTGACGTCGACGGCGGACTACTTCGTCATGGACTGGGCGGCCGTCGGCCGCGACGTGTTCGGCGGGCTGCTCATCGCCGGCGCGCTCGCCGCGTGGGTGCCCGACTCGTTCTGGCGCGGGCTCTTCCTCGAGCACCACGGCACGCTCGCGAAGGTGTGGGGGCCGCTGATAGGTCCCGCAGTCGCGATGCTCAGCTTCGTCTGCTCGATCGGGAACGTTCCGCTCGCTGCAGTCCTGTGGAACGGCGGCATCAGCTTCGGCGGCGTGATCGCGTTCGTGTTCGCCGACCTGCTCATCCTCCCCATCCTCGACATCTACCGCCGTTACTACGGCAAGCGCATGGCAGCGTTCATCTTCGTCACCTTCTACGCGGCGATGGCAGCAGCCGGCCTCGTCGTCGCGTTCGTCTTCCAAGGGGTCGGCATCGAGCCGACGACGCGCAACGCGAAGGTGATGACCGCGTCGGTGACGTGGAACTACACGACGTACCTGAACATCGTCTTCCTGCTCGTGGCCGCGTCACTCGTGTGGCGCTACTTCCGTCGCGGCGGTGGCTGGTCGATGCTGAAGATGATGGACACGCCGATGGACGAGCACGCGCATCACCACCATGCGTGAGTGCGGGCGGAGGGACTTGAACCCCCACGGGCTTTCGCCCACCGGCTCCTAAGGCCGGCGCGTCTACCGTTTCGCCACGCCCGCGCGCGCGTCTAACGGTACTCGGCCCGAACGGTGCCCAGGAGCGTCGCGCCGTGCACCGCCGTCCCGTCGCGATGGAGCACGTCCACCTCGAAGCCGGGATAGCGGAGCCGGAAACGCCCTTCGCGCCACGTCGTGACGTTCGCCGAGTCGGCCATCGCTCGGCGATAGGCGTACGTCGGCATGTGCGTGCGGTCGCCGCGGACGTTCCGCCCATCCAGATGGCGGATCGCGACGCGGAAGCCCTCGACGTTCTTGATCCGCCGTTCAACGGACTCGACGGTCGCCATGGCGCCAATCGTCTCATGGCAACGGCCTCCGATCTATAGTCCCGCGTCGTGGCCGGGATGCGATCCGAAGATGTCTATGAGCTCACGGGCGTGGCCGATCCCCGCATCTCCCCCGACGGAACACGAGTCGCGTACGCCGTCTGGTCGATCGACAAGGACGCGAACGAGTACCGCGGCGCGGTCTGGGTCGCCCATCTCGACGGGTCCCAAGAGCCGCGACAGTTCACGTCGGGCGAGCGCCGCGACGGCATGCCGCGCTGGTCGCCCGACGGCCGCTGGCTTTCGTTCGTCTCCAACCGCGGCGACGACAAGACGCCGGGACAGCTCTACGTCATTCCGGCGGAAGGCGGCGAAGCGCGCAAGCTCACCGACTTGAAGGAGAGCGTCGAGAGCGCGGAATGGTCGCCAGACTCGTCGCGACTCGTCATCACGGCGCGCGACCGCGACGAGGCATACGACGAGGAAGACGAACATAAGCGGACGCCACGCCGTTTCCGCCGCGTCTTCCACAAGCTCGACAGCGTCGGCTGGACGGGCGACCGCCGGAAGCACGTGTGGATCGTCGACCTCGAAGGCAATACGCGCATGCTCACGAACGGCGACTTCGAGGACGACACGCCGGCGTGGTCACCGGACGGAAAGCGCATCGTCTTCTCCGCGCTCCGAACGCGGGACTGGGACGTCGAGCTCCTCTCGCGTCTGTACAGCGTCGCCGCGGACGGCGGCGAACCGGAGCAGATCACCGGCGACGATGCAGCGTGCGGCTGGCCTACGTTCTCGGCCGACGGCCGACTCGCCTACGAGTGGACGGTCGAGGACGGCACGGATCCGCATCACACGCAGATCGCGGTGGCGGCGAAGCCGGGCGCGGCGGCGAAGGTCCTCACTGCGTCGCTCGACCGGCAGTGCGGACCGTACCCGCCCATCCGTGGGCCTGTTTGGAACGGCGACCGCATCGTGTTCCCGATCGAGGACGGTGGTAACACGCACCTCTACTCGGTCGCGGCGGACGGCAGTGGGGAGCCGGAGCTACTCGTCGGCGGCGAGCAGGCGATCGGTGGCTTCGACGTCGCCGGAGAGACGCTCGTGTACGTCGGCAGCACGTACACGACCATGCGCGAGCTCTACAGCGGTCGCGACGGCAAGCAGCTGACGCACGTCGGAAAGGACTTCACCGAAGGGCGCGAGCTGAGCGAGGTCGAGCGCTTTACCGCAGTGTCGAAGGACGGCACCGAGGTCGATGCGTGGATCGTCCGCCCTCCGGGCTTCGATTCCGCGAAGCGCTATCCCGTCATCCTCACAATCCACGGCGGCCCGTTCGCGCAGTACGGCACGGGCTTCTTCGACGAGGTGCAGGTGATGGCGGCAGGCGGCTACGTCGTCCTGTTTTCGAACCCGCGCGGGGGCTCCGGCTACTCGGAGGAGTGGGGACGCGCGATCCGCGGGCCGGTCGGGGACGCGGGGCCCGGCTGGGGCACCGTCGACTACGAGGACGTCATGGCCGTCGTCGACACCGCGCTCGAGCGCTTCGACTTCCTCGACGGCGAGCGCATGGGCGTGATCGGCGGCTCGTACGGCGGCTTCATGACGTCGTGGATCGTCGGGCATACGAACCGCTTCAAGGCCGCGATCACGGAGCGGAGCGTCAACAACCTCGTGAGCATGTTCGGCTCGAGCGACCTGTTCTGGGTGTTCGAGCGGCAGTTCGGCGGGCCGATGTGGGACAACGTCGAGTCGCATCTCGAGAAGTCACCGTCGACGCACGCGAAGAACATCGAGACGCCGCTCCTCATCCTCCACTCGGAGAACGACCTCCGCTGCCCCATCGAGCAGGGCGAGCACCTCTTCTCGCTCATGCGCCTGCTCGGCAAGGAGGTCGAGCTCCTGCGCTTCCCGGCGGAGAGCCACGAGCTCACGCGCGGCGGCGCCCCCGTGCATCGCGTCCAAAGGTTCGACGCGGTTCTCGAGTATTTCGGGCGCTACCTGTCGCCCTGACTCACCACTGGTCCCAGTGGACCATGGAGTCGAGCGGCTTGCGCTTGCCCGGCTTGAAGTCCGTGCCCATCGTGTACGCGAGCGGGATGAGCGCGACCTGCGTCACCTCGTCGTAGGGGATGCCGAGGACATCCGCCGCCGCGCGCTCGTGCATCAAGTGGAACGTCGTCCAGACGGTGCCGAGGCCGCGCGCACGCGCGGCGAGCATGAAGGACCACGCCGCCGGGATGATCGAGCCGAACATGGACGCGACGAGCGGGTTCGACTTGCCCTCGTAGCGCCCCACGACACAGGGGATGACGTGCACCGGCACCTCGTGGATGTGGTCGGCGAGATGGACGACGGCGTCGCCGATGCGCGCCATCTGGCCCTCGCGCGGCCCGCCGCCGCGCTGGAGGTACGGGAAGGCGACCTCGCGCCACAGCTCGCCGAGCGCGGCGCGCTTCGCCGCATCGGTGACGACGACGAAGTGCCAGTTCTGCGAATAGCTCGCCGTCGGCGCCTGCTGCGCCATGCGCAGGCACTCCTCGATCACCTCCCGCTCGACCGGACGCGTGAGGTCGAGGCGCTTCCGGACGGCGCGGGTCGTCGAGAGCAGCTCGTCGGGAGTCAGTTCGAGCACGCCGGGAACCTACATCGGATGGCCCCGGGAGGAATCGAACCTCCGCGCGCAGCTTCGAAGGCTGCCGCTCTATCCGCTGAGCTACGGGGCCGGGCGAACGAAGGGTAACGCGGGACTCAGGCGGCGACGGGCGCGCCGTACTTGCGCTTGAGGTACGCGAGGTACGGCTTCGCGTCGATGCCCGAGCCGGTGGCTCGTCGCAGCGTCTCCTGAGGGGTGAACTTGCGGCCGTACGCATGCACGTTCTCGCCGAGCCACTCGCGCAGCGCGGTGAAGTCGCCACGCTCGATCCGGTCATCGAGATCGGGGACGTCTTCCTGGATCTTCTCCCAGATCTGCACGGACATCACGGTGCCGAGCAGGTACGTCGAGAAGTACCCGATGAGGCCCGACGCCCAGTGCATGTCCTGTAGCACACCGTTCGCATCGTCGGGCACCTCGACACCGAGATACTCGTTCATCTTCTCCGCCCACCGCTGCGGCAGGTCGCGCAATTCGACGCGGCCGTTGGCGATGTCCTGCTCGAGCTCGAAGCGGAGGATGACGTGCATCCCGTACGTGACCTCGTCGGCGCGGATGCGGATGAGCGACGGCTGCACGCGATTGACGGCGGCGTAGAAGCGATCGAGCTCGACGTCTCGGAACTGCTCCGGGAACGCCTCTTGCAGCCGTGGATAGAAGAAGCGCCAGAACGGCATGCTGCGCCCGACGAGGTTCTCCCACATCCGGCTCTGCGACTCGTGCAGGCCGAGCGAGGCACCGGTGCCGATCGGGAGATGCGCGAAGCGCCGCGGGATCTGATGCTCGTACAACCCGTGCCCGTACTCGTGCATCGTCGAGAAGAGCGACTTGAGGCTGTCCTCGTGGTAGCGCGTGGTGATGCGGATGTCGTCGATGCCGGCGCCGCCTGCGAACGGATGCTCGGTCGGGTCGATGCGCCACGTGTCGGGCCGGTGTCCGAACAGGTCGACGACCTCGTGGTCGAGGGCGACCTGCCGGTCGATCGGGAAGCGGCCGAAGAGGAACGAGTCGTCGACCTCGCGGTCGCGCAACTCGGCGATCAGCGGCACGAGCTCGGCCTTGATCTCGTCGAAGATGCGCGTGACCTCCGCGGTCTTCATCTCCGGCTCGAAGTCGTCGAGCAGGATGTCGTAGGGCTCGTCCCGCGGCCCGAAGCACTCGATGTACCGCCGGCGCAGCTCCACGTTGCGCTCGAGCGGCCCGAGGAACAGCTGGAAGTCCGACGTCTCCTTCGCCCTCACCCAGACCGGGTTCGCCTCGGCCGACGCGATGGCCATCTCACTCCGTAGCTCGACGGGAACCTGGACGGCCTTGTCGTACGTCCTCCGCGCGAGGCGCAGGAGGCCCGCATCGTCCGACTCCGGATCGAGCGAGCCCGCATCGACCTCGTCGAGCAGTCGGCCGATCTCGGGGTCGGTCAGCCGCTCGTGCGCGATGCGCTGGAGAAGCGCGAGATGCTGCGCGCGGTGACCTACGCCGGCCGGTGGCATGGTCGTCCGCTGATCCCAGACGAGGAGCTGCGCGACGTCCTGGATGCCGTGCACATCGATGAGGCGTGCCTTCAGCTGGGCGAGCGCGTCAGCCACGGCCCGTCACCCTACAAGAGCCCAACGGAGAACGACGTACGCGAGGGTGGCGGACGGGATTCGAACCCGCGACCACCGGGACCACAACCCGGGGCTCTACCAACTGAGCTACCGCCACCGCGAAGCGGGTTAAGGGTATCGGCTGGCGGCGTGGCCGAATTGATACTCCATCCTGGACTAATCCGCCCTGGACTGATACGGTCGGGCTGTGCCGGTCGCGAAGAGCACGGTCGTCGCCGGGCTGACGACGACCGAGGCCGCAGTTCTCGCGCTCCTCGCCATCGAGGGCGAGCGTTCGGGCTACGACCTGATCAAGCTCGTCGAGCGGTCGATCGCGCACGTCTGGTCCCCGGCTCGCAGCGGGTTGTACGCGGTTCTGCCGCGGCTCGAGCGCGAACGCCTCGCGCGCCGCCGCGTCGTCTCGCAGTCGGCACGGCCCGACAAGCAGCTGTACCGCATCACGCGCGCAGGCGAGCGGGCGCTCGAAGGGTGGCTCGAGAGAGTCGAGCCAGGCGCGACCGACGCCTTCTATCTCAAGCTCTTCGTCGGCGGGCTCTCACAGCCGGCCGCGATGCTCGAACAGGTCGCGCAATTCCGAGCCGACGTCGGGGTTCGTCTCGCGCGGTATCGCGAGATCGAGCACACGAATACGAACACGGGCCACGACTGGTACCACCGGCACCTGCTGCGGCTGGCGATCGCGCGCACGGAGCTCGAGCTCGACTGGGCGGACGGCGTCGCGCGCGCCCTCGAGCGTGGCCCACGATGATCGCCGTGACCTGGAGCGGCGCGTTCGCGCTGCCGCGCGCAGCTTCCCCTGTCGCGATCGTCGTCCAGATGCACGGCCGGGAGGCGACGGTGTCCCTCGGCCCCGGACACGGCCGCGCCACCGCGGTCGCGGTCACCGTGAACGGAATCCGCGTCCGCTTTCGGCTGCCCGGCCTGCCGCAAGACGTGGTCTTCGACGGCGCGCTGCGAGGCGATCGCCTGGCCGGCTCAGTCCGACAGGGTGCACTGAGTGGCACGTTCACGCTCGGCCGCGCACCGAACCGGATCGTCTCACTGCTCGGGGCGTACCGAAGCAGTGGCGGCGCCGAGATCGCCGTGCTCGAGGCGGACGGCCTCTCCCCGTTCCTGATCGAGCTTCCCTCCGGTGCGACCCACGGCATCGGCGCGTCGCTCACGGTCGGCGCGCGGCTGGGCGAGACGAATGGCGACGGATCGCTCACGGTCGACGCGGCCGGGTTCTCGTGGAAGGGAACGCCATACGCACGGGTGGCGTTTCGGCAGCTCGAGGTCCGCGTCGGAGTCGATGCGGCGACGCTGACGCTTCCGATCGGCAGCGGGCCGTTTCCCGCCGTCGCGATGGTGCACGGTTCGGGACCGCGCACACGCGACGAATTCGACATCTTCACCGCGTACTTCGCTCTGCACGGAATCGCCGTGCTCGCGGACGACAAGCGCGGCGTCGGCGAGTCGGGCGGACGCTATCCCGGAGATGTCGCCGATGCGTCGACGCTCGACGTGCTCGCGCGCGACGCGCAGGCGGAGGTTCGCTTCCTCGCCAAGCTGCCGCAGATCGACCCCGCGCGCGTCGGGCTCTTCGGCGACAGCCAGGCCGGTTGGATCATCCCGCTCGCGGCGGCGCGCGAGTCTGCAGTCCGGTGGGCGGCGCTCAACTCCGGGCCGACCACCACCGTCGGCGAGAGCGACTATTGGGGCCGGCTCGCAGGCGAGTCGGAGACGCCGCCGAGCGGTACACGGGCGGCGATGCTCGCGCAGGTCCGGCAGCAGGGCCCGTCGGGCTTCGATCCGCTGCCTGACCTGCGGCGGTTGAGCATCCCGGTGCTGTGGATGTACGGCTCGGACGACCGCAACGTCCCGACCGAGCTCTGCCTCGAGCGCATCGACGCAGTCAAGGCGGGCCACGACTTCAGCACTGTTGTCCTGCCGACCGCACACACGCCGCTGGTCCTTCCGACCGGGCTTCTGTCCAGCCTGCCGCAGTCCCCGGGCTTCGATCCGCGCTTCTTCCCCGCGCTCGCTGCATGGCTGCAGCGCGAGCGGATCATGCGCTGACCCAGCGGTACCCTCTGCGGCACGCGCCCGTAGCTCAGTGGACAGAGCGGCGGACTTCTAATCCGCGGGTCGGAGGTTCGAATCCTCCCGGGCGCGTTTACAGGGACTTTGCGTTTGGATTCCGACCCGGGCGGTAGGTGTTGACCGAAGTCTGAGGGTTTAACGCCCATGTCGGGACGTCACCTCATCCCCGCCGCACTCGTGGCGACCGCACTCGGAGCCACACAGGCCACAGGCGCGTCCGCAAGCGCGCGCGTCGGGGTCGACGTCTCGCTGTGCGGCGTGAGCCCGAGCGTCGACGCGTTGCTTGGATGCGCGCGCCAACCTCAGCAGCAGCAGCAGGCGCACCAGTCGTCGTCCTCCCAACGCACGCCGGCCGCTGCCGCCGCGCCGCAGTTACTGCCGGGTCTGCCGCTCGCGTATTCAGGAACGCACCCGCGCTATGTGCCGAACACGCTCGTCGTCCGCTTCCGCAGCGGCGTACCCGCAGCACAACAGGCACGGCTGCTGCATCGCGTCGGAGCGACACAGCGAACACACATTCCTCAGCTCCACGTCGATGTCGTGTCGGTCGCATCAGTGGCGCGCGCACAGGCGAAGCTCGATGCGTCCCCGCTCGTCCTCCACGCGACGCGCGACGAGGTTCTGCACGTCTTCGGGAGCGTGCCCGACGACACGTTCTTCTCGTACGAGTGGGGTTTCCGACAGGCCGGATTCAGCACGATCTGGCGCCCCTCCGGCGCCGCCCGGCCGGTCACCGTCGCAATCCTCGACACCGGCGTCGATGCGACGCAACCCGATCTCGCAGGCGTCGTCCGGTCGCAGATCGACCTCGTCAACGGCGGCTCGAGCACCGGAGACGACAACGGCCATGGCACCGCAGTCGCCGGCGTCGTCGCCGCGCTCGCGAACAACGGCATCGGCGGGGCAGGCGTGTGCGGCGCGTGCTCGATCCTCTCCATCAAGGTGATGGGCAGCAACGGGAACGGCGACCTCGCCACCGTTGCGGCCGGGATCGTCAGGGCCGCCGACATGCACGCGCGGGTGATCGATCTCAGTCTTGGCGGGCCGCAGGGACTCGATGCGCTTCAGCAGGCAGTCACTTATGCGCTCGGCAAGGGCTCGATCGTCGTGGCGGCTGCCGGGAACAGCGGCCTCGCCACGCCGTTCTTCCCCGCGAACTATCCGGGCGTCATCTCCGTCGCGGGCAGCAACCAGTCCGATCGTTTGTACTCGTGGTCCGAGCACGGCCCGTGGATTGCCGTGTCGGCGCCCGGTTGCAACGTCGCGCCGCTGCTGCACGGCGGGTACGGACAGTTCTGCGGCACCTCGTCGGCGACACCGCTCGTCGCGGGGCTCGCCGGGATCATGGTCGCCGCGCATCCAAGCGCGACCAACGTGCGGGTGGCCTCCGCCATCGAGCGCACGGCGAAGCGGATCCGCGCGGGTGTCCGCTTCGGGCGCATCTCCGCTCCATCCGCACTGGCGGCAGTGCGGTGACCGGATCCTCCAACACAGGTAGGGGTCGAATGACACGTCGCATCCTCATCGGCGCGGTCGCGCTCGTCGCGGCGGCGGTGCCGGCAGCATCGGCCTCGGCAGGCGGCAACGTCGCCACGGGCTCGATCGGCACGACACAGGTCGGCTCGACAGCAAGCGATCCGCAAGCATCGGCGGCCGGCACGACGATCACGGTTCCCATCTCGATCGTCGGGACCGGCGGCAACACGGCGAAGCACTCCATCGGCACCGCGCAAGCCGGCGACGGCAACACCGCGTCGAGCTCGCTCGGAACCGTGCAAGTCTCCGCCGTGCATGGCTCGCCGTCTGCACACGCAGACGCCCGCGTTGCCCGTGCGAACGCAGCGGCACCGGTCGCCGTTCCGGGCTCAGGGCCGAACGGCGCGAAACGTTCGGTCGTTACCGTCCAGCTCGGCGGCGGCCACTCGACGCAGGGCTCGCTCGCGCAGGTGCAGGCAAACGACGTGAGCGCGCACCCGAGCGCCGGCGCAAGCACCGGCACGGGCACGCTCGTGCAAGTCGGCACGCCGGGGCAGCCGAAGGTCGTGCTCTTGCTCGGACCGCCGAAGCCTCGGACCCATGTCGCTGCACAGCTCACCCGGAACTTCACGTTCGAACCGGCGAACCTGCTCTTCCAGGCGACAGCGGTCGGAATACGCCCCGACATCTTGGCGGCGGTCGACCCGATCGCCGCGCTCACGTTCGGCGGCGCGATCGTGACGGGCCCGAACGGCGGGAACGAAGCGCAGCGCTCGCTCGGAACGGCACAGGTCGGCTCCGTGACCATCGCTCCCGTCGTCGGCGTCAAGTCGGCCGCGTTCGGCACGGACGCAAGAGCCGGCGGGTCGAACACGGTCGACGGTGCGGGCACGAACCTCGCGCACACGTCGCTCGGGAGCATCCAGGCGGGCGGCGGGAACAGCGCATCCCGCTCCGTCGGTACGACGCAGGTCGGTGGTCTCACGCTTGGCCCGGCGGGCCTCGTGACGTCGCCGTTCGGCACCATGTCGATCGGAGGAACGAGCGGCATCGCCGGCGGATCGAACAACGCGGCCGGGTCGCTCGGCACGCTGCAGATCGGCGGCGGGAACACGAGCAAGGGTTCCGCCGGAACGGCACAGATCGGCGCCGTCTCCGTCGGGCCGACGGCGAAGGCCGGCGGTACGCCGGTCGGCAACGCGTCGCTCGGAGGCTCGAGCGGTATCGCCGGAAGCGGCAACAACGCGAACAACTCGATCGGAACGGCGCAGGTCGGAGGCGGAAACGGTTCTCACCGTTCGGGCGGAACATTGCAGTCGAGCGGTGTGATCATCGGCCAGACGGCGAGCGCCGGAGGCGTCTCGACCGGACAGCCGACGCACGTCGGCCAGGGAAGCGGCAACAACGCGAGCAGCTCTCTCGGCACGGCGCAGGTCGGCGGCGGGAACTCCGCAACCGACTCCATCGGCACCGCGCAGGTCGGGTCCCCTCAGCCGTCCGGCAATCCCTCCGGACCGCCGGCCGAAACGCTCTCGTCCACCCCGACAGCCGCAGCGCTTCCTGCGCGAAGCGCGACGGGAAGCACGCCGTCCGCGGCGCCGAGCCCGAAGGCGGCAACGTCGCCGACGTCGCGCGCGGCACAGCCCAGCACGCGGCCGACGCTCGGCGCACGCCACACGGAAACGACGGGAACGCTCCCGTTCACCGGCATCGATCTGCTGTACGCAGCGATCGCCGGGATCTTCCTCACGGGCGCAGGCCTCCGCCTACGTCGGCGCGCTAGCGCCTGACGCCGAAGTCGGTCGTCACGATCGTGACAGCGAGCCCCTGGTACACACCGGGGGCTTGCTGCGCGTGAATAGCCGAGACACCGATCTCGCGCCAGTTCGGGTCGAGCATGTTCTTGCGATGCTCGGGGCTGTTCTCCCACATCGTCAGCGCTTTCTGCGCGTCGACGTCGGGCGACGACCAGAGCAGGTTCTCCCCGACTGACCAATAACCGAAATGGCTCGACGGGTAAAAGCCTTGGATGCGCTTCCAGAACGCCGTGCCGTCGACCGAGTTGTGCGCGAAGTAGCCGTCCACCTCCATCTGTTGCGAATGGTTGCGCGCGGCAGCGGTGAGCGACACGGAGAGGCGGAGCGGAGCGAGATGATGCGCAGCCCGGAACCCGTTGATCTCGGTGAGGACGCCCTGCTCGAGCGACGTCAGAGCAACCGTTGGCCGGCTGCGCGCAGCCGAAGCAGGCAGCGCGGCCGCCAGGGCCGCGAGGACGGCCACCGCAAAGATGGTCCCCCTACGCATCTGCCATCAGCGTCGCCGCAGCCGCGGACGCCGTCTATGGGCCGATCGGCCTGTTCTTTCGGCCCGAGAGTCCTACCGTCGGGAAGAATGGCGCCGTGACGCTCCGGGCCGGCCCACTCGAGCACGACGCGACCCTCCCGGACGGGCGGGTCGTCCACGTGCGGATCGGCCTCCCGGAGGACGGCTACATCCGGGCGAAGGACCTCGAGACCGTGACGTTGGAGCTGTCCGCCGACGGCGAGCACTTGGCGGCCTTGAACACCATCCTCGAGCCCGCGCAGTCGAGCGAGGCGCTCGCGCTTCTGCGACATGTCGTCGACGGGCTCGAGAGCGGCGAGCTCGCGCCTACCGCACACGCGCTCGAGCCGCTCGCGGATACGCTCCAGACATGAGCGCGGCGACGCTGCAGACGAACCAGGGAGCGATCGCCATCGAGTTGTTCCACGACGACGCACCGAAGACGGTCGACAACTTCGTGTCGCTAGCGCGGAAGGGCTTCTACGACGGCGTCATCTTCCACCGCGTCATCCCGGACTTCATGGTCCAGGGCGGCGACCCGACCGGTACCGGATCGGGCGGCCCCGGCTACACGTTCGAGGACGAGTTCAACGAGCATCCGGTTGCGCGCGGCGCGCTCGCCATGGCGAATGCGGGGCCGAACACGAACGGCAGCCAGTTCTTCATCGTCACCGCAGACGCGTGCCCGTGGCTCGACGGCAAGCACACGGTGTTCGGACGCGTCACCGACGGCATGGACGTCGTGAACGCGATCTCGGCGCTCGAGACGGACGCGCGCGACCGCCCGCGCGAGGACGTCGTCATCGAGCGCGTCGAGCTCGCCTGACGTCCGCCAGCTTCGTCCGGAGCGGCAGCCCGTACCAGAGCCCGGCGACGACGACGCTGAAGCTCGCCGCCGTCGCGATGCCGATGGTCTTCCCGAAGAGGAACGACGTCACGGTCAAGAGCGCGGCGACCATCGCGATCGCGAGAACGAGAAAGCCGGCGATCGCGAGCCGGTTGCCGTAGACGACGATCGTGTTCTTGTCGTCGTCGCGAAATCGGAGCCGGTGGAGGGACGGCGTCGCGATCAGGAGCGCGGACGACACCGCCGTCGCGCAGAGCGAGACGAAGAATGCGACCTTCTCGAAGTGGGTGATCTTGCGATAGCCGTTGCTGAACGGGACGGCGAGGAGGAATGCGAACAGCACCTGCACGCCGGGAAGCGCGACGCGCAGCTCGTTCAGGAGCTCGATCAGCTCGCGGTTGTGCCGTTGCTTCGGGGTTTCCTCCACACGGGAAGGGTAGGCTCATCGGCGTGCTGACGTGGGACGACGTCGTGGCGCTTGCCCGCGAGCTCCCGGAGATCGAGGAGTCGACCTCGTACGGGCGCCCCGCGCTGAAGGTGCGCGGCAGGTTCGTCGCCGCGATGCGTACGAATCCCGACGCCGTCGTCCTCCGCTGCGACCTGGACGAGAAGCCGCTCCTCCTCGACGCGCGCCCCGACATCCTGTTCGAGACGCCGCACTACCACGGCTGGGGCTACGTACTGCTCAAGCTCGAGGCTTCGCAGGACGAGGCGCGCGAGTTCCTCACCGACTCGTGGCTGCTCGCCGCGCCGAAGCGGCTCGCCGACAGCATCAGCCTCGACTAGCGCGGAGATCGTCGAACGCGCCCGCCGCCTGCTCCTCGCGGAGGAAGCGCGAAAGGTAGTACGCGAACACGGCGAAGAAGACGAGGGCCTCCTCCGCCGCCATCGTCACGCCGGCGATCTGCTGATCGGTCTCGGGCTTCGGGCCCCATGTGCGCGGCGCGTGCGCGTAGAACGAGTAGATCGGACGCGGGAACAGCGCGAGCACTAGCCCGAGCGGCGACGCGAGCACGAACGCCCCGAAGAGGTAGGCGGCCTTCGCTCCCGACGACATGCGCCCGTGCACCACGGGCCACCACAGGCAGATGCCGGCGACGAGATACGTGACGTGCTCGACGTGCAGCAGCGAGTGCGGATGCCGCAACGCGAAGTCGTAGATCCATGGGAGGTGCCAGGCGTAATACGTCGCGAGCCACAGCGGGAGCGCGACGAGCGGCGCGATGTGCACGCGTGAGGCGAAGCGCCGCGGAACAGCGAGGACGAGCAGCGCCGGCGCCCATTCGGCGAGGACGACGTTCTGCAGCAGGTGCGCCCACAAGAACGTGTGGATCGCGAACGGTTCCAGCTTCGTCGCGAAGGCGGCGAAGATCACTGCGAGCGCGGTGAGGAGTGCGAGCGGGCGAGCACGGATTGCGAGGCCGGCGAGTGCGAGGATCGGGACGAGGACGACGGCCTCCGCCGCGGGATACATACGGCTACCCTAAATACGCCACGCGCCCGTGGTGTAGTGGAAACACGCGAGCCTTCCAAGCTTGAGTCACGAGTTCGAACCTCGTCGGGCGCTTCCATCCGAACTCATCGCTACGTTGTCTTCTATGAAAACAGCAGAGCGACGAATCGCGCGCGAGATGCGAGCAGAAGGATCTTCTGTCAAGGAGATCGCGGCGACGCTCGGAGTCTCGCGTGCGTCTGCAAGCGTGTGGGTGCGTGATGAAAGCGCGCAACTCCCTGCAGCTCGTGAATGCCGACCCAGAGATGCTCGTCTTCTTCGCCAGGTTCCTGCGCGAGCAGTTCCACGTTCAGGACGACCAGATGCGCGTCACGTGCAATCTCTTCGCCGACCACGCCGAGCGCCAGCACGAGATCGAGGACTACTGGCTCAAGCGGCTCGCACTTCCGCGAAGCTGCCTATGCAAGACCGCGGTCAACCGCTACTCCAAGTACAGCCAGAAGAAGCGAACGAACAAGCTGCCGTACGGCACCTGCAGCCTTCGTGTGCACAGCACGCGCATCGTGCAGACGATCTTCGGCTCCATCCAGGGATACGGCGGCTTCGACCGCCCCGAATGGCTCGACTGATCTAGGCTCGCCGCGTGGCGACCTCGACCGACGCTCAGCTCGTCGCCCGCTGCCGCACGGGCGAGCCCGAGGCTTGGAGCGAGCTCGTCGAGCGGTTCTCGCGTTACGTGTACGCCATCTGCGTGCAGGCGTTCCACCTGAGGCCGCACGACGCGGAGGACGTCTTCCAGGATGTCTTCGCGCGCGTGTACGTCAACCTCGACAAGCTACGCAGCGACGACGCGGTGCGGCCGTGGATCGCGCAGCTCACGCGCCGCCTCTGCATCGACCGGCTGCGCGCCGGCCGCCGCGAGTCGCCTGTGGATGTGGACGAGCTCGACACTGACGTCGAGGGGACGATCGGTTCTATCGACGAGGCGATGGCCGTACGCGCGGGCCTCGACGCGCTCGGCGACCCGTGCCGGGAGATCCTCGACCGGTTCTTCTCCCGGGATGAGAGCTACAAGTCGATCGCCGATGCGCTCGGCCTGCCCGCCGGCACGGTCGCCAGCCGGATCTCCCGCTGCCTGACGAAGCTCCGAGCCGAACTGGAGGGAAGATCCTGACCCCCTCAACCGTCATGAGGCCGAGATGACCGGATACGACGAAGAGCGGATCGCCGCATCGCTGCGCCTGCTGTCGGCACCACCGCGGGGTTGGGTCGAAGCAGCGCAGGAGCTTCCGCTCGCCCGGGCCGCGATCGAGTCGATCGTCGCGCGCGCGGAGGCCGACGCGGCCTTCCGAGCGCGGCTCGTCGCGGATCTCGAGTCCGCCGTCCGGGAAGCGGGCTTCGAGGCGACTCCCTCCGTCCTCGCCTCGCTCCGGCTCCGCCTCGACGGTGGCTGACACGGCAACCGGAGGCGCCATGGCGGACAATCCGTCCATGGCGCCTCCGGAACACGTCGGAGTCGAGCCCATCGGGGCGACGGCACTCGCCGCCGCCGCGTCGGCCGCCGCGAATGCGCTGGCCGAGATTGCGCGCGCGTCGGACCGCGCCGCGATGGCCGCACAGGCCGAGGTGCTGCGCCTGCGCATCGCAGGCACCGCGCGCGTGAACGCGCTGCGGTATCCCCGTGCGCTGTCCGCGCAAGAGGCGACCGCGTCGCTCCCGGAGGATCGCCGCGACTGGGAGATCGGCCAGGCCTACGCCCGCGCGGCGGAGCCGCCGCTCGAGCTCGTGCACATCGCGGCCGACGTCGCCGAGCTCGCGGCCGAGCTCGTCCGCGAGGCGCTCGCCGGACTCCGCGCGGATGTCGTCGCAGCTGCGTCGATCGCAGCGGGCGCCGCACGAGGCGCGGTCCCGCTCGTTGCGATCAACCTGACCGCGGCACCGAACGACGAGCGGGTTGCAGAGGCTCGACAGTGCGCGGAGCGGGCCGAGCATGCAGCTGCTCGGGCTGCGGACGCTCTCTGAGCGCGTCGATCTCGGCGCCAAACAGGAGCGCGAGAGCGCTCAGCCACAACCACGTGAGCATCACGATCACAGCCGACAGCGAGCCCCATGTCTTGTTGTACGAGCTGAACGTGCTCGAATAGAACGCAAATGCGCCCGACGCGGCGATCCAGACGACCGCGGCCACGAGCGGGCCCGGCGAGAGCAGCCGCCACGGTCGATTCGACACGTCCGGCCCGAGGTAGAGGAGCGTCTCGAACGCCGCGACCAGACCGACGAGCAGGATCGGCCATTGCGCGATCCACCAGATCCAGCCGACGACGCCCGAGGCTGCACCGACGTGCGAGGCGATCAGGTGCTCGACCGGCGATCCGAACATGAGCAGCACCGCGACGAGCAGGAACGCGATCCCGATGACGGCGACCATCGCAAGCGCGACGAGGCGCTTGCGCACGAAGCCGCGCGTGTCCTTCTGCTCGTACGCGAGGTTGATCGCAGTCATGTATCCCGTCATCGCGCCCGTCGTCGACCACACCGCCAGCACGGAGCCGACGACGGTGGCGATCACACCCTGCGCTGGATGCGCGTCGAGGCGCTTCAGGCTCGAGCCGAGCAGCGACGTCGCCTGCGCCGGCATCACATGCTGGAAGTGCTGCATGAGCGACGTGATCGTCGCTGGGCCGACCACGAGCGTGAAGACGCCGACGACGACGAGCAGCACCGACGGGATCGCGAAGAACACGCTGTAGGCAAGCGCGGACGCGAGCATCGTGCCGTTGTGTGCGAGTAGCCGTTTGCCGGCGTGAAGGAGGATCATCCATTCCACAACGACGGCTCGGCCGGAGGAGTTGCGGCGTGGATGGTATGACCCTCGCGTGGAACGTCGCGATCTCGTCATCGTCGGCGCCGGCTCGGCCGGGCTCGCCACGGCCGCGCTCCTGCGCAGGGACGGGCTCGACCCGCTCGTGCTCGAGGCAGGCCCGGAGCCGGGGGCCGCATGGCGGGAGCGCTATGACCGCCTGCGCCTACACACGCCGAGGCTCCTCTCCGGCCTGCCGGGGCGCCGCATCCCGCGGCGGTACGGACGCTGGGTAAGGCGGGACGACCTGCTCGAGTACTTCGTCGAATACGCCGCGTTCCACGGGGTCGAACTGCGCACGGGCACGCGCGTCGAGCGCATCGAACCGGGCTGGCGGCTCGAGACACCGGCAGGGCCGATCGAGGCGGCAACGGTGATCGTGGCAACCGGGTACAACGGCGCGCCGTTCGTCCCCGACTGGCCGGGACGGGACTCGTTCAGCGGCGACCTGATCCACTCGTCGCAGTACCGCAACCCGGCGCCGTTTCGCGCGCGCGACGTGCTCGTGGTCGGAGCCGGGAACTCGGGCGCGGAGATCGCGACCGACGTAGCCGACGGCGGCGCCGCGCGCAGCCGGCTCTCCGTTCGCACCCCGCCGCAGATCGTCCGCCGCGCCACCGTCGGCATTCCGGCGCAGCTGATCGGCATCGGCATCCGCAAGCTCCCACCCGGCTGGGTCGACCCGTTCTCGATCGCGCAGCGCAAGCTCTCGATCCCCGACCTGGCGGGACAGGGGCTTCCGCGCCCCGTGCAGGGGATCCGCACGTCCTTCCTCGCGACCGGCACGACGCCGATCCTCGACGTCGGCATAGTCGACGCGGTGCGTCGCGGGCGCGTCGAGGTCGTCGCCGCGGTCGAGCGCTTCGACGGGAGCGGCGTCGTGCTCGCCGACCAGTCGCGAATCGCGCCGGACGCGGTCATCGCGGCGACGGGATTCCGCGCCGGGCTGGACGCACTCGTCGGTCACCTCGGGGTGCTCGGACCGCGCGGGCTGCCGGCGAAGACGGACGGCGAGCCCGTGCTTCCGGGCCTGTGGTTCGTCGGCTTCATGCCGACGCTCGGCGGCCAGCTCCGCGAGGGCAGCATCGCCGCGCGCAAGGTGGCGGCGGCGGTCGCGGCGTCGCTGCGCTGATCGGGGCGGGCAGACTCGAACTGCCGGCCTTCCGCTCCCAAAGCGGATGCTCTACCAGGCTGAGCTACGCCCCGTCTGACCAGGAGGCTAGCGTGCGCACGTGACCGAGCCGCTTCTGCCCGCCCGGGAGCCTCCGCGCGACCGGCGGCCGATCGTCGGCTACACGATGGTCATCGTCGCGGCCACGCTCTTCGGCGTGAACGGCGCCGTGTCGAAGGTCGCGCTCACGTCGGGGCTCTCGTCGCTGCGCCTCACCGAGGCGCGCTCGGCCGGAGCCTGGATCGCCCTGACGCTCATCGCGCTCGTACGCAAGCCGTCTTCCCTCCGGGTCGAACGCAGCGAGCTGCCGCGGCTCGCGCTCTTCGGGGTGGTGGGCGTCGCATTCGTGCAGCTCTTCTACTTCCTCGCAATCCACCGCCTGCCGGTCGGCATTGCACTCCTCATCCAGTACATCGGGCCCGTGCTCGTCGCGATCTACGCGCGCACGTTCGGTCACGAGCACGTGCGCCGTCGCATCTGGCTCGCGCTGGCGCTCTCGCTCACCGGCCTCGCGCTGATGGTGCAGCTCTGGAGCGGTGTCACACTCGACGGCCTCGGCGTCACATTCGCGCTCATCGCGGCCGTCGTGTTCGCGGTCTACCTCCTGCTCGCCGAGCACGAGGTGCAGAAGCGCGAGTCGATCCCGCTGCTCGCCTGGGGCTTCTTCTTCGCGGTCTTGTTCTGGACGATCGTGCAGCCGTGGTGGAGCTTCCCGACGTCGACGGTGGCCCGGACCGTCTCGCTGCAGGGGCACCTGAGCTCGCTCCACCTGCCCGTATGGGCACTCGTGCTCTGGGTGATCGTCCTCGGCTCCGCCGTGCCGTTCGCGCTCATCGTCGGCGCAATGCGGCACATCACGGCCACCCAGGTCGGCGTCACCGCGATGCTCGAGCCCGTCGTCGCCACCGTGGCCGCGTGGGTCTGGCTGCGCGAGTCGCTCTCACCAGCTCAGCTCGCCGGGGCCGCGGTGGTGCTGTGCGGGATCGGTCTTGCACAGACCGCCAGATGACCCCTTCGAGGGACGACGGCCGTCCCTCGGCCTGCGACCCTACTCGTAGGCCGAGGGCTGAAGGTCGTCGTGAGGGCACGAGGGGCGCCGCGAGGCGCCCCTCGTCTATTCGGCTTGCATCAGTGAGCGAAGCTCGGCGAGCTTCTCGCCGCGCAGCTCGTCCCGCTCGCCGCGTTCGATCCGATCGAGGAGCTCGCGCACGAGCGGCGCGAGGTCGAGCGGATTGAACGGCTTCGTCACGTAGTCGATCCCGCCGATGTCGAGGCCGCGAGCGCGGTCGCGGAACTCCGCGCGCGCCGTGAGGAAGATGATCGGGATCTCGCTCGTCCGCTCGTCCTCCAGCAGCTCCTCGGCGACGCGCCAGCCGTCGAGCCGCGGCATCATCACGTCGAGAAGGACGACATCTGGCCGCTGATCGCGCGCGAGGTCGAGGCCGCTCGGGCCGTCGCCGGCCTCGATCACCTCCATCCCCTCCGCCTCGAGGTTGACGCGGCAGAGCAGCCGGATGGGCGCTTCGTCGTCGATGACGAGGACGCGGATCACGACTGGGTTCCTGCGAGCGGTAGTTCGATCGCGAACGTCGATCCTTCTCCTTCTCGAGAGCTGACGGAGATCTTTCCACCCATGGCGGTCACCAGGCCGCGGGCAATGAACAAACCGAGCCCGGTGCCGCCGGCGCCGACGCGGGCTTCGGCGTCGGTGCCCCGGTAGAACTTACGGAAGATCTGGTCCTGGTCGGAGAGCGGGATGCCGAGGCCTTCGTCCTCGACGACGAGCTCGACCGTGTCGTTCTTCCGCTCGGCGCCGACTCGAACCGTGCCGCCCGCGGGCGAATAGCGCACCGCGTTGTCGAGCAGGATCGCGAAGACCTGGAGGAGCTTTTCGGGGTCGGCCTGCGCGGCGACGGGCTCCTCCGGGAGGTCGACGACGAACGAGCGGCCGTTCGAGCCGCCGGCCTGCAGGACCGCCTCGCCCACCACTTCGCGGACATCGGTGGCCGCGATCCGCACCTGGAGGTCGCCGGTGTCGAGGCGCGCGACGTTCAGCAGCGCGTCGACGATCTGGGTGAGCCGCTTCGACTCGGATGCGATGTAGCCGAGGAACGTCGTGCGCTCCTCCTCGCCGAAAAGCACGTCCTGGCGGAGGAGCGTCTCCGCGAAGCCGTAGATGGACGTGAGCGGCGTGCGCAGCTCGTGCGACACGGTGGACACGAAGTCGGACTTCATCTGCTCGACGAGTCGGTCGGCCGAGATGTCGCGGAAGGCGAAAATGCGCCCGGCGACAGCTCCGACGGGGTCACGCATGACTGCCTCGCTGACAGAGAGCCACACCTCCTCTCGTCCGCGCATGATCGGCACGAGCCGGTCGGCCGCCGGCGTATCCGGGTCCGACTCCAGATTCCGCTCCAACACGTCGACGGGTGTTCGCCCAAGAGTGTCGGCGGCGGGAACGCCGGTGATCTTCTCCGCCGCCGCGTTCCAGAGCACCACCGTCCCTTCGCGGTCGACGGCGACGATGCCGTCGGCGATGTTCGCCAGAATCGCGACGCTCCGTTCACGCTCGAGCGCGACGCGTTGGTACAGCTCCGCGTTCGCGAGCGCGGCCGAAGTGCTGGCGGCGAGTGCGTGCAACGCGTCGATCTCCTCCTCGCGCCACACGCGCGGCTGCTCGGCGTAGATGGAGAGCACGCCGCGCGGCGCGCGGTCGGCACCCGCGAGCGGAACGCCCAGGAACGCCGCGTTTCCGGCCGCGAGCATCGGGTCGAGCTCGCGCAGGCGCGGATCCGCGCCTGCGTTCGCGAGGGCGACTGGCGCACGCGACTGGACGACGTCCCCGGAGAGCCACGCGCCGGCCGAGCTGCGCGTGCCGACGGCGCCCTCCGATCCCAGCCCGCTCGCTGCGCTCACGCGCAGCTCGCCGTCGTCGAGCACGCGGATCGCACACGCGTCGGCACCGAGCAGGCTCTGCGCCTGCCCGACCACCTCGTCGATGACGGCTTCAGGATCGAGCTCGGTCGTGAGCAGTCGACCGGTACGCGTGAGCTGCTGCGCGAGCGATCGGGCGCTCCGTTCCGCCTCGTACAGCTCGCTCCGCTCGAGCGCGCCGCGTGCGGCGTCGGCGAGATGCTGCGCGAGCTCGAGGTCGTCTTCGCTGAACGCGTGCGCCTCCTCGAAGAAGATCGCCACGAGGCCGCCCGCGCCGTCTCGCGGGCTGACGACGGGGACAGACAGAAGCGCGTTGAAGCCGGCACGCGCAGCGGCTGCCCGCCACTCGGGCGCGACGCGCTCGTCGTCGGCGAGCTTCGGCGAGGCGACGAGCCTGCCGTTCGAGGCCGAGCGCGGAAGCACGTCCGCGCCCGCTCCGGGAAGCTGTGCGAAGAGCTGGGCGAGCTCATCCGGCAGCTCGTGCGAGCCGCAGAGCGCGAGGCCGCTGCCGGCCGGCATGAGCGCCGCCGCGGCTGCGCCGCCGAGCGCCTCCGACGCGGCCTGCGCAATCGCATCGAGGGTGGCGTTGCGGGAGAGCGACTCCCCGAGGACTGCGGCAACGCGGTAGAAGCCGCGCTGGACGCGCGCCTGCCTTGCGCTCCGGCTGAACGTCTCGGCGTTGCGGAGCGCAAGCGACGCGAGACCCGCGAACGCCTCGAGGACGTCGCTGTCGCGCGGGCCGTACGGCCTCGATTCCCGGCGACCGACACCGAGCACTCCGCGGATCTCGTCACTCCAGCGCATCGGCGCGACGATCGCGTCGTTGAAGCCGGCATACAGCGGATGCGGAACCTCGTCGCCGACGCTGCCGTACTCCGTCGCGATCAGCGCGCGGCCCTCCCGGATTGCGAGCCCGGAGAGCCCGCGCTCGGCTGGAAACTCGAATCCGACGAGCGACTCGTCGAGGCCGTGCACTGCTGCGCAGCGCAGGACGCCGCGCTCGCGGTCGTACAGGTAGCAGTCCGACGCGTCTGCCTGCAGGAGCGCCGCGACCTCGTCCGCGAGCCGCTGGAGAACCGCGGTCAGCTCGAGCTCGCCGCTCACGACTTCAGCCGCACGGAGGAGCGCGGAGCGCTCGCCGAGGCGCTCGCGATTCTCGTCGATGAGATGCGCGAGCCGGAGCGCGAGTCCCACTTCGACGGCGATCGCCTCCAGGAGCGCGAGGTCGGCTTGCGTCCACGCGCCGGCGGATGTCCGCTGCGCGGTGAGGACGCCGAGCTGCGGACCGTCGGCTCGCACCGGCGTCGACGCAACGGATCCGACGCCGAGCTCGCGGAGACGCGCGACGTCCTCGCCGGTGAGCTCGGATGCGTTCTCGACGTCGACCACGGCGACCGTCCGCTGCTCCCGGGCGGCGAGGCTGGACACCGGGAGATGTTCGTGCATGTCCGAGATGCGGTCGAGCTTGTCCGCCGACCACTCCGCGACGATCGGGTGCGAACGGCCCTCGTCGACGCGGACGAAGCAACGGCTCGCCTCGAGCGCACGACCGGCCTCGGCAACGGCGGTGTGCAAGGCCCCGGCGAGATCGAGCTCGGTGCGGAGTCGACGGCCGATGGACATGACGAGCCGCTCGCGGTCGAGCGCCGCCGCGAGCGCGATCGTCGAGCGGGTTCGCTCGAGCGCGACCGTCGCCTCGGACGCGAGCGTCTGCATCAGCGTCAACTCGTCGGACGAGAACGCGCGCTTCTCCTTCGTGGTCGCGAGCGAGATGACCGCGATCACCCGGCCGGAGCTGATCAGCGGGATGTAGGCCGCGCTCTTCGCGCCCGTCGCCTCGGTCACGCGCGGGCTGACGAGGTCGTCCTCGATGTCCTCGACGGCAAACCCCTGGGCGTCGCGCGCGGCGCTCGCGATTCCGGCGGCCTCGCGCTCGAGGTCGATGTGCACGTCCTGCCACCAGGCGACGTCCGCGCCGTCCGAGCGTGCGAGATAGCCCGATGCCTCTCTTCCGTCGTCGGAGATGAACGAGAGCCCGGCGAAGTCGACGCGGAACAGGCTCCCGATCTCGTCGAGCAGCGCACGGGCAACGCCTTCGACGTCGGACGTCTGCGCGAGCTCGGAAGCGACGCGCCGAAGGCTCGCCCGCTCGCGCTCGCTCTCAGCGATCGCCGCGCGCTGGCGCCGCGCCGACCGGAACCGGAGCGCCGTGCCTACGACCAGCCCGACGAGGAGCGCGCCGAGCACCGCGGCGAGCCTGTCCCACCCCACGGAGAGACCGATGAGGCCTATTACCTGCGACTCGGCTGTCGACATACTGGGCGGCGAGATCATACGGGCCGCGCTTGCCGGTGGAAAGGCGTTTTCGGCACTGAGAACGGGATTTTCATCCGTTGTAAAGATGGGCCGTCCGGCCCATTGTCGGTGATCCAGCCCCCCAGTACGGTCACAACACTGGGCGATGCACACTGCGGCGTGCGTTTTGCAGTCGCGGTGAGCAACTTGGGAGAGCCCGCCGCACCGACCCCCCCGAGCGGCGGGCTTTTCCATCTTTCAGAGGCGAAAGCCTCTCACAGCAGGGCTTAACCCCGACCTCACTCCTTCGCGGCTACCCTCGTCGTGCTTTGGTGAAGCGGGTCCTCCTGGCCTCTCCGCGGGGCTATTGCGCCGGTGTCGAGCGGGCAGTCGAGACGGTCGAGCGTGCTATCGCCCTCTATGGGGCGCCCGTCTACGTGCGGAAGCAGATCGTCCACAACTCGCACGTCGTCCGAGAGCTCCAGGCCCGTGGGGCCGTCTTCGTCGACTCGGTCGCCGACGTGCCCGAAGGCTTGCCTCTCGTCTTCTCCGCGCACGGGGTCGCGCCGGCCGTCCGCCACGCGGCAGCCGAGCGCGGACTGACGACGATCGACGCGACGTGCCCGCTGGTCACGAAGGTGCACACCCAGGCTCGCCGGTATGCGGAGCAGGGCTACCGGATCGTGCTCATCGGGCACGCGGGCCACGAGGAGGTCGAAGGAACGACCGGCGAGGCGCCCGATGCGACCGTGCTCGTCGAGTCGGTCGAGGACGCCGAACGGCTCGAGAGCGACGACGCGCGCATGGCGTACATCACGCAGACCACGCTCTCGGTCGACGAGACGCGCGAGATCATCGAGGTGCTACGCCGCCGGTTCCCG
The DNA here is from genome assembly GCA_036560805.1 of Gaiellaceae bacterium. Lineage (GTDB taxonomy): Bacteria > Actinomycetota > Thermoleophilia > Gaiellales > Gaiellaceae > Palsa-739. The sequence continues at coordinate 18,204 of DATBQM010000067.1, read as the reverse complement.
CACATCCAGGGACCCGCGCGCGAAGATATCTGTTACGCGACGTCGAACAGGCAATGGGCGGTGAAGGAGCTGCTGGGCGAGGTCGACCTGCTGCTCGTCGTCGGCTCCCGGAACTCCTCCAACTCGCTACGACTCGTCGAGGTCGCGCGCGCAGCCGGCGTCGACGCGCATCTCGTCGACGACGCCTCGGAGATCGACGAGCGCTGGCTCGCGGGCGTGGAGGTCGTGGGCGTCACGTCTGGCGCGTCCGCGCCGGAGCGACTCGTCCGCGGTGTCTGCGATTGGTTCCGCGCGCACGGCGTGCGCGACATCGGTGAGTTCAGATCCGCATTCGAAGACGTCGTATTCCGTCTTCCAGTAGAGCTCCGGCGCGCCGAACGCTCGGCTGCCTGACGTCGAGGAACCGCGCGAGCCGCCGCGCCTCGTCCTCGTCGAGCGACACGGCGGCCTGCGCGACGCCGTCGTCCCAGACGCTGAAGCGCACGTGCGGATCGTCGCCGAAGTAATGCGACACGCGAAGCGCCATCCCGGTGTCCCGCGGATGCGCGCGGAAGAACTCGACGAGCTTCTGCCGTTGCGGCGCAGCGCACCACGGGCAGAACCTGTGAGTCGCCTCGAGTGTCCCCCCACACCGCCGGCATGCGGCCATCGCCTGACCCTATTCCCGAACGTCCGCCTTCGCAATCGAGATCCCGCTGTCCCCGTCCACGCGGATCTCGACCGCGAGCACTTCGTTCTTGATCCGCTCCTCCCAGCGCAGGAGCGGCTCGAGCTCGGACGGGAGCGTCAGCACGATGCGGTCGGTGATCTCGAAGCCCTGCTCCTTGCGCATCGAGTTCACCTGACGGATGAGGTTGCGCACGCGCCCCTCGAGCCGGAGCTCGTCGTCAAGCGTGGTGTCGAGCGCGACGGTGACGCCGTCCGCCGACGCGACCGCGTAGCCCTCGCGGCCGAGGCGCTCGACGAGCACCTCGTCCGGCTCCAGCTCGTAGCCGGCCGCACGGAAACGCCCCTCCGGTAGCTCGTCGAACTCGCCTGTCTGCAGGGCCTGCTGCACCGCGCGCAGCTCCTTGCCGAGGCGCGGCCCGAGCGCGGGTAGGTTCGGCTTCACCCGCAGCTCCGCCTCGACGGGGCCGAACTCGACTTCCTTCACGTTCACCTCGTCGGCGATCTCGGACGAGTGGCCGCCGGCGGCCACGCCTTCGACAAGGAGCTTTCGCAGCGGTTGACGGAGGTTGTAGCCTGCGGCGTTCCGCGCCTGGTGGGCGAGCGTGACGACGCGGCGCACGTCCGCGACCTCGCCGAGCAGCGCGCGGTCGGGCTCGGGGACGTCCGGCCAGCCGGCGAGATGGACGGATGCCGGCCCGTCGAGGACGAGCTCGCGCCAGAGATGGTCGGTGACGAACGGAAGGATCGGCGCCATCACCCGCAGCATCTGCACGAGCGCGTACCAGAGCGTCTGGAACGCAGCCGCATCGCCTCCCGACCAGAAGCGTGGGCGCGAGCGGCGGATGTACCAGTTGGAGAGATCGTCGACGTAGGCCTGGTACGCGCGCATGACGTCGACGCTGAGATACGACTCGTAGCCGGCCTCGGCGTCACGCACGAATGCGTGCGTGCGCTCGACGAGCCAGCGGTCGAGCGGCGCGAGGTCACCTTCGAGGTTGAGCGCCGACCACGACGGGCGGAACTCGTCGATGTTCGCGTACTCGACGAAGAACTTCACCGAGTTCCACAGCGTCAGCAGCTCGCGCTTGACCGAATCCGCCGGCCCGAAGCCGAAGAGCAGATTGCGATCGGGCGGCTGCGCGCAGTACTGCCAGCGCATCACGTCCGCGCCCATGCGCGCGAAGGCGTCGTTGGCCTCGATCATGTTCCCCCATGAGCCGTGCATCTCGCGGCCCTGCTCGTCGAGCATCTTCTCGTACCCGAGCACGCGCCGGAACGGCGCGCGGCCGACGAGTACGACGGACATGAAGAGCTGCGAGTAGAACCACAGCCGAATCTGCTCGCGCATCTCCGACACCCAGTCGGCGGGAAACCACTTCTCCCAGTACGCGTGATCCGGCAGGTCCGCAGTCGTGAGCCCGCGGGCCGCACCGGTCGCGTACCCCTCGGGGATCGATTCCGGGCTCTCCCAGCCGAGCGTCGAGAACGGCACGACGCCCGCGTCGAGCCATACGTCCCCCACCTCGACGACGCGTTCCACCCGTTCCCCGCAGGTCTCGCAGCGGATGGGAACGCGGTCGATCCACGGGCGGCGCAGCTCCTCGAGCTGCTCGATGCCCTCGATCGCCCGCCGCTCCAGCTCGGCGCGCGACCCAATAACGTTCATGTGGCCGCAGGCGCACGGATAGAACGGGAGTGGCAGGCCGTAGTAGCGGCGGCGCGAGATGTTCCAGTCGCCCATGTTGCGCAGCCAGTCGTCCATGCGCTTGCCCATGTACTCCGGCGTCCACTCGACGGTCGCGTTCGCGTCGAGCATCTGCTGGCGCAGGTCGCGCACCGAGATGAACCAGTCGTCGGCGATACGGAAGATGAGCGGCGTGTCGCAACGCCAGCAGTGCGGATAGCGGTGCTGGTGGAGCCCCGAGTCGACGACGAGTCCCTTGCCGGTGAGGTGGCCGATGATCTGGTCGGCGGCCTCGACCGTCGAGAGCCCCTTGAGCCAGCCGAAGTTCGCGTAGAAGCGGCCCGACTCGTCGACGGGCGTGATCACGTCGAGGCCGTGCACCTGGCTGAGTTCGAAGTCCTCGCCGCCGCAGCCCGGCGCGATGTGCACGACGCCCGTGCCTTCGTCGAGCGACACCTCGTCCCACGAGATGACGCGATGCGCGACCTCGACGATCTCGTCGAACGGGCCGCGGTACGTCCAGCCGACCATGTCGGCGCCGCGCGTGCGCGATGTGAACTCCTCATCGGGATAGCGTGCGACCGCGACCCACTCGCCGTTCGCACGCAGGCCGTACTCGGCGTCGGGATTGACGGCGGCCGCGACGTTCGCGGGCAGCGTCCACGGCGTCGTCGTCCAGATGACGACGGACTCGCCCGGACGCTCGATCAGCGGGAAGCGGACGAAGAGCGACGGGTCGGCGCGATCCTGATACACGCCGGACATCGCCAGTTCGTGCTGCGAGATCGACGTGCCGCAACGCGGGCACCACTCGGTCGAGCGATGGCCGCGGTACAGCCAGTCGCGCTCGTGCACCGTCTTCAGCATCCGCCAGACGTACTCGATGTTCGTGTCGCTGAAGGTGTAGTAGTCATTGCCCCAGTCCATCCACTGACCGAGCCGCTTCGAGCCGGCGATCAGCTCGGTCGACGACCAGACGACGACGTCGCGGCACTTGCGCGCGAACTCCTCCAGGCCGTACTCCTCGATCTCCCGCTTCGAGTTGAGCCCGAGCTCGCGCTCGACGCCGACCTCGATCCAAAGCCCCTGGCAGTCGAAGCCGTTCTGGTAGCGCTGGTCGAAGCCACGGAGCGCCTTGTAGCGCTGGAAGACGTCCTTCAGCGTCCGTCCCCAGGCGGTGTGCACGCCGAGGGTCTTGTTCGCCGTCACCGGGCCGTCGACGAAGGAGTAGGTCGGGCCGCCACGGTTCTGCTCGCGCAGCGCCTCGAACGTCCCCTCGCGCTCCCACGCGGCGAGCACCCCCTCCTCCAGGACGGGATGGTCGGGTACCGTCGGGAGTGGCTGGAAGACTGGCTCTGCGGTCATCGGGAAGGGAAGTCTAGAGAGGGACGTTCTAGCTCTAGATGGACCGGAAACTGAAAGGACTGAAATGGCTCAAGACGTAACCGACGCGACGTTCGAGAACGAGGTGCTCCAAAGCTCCCAGCCTGTGCTGGTGGACTTCTGGGCGGAGTGGTGCGGCCCCTGCCACGCGGTCTCCCCTGTGCTCGAGCGCATCTCCGAGGAGCGGAACCTCAAGCTCGTCAAGGTGAACATCGACGAGAACCAGAACCTGGCGATGAAGTACGGGATCCAGTCGATCCCGAACATGATCCTCTTCGAGAACGGCGAGCCGAAGGCGAACGCCGTCGGCGCCATGCCGAAGGGGATGCTCGAGAAGCAGCTCGGGCTAGCGACTGAGTGACGAGGCGACGCCGGGAGCGTCAGCTCTCGGCGTGACCCTCGAGGAAGCTCAAAAAGGCCGCGTGTTTGGAGAGGAAGTCCTCGATCTCGGCGACGCCCGCCCCGGCCCAGTCCTCGAGCCAAGTCTCCGCGAGGTCGTCCTCGATGCGATGGAGGCCGCGTTCGCTCATGGCAGGATGATCGACCCCGTACCGGACGGCCGCCATGGGCCGATCGGCTCAACTTCGGGGGCCTGCGGACCCACCGGCACAATGCACCGGTGCCCAGGTCCTCCGCCACTGCCCACGAGCTGAACCGCGTCGGGCTGCTGGCCGGGCTTCCCGGCGAGACGCTCGCCCGGCTGGCGAAGCGGATGGAACGCCAGGAAGTGGCGCCGGGGACGGTCCTCGTGAGCGAGGGCGAGCCGGGCGACCGCTTCTACGTCGTCTTCGCGGGCATGCTCGCCGTCAGCCAGGCCGGGTACGGAGGGCGGAACGTCCTGCGGCCGGGGGACTACTTCGGCGAGGTGGCGCTCGCGATGGACGTACCGCGCACCGCAACCGTTGCGGCGATCACGCCGGCCGTCGTGGCGAGCTGCGACCGCGAGACGTTCGACGAGTTCTTACGCCCGCTCTTCGCGGACGACTGAGTCGCTGAGCGCCGGCCACGCGTCCTTCGCCCAGCCGCCGAACTCGCGGTCGGTGAGCACGCCGAGCGCGAGGCCCGCGTCCGGGTCGACCCAGAGGAAGGTCCCGGCTGCGCCGAAGTGGCCGAACGTTCGCGGCGACGCGTGCGTTCCCGTCCAGTGCGGCGACTTCGCGTCGCGCAGCTCGAACGCGAGCCCCCAGTCGTTCGGGTCCATGCGCCCCCAGCTCGGCAGGACTCCGGCGAGGCCCGGGAACTGCACCGAGGTCGCTTCGGCGAGCGTCTCCGCCGCGACGAGCGTCGGGGCGAGCAGCTCCCGCGCAAGTGCGAGCAGATCGTCGAGCGGGCCCCGGTAGCCCCACGCGGGCGAACCGTGCAGCGCGCCGGCGAGCCCGAGCGGCTCCGCGACGGCGCGGTGGAAGTACGCGTCGAACTCCATCCCGGCCCGTTCGGCGACGCGCTCCGCGGCGAGCTCGATGCCGTAGTTCGAATAGATGCGCCGGCGCTCGGGCGGCATGAGCGGCGGACCTTCGTCCGGCGGCAGGCCGGACGCGTGCGCGAGCAGATGCCGCAGCGTCGAGCCCACCGGCCCGGCCGGCTCGTCGAGGTCGACCGTCCCCTCTTCGACGGCGACGAGCGTGGCGAGCCCGGTCAGGAGCTTCGTCACCGACGCCCAACGCAGCTCCGTCTCGCGCGGCCCGTGTGCGACGACCTCCCCGCCGGCCCGCGCGACGCCGGCCGTCGCCGTGCGGGCGCCCCAGGAATCGATGGCCTGAAGCGCGCCCATCCGGCGATACTAGGTAGATGGGTAGGCAGCTCGTGCCGGCGATCTCACCGCAGGCGGCCGTCGTCGGCTACTCCCGCGCGGTGCGCGACGGCCGGCACGTCCACGTCGCCGGTACAGCCCCGGTCGGCACCGATTCGGCCGACCCGTACGTCCAGGCGCAGCGGTGCCTCGAGATCGTCGTCGCCGCGCTCGCGGAGGTCGGAGCCACGCCGGAGCACGTCGTGCGGACGCGCGTGTACCTCGTCGACGCCGGCGATTGGGAGGCGGTCGGCCGCGCGCACGGCGAAGTCTTCGGTGACGTGAAGCCTGCGAGCGCGTTCGTCGTCGTCGCCGCACTCCTCGATCCCGCGTGGCGCGTCGAGATCGAGGCGGAGGCGTTGCTCCCGTGAGCCAGCTCATCCCGCCGTCGATCACGGGCAAGGGCAGCACGTACGCCGAGGGCGGCAGCGTCCTCGACCACGCCTTCGGCAAGAGCGACCAGTACACGCTCGGTGTCGAAGAGGAGTACATGCTGCTCGACGGGGAGTCGTTCGACCTCGTCCAGCACATCGATACGGTGCTTGCGGCCGTCGCCGGCCACGAGCTCGAGACGCGCATCAACGCCGAGCTCATGCAATCGGTGCTCGAGATCGCGACGCCGGTGTGCCATACGGCCGCCGACGTCGCGACGCAGCTGAGGCAGCTGCGCGGCTACGTCTGCGAGGTCGCGCGCGAGCGCGGCATGCGCGTGGGATCGGCGGGCACGCATCCGTTCTCGCTGTTCGAGCGCCAGCGCATCACGGCGAAGGACCGGTACCGCGCCCTCGTCGACCAGCTCCAGTACATCGCGCGGCGCGAGCTCATCTTCGGGATGCACGTGCACGTCGCCGTGGACGATCCCGAAAAGGCGATCCAGGTCGTGAACGGGCTCATCGGCCACCTCGCCGAGCTCGTCGCACTCTCTGCGAGCTCGCCCTTCTGGCGCGGCGAGGCGACCGGGCTGCACTCGTCGCGGCATATGGTGTTTGCCGCGTTCCCTCGCTCGGGCCCGCCGCCGCGCTTCCGGGACTACGCCGACTACGCCGAGGTCGTCGGTCAGCTCGAACGCACCGGCTGCATCGCCGACTACACGCACATCTGGTGGGACATCCGCCTGCACCCGCGCCTCGGCACGATCGAGATCCGCATCTGCGACGCGGTGACACGCCTCGGCGACGTCGTCGCGATCACGGCGTTCTGCCAGGCGCTCGTCAAGCACTACAGCGAGCGCTTCAACAGCGGCGAGGAGATCCCGTCGTTTCACCGCATCCTCACCACCGAGAACAAGTGGCTCGCGGCGCGCTACGGCTTGGAGGCGCCGATCATGGATCTGCACACCGGACGCCGCAACCGCATGCCGGTCGCGCAGGCGATTCGCCGGACGCTCAAGCTCGTCGAGCCGCACGCGCGCGAGCTCGGCTCGGATGCGGAACTGGCCGGCATCGAGGACATCCTCCGCCGCGGCTCGAGCGCCGACGCGCAGCTGCGCGTCTTCAACGCGAACCGCGACATCGTCGAGGTCGTGCGCGAGATCGCAGGCCAGACCGAGAGCGTCGGCGTTCCCGTAGGCTGACGCGATGCTGGCCGTCGGCGACCGGATCCCGGAGGCGCGCGTGTGGACGACGCCGCAGGAGAGCGCAACCGTCGCGCAGCTCGTCGAGCACGGGCCGATCCTTCTCCTCTTTTATCTCTTCGACTGGTCGTCGACCTGAACGAGTGAGCTCGAGCTCCTGCGTGACAGGAGCGAGGAGTTCCGCGCCGCGGGCGTCCAGCCGTACGCGGCGTCGCGCGACTCTCCGTGGACGCACGTCGCGTGGACGCAGGCGCTCGACCTCGACTTCCCGTTGCTTTCAGACTGGAACGGCGACGCGACGCGCGGCTTCGGCGTGGCCATCGACCATCGCGGGCTGCGCGAGGTCTCCGAGCGGTCCGCGTTCCTGATCGACGAGAGCGGCACGGTCAAGGGCGCGTGGCGTTACGAGGCCGCCGAGCTACCCGATTTCGACGTGCTGCTTTCCGCGACGCAGGCCTTGTAGCCGTCCGGCGCCTCGGGGCAGCTCACCGCCGCGATCGAGCTGTCGGAAGCGAAGGGCACAACCGATCCCGAGACGATCGCGGCCATCCGCCGCATCCTCGTCCTCGCCCGTTTCGACGTCGCGGTGCTGCTCGTGGTGGTGGCCGACACGGTCACCAAGCCGTTTTCGTAGCTACATACCCATGGCGTGGAAGCCGGAGTCGACATACAACGTCGTTCCGGTCACATTCTTGGCGCCGTCGCCTAAGAGGTAAGCGGCGGCGGCGCCGACGTCCTCAGCAGTGACGTGCCGGTGGAGCGGCGCGCGCTCCTCGACGATCGCCTCCATGGTCGGGAAGCCGGCGATCGAACGCGCGGCGAGGGTGCGCACCGGGCCGGCCGAGATCGCGTTGACGCGGATGTTCTTCTGGCCGAGATCCCAGGCGAGATAGCGGACGGACGCGTCGAGCGTCGCCTTGGCGACGCCCATGACGTTGTAATGCGGCACGGCGCGCTCGCCTCCGAGGTACGTCATCGTCACGATCGAGCCGCCCCCGGCCTTCTCCATCAGCGGCTCGGCCGCACGCGCACACGCCACGAGCGAGTAGGCGCTGATGTCGATCGCCGTCCAGAAGCGATCGCGCGGCGTGTCCGTGAACCTGCCCTCGAGATCCTCGGCGTGCGCGAAGGCGACGGAATGGACGAGATAGTCGAGCTCGCCGCCGAACGCCTCGCCAACCTCTCCGAAGACGCGCGCGACGTGGTCGTCCGAGCACACGTCGCACTCGGTGATGAGCGCGGTATCCACGCCCGCCGCGAGATCGCGCACGCCCTGCTCGATCCGCTCGCCCTGGTAGGTAAAGGCGAGCCGCGCTCCGCCGGCCGCGAGCGCCTGCGCGATCGCCCAAGCGATCGAGCGCTTGTTCGCGACGCCGAGCACGAGCGCACGCTTGCCAGCGAAGTCTCCGGCCATCGTGCGATCCTAATGGGCACGTGGAGAAGGTCGCGGTCGTCACTGGAGCGTCGTCCGGAATCGGGGCGGAGATCGCGCGCGGTCTCGCCCGCAAGGGCTGGCTCTGCGTGCTCGTCGCGCGCCGGGAAGACCGGCTGCGCACCCTTGCCGGCGAGATCGGAGGAGAGGTCGAGGTGTGCGACGTCGGCGACCGCGTCGCTGTCGAGGCGACCGCGGCGCGGGTGCTCGAGCGCCATCCGCGCATCGGCCTCCTCGTCAACAACGCGGGCATCTCGGCGCGCGCAGGCTTCGTCGACGGCTCGCCCGAGGTGATCGAGGCGGTGATCCGGATCAACTACCTCGGTGGCGTGTGGTGCCTCCGGGCCTTCCTGCCCGGGCTGGAGGCGGCTGCGCCCTCGGACGTCGTCAACATCGTCTCCGTGGCGGGCGACGTCGCGTTTCCTCCGTCCGGGCCGTACTCGGCGTCGAAGCACGCCCAGCTCGCGTTCTCGCGCGCGACCGCGGCGCAGCTCCGCCGGCGCAGGATCAAGGTGCACACGATCAAGCCCGGGTTCGTCGAGACGGAGGGATTCCCGCAGGCGTGGCTGCCGGGGCCCGCGCAGCGACTCGTCGTCGGGCCCGGGAAGGTGGCCGAGCACGTGCTCGCCTCGCTCGAGCACGGCCGCGGCGAGTCGAGCGTCCCGCGCTATTACGGGCTCGCCGGACGGCTGCAGGCATTCATACCGAATACATTCGCGCGCGTCCTCGGATTTTCTCGGCGCGGAGCATAGGATCAGTCGATGATTCCTTCCGAATATGCGATCGCCGACATCATCGCGGTCGCCGAGTTTCGCGCTGCGCTCCGGTCCTTTCTTCGTCAGAGCGAACGCATCGCGCGGCAATCGGGACTCACGCCGCAGCGGTACCTCCTCCTACTGATGATCAAGGGAGCGCCCGACGGAAGCGGTCAGTCGACCGTGACCGACCTCGCGCGCCGGCTGCAGCTCGCACAGAGCACCGTCACCGAGCTCGTCAGCCGTGCCGAGGAGACCGGCCTTGTCGAGCGCAAACAGTCCGGTCGAGACGGGCGAGTCGCATATCTCCGCCTGACCTCGGAAGGCGAGCGCCGTCTGAATCTCTCGTTCACCGGCCTCGACATCGAGCGCCAGCAGCTGCGCGAAGCGGTCGACCAGCTCCGCCCGCTCGCGAACTAACGCCGGTCGAGCAGATACCAGGCGAGCGTCGCCGTATAGGCGTAGCGGCCTTCCGGCGCGAGGGCGAGCGCGCGCTCCCGCGCTTCGCCCGCGCAGCCGGCCAGGTCGAGATAGTCGTCGAGCTTCCTGTGCTCGAGGTCACGGCGATCTCGCACGAGGACGAGACCGTTCGCCTCGAACAGCTGGCGTAGATCGATATCCGGAAGCAGTCGCGTGTGACCCGGATCGCGCGCGCGCTCGAACCGGTCGACGGCGAGCGCGGCGAGCGGGTCGACCGGCGCGATCTGATCGACGACGAGCAGCCGGCCGCCCCTGCGGGTGACCCGCACGAGCTCGGCGAGCACGAGCTCGGGGCGCGGCACGTGATGCAGGGTCCGCAGTGTGCCCACGAGGTCGAACGAGCCCTCGTCGAACGGCAGATGCTTCGCGTCGCCCTCGACGAACGTGACGTTCGAAGGCGCACGCTTGCGCGCGAGCTTCAGGAGCTCGGGAACACGGTCGACGCCGACCACCTCGCGCACGAGCGGGGCGAGCGCGATCGCGAGCGCTCCCGCCCCGGTGCCGACGTCCACCGCAGCCTCGTCGCCGCGCGCGAGCACGAACTCGCGCACTGTCTCGGCGAGCGCGGCCGAACGCTCGTCCTGCATGGCGGCGAACCGCTCGGCCGTCCGTGCGAAGCGGTCCTCAGGCATCGACCACCGTGCGGCGGGCTCGGGTCGGGCCGCTGTTGATGCCGCAGGCGACGTCGTGCGTGATCGTGCCGGCGACACGAGCGTGCTCCTCGACGAGGACGCCTTGGCCGACGAGCACGACCGGCGTCCCGATTGGAACTTCGCGGTCGAGCTCGACCGCAAACGCATCCATCGACACGGTTCCGACGACGCGGCGGGGCTCGCCGCCGACGCGCACCGTCGTCCCGCTGAAGTCCCGGCGGAAACCGTCGGCGTAGCCGACGGGGACGATGCCGACCCACGTTTCCTGCTCTGCCACGAAGCGGCGTCCGTACCCGGTGCTCTGCCCGGCGTGCAGCTGCCTGCAGAGCGCGACGTGGCTCCTCCATCCGAGCACGGGATGGAGGCCATCCTCGGACGGATCGGTCCCGAACGGCGAGAGCCCGAGCACCGCGATCCCGCAGCGCGCAGCATCGAACGCAGCGGCGGGATAGCGCAGCGCGCCTGCGCTGTTCGCGATGTGACGCTCGAGGTGCGTGTACGGGGCCGTCGCCGCGCGAAAGCGCTCGATCTGCCATTCGGCGTACGCCGCGTCGGTGTCCGCCGTCGCGAGATGGCTCATGAGCCCGACGACCTCGAGTGCGGGCGACATCAGCTCGGCAATCCCCCAGCGTCCCATGCCCGTGTCGAGCTTCACGTGCACAGGCACCCCCGGCGGCACCTCGTCGGAGGAGACGACGAGCTCGATGTGCGCGTCGCGCGCCTGGCCCACCTCGCGGTTCAACGCCGGCCCCATCGCGATGATGCGCGCGGTCGTGAACTCGCGCCGGAGAGCGAGCGCCTCGGGAACCGTCGCGACGCACAGCGCAGACGCACCTGCGCCGAGCGCCGCTCCGGCGACGTCGGTCGCGCCGTGGCCGTACGCATTCGCCTTCACCACCGCCCAGAGCTGCGCGCCGCGCAGCGCGTCGAGCAGCACGTGCACGTTCCGTCGCACCGCCCCGAGGTCGATGGTGATCTCGCTCCTGTGCATCTATCTCAGCACGCGCGGGAGCGCGTCGATCAGGTCGCTTGCGACGAGGCCGGCACGCTGCGTCGCCTCGACCGACGCGCGCTGCTGCGCCACCGCGGCAGCGGCCGCGGCGAGTTGCGGATCCATCCCCTTCGCGAGGAACGCGCCCACGATGCCGGTCAGGACGTCGCCCGTGCCGGCGGTCGCGAGCGACGGCAGCCCGAGCGACGACACGAGCAGCCCCCGCCCGGGCGCAGCGACGAGCGTGTCCGCTCCCTTCAGGAGGACGACGCAGCCGAAGCGCTCGGCCGCCTCGCGCACAGACGCAATGCGGTGCGCGGCGATCTCCTTCGAGTCGCGGTCGAGCAGGCGTCCGAGCTCGCCCTCGTGCGGCGTCAACACGCGTGGCGCCGGCCATCGACCTGGCTCGAGCCCGTACAAGGCATCCGCGTCGACGACCGCGGGAAGCGCAACCTCGACCAGCGCACGGCGGACGAGCCGGTGGACCTCCTCCCCACGCCCGAGTCCCGGGCCGATGGCAAGCGACGAGGCTTTCTCCGCGAGCGCGGCGAGATGATCGGGCAACGGCCGCTTCACCACCTCGAGCAGCCGCTGTTCGAAGGCGGGCAGCGTCGACTCGGGCGCGGCGAGGGTCACGTAGCCGGCGTCGGCGCGCAACGCAGCCATCGCGGTCAGCGACGGCGCGCCGGTCAGTCCCAGAGAGCCGCCGACGACGAGCACGTGGCCGGCCGTGTACTTGTTGTCCCGCTCTCCGCGCCGCGGGACGGAGCGGAGGATCCCGACGCCGACGAGCCGAGCGTCCGTGTCGATCTCGTCGAGCCCGATGTCGGCAACGTGCACGACTCCGGCGTGAAACCGGCCCGGCGCGACGACGGCGCCAACCTTGCGTCCGTGGAAGGTGACCGTTGCGTCGGCGTCGATCGCGGCGCCCGCGACCTCGCCCGTCGATGCGTCCACGCCGGACGGGAGATCGACGGAGAGCACAGGAGCGGCCGAGGCGTTCATGCGGTCGATCAGCGCCGTCGCGTCGGGACGCGGCTCGCCCGCGAAGCCGGTCCCGAAGAGCGCATCGACGATCACTTCCGGATCACCGAGCTCGGTCTCGCCCGCCCTCGCGTCGACGACGCGCACCTGTCGCCCCGCGCGCTCGAGCGCGCGCGCGGCGATGCGGCCGTCGCCGCCGTTCGCGCCGCCGCCGCACACCACTGTCCACTGCTGCGCACTCGAGTAGAGCTCGAGGGCGACTCGCGCGACCGCGGCGCCGGCGCGCTCCATCAACTCCTCGACCGTGCCCGGGTAACGCTCTTCGGCCGTGCGCATCTCTGCGGCCGTGTACAGCGGCTCGAAGTCAGGCACTGACCACCGCCACCGCCTGTGCGAGCTCGCGCGAGTGCGTCATGGAGAGATCGATCTCGCCGGCGCCGACGTGCTCCGCCCAGGCTGCGACGCGGCCCGAGAGGCGCACGGACGGCTTCGGACGGCCGACGATCTCGATGTCCTTCCACGCGAACGCACGCGCGACCCCGAAGCCAAGTGCCTTGCCGACGGCCTCCTTGCCGGCGAACCGCCCGGCGTAGCTCTGCGCCGGATTCGGCCGCGAGTCGCAGTACGCCTGCTCGTCCGGCGTGAAGCAGCGCTCACGGAAGCGCTCGTACCGCTCGAGGGCTCGCCGCACGCGCTCGATCTCGATCAGGTCGGTGCCCACGCGAACGCTCACCGGTGCTCCTCGATCCAGTCGGGGAGCTGCACGATCGACGAGACGATGCCGTCCGGCCGCACGCGCGACGCCTCAACCGCGTCGGGGCGAAACTTCCCCGTGCGCACGAGCACCGTGTTCAGGCCCACCGCCTGCGCGCCGGCGATGTCGCTCTCCAGGTCGTCCCCGACCATCCACGCGCGATCTGGATCGGTGTCGAGCGCCTCGAGCGCTGCCCTGAAGTAGGACGGGCTCGGCTTGCCGATTACGACCGCCTCCACGTCGGCGGCGTACTCGAGACCGGCGACGAATGCGCCGGCGTCGAGGAGCGGGCCGCGCGCCGTCTGCCACCAACGGTTCTTGTGCAGGCAGTACAGTCGCGCGCCGAGCTCTAGCTCCGCGAACGCACGCGCGAGGTTCATGTACGAGAACACGAGGCTGGTCTCCGGCGTCTCGTCCGCTCCGCCGATGAGGACGGCGTCGGCGCCCTCGCCGACGAGCTCGATCCCGTCCAGGTCGCCGACGAGCGCGTGCATGACGAGCGCGAGCACGCGCCGGCCCCGCAGCGCGCTCACGGCGGCGTCGGCGGTCGTCTGGACCTCCTCGTCTTCCACCTCGATTCCGGCCGTCCGGAGCTCCTCGGCGAGGCGCGCCCGCGAGCGCGTCGTGGTGTTCGTCACGAAGCGGAGGCGATGGCCGTTCGCGCGCAGCCGGCGCACTGCCTCGCCCGCCCCGGGGATGGGCTGACCGGAGACGTGCAGCACACCGTCCACGTCAAGCAGAATCGCGGCCATGGACGGCGAGTCTATTCGCGTCACGCGCTCGGTCGTTCTCCCGCTGCGCGAGATCGAGCTGCGCACGTCGCGCTCGAGCGGACCCGGCGGACAGCATGCGCAGAAGTCGGAGACGCGCGTCGAGGCGGTGTTCGACGTCGAGGCATCGGGGGCGCTGACGGCAGCGCAGAAGCGCCGCGTCGTCGCGAAGGCTGGACCGGTGTTGCGCGCGATCGCGCAGGACGAGCGTAGTCAGCTGCGCAACCGCGAGCTCGCGACCGAGCGCCTCGTTGAGGCGTTACGAAAGGCTCTGCACGTCGAGCGACGGCGCGTCCCGACGAGGCCGACGGCTGCGGCCCGCGAACGGAGGCTGGAGGAGAAGAAGCGCCGCGGCGAGACGAAGCGGCTGCGCCGCCCGCTCGAGTAACTACTCGACCGTGACAGTCTTGGCCAGGTTGCGCGGTTGGTCGACGTTCAGACCGCGGAGCCGGGCGATGCGGTAAGCGAGCAGCTGGAGCGGGACGACCGCGAGCACCGACTGCAGGAACGCAGGCGTGTGCGGGACGAAGATGACGTCATCGGCGTGGTGCTGGATGTCCTCGTTGCCCTCGGTCGCAATCGCGATCACGTGGGCGCCGCGGGCACGGGTCTCCTGGATGTTGGAGACGATCTTGTCGTACACGTGGATGTTCGTCGCGACGACGACCACCGGCGTGCCCTCTTCGAGCAGCGCGATGGGCCCGTGCTTCATCTCGCCGGCCGAATATGCATCCGTCGGGATGTACGAGATCTCCTTTAGCTTGAGCGCCCCCTCGAGCGCGACCGGCAGTCCGATGTGGCGGCCGAGGTAGAGGAAGAACGGCTTCTCGTAGAAACGCTGTGCGATCTCGTCGATCCGATGGCGGCCGGCGTCGACGTCGTCGAGGAATGTCTGGATCTTCCCCGGCAGCTCGTGGAGGCGGTCGAGGATGAACTCGACCTCGTCCTCGGGCAGCGTCTTCCGGATCTGCGCCATCTTGAGCGCGATCAGGCAGAGCAGCGCTACCTGTGCGGTGAACGTCTTGGACGCCGCCACGCCGACCTCGAGCCCGCAACGCGTGTAGATCGACGACTCCGCCTCGCGCGTGATCTGCGTCCCCATGAGGTTCGTGATCGCGAGCGTCCGCGCGCCCGACTCGCGCGCGAGCTTCACTGCGTTCACCGTGTCGCGTGTCTCGCCCGACTGCGAGATGCCGATGACGAGCGTGTCCTTCGACAGCACGGGGTTGCGGTAGATCCACTCGCTCGCGATGTCCGGCTCGACCGGAAGGCGCGCCCACTCCTCGATCACGTAGCGTCCGACGACCGCGGCGTGATACGCCGTGCCGCACGCGACGAGGACGACGCGGCGCAGGTTCTGGATCTCGAGCTCGGTCATCTCGAGCGCGTCGAGGACGAGGTTGTGGCCGCGGACACGGTCGCCGATCGTCTCTTCGACGGCCTCGGGCTGCTCGTAGATCTCCTTGAGCATGAACGTCTCGAAGCCGCCCTTCTCGGCGACCTCCTGATCCCACAAGATCTCCTCGGGCTCGCGCTGCACCTCGTCGCCGTCGACGAAGAAGCGCCCGCCTGCCGGCGTGATCTCCACGATCTCGCCGTCGAGGGGGAAGTACGCCCGGCGCGTCTCGCTGAGGAACGCCGCGACCGACGAGCCGATGAACATCTCGCCCTCGCCGACCCCGACGACGAGCGGCGTCTGGTGTCTGACACCGACGAGCAGGTCGGGATGGTCGTGATGGATCGCGACGATGGAGAAGTGGCCTTCGAGCTGCGGATAGACGCGCATGAGCGCCGCGGTGAGATCCCCGTCGTACTCGCGTTCGAGCAGATGCACGACGACCTCGGCGTCCGTCTCCGAGGTGAAGCGATGCCCATCCGCTTCCAGCTGCTCCTTCAGCTCGCGGTAGTTCTCCACGATGCCGTTGAGCACGATCGCGAGCTTCGCTGCGTCGCAGCCCACGAGCGGGTGCGCGTTGCGCTCGGTGACGCCGCCGTGCGTCGCCCAGCGCGTGTGCCCGAGCCCGTGGCGCGACTTCGACCCGTTCGGGCCGACCGCCTCGACGAGGTTCTGCAGGTTCCCGACCGCGCGCACGTACTCGATCCGCTTCTCCTCGCGCAGCGCGATGCCCGCGGAGT
Source organism: Gaiellaceae bacterium (assembly GCA_036560805.1). Classification (GTDB taxonomy): domain Bacteria; phylum Actinomycetota; class Thermoleophilia; order Gaiellales; family Gaiellaceae; genus Palsa-739. The sequence continues at coordinate 2,151 of DATBQM010000067.1, read as the reverse complement.
CGTAGCCGCGGTATTCGAGGCGCTTGAGCCCCTGCAGCAAGAGGGGCTTCGCCTCACGTTCGCCGACGTATCCGATGATTCCGCACATATCGCCTCAGAAATGGAACGAGCCCGGCTTCCAGACCGGCCCGCAGCGTCGCGGAACGGTCAGCCGAGCTCTTCTCTAACCAACTCCACGATTTTACCACAGAGGGCTTCCGACTCCTCTTTCGTCGAGGCCTCCGCGAGCACGCGTACCACCGGCTCGGTGCCCGAGGGCCGCACGAGCACGCGCCCGTCGCCGTTCAAGTCCTCGTTGACGACGTCGATCTTGTCGAGCAGCGATTGCGGGAGCGGACCGCGCCCAGCGCGCGGCAGGTTCTGCTTCGCCTGCGGATAGCGCGTCATGACCGAGGCCGCCTCCGCGAGCGTCGTGCCGCGCACCGCTTCGCAGAGGAGCAGCGCCGCAGCGAGACCGTCGCCGGTGACGTGATCGCGCAGGACGATGATGTGCCCCGACTGCTCGCCGCCGAGCATCCCGCCCTCGCGGTAGAGCGCCTCGAGCACGTAGCGGTCCCCGACGTCGGTCGTGACGACGCGAACCCCGCGCTCTTCCATCAGCCGATGGAAGCCGAGGTTCGCCATCGTCGTGACCGCGACGAGGTCGACGCCGAGATGGAGCGCGAGCAACGCGACGATCTGGTCGCCGTCCACGGCCTCGCCGTTGCAGTCGACGGCCAGCATGCGGTCGCCGTCGCCGTCGAACGCAACCCCGAGATCGAAGTCGCCGCCGGCGACGAGCGCCTGGAGCGCGGCCAGATCGGTCGCGCCGCAGCCGACGTTGATGTTGTTCCCGTCCGGCGCGTCGCCGATCGCCGTCACTTCCGCACCGAGCTGTTCGAACGCGCGCGGCGCGATGCCGGAGTACGCGCCGTTCGCGCAGTCGACGGCGATGCGCATGCCGGACAGGTCGCTGCCGAATCGTTCGAGCACGTGCTCGAGATAGCTGTCGACTGCAATGCCGACGCGGTCGATCTCGCCTCCGCCGGGTGCGTCCGCGTCGAGCAGCGCCTCGATCTCCTCCTCGAGCGCATCGGTGAGCTTGTGCCCGTCGCGGTCGAAGAACTTCACACCGTTGTACTCCGGCGGGTTGTGCGAGGCGGAGATGACGACGCCGAGATCGAGGCGCAGCAGCGCGACGGCCGGGGTGGGAACGACGCCCGCGAGGACGGCGACGCCGCCCGCCGACGCGACTCCGCGCGCGAACGCCTCCTCCAGCTCTTCGCCCGAGGCGCGCGTATCGCGGCCGATGAAGACGCGACCCCGTCCGGACCACAGAGCCGACGCCTTCCCCAGCCGCTCGAGGAGGTCGACGGTGATGTACTCGCCCACGATCCCGCGGACACCGTCCGTTCCGAAATAGGACCGTGGCACGGCGAGTGACTCTAACGGCGTCATGTGAGGGTCGAGAATGACCGCTGGGCGGCCGAAGGAAACCTCTAGGGAACTAGCGCTTGCTGAACTGCGGCGCCTTGCGCGCCTTGTGCAGCCCGGCCTTCTTGCGCTCGACCTGGCGGGCGTCGCGCGTGAGGTAGCCCTCGCGCTTGAGCGGGATGCGCAGCTCGGGATTGAGCTCGACGAGCGCACGGGCGACGCCGTGTCGAACCGCGCCGGCCTGGCCGGTGAGCCCGCCGCCGTGCACGCGCACGCGCAGGTCGTACTGGCCCTCGAGGCCCGCCGTGCGGAGCGGCGCGATCGCGAGCGAGCGCCACACCGAGCGCGGGAAGTACTCGTCCAATGTGCGGCCGTTCACCCAGGTGGCGCCGTCGCCGGGCCGGAGGATGACGCGCGCGACCGAGGTCTTGCGCTTGCCGGTCCCGCGGTATTGAGCGAGTTGAGTCAACTGTGCTCCTCCAGCGAATGTCCTCCGGCTTCTCGCCCGCTATCACGCGGCGCGCTGCTGCGTCCTCAGTCGCGGCGGTAGCAACCGCTACGGCCGCTCCCTGCGTCCTTGCATCGCTTGCTTTTCGCGCGCCAGGAACGCGAAACTGTCACCGGAAAGGGCACTGATGGGCGAGCTGGGCGCCTTCCTCAAGATCGCGCGCGCGGAGACGCCGGAGCGCGCGCCGGGCGAGCGCGTCGGTGACCATCGCGAGTTCGTCCGTACGCTGC
>DATBQM010000066.1:0-3527 GCA_036560805.1 Gaiellaceae bacterium | reverse complement strand
ACCTCGAGGGCGACGAATCGTGAGCGTCAACGGAGGAGCGATCCTTGGCTCGCTCCCCGTGGGCGAGCGGGTCGGGATCGCGTTCTCGGGCGGGCTCGACACCTGCTGCGCGCTCGCCTGGATGCGCGAGAAGGGCGCTGTCCCCTACGCCTTCACCGCCGATCTCGGGCAGTACGACGAGCCCGACATCGCCGCAGTCCCCGGCCGTGCACGCGAGTACGGCGCCGAGGATGCGGTGCTCGTGGACTGCCGCGAGGCTCTCGCGCTGCACGGCCTGATCGCGCTCCAGTGCGGCGCCTTCCACATCCAGACAGCAGGCCGCCGCTACTTCAACACCACCCCACTCGGCCGGGTCGTGACCGGGACGCTCCTCGTGCGCGAGATGCGCGAGCACGGCGTCGACATCTGGGGGGACGGCTCGACCTACAAGGGCAACGACATCGAGCGCTTCTACCGCTACGGGCTGCTCGAGAACCCCGACCTGCGGATCTACAAGCCCTGGCTCGACAGCGCCTTCGTCTCCGAGCTCGGCGGCCGCAAGGAGATGAGCGAGTGGCTCGCCGAGCGCGGCCTCCCGCACGGCGCATCCGTCGAGAAGGCGTACTCGACCGACGCGAACATGCTCGGCTCGACGCACGAGGCGAAGGATCTCGAGCACCTCGACACGAGCATGCACATCGTCGCGCCGATCATGGGCGTCGCGCACTGGGATCCCGCCGTCGAGATCGAGCCGGAGATCGTGACCATCGCGTTCGAGGACGGCGCACCCATCGGCGATCCCGTCGACGTGATCCGTGAGATGAACGCGACCGGCGGTCGACACGGGCTCGGGATGTCCGACCAGATCGAGAACCGGATCATCGAGGCGAAGAGTCGCGGGATCTACGAGGCGCCGGGCATGGCGCTCCTGCACATCGCGTACGAGCGGCTGCTCAGTGCCGTGCACAACGAGGCGACGCTCGAGCGCTACGCCGTCGACGGCCGTCGCCTCGGCCGGCTTCTGTACGAGGGTCGCTGGTTCGACCCGCAAGCTCTCATGCTGCGCGATGCGCTGCAGCGCTACGTCGCGCGCCCCGTCACCGGCGATGTCACGATCGAGCTTCGGCGCGGCGACGACTACACGATCCTCGAGACGCGCGGCGAGCTCACATACGACCCGGAGCGCCTGAGCATGGAGCGGAGCGCGACAGCATTCACCGCCGCCGATCGCATCGGCCAGCTGATGCTGAAGAACAACGACATCGCCGACACGCGCGCGTTCCTCGAGAAGCACGGCCACCCCCTGCTCACGGTGCCGGCATGACGTTGTGGGCGGCCAGAACCGGCGTCGCGCTCGATCCGGACGTCGACGCGTTCCTGCGCGCCGACGACGACGAGCTGCTCCCGTACGACTGCGCCGCGACCGCGGTCCACGCGCAGCGCCTCCACGCGGTCGGCATCCTCGACGACGAGGAGCTCGCCGAGGTCGAGACGCGACTCGCGACCATCGCGGACGAAGGGGCCGCGTACCTGGGCGAGTACGAGGACGTGCACTCGGCGATCGAGGGGCTGCTCGGCACCGTCGGCCGCAAGATCCACGCCGGCCGCTCCCGCAACGACCAGGTGGCGGCCGCGGTTCGCCTCTACGTCGAGGACGCGAGCGCGGAGGCTTCGAGCGCGGTCGCGCACCTGATCCAGACTGTCCTCGACGTCGCCGAGCGCGAGGCGGAGACGCCGCTGCCGGGCTACACGCACCTCCAGCGTGCGCAGCCGGTGACGTTCGGCCACCACCTGCACGCGTGGGTGGAGATGCTCGAGCGCGACTCGACGCGCTTCGAGGCCGCGGCGGCGGCGGCGAGGCCGAGCCCGCTCGGCTCGGGCGCGCTCGCCGGCTCGACGCTCGCGCTGCCGCTTCCGGCGTACCCGGTGCGCAACTCGCTCGACGGCGTCGCCGACCGCGACTTCGCGCTCGACTACCTGTACGCGGCCGCCGTGTTGTTCACGCACCTCTCGCGCATCGGCGAGGAGATCGTCCTCTGGTGCACGAGCGAGTTCGGATTCGTGACGCTGCCTCTGTCCGCGTCGACCGGCTCGTCGATGATGCCGCAGAAGCTCAACCCCGACGTCGCCGAGCTCGCGCGCGGCAAGGCGGGAACCGCGATCGGCCGGCTCACCGGCCTGCTCGCCGTCGTGAAGAGCCTGCCGCTCGCGTACGACAAGGACCTGCAGGAGGACAAGACGCCGCTCTTCCAGACGCGCCGCGATGTCCGCGGGGCGCTCGCGGCGCTCAGCGTCCTGATCGGGGATCTCGAGCTCGACCACGAACGGCTCGCCGCCGCGGTGAGCGACCCGCTGCTGCGCGCGACCGACGCCGCCGAAGCGCTCGTCCGCGACGGGATGGCGTTCCGCGATGCGCACGAGGTCGTCGCATCGTCCGTCCGCAGCGGCACGTTCGTCGCGCCCGAGCGTGCGGCTCCGCGCGCCGCGCCCGGCCCGAGCGGCGTCAAGACGGCGCTCCACGACGCACGGGTGAGGCTGGCCGCGCGCTCGCTCGCCGACACGACGCGCGCACTCGTCGGCCGCGACCTGACGACGCTGACGACGTGGAGCGCGTACGAGCTCCGCCTCGTGCTCGACCTCGCCGAGCAGATGAAGACGGCGCAGAAGAACGGCATCGAGCACCGCCTGCTCTCCGGGCGCACTCTCGGCCTCCTGTTCGCGCGGCCGTCGACGCGCACGCGCGTGTCCTTCGCGGTGGCGATGGAGCAGCTCGGCGGGTCCGCCATCACGCTGAACACCGCCGACCTGCAGCTTTCACGCGGCGAGTCGCTCGAGGACACCGCGCGAATCCTCTCCGGCTACCTGGACGGGATCGCCGTTCGCTGGGCGTCGCAGGCCGACCTCGAGACGCTCGCTGCCCATGCGTCCATCCCGGTGATCAACGCGCTCACCGACGACGAGCATCCGTGCCAGGCGCTCGCGGACGCGCTCACGATCCGCGAGCACTTCGGCGACCTCAGCGGCGTGCGGGTCGCGTACGTCGGCGACGGCAACAACGTGTGCGCGTCGCTGCTCGTCGCGTGCTCGGCGCTCGGCGCCGAGGTCGTGTGCGCGACGCCGCGCGGCTACGAGCCCGGTCCCGGCGCGCTCGGCGCCGCCGTCGCGTTCGGCGGCAACGTCACGCTCACCGACGACCCCTACGCGGCCGTCGCCGGCGCGCAGGTCGTCTACACCGACGTGTGGACGAGCATGGGCGAAGAGGACGAGCGCGAGCGGCGGCTCCGGGACTTCGCCGGCTTCGGGATCGACTCCGACCTGCTCGCAGCCGCCGCTGACGACGCGATCGTCCTGCACTGCCTCCCCGCGCACATCGGCGAGGAGATCTCCGGCGACGTGCTGTACGGCGGCCAGTCGGCCGTCTGGCAGCAGGCGGAGAACCGTCTGCACGTGCAGAAGGCTCTCCTGACCCTCTTGATGTAGGCGCCGGGGACAGCGGCTGGCATGCCCGCAGCCGCGGAGCCGGACGCCATGAGCGCCGTCGTGACCGC
>DATBQM010000065.1:0-13341 GCA_036560805.1 Gaiellaceae bacterium | reverse complement strand
GACCGACGGCGTCGACCGTGCGCCGGCTCGGGCGATGCTCAAGGCGATCGGCCTCGACGACGACGCGCTCGCACGCCCGCTCGTCGGCATCGCGACGACGTGGATCGAGACGATGCCGTGCAACTGGAACCAGCGCGAGCTCGCACGGCACGTTCGCCGCGGGATCATCGAGGCGGGCGGGACGCCGATGGAGTTCAACACGATCGCTATCAGCGACGGCGTGTCGATGGGTACCGAGGGGATGAAGGCGTCGCTCGTCTCGCGCGAGGTGATCGCCGACTCGATCGAGCTCGTCGTGCGCGGGCATCTGCTGGATGGGCTCGTCTGTCTCGTCGGCTGTGACAAGACCATCCCCGCCGCAGTGATGGCGCTCGCACGTCTCGACGTTCCCGGCCTCGTGCTCTACAACGGCTCGATCGCGCCCGGCAAGTTCCGCGGCCGCGACGTCACCATCCAGGACGTCTTCGAGGCGGTCGGCGCGGCGGCCGCTGGCACGATGTCGAACGCGGACGTGCACGAGCTCGAAGGCGTCGCGTGCCCCGGAGCCGGCGCGTGCGGCGCGCAGTTCACCGCGAACACGATGGCGATGGTGCTCGAGTTCCTCGGCATCAGCCCAGCCGGGCTGAACGACGTGCCCGCGACCGATCCGGCCAAACACGACGCGGCATACGAGGCAGGACGCATCGCCATGCGCCTCGTGCGCGAGGACGTGCGCCCATCGCACCTCATCACGCGCAACTCGATCGAGAACGCGATTGCAGCCGTCGCGGCGACAGGAGGCTCGACGAACGGCGTGCTCCATCTGCTCGCGATCGCACACGAGCTCGACATCCCGCTCGAGCTGGAGGATTTCGACCGGATCGCGCAGCGGACGCCGGTCGTCGCCGACATCAAGCCGGGCGGCCGTTTCGTCGCCGTCGACCTCCACGCCGCCGGCGGCGTCGCGCTCGTCGCCCGCGAGCTGCTGAAGGCGGGGCTCGTGCACGGTGACGCGCCGAACGTCGACGGCCGCGCGCTCTCGGAGGTCGCCACCGCCGTCGTCGAGACGCCTGGGCAGGAGGTGGTCGTCCCGATCGAGAGGCCGCTGAAGGCGACGGGCGGGCTCGCCATCCTGCGCGGCAACCTCGCGCCGGACGGTTGCGTCGTGAAGCTCGCCGGCCACGAGCGACTGCACCATCGCGGCCCCGCGCGCGTGTTCGACTCCGAGGAGGACTGCTTCGCCGCGGTGAAGGCGCGCAGCATCGAGCCGGGCGACGTCGTCGTCATCCGCTATGAGGGGCCGGCCGGCGGCCCCGGCATGCGCGAGATGCTGCACGTGACGGCCGCGCTCGTCGGCGAGGGGCTCGGCGAGGAGATCGCGCTCATCACGGACGGCCGCTTCTCGGGTGCGACCCACGGCTTGATGGTCGGCCACGTCGCGCCGGAGGCCGCGCGCGGGGGCCCGATCGCGGCGCTGCGCGACGGCGACGTCGTCGAGCTCGACGTCAAGGGGCGGCGCCTCCAGGTCGGCCTCTCCGATGACGAGATCGCCGCGCGGCTCGCGGACATCACACCGCCTCCGCCCAGCTACACGAAGGGCGTCCTGGCGCGGTATGCCAAGTACGTCTCCTCGGCCTCCGAAGGAGCCGTCCTCACGTGACTATCTTTTGTATAGTCCAACCACTACCACCAAGGAGACGGGCGACGCTGTCCGGCTCCGCATCGAGAGAGGCTGAGGGAACCGGCCCTGTGACGCCTCGGCAACCTGCTCCAACGGAGCGTGGTGCCAAACCCGGTCGGATGCCGAGCCACGGACGGAAGGAGTACCCGTAATGCCCGCCACCGCACTTCGTTGTCGCATCTGCGAGACCGAGTACCCGCTCGACCCGGTCGGGGTCTGCGCGAAATGCTTCGGCCCGCTCGAGCCCGTATACGCGGCAGACCGCGTTGTCACGCGCGAGCAAATCGAGGCCGGCCCGCTGAGCATCTGGCGGTATGCGCCGCTCCTGCCGGTCGCTGCGCCTGCCGAGCAGCGCCTCGCACCCGGCTTCACCCCGCTCGTGGCCGCGCCGCGGCTCGCATCGGAGCTCGGCGTCGGCGAGCTCTTCCTGAAGCTCGACACGGCGAACCCGACGCACTCCTTCAAGGACCGGGTAGTCGCAGTCGCGTGCGCCACCGCGCTCGAGCACGGCTACACGACGCTCGCGTGCTCGTCGACGGGGAACCTCGCAAACGCCGTTGCCGCGCGCGCCGCCGCTGAGGGAATCGAAGCCGCCGTTCTCGTTCCCGCCGACCTCGAGCCGGAGAAGCTCATCGCGACGGCGGTCTACGGCGCGACCATCTTCGCCGTCAACGGCACCTACGACGACTGCAGCCGCCTCTCCGTCGAGCTCTCGTTCGAGCTCGACTGGGCGTTCGTCAACGTCGAGCTCCGCGCGTATTACGCAGAGGGGTCGAAGACGCTCGCGTTCGAGATCGCCGAACAGCTCGGCTGGGAGTTCCCGGATGCGGTGGTCGCGCCGATCGCGTCGGGCGCGATGTACTCGAAGCTGCACAAGGGCTTCGGCGAGCTCCTCGAGCTCGGGCTCGTCGAGGGAGAACGCCCACGCGTCTTTGGCGGGCAGGCGGAGGGCTGCGCGCCGGTCGCGACGGCATTCGCCGACGGTGCACGCGTGAAGCCGGTGCGGCCGAACACCATCGCGCGATCGATCGCGATCGGGAGCCCCGCCGACGGCGATCTCGCCGTCGCCACGGCGCTCGACTCCGGCGCAGCGATCTACGCCGTGCCCGAGGAGGACATCCCGGAGAACATCAAGCTTCTCGCCGAGACGACAGGCGTCTTCGGCGAGACCGCGCCCGCCACCGCGTTGGGCGCACTGCAAGAGGCCGTTCGCCGCGGCCAGCTCGGCGAGGAGGACCGTGTGGTCCTGCTCGTCACCGGCGACGGACTGAAGACGCCGGCCCTCGTGGCCGATCGTTTCCAGCCCGTGCTCGTCGAACCGGACGCCGACCTCATCCTGGAGAGACTCGGTGTCGCCGTCTAGAGGAGGTAGACCATGAGGACCGGCCCGCGCACCGGCTTCCGCTGGACGCCAGACACGATCGTGTACGCGATCACGCTCTGGTACCGGAAGCACAGCCGGCCGCCGTTCACGCACGAGTGGGATCAGGCGGGGGAGAACCATCCCTCGCGGCAGACCGTGAGCCGTGTGTTCGGAAGCTGGAACGCCGCCATCCACGCTGCGGGATTCACGCCGCGGCCGCGCGGCCGTCAGCCGAGGTCGATCGGGGAGAGCGCCGCCTAGGATGCCGAACCTCACCGTCGTGCTCCTGCCCGGCGACGGAGTCGGGCCGGAGGTCGCGCTTGAAGCGCGCCTCGTCCTCGAGCTCGTCGCGCCCGATGTCGCCGTGGAGGAACGGCTCATCGGCGCCGCCGCCATCCGCGCGGTCGGAGATCCCCTGCCCGAGGACACCCTCGCGGCATGCCGTGCTGCGACTGCGGTCCTCAAGGGCCCGGTCGGCGACCCCGAGTTCGACGCCGCCGATGTGCGCCCTGAGCAAGGGCTGCTGCGTCTGCGCGCCGCACTCGATGCGTACGCCAACCTGCGGCCGTCCGTGTGGGGCGACGTGGACCTGCTCGTCGTGCGCGAGCTCGTCGGCGGGCTCTACTTCGGCGCGAGCGGCGTTCGCGACGACGGAACCGTGTACGACACGTGCGAATACCACCCGGACCAGGTCGAGCGCGTCGCCAGGCGCGCGTTCGCGCTTGCGCGGACGCGGCGCGGGGCGCTGACGTCGATCGACAAGGCGAACGTCCTCGAGACGTCGCGCATGTGGCGGCGCGTGGTCAACGAGATCGCACCCGATTTTCCCGACGTGAGCGTCGAGCACATGCTCGTCGACAACGCAGCGATGCAGCTTGCGACCACGCCACAGCAATTCGACGTGATCGTCACCGAGAACACGTTCGGCGACATCCTCAGCGACCTCGCCGCGGCCGTCACCGGCGGGCTCGGGCTGGCGCCGTCGGCGAGCCTCTCCGATTCCGGCCCCGGGATCTTCGAGCCCGTACACGGGTCGGCCCCCGACATCGCCGGCCGCGGGATCGCCAACCCGACCGCGATGCTGCGCACGACCGCCCTCCTGCTCGAGCACGGGCTCGGCCGCCTCGACGACGCGCAGGCGCTCGTGCGGGCCGTCGACCATGCGATCGCCGCGTCCCCGACGTCCGATCTGGGCGGCTCGGCGAGCACGTCCGACTTCGGCGCGGCGGTAAGGGAACAATTGGCGTTGACTGCGGCATGAGCGCGACGTACGGTGAAGTCATGGCGCTCGCGCCCGAAGCCGTTTCGCGCACTTCCGTCTTCAACGGCTTCTTCGCGTACGCCTTTATCGGCTAGCCGGCGCTTTCGCTTCTCCGCCGCCGCCGGCTAGCACACATCACCCGAGGAGGGGAACCTCGCATGACCCAATTGACTGCATCCATCTTGAAGACCGCGGCGGCGACGGACGCCTCGTGCGAGTGCGCCGATCCGATCCCCGTGCAGCGCGCGGCGCGGAAGGGCGCCGCGGTCACGATCTGCCAGCGATGCGGGCTGCGCGTTCCGCTTCGGCTCCGATGAGCTCGCTCGTCGCGTATCCGGGGCCTGCCGGCTCCCACTCCGGCGCGGCCGCGGCGACGCTGCATCCGCTCGCCGAGCTCCAGGCGGTCGGCGGCTTCCGCGCGGTCGCGGATGCGGTCGCGAGCGCGGAGGTCGAGCAGGGCGTCCTCCCGATCGAGAGCTCGCTCGTCGGAGCGGTTTCCGAGACGCACGATCTCCTGCACGAGCATGCGCTATCGATCGTGGCGGAGGCGGTCCTGCCGATCCAGCATTGCCTGCTTGCGGCGAGCGAGCTCGCGCTGGACGAGATCCGCGTCATTCGCTCGCATCCGTCCGCGCTCGAGCAATGCCGTCAACTGCTCGACGGCCTGCCGAACGCGGCGGTCGTGCCTGCCTCGACGACGGCAGACGCAGCGCGTGAGACGGCCGAGTCGGGCGACCCGACTGCGGCCGCGATCGCCGGGCCCGAGGCCGCAGGCCTGTACGGGCTCGTGACGTTGCGCGACGATGTCGGCGATGGGCCCGCGTTCACGCGCTTCGTCTCCGTCGCGCCGTATACATGGCTCGGAGCCGCGCGCGACGAAGCGCGCACGGCGTTCACGTTCGTTACCGATCACCGCCCGGGTGCGCTACACGCCGCCATCACGCCGTTCGCGGTGGCCGGGCTCGACCTCGTGCGGCTCGTGTCGCGGCCGCTCCCGGCGACGCCGTGGAGCTATCGCTTCGACGCCGTCGTCGCCGGGCATCCGCTCGATCCCGTCGTGCGCGGCGCGCTCGACGAGCTGGCCGGCCTCACGCGATCTCATCGCGTCGCCGGTGTCTACGAAGCAGCGAAGGCGGCGTCATGAGCACCGACATCACGTCCGCCTCGGATGAGTTCGTCCGCGACGTGCGGCGCGAGATCTCGGATCTCGACTCCGCGCTCGTCGAGCTGGTGAACAAGCGCCTGCGCCTCGTCGCGAAGCTGAAGCGCTACAAGGAGGAGCACGGCATCGGCTTCGTCGACCTCGCGCGCGAGAGTGGATGCTGCAATACCTCCAACGCGCGAACCGCGGCCCGCTGTCGGCGGAGGGGCTCGCGGAGCTCTACCACGAGCTTTTGGATCTCGTGAAGCGCGAGGTGGCTAGAGGATGAACGGCACGAGCATCTTGGTCGAGTGCTTGTACGCCGGATAGCTGTCCGGGAACTGTTCCGTCATGTAACGCTCCTCGACGGTCGCGCCATAGATGAAGTAGATCCCGGCCAGGGCGACGGGGATCAGCCACCACCAGCTCAGCCCGACTGCGGTGCCGATACCCGCGGCCAGGATGCCCGAGTAGATCGGGTGACGGACGAAGCGGTAGGGGCCGCTGGTCACGAGCTCCGGCTCCTCCTTCTGCGTCATCGGGCCTCCCCAGTTCCGTCCAATGTTGACGCGGGCCCAGATCGCGAACAGCAGGCCGCCGGCGAACAGGACGAGCCCGAGACCTTCGCGCCATGGATCGGTGTGGACGCCGTGGCCGCGAAACGCTCCGGCGCGGACCAACACGACCACCAGGACGAGGATCACGAGCCGGATCCGCGCCTGGCTCCTCCAGCGGACGTGGCCGCGCTTCACCGAGAACGCCGCGATGAACCAGTACAACCAGAAGGCGGCCCACCCGACCTCGAAGACGAACTTGACCGCTCTCATCCTCGCTCATCGTTTCACGCAGGCTTACGCGTGCGTGGCTTCGTATGCCGCGATCGCCGGCTCGTCGCGCAGGGTGAGCGCTATCTCGTCTATGCCGTCGAGCAGGCACTCGCGTGTGAAGTCGTCCAGCTCGAACGGGAAACCGCCCGCGGTGCGAGACTCGAGATCGACGGTCAGCTCCTCGCCCGACCGCGCGCGATCCATCAGCTCGCGCACGTGCTCCTCCGGCAGCTGCACCGGTAGCAGCCCGATCTTCAGCGAGTTCTGGCGGAAGATGTCGCCGAACGAGGGCGCGACCACGGCCTCGAAGCCGTAGTCCTCGAGCGCCCACGGCGCGTGCTCGCGCGACGAGCCGCAGCCGAAGTTGCGCCCCGCGACCAGGATCTTCCCCTGCTGGTGGTTCAGCTCGAAGTCGGGGTCCTTGCGCCAGTCGAAGAAGAGGAACTCGCCGAAGCCGCTGCGCTCGATCCGCTTGAGGAACTGCTTCGGGATGATCTGGTCGGTGTCGACGTCGGGCCGGTCGAGCACGACCGCGGTCGACGTCACGCTCCGGAACGCCTTCACGCCGGCACGGCGAAGTGGCCTTCGAGCGCCGTCGCCGCGGCGACCTCGGGGCTGACGAGATGCGTCCGCCCGCCGGCGCCCTGGCGGCCCTCGAAGTTCCGGTTCGACGTCGACGCACACCGCTCGCCCGGCGCGAGCACGTCGGGGTTCATCCCGAGACACATGGAGCAGCCCGCGCGCCGCCACTCGAACCCGGCTGCCGCGAACACCTGGTCGAGCCCCTCCGCCTCTGCCTGCTTCTTCACGAGCGCCGAGCCGGGAACGACCATCGCGCGGACCGACGGGTGCACGTGCCGTCCCTGCACGACGGCGGCCGCCGCGCGCAGATCCTCGATGCGCGAGTTCGTGCATGAGCCGATGAAGACGCGGTCGACGCGGATGTCGCGGATCGGAGTCCCCGGCTCGAGGCCCATGTAGACGAGCGCCCGCTCGGCCGCTTCGTCCGCCGGCGCGGGAACGACGTCGTCGATCGACGCGACCATGCCGGGATTCGTCCCCCAGGTCACCTGCGGCTTCACCGCCGCGACGTCGATCACGACTTCGCGATCGAACATCGCGTCGGGATCGCTCGGCAGCTCGCGCCAGCGCGGATGGATCTCGACGCCACGCTCGCGCAGGTACGCGAACGTCGTCTCGTCGGGCGCGATCATCCCCGCGCGCGCGCCCGCCTCGATCGACATGTTGCAGATCGTCATACGGCCTTCCATCGAGAGCTCCTCGATGGCCGGGCCGGCGTACTCGATCACCTGGCCGACGCCGCCGTCGACGCCGATCTTGCCGATGGCGGCGAGTACGAGATCCTTCGCGCTCACGCCCGGCGCACGCTCGCCCTCGAAGCGGATGCGCAGCGTCCTCGGGCGCCGCTGCGCGAGCGTCTGCGTCGCGAGCACGTGCTCGACTTCGGACGTGCCGATGCCGACGGCGAGCGCACCGAACGCGCCGTGCGTCGACGTGTGCGAGTCGCCGCACACGATCGTCTTGCCCGGCTGCGTCAGGCCCAGCTCGGGGCCGATGACGTGGACGATCCCCTCGCGCCCGCTGCCCGTGGCGTACAGCGGGACGCCGAACTCCTCGCAGTTCCGCGCGAGCGTCTCCAGCTGCTGCGTCGAAAGAGGATCGACCGGCGTGTCGTCCCCGGTGGGAACGTTGTGATCCATCGTCGCGACCGTCAGGTCGGGCCGGCGCACCCTGCGGCCGGCGACGCGCAGGCCCTCGAACGCCTGCGGTGAGGTCACCTCGTGAACGAGGTGGAGGTCGACGTAGAGCAGGTCCGGCCGGCCTTCGCCGCTCATCACGACGTGGTCGTCCCAGACCTTCTCGAAGAGTGTGCGACCCATGGTCCGAGGCTAGCCCATGACCGGCAGCGCACCAAACGATTGTCCGGTTTTGCAGGCAGGTTCGTGCGACGCTAGGCCGATGGAGGAAATACGCCGCGACGTCCGCCTCCTCGGAGACCTGCTTGGCCGCGTGCTCGTCGAGCAGGAGGACGAATCGCTGCTCGCCGACGTCGAGCACGTCCGTGCGCTCTCGCGCGCGGCGAGGCAGGGGACGCAGCGGGACGAGCTCCGCGACGCTGTCGAGGCGCTGCCGCTCGAGCGACAGGCGAGCGTCCTACGCGCGTTCGCCCTGTACTTCCAGCTCGCGAACGTCGCGGAGCAGCACAACCGCATCCGCCGCCGCCGCGCGTACGCGCGCGAGGAGCACGTGTCGCGCGAGTCACTGGCGGCGGCGTTCGCGGAAGTCGACGAGCCGGGCGAGGTCTCGCTGAAGCTCGTCCTCACGGCGCATCCGACCGAGTCTGCGCGCCGCACCGTTCTCGCGGCGCACCTCCGCATCGCCGCGCTCCTTGCCCGGCTCGACGAGGGCGAGGACGTCGAGGACGCGCTCGCGGGGGAGATCACGATGCTCTGGCAGGCGGACGAGGTGCGGACGCGCCGGCCGCAGGTCGTGGACGAGATTCGCAACGGCCACTGGTTCTTCGAACAGAGCCTGATCGACGCGGCCGAGCGGCTGCTCGCCGAGTACCGTCGCCGCCTTCCGGACGCTCCGGCGCCGCTGCGCTTCGGAAGCTGGATCGGCGGCGACGCCGACGGGAACCCGCAAACGACCGTCGACACGCTCACCGAGGCGCGGAAGCGGGCGCGAACGTTGCTGCTGCAGCGCTATCGCGCCGACGTGCGCGCGCTTGCGGCCGAGATCGGCGTTTCGTCCCGGCTGACCGCGGTCTCCGACGAGCTGTTCGAGTCGATCGCGCGCGACGAGCGCGATCTCGCGGATTACACGGCAGAGATCGGCGACCAGAACCTCGACGAGCCGTACCGGCGGAAGCTCAGCTTCGTGTGGCGCCGCCTCCAGGACGGCGCCTACGACGACCTCGCCGCCGACCTCGACGTGGTCGACCGAAGCTTGCGCGCCAATCGCGGAGGAAGAATTGCCGACGGCTCGCTCGCCGCTCTGCGCAGGCGCGTCGAGCTGTTCGGCTTCGACCTCGCCGACGTCGAGGTGCGCGTGCACGCGCGAGACGCGCTCGATCCGGACGAGCGCATCCGCGCGCTCCTCGCCGCCGCGGGGGAGACCGTGGTCGTCTCCGGCGTGTCGTCGGCGGACGACGTGCGACGCGTCCGCGATTTGACGCCGGCGCCGAACGTCGTCCCGCTCTTCGAGTCGGTCGAGGCGTTGCGCGACGCACCTGCGATCTACGAGGAGCTGCTGTGCAGCGAGGTGATGGTCGGCTACTCCGACTCGGCGAAGGGTGCGGGTTACCTCGCGGCGCAGTGGGAGATCCGCTCCGCGATCCTCGCGCTTGCCGAGATCGCGCGTCGACACGGCATCACGCTCACCGTGTTCCACGGGCGCGGCGGCAGCGCCGGTCGTGGAGGAGGGCCGACCTTCGACGCGATTCTCGCCCAGCCGCATTCACACCTGAAGATCACCGAGCAGGGCGAGACGATCGCGTTCAAGTACGGGCTTCCGGAGCTCGCGCACCGCAACCTCGAAGCGGCGCTCGCCGCGACTGTGCTCGCCGCGAGCCGCGCGGAGGAGGAGATCGACACGGCGCTCATCGCCGCGCTCGCGGAACGGTCGCGCGCCGCGTACCGCGGTCTCGTCGAGGACGAGCGGCTCGTCGGCTTTTTCCGCGCGTTCACGCCGGTGGACGAGCTCGCGCTGCTCAACATCGGCTCGCGCCCGTCGCGCCGGCCGGAGGGCGCAGAGTTCCTCGCGTCGCTGCGCGCGATCCCGTGGGTGTTCGCGTGGACACAGAACCGCTGCCTCCTGCCCGCGTGGTACGGCTGCGGTGCCGCGTTCGCCGACGCGGACGTCGGCGAGCTGCGCGACCTCTACCGCAGCTGGCCGTTCTTCCGCACGCTCGTGCAGAACCTCGAGATGACGCTAGCGAAGTCGAGCATGGAGATCGCAGCCGAGTACCTCGAGCTCGTGGACGAACCGAGCCTGTGGGAGTCGATTGCGGCCGAGCACGCGCGCACGGTCGCGGTCGTGCTCGAGATCGTCGAGGCGGAGGAGCTCCTCGACCGCCATCCCGTCGTGCAGCGCTCCATTGGGCTGCGCAACCCGTACGTCGACCCGATCAACGCCATCCAGGTCTCGCTCCTGCGCCGCTACCGCGCCGGAGACGAGGCCGCCGCTCCGCCGCTGCTCCGCTCGATCGCCGGGATCGCCGCCGGGTTGCGCAACACCGGCTGAGGGCATGCATCGGGCATGGCGACGACGAAAGCCGATATCGAGGCCGAGCTGGCGGAGCTGAGGGAGGTCGTGCGGCGACTGCTCGCCCACACCGAAGTGGTCGCCGTCGCGGTACGGACGCCGGAAGCGGTCAGCCAGGCTGACCTCGATGCCGCCATCGCGGGCATCCACAGCCTCTTCGACGCGAAAGGAGCCCGTCCATGAAGCCGATCGCTCCGTGCCTCTGGTTCGACACCGAGGGCGAAGACGCTGCAAAGCTGTACACGTCGATCATCCCGAACTCGCGCATCACGAACGTCGTGCGGCACGGCTCCGCCGGCCCGCGCGAAGAGGGCACGGTCATGACGGTCGAGTTCGAGCTGAACGGACAGCCGTTCATCGCGCTCAACGGCGGGCCGCAGTACACGTTCAGCGAGGCGGTCTCGTTCCAGGTCTTCTGCGAGTCGCAGGAAGAGGTCGACCGCTACTGGGGCGCCTTCGGCGAGGGCGGCGAGCATGGCCCCTGCGGCTGGCTCAAGGACCGCTTCGGCCTGTCGTGGCAGATCGTCCCGACGCGGCTGCCCGAGCTGCTCACCGGATCAGATCCGGAGCGGGCGCAGCGCGTGATGGCCTGCATGATGAAGATGGGCAAGCTCGAGATCGCCGAGCTCGAAGCGGCGTAACCGAACAATCGGCCGTCCCTTACTTTACTTTCGATAGTAGCGTCCCAGGATGGACTGGGAGACTGTCTACGACCGCAACTCGGTCGAGCGCATCAAGCGCGACAAGCCGCCTCTCGGCATTCGCGAGGAATTGCCCGCGCTCGTCGCCCAGGGCTACGAGGCCATGGCCGAAGAGGACATCGTGCGACTGCAGTGGTGGGGGCTCTACCACGACAAGCCGAAGATCGGGACGTTCATGCTGCGCGTCAAGATCCCCTCCGGGATCCTCGCGCCGGCGAAGCTTCGCCGCATCGGCGAGATCGCGAACCGCTACGGCCGCGGCGACGCCGAGCTGACGACGCGGCAGTGCATCCAGCTGCACTGGCTCGAGCTCTCCCAGCTTGCCAACGTCTTCGCCGACCTCGAAGACGCCGGCATCACGAGCGCCGGCGGCTGCGGCGACACCGTGCGCAACATCACCGGTTGCCCGCTCACCGGGCTCGCCGCCGACGAGCTCTTCGACTCGACGCCCGTGATCGACGCAGCGACGCGCGAGTTTTACGGCAACCCGACCTGGGCGAACCTCCCGCGCAAGCACAAGTACTCGATCGCGAGCTGCCCCGACCGTTGTAACGCGCCCGAGATCAACTGCGTCTCGCTCGTCGGCGTCGTGCACGAGGGACGCGAGGGCTACGGCGTGCTCGTCGGCGGCGGTCTCTCGTCCGTTCCGCGCATTGCGCGCGACCTGGGCGTGTTCGTCCCGAAGGAGAACGCGATCGAGATCCTCGGCGCAGTCACCTCCGTGTGGAGCGAGGATCTCAAGTACCGCATGTCGCGCGTGAAGGCGCGCCTGAAGTTCATGGTCGACGACCTCGGCCCCGAGGGCATCCTCGAGCGCGTGGAGGCGAAGCTCGACCGCGCGCTCGAGCGTCTCACCTTGCCGCCGATCTCAGCGCATCCCTCCGCGCACATTGGCGTGCACGCCCAGCGCCAGGACGGGCTCTCCACCATCGGAGTGCCCGTCCGGCTGGGACTCACCTCCGGCGACCAGCTGATCGATGTCGCGGATCTCGCCGAGGAGCTCGGCGGAGACATCCGTCTGACACGACAGCAGAACGTCATCCTCACGGGCGTACGCGATGTCGACGCCGCGCTGCAACGGCTTGAAGCGATCGGCCTGCCGCTCGAGACGAACGAGATCTGGGCCAACTCGATTGCATGCACCGGCGAGCCGCACTGCAACTTCTCCGTCGGCGAGACGAAGACGCGACTCCAGACGCTCGTCGAGCACCTGGAGACGACGTTCGGCGCGCAGGTCGGCGAGCTGCGCCTGCACCTGGACGGCTGCCCGCACGCGTGCGCGCAACACTGGGTCGGCGACCTCGGCTTCCAGGCGACGACAGGCAAGGATGAGGACGGCAATCGTCTCTCCGCTTACGACATCTTCGTGCGCGGCTCGCTCGGCCCCGCGCCGTCCATCGCCGGGTCGCTCTTCCGCCGCGTCGCGAGCGACCGGCTCGAGCCCGCCGTCGAAGGGCTCGTGCGCGGCTGGCTCGACGGGCGCGGCGACGGCGAGACGTTTACCGACTTCCAGCGCCGCCTCTCCGACGACGAGCTCGGCGCGCTCGCCGGCCTCGAGCCTGCACGCAAGCGAGTGGCGGCATGACCGAACTGCTCGACGAGCTCGACGCGGGCGAGCTCTCCATCCGCTTCGAGGGCGAGGAGCCGTCGGCGCTGCTCGAATGGGCGCTCGGCGAGTTCGACGACATCGCGATCTCGACGGCGTTCCAGGTGGACGGCTCGGTCGTCATCGACATGGCGTACGAGATCGATCCGAACGTCCGCGTCTTCACGATCGACACCGGACGTCTGCCGGAGGAGTCGCTCCAGTTCGCCGAGACGCTGCGCGCGCGCTATCCCGGGATCAATCTCGAAGTCGTCCGTCCCGACCCGGAGCACGTGCGCCGCATGGTCGAGTCGAAGGGTCTCGATCTCTTCCGCGAGTCTGTCGAGAACCGGCTCCTCTGCTGCCAGGTGCGCAAGGTGCAACCGCTGCTCCGTCAGCTCGACGGCCTCGACGCTTGGATCACGGGCTTGCGCCGCGACCAGTGGGCGACGCGCACGAACATTCGCAAGGTCGAGATCGATCACGACCACAACGCGATGGTGAAGCTCAACCCGC
>DATBQM010000064.1:0-5792 GCA_036560805.1 Gaiellaceae bacterium | reverse complement strand
GGTAGCTGACGTACGCTGTCCGCGTGCGCGCGGACCTGCTGCGGCTCGTCCCGGACGAAAGCCGTGTGAGCGAGGTCGGCTCGGTGCTCGAGCAGCACGGAGCCGACCTCAGCTACCACGAGCCGCACCTGCCCGACGTCGTCGTCTATCCGGAGTCGACGGCGGAGGTATCGGCCGTGCTCGCGTACGCGAACGGCGCCGGCGTCCCGGTCGTGCCGTTCGGCGCGGGTACGAGCCTCGAGGGGCACGTGATCCCGCTGCACGGCGGGATCAGCCTCGACCTGACGAGGATGAACCGTGTCGTCGCGGTCCGTCCCGACGACCTGACGGCGACCGTGCAGGCAGGCGTCACGCGCTCCCAACTCGAGGCCGTCGCGGGCCCGCACGGGCTGTGGTTCCCGGTCGACCCGGGAGCGGACGCGACCCTCGGCGGGATGGCCGCGACGAATGCGAGCGGGACGACGACCGTTCGATACGGCGGCATGCGCGCGCATGTGCTCGCACTCGAGGTCGTGCTCGCCGACGGCCGCGTCGTCCGCACGGGCACGCGGGCCGTGAAGACGTCGGCCGGCTACAACCTCACCGAGCTCTTCGTCGGCTCGGAGGGAACGCTCGGCGTCATCACGGAGCTGACGCTCCGACTCCATCCCATTCCGGACCGCATCGTCGTCGCGCGCGCTGCGTTCCCCACCGTGGAGGCGGCGTGCCGCGCGGCGGCCGCGATCATCGGATCAGGCGTGCTCGTCACCCGCTGCGAGCTGTTGGACGCGACGACGATCGCGGCGCTCAACGCGTTCAAGGGGACGACGTTCCCCGAGTCTCCGTATCTCTTCCTCGAGCTGTCGGGCGACGTCGAGGAGGTGCGCGAGTTGGCGGAGGACGAAGGAGCATCGGCGTTCGAGGCCGAAATCGACCCGGCGGCGCGCACGCGGATGTGGGACGCGCGCCACAACGCCCTCCACGCTTCGCTCGCGCTTTCGCCGGGGTCGAAGGCGATGACGACCGACGTCGCCGTTCCGCTCTCGGAGCTGGCCGCTGCGATCGAGCACGCACGCAGCGCGCTGGACGGATCGGGCTTGCGCGGCGGCATCGTCGGCCACGTCGGCGACGGCAACTTTCACGTCGCGTTCCTGCTCGACCCGGCCGACGCCGAGTCGGTCGCGCGCGCGGAGGCGCTGAACACGGCGGTCGTCGAGGACGCACTCGCCCGCGGCGGCACCTGCACCGGCGAGCACGGCATCGGCTACGGCAAGCTCGACTACCTCGCCCGCGAGCACGGCGACCTGATACCGCTTTACCGCGGCATCAAGCAGCTACTGGACCCGGCCGGGATCCTCAATCCCGGCAAGGTCATACCGAGCTAGCTCGCGGGCCCTTCGTACGAGACGGAGTCGCCGAGGATCTCGTCGATCCGCGCGAGCGTGGCCGCGTCGAGCTCGACGCCGCTGGCGGCGGCGTTGTCCTCCACCTGCTGCGGCCGCGACGCGCCGACGATCGCGCAGGCGACGTTCGGCTCGCGCAGCACCCACGCGAGCGCGAGCTGCGCGGTGGTGATGCCGAGACCCTTCGCGACGTCGCCGAGCTGCTGGACGCGTTCGAGCAGATCGTCGGCCAGCCGATCCTCCCCGAGGAAGTAGTTCATGCTCTCCTGCGCCGCGCGACTGTCTTTCGGCGGCGGCGCGCCGGGCTTGTACTTGCCGGTGAGGATGCCCTGCGCGAGCGGCGACCAGACGATCTGCGAGATGCCGTGGTCGCGGCAGTACGGGACGACGTCGCGCTCCGGCCCGCGCCAGATCGTCGAGTACTGCGGCTGGCTGGAGACGAACTTCTCCACCCCGGCCATCTCCATCGCCTCGCGGATCTTCTCGACGGGCCATTCGCTGAAGCCGAGGTAGCGCGCCTTCCCCTGCCGCACGACCTCGGTGAGCGCCTCCATCGTCTCCTCGAGCGGCGTGTCCCAGTCGTACCGGTGGCACTGGTACAGGTCGACGTAGTCGGTACGCAGCCGCGCGAGCGAGAGATCGATGTTCTTCGAGATCTGCGCGCGCGAGAGGCCGCGGTCGCCGCTCGGCATCTGGAAGAACACCTTCGTCGCGAGCACGTACGTGTCTCGCGGCCTCGACGACAGAACCTGTCCGAGGAACTCCTCCGCGCGCCCGCCGGCGTAGACGTTCGCCGTGTCGATGAAGTTGATCCCGACCTCGAACGCCTTCTCGACGCAGGCCTCCGCCTGGTCGCTTCCGACGCCGCCCCCGTACGTCAGCCACGAGCCGAGGCTGATCTCGGAGACCTGGAGATCGCTGGATCCGAGCTGGCGGTACCGCATGGGCTCGACGCTATCCGTTACCGTCCGAGTCGTGCCGCAGTTCGACGCCATCGGCATCGTCAGCGCAGATCTCGGTCGCTCGATCGCGTTCTACAACCTGCTCGGGATCGAGTTCCCGCAGGACGAGGGACACATCGAGGCGACGATGCCGAACGGCACGCGACTCATGTTCGACGGCGAGGACGTCATCAGGAGCTTCCGGCCCGACTGGAAGCGGGAGACCGGCAACCAGGTCGCTCTCGCCTTCGCGTGCGGAAGCCCCGCGGAAGTGGACGAGATGTACCACCGCATCGTCGACGCAGGCTTCGAGGGCGACAAGGAGCCGTGGGACGCCTTCTGGGGCTACCGCTACGCGCAACTTCGCGATCCCGACGGCGTGCAGGTCGATCTCTTCGCTGCGCTCTGATCGAGGAGCGCGTTCCGCTCGCCGGCCGCGAGCTGACTCTGCTGCGTCCGCCGAGCGCGGACGCGCTGATCGACGAGAGCGCCTTCGACGAGGACGAGTTCCTGCCCTACTGGGCGGAGCTGTGGCCGAGCGGCGTCGCGCTCGCCCAGGTCGTTGCGGGGCTCGACCTCACCGGGAAGTGCGTGCTCGAGCTCGGTTCCGGCCTCGGGCTGCCGTCCCTCGCTGCGGCGCTGCGCGGCGGCGACGTCCTCGCGATCGACTGGGCCGAGGACGCCGTCGCGCTCTTGCACGACAATGCCGTTCGGAACGGGATCGCGCTGCGCGCCGAGTGCCTGCGCTGGGACGAGGCCGAGCCGCTGCTCGACGAGGCGCCGTGGGATCTCGTGCTCGGCGCCGACCTCCTGTACGAGCAGCGCAATGCCGAGCGCCTGCTCGAGCTGCTCCCGCGTCTCGGAGGCGACGTCCTGCTCGCCGAGCCGGGGCGTCCGTATGCGGCGTCGTTCCTCGCGCAGTGGGACGTCGAGGAGGTCGCGGACCGGGTATACCGGCTGCGGTGATCGCCGTCTTCCTCGCTGCGCTCGCACTCGCAGCGCCCCCGAAGCCGCACATCGTGTGGAAGCCGATCCCGTACGGGGCGACGCGCCGGGCCGAGATGGCCGCGTACGCGAAGAAGCACTACGGCATCGACTCGTGGGTCCTGCATCCGCGGGCGATCGTCGAGCACGTGACGGCGACCGACTCGTTCTCCTCGGTCTACAACACGTTCGCCGCCGACACGCCGGACGTCGAGCTGCACGAGCTGCCGGGGGACTGCGCGCACTTCGTCGTCGACCGCGACGGCACGATCTACCAGCTCGTGCCGCTGAACGTCATGTGCCGGCACACGGTCGGACTGAACTGGGCGGCGATCGGCATCGAGCACGTCGGAACGTCGGACGCGCAGGTGATGCAGGACGCGGCGCAGATGCGCTCGTCGCTCGCGCTCACCGTGTGGCTCATGTGGCGCTACTCCATTCCGCTCGCAAACGTCATCGGGCACAACGAGAGCCTGACGAGCCCGCTGCACAGGGAGCTGTATGCGCCGTGGCGCTGCCAGACGCACGCCGACTGGCAGCACGCGGACATGGTCGTGTACCGCGCGCGGCTCGCGGCGCTCGCCCGAACGTATGGGATCCGCGTCGGGCCGACGTTTCGGCCGCGCCCCAACGGCTGCTGATTCAATCGCGCCGGGGTGGGAATGACGGTGGCATGGTCGCCGTCCAGGAACGGACGCGCAGGCGCAACGAGTCGACGCTCCCGGCGTCGCCGCCTCAGCCGGAGCCGGAGGAAGAGGGCGAGCCCTCGTTCGTACGCACGGTCGCGCTCGGGCTCTCGCTGCTCGCAGGATTGATCGCGTTCGAGATCGCGCTCATGTTCGCCATCGCGTATCTCGTTACCGGCCGCGCGTACTGAGCCGGTAGTCGTACTCGTTCGCCCGCCGGTGCGCGCGACCGATGCCAGGTTCTTCGCCGTGGTGGACGTTGCGATCGTGGATCTCTGCGAGCGCGATCCGCGTCAGCCGCGGAACCTCGCGCCGAAGCGTGCGCGCGACCCAGAGGATGAGCGCCCACAGCGCTGCGATCGCGGCCTGGACGTACGCAGCGACCACCGGCGTGGCGGCCTCGACGTCGTGACGTACGCGATCGAGCGCGGGCTTCGCATGCTGGTGCCGTCGCGCCAGCAACACCTTGCGCGCGGGGACGACCGCGAGCACGTCGTCGGTCGCGAGCCTCCGAGCGCGTCGGTGCCTCTTGCGCACCACGAGCGTGTCGGCGCGGCCGCCGTCGGCGTAGTGCCCGACGTTCTCGACCACGCCGAGGATCCGGTGCCCGGCGCGCACGGTGAAGCCCTCGCAGCGGCTGAGCCAGTACTCGCACACGGGGCTTCCATTCGGAAACGATCTGTCGGGAGCGATCATTCAGTTCGGGTTCCCGCCTCCAAGGGCGGACAAAACCTTTGAACGAAAGAGGCCCCGTTTCCGGGGCCTCTTCTAGAACCGGTGAGACCGGCGGCCTAGTCGCTTTTCACTAGCTGCAGCCGGTGTTCGTGCCGCAGTCGCGGCACGTGTAACACGAGCCCGTGCGGATCATGCGGCCGCCGCAGCGTGCGCACTCGACGGCGTCCTCCCACGAGTTGAAGAGCGCCGTCTGGCCGGGCGTGAGCGCCTCTGTCGGCGCCGGCGCGTCGCCGCCGTTCGCGTAGCGGTCGGCGAGCATCGCCTTCACCTCGGGCGAGAGGATGCCGGCTTCCTCCTGCTGCTCCGGCGTGAGGAACTTCTTCCCGAACCAGCGGAAGATGTAGTCGACGATCGACTTGGCCGCGCGAATGTCCGCGTCGTTCGTCATGCCGCTCGGCTCGAAGCGCATGTGCGACAGCTTCGAGACATAGACCTCGGGCGGCACGCCGTACTGCAGGCCCATCGAGACCGCGAGGCAGAGCGAGTTCATCAGGCCGGCCATCGTCGTGCCGTCCTTCGCGATGTCGACGAAGATGTCGCCAGGACTGCCGTCGTCGTAGAGACCCACGTGGATGTAGCCCTCGTGGTCGCCGACCTGGAACTTGCGGCCGACCTCCGTGCGGTCGAGCGGCAGCCGCTTGCGCTCACGCACGAGCACCGGCGGTGTCGCCACGTTCCCCTCCTTGGCGGAGCTGGAAAGCGGCTGCGCGACCTTGCAGTTGTCGCGGTAGATGGCGATCGCCTTCACGCCGAGCTTCCACGCGTCGACGTACAGGCTCATCACGTCCTCGACCGTCGCCGTCTCGGGCAGATTCACCGTCTTGGAGATCGCGCCCGAGATGAACGGCTGGACGGCGCCCATCATCTTCACGTGGCCGAGGTAGTGGATCGCACGCTCGCCGACGGCGCAGTCGAACACCGGATAGTGCTCGGTCTTGACGTACGGCGCGCCGACGACGGTGTTCCGCTCGTCGACGAACGCGACGATCTCGTCGACCTCGCGCGGCGCGTAGCCGAGCTTCTCGAGGCCGGCCTGCACCGTCTTGTTCACGATCGTGATCTCG
>DATBQM010000063.1:0-81489 GCA_036560805.1 Gaiellaceae bacterium | reverse complement strand
ACAAAATGGAGGAGCTCGAGCGCGCGACGGTGGCGGCGCGGCGCCTGCACCTCTGGATCGCGTTCGACTACGGCGGCCGGTCCGAGATCGTCGAGGCGGCGCGGCGGCTCGCGGCCGACGGAGGGCCGTTCGACGAGGAGTCGTTCGCGCGCCGGTTGTATGCGCCGTCGATGCCGGACCCGGATCTCGTCATCCGCACTTCCGGGGAGCTGCGGTTGTCGAACTTCCTCCTGTGGCAGTCGGCCTATTCGGAATACGTCTTCACCGACACCCTGTGGCCCGACTTCGGGCCTGAAGAATTCCGCAGCGCGTTGGAGGACTACGCGCAGCGGCGCCGCAGATTCGGCGGACGATGAGCAATCTCATCTCCCGCGTCGTCGTGGGCGTGATCGGCCTGCCGCTCGTGCTCGGCCTCGTCTGGCTCGGAGGCTGGTGGTTGACCGTGCTCGTGCTCGTCGCCAGCCTCGTCGCCGTCCACGAGTTCGTCACGGTTGCCCGCCCGCTGCGCCCGCTCGCGCCCGCGCTCTACCTCGGCGTCGCGCTCGCACTCGTGCTCGCACAGACGAGCGGGGTCGTGTGGATGCTCGGGGGAATGCTCGCGACGTACGTGTTCGCCTTCGCGGCGAGCGCGCTCGCGAAGACGCGGGCGCCGTCGACCGTCGCGATCGGCGCGACCTTGCTCGGCGCCGGCTGGATCGGCTTCGGGCTCGGACACTTGGTGCTGCTCCGGCACATCCACGAGCACGGCCGCCTGCTCACGTTCACGATTCTGCTGACCGTATGGGCGGCCGACACGTTCGCCTACTTCGGCGGCCGCCTGATCGGGCGGCACAAGCTCGCGCCTGCACTCTCGCCGGGGAAGACGTGGGAGGGACTCGTCATCGGCTCGCTCGCGGGCGTGTTCGTCTCGTTCGTCGCGCTGTATGACACGCGGCACACGTATCTCCGGGTCTGGGAGTCGGTCGTCCTCGGGCTGGTCGTCGTCCTCGCCGCCGTAGCCGGCGACCTGTTCGAGTCGATGCTGAAGCGCGACATGCAGGTGAAGGACACCGGCCGCCTCCTGGGCGGGCACGGGGGCATCCTCGACCGGGTGGACGCCCTCCTCTTCGCCGCCCCGGCCGCGTACTACCTCGTGCTCGGCCTCGGGCACGGGTAGGGCACACTCTCCTCATGAGGCGAGTAGCGCTGCTCGGCGCCACGGGGTCGATCGGACGTCAGGCGATCGAAATCGTCGAGGCCCACCCGGAGCTCGAGCTGTGCGCCGTTGCGTCCGGCTCGTCACCGCTCGACGACGTGGACGCGCCCTTGAAGCAGGTCGGCGGAGACGTGGAGGAGCTCCTCGACCGCGCACAGCCTGATGTCGTGCTCAATGCAATCGTCGGCTTCGCCGGCATCCACGCGACGCTGTGGGCGCTCGAGCATGGCGTCGACTTGGCGCTCGCGAACAAGGAGAGCCTCGTCGCCGCCGGCGAGCTCGCGCTCGCGGCGCAGCGGCGCGGCGGAGGTCGCATCCTGCCGGTCGACAGCGAGCACTCCGCGCTCTTCCAGTGCCTGGAAGGCCGCGCACCGGGTCAGGTCGACACGCTCGTGCTCACCGGGTCGGGCGGCCCGTTCCGTGGACGCACGCGCGACGAGCTGATCGCCGTGACGCCGGAGGAGGCGCTCGCACACCCGACGTGGCGCATGGGGCCGAAGATCACCGTCGACTCGGCGACGCTCGCGAACAAGGGGCTCGAGCTGATCGAGGCGCACTTCCTCTTCGGCATCCCGTACGAGCGGATCGAAGTCGTCCTGCAGCCGACGTCGATCGTGCATTCGCTCGTCCGTTTCCGCGATGGTGCAGCGCTCGCCCATCTCGGGTACCCGGACATGCGCGTGCCTATCTCGTACGCCCTCACGTATCCCGAGCGCGCCGCGACGACGCTCGCGCCCCTCGACCTCACGTCGCTGACGCTCGTGTTCGAGGCGCCCGACCTGGAGACGTTCCCCATGCTCGCGCTCGCACGCGAAGCGGGGGAGAGAGGCGCAACGTATCCGTGCGTCTTCAACGCCGCGAACGAGGCCGCCGTCGCCGCGTTCCTCGACGGGCGACTGCCCTTCCTCGAGATCGCCGCAGTGGTCGCGGACGCGCTCGCGCGCGCCGACGGCGCGCCCGCGCACGACCTCGCCGAGCTGCTGGAAGTGGATCGCGCCGCGCGCGCGATCCCGGTCGCATGATCTGGCTCACCGTCGTCCTCGGCCTGGTGCTACTCGTGCTTCTGCACGAGCTCGGGCACTTCACCGTCGCGCTCGCCGTCGGGATGCGGCCGCGCGCGTTCTATATCGGGTTCCCGCCGGCGATCGCGAAGGTCAAGCGCAAGGGCATCGAATACGGCATCGGCGCGATCCCACTCGGCGGCTACGTCCGAATCCCGGGCATGCATCGTCCGGCAGGAAGCGATCTCGAAGCGTTCATGGGGCCGGCGCTGCACGAGGACGCGGCGCTCGCGCCCGTGGTGCAGCGCGTGCGCCGCTTCCTCGACGCGGGCGACCTCGAAGGAGCGCGCGCACATATCCCCGAGCTGCGACAGGCCGTCGAACATGCCGAGCTCACGAAGGCTGCGCGCCGCTCGGCGAACCGCGCGGTGCGCGAGGTGGACGAAGGCACCGGCTCGGACGCGTACTGGCGCCAGAAGACATGGAAGCGCATCGCCGTCATCGCCGCAGGGCCGCTCGCGAACATTCTCGTCGCGTTCGTCATCTTCACCGCGGTCTACGCGACAGGCGCGCCGACGTCGCAGCCGAGCAACGAGGTTGCCGGCGTGACCGCGCACACGCCCGCGGCAGCCGCCGGCCTGCAGCCCGGCGACCGCGTCGTCGCCGTCGACGGGCACCAGGCGAAGACGTTCGACGCCGTCTCGCTGCTCATCCGCAGCAGTCACGGGCGCGCGATCACCGTCACCGTCCTGCGCGCGGGCCGCACGATCACGCTCGGGCCGCGGAAGACGATCGAGCTCGGCAACCGGTGGATCTGGGGATTCGAGCCGGCGGCGAAGCTCGTCACGTATCCGCTCGGCCACAGCGCCGGGCTAGCGGCTTCCGACTGTTGGACCGTCGTGACCGGCACGTTCAGCGCTTTCGGCTCCCTGTTCGACAGTCACGGGCGAAGCCAGCTGACGAGCACGGTCGGCATCGTCCGCATCTCCGCGGCGGCTTTGAAGGTCG
Source organism: Gaiellaceae bacterium (assembly GCA_036560805.1). Taxonomy (GTDB): domain Bacteria; phylum Actinomycetota; class Thermoleophilia; order Gaiellales; family Gaiellaceae; genus Palsa-739. The sequence continues at coordinate 78,285 of DATBQM010000063.1, read as the reverse complement.
GCTTCAACTACTACCTTCAGATCGTCGGCCTCGTGAGCATGTCCCTCGCCCTGCTCAACCTGCTGCCGCTGCTGCCGCTCGACGGCGGCCACATCCTGTTCTCGATCATCGAGGCCTTCAGGCGCCGCGCCCTCGCACGCGAGGTCTACGAACGGGTGTCGGTGATCGGCTTTGCGGTGATCATCCTGATCTGGGTGATCGCGCTCCAGCACGACCTCGGCTCGAGCGGCCTGGGCTAGCGCTCGCTACTTCTTGATGCGCGCCGTGTAGACCTTCGACACGGTCGAGCCCGCGAGCGTCACGGACTCCTTCGCCGTGAGCTTCGCTCCGGCGCTGGTCGTCGGGAGCCGCCACGAACAGACGGCTGCCTTCTTCAGGCCCCCCTTGTACCACCGCACCGAGGTGAACCCGTGGGACGCGCCCGTAACGGTCCGTCCACCGACCTTCAGCGTGCACGTGATGGTGGCTCCCGCGGTGAGAGGCGCCCCCGTGTCGGAGCGCGTGGCGATGATCGCGGTCGCGTAAGTCTTGCCGGCCTCGGGAACGAAGTCTTCCCAGTCGGAGAGCTTGAGCGTGATCTGCGCCTTGGACTGCATGGAGTAGTGAGCGTTCGTCCCGTCCTCGGGAATGAAGTCGATCTGTGAGCTCGTTGAGGAGTCCGGGCCGACTGCTGCGGCGACGTTGAAGTTGAAGCCGTCCGTGATGCCAAGCTCCGAGGCTGCGATGACGAAGTACTGACTGTCTCCCGAGAAGGATCCTTTGAGCGAGGAGCTATCTGTAAAGACGTACGACGAGCTTCCGTCCCATTTGTAGAGACCGAGGCCGCCGTCGGTACCGCCGGCCCACTGCACGAGGTAGTCGGTGCCGGCGGCGCTCGTGTCGCCGGTCGTCGGATTCTGGTCCGAGTCGATATAGACGCCGAAGCTGTCCTGCGACTGCTGCTCCGTGCCGGGAGCGAAGTTGAGCTGGATCGTGATGAGCCCTGCCGTGTTGTCCGAGATGACGACGCTCGTGATGTCAGGCGCACCCGACGTGTCTGGAGAGGGATCGGTGGCGGTGTACGTCACGGGATTGCCGGCGCCTGCCGGAGCCACGGCAACCATCAGCGCCACCACGGCAATGCCCGCGGCGATGGCCGAATACCGGAACGTACGAGGCATAGCGGCTCCGACACTACAACGGCGCGGAACGATGTCAACGCCGGGCTAAACTGGATTCGCATGGCCAGCCAGCGGCAGATCTCGGTCGGCGACGTCAAGATCGGAGGGGGCGCGCCGATCGTCGTGCAGTCGATGACGACGACGAAGACGCACGACGTCCCGGCGACGACTGCCCAGATCGCCGAGCTCGTCTCGGCCGGCTGCGAGATCGTGCGCGTCGCGGTGCCGAAAACGGAGGACGCGGAAGCGCTCGGCAAGATCGTGCGCTTCTCGCCGGTGCCGATCATCGCCGACATCCACTTCAACGCGAGCCTCGCCCTGAAGGCGATCGAACAGGGCGTCGCCGCCGTCCGCATCAATCCCGGGAACATCGGCGGGCCCGACAAGGTCGCCGACGTAGTCCGCGCCGCAAAGGCGAAGGGCATCCCGATGCGCATCGGCGCGAACTCCGGTTCGCTGCCGAAGCATCTCGAGGACGTCGCTCACCGCGACCAGGCGGAAGCGCTCATGGAGGCAGCCCTCGAAGAGGTGCGTCTGCTCGAATCGCTCGACTACTACGACTTCAAGATCTCCGTCAAGTCGAGCCATGTGCCGACGATGATTCGCGCGTACCGCATGCTCGCCGAGCGGGTTCCGTATCCGCTCCATCTCGGAGTCACTGAGGCCGGCACCGTCTTCAGCGGGTCGATCAAGAGCGCGGTCGGGATCGGCACCCTGCTCGCCGAGGGCATCGGCGACACGATTCGTGTCTCACTCTCGGCCGACCCGGTCGAGGAGCCGAAGACGGCATTCGAGATCCTCAAGGCGCTCGGGCTCCGCGAGCGCGGCCCCGTGATGATCGCGTGCCCCTCGTGCGGACGCGACAACGTCGGCGTGCACACGCTCGCCGAAGAGGTGGAGACGCGGCTCGCGGGCTATCCGCAGGCATTCGAGGTCGCCGTTCTCGGCTGCGCGGTCAACGGGCCGGGGGAGAGCGGCGACGCAGACTTCGGCATCGCAGGCGGCCGCGACGTCGGCTTCATCTACGCCCACGGGCGCGTACTGAAGAAGGTCTCGTCCGGCATCCTCATCGACGAGCTCTTCTTCGAGATCGACAGGTGGATCGCCGAGGGCATGCACCGGCCGAAACGCCTCAAGATGGCGAAGCCCGCCGCGCTTGCGATGGCGGAAGCTTCGTTGATCCCGCTCGAGTAGTCTGCCCGGACAACAGATGATCTTCCGGGCCTCACAGCTCTTTCTTCCGACGCTGCGCGACGACCCCGCCGATGCCGAGGCGGTCTCGCACAAGCTGCTCGTGCGCGGCGGCTTCGTCCGCCAGGTCGGCGCCGGCCTCTGGACGCTTATGCCGCTCGGCTGGCGCGTCCACCGCAAGGTGGAGCAGATCGTGCGCGAGGAGATGGACGCGATCGGCGGGCAGGAGATGCTCATGCCCGTGCTGACACCGGCAGAGCTCTGGGAGGCGACCGGCCGCATCAAGACGCCAGAGATCTTCCGCGTCGCCGATACGCCCTACATCCTGCCGATGACGCACGAGGAGACAGTCACGTTCCATGCGCGCGAGATCCAGTCGTACAAGCAGCTCCCGCAGCTCTGGTACCACTTCCAGACGAAGGACCGCAACGAGCCGCGTCCACGCGGCGGCCTCTTGCGTGTGCGCGAGTTCGTCATGAAGGACGCGTATTCGTTCGACCGTAACGAGGAGGGCGTCAAGCGGAGCTTCGAGGCCAACCGCGAGGCGTACAAGAAGATCTTCGTGCGCTGTGAGGTCGAGGCGTACGACGTCGTGGCCGAGAGCGGGATCATGGGCGGCAAGTTCAGCGTCGACTTCCTCGCCCCGTCCGGGTCGGGCGAGAACGTACTGGTGCGTTGTGAAAATGGCGACTACGCCGCCGACGGCGACATCGCGGAGGCGGTGCCGCGCGTGCCGACGTTCCCCGAGACGCTCGTCTCGCTCGAGGAGGTCGTCACGCCCGGCATCACGACGTGCGAGTCGCTCGCCGATTTCCTCGGCATCGATCTCGCGGCCACGTCGAAGGCGATGCCGGTGACGAAGCCCGACGGCACAGTGGTCCTCGCGCTCGTGCGCGGCGACGACCGCCTGAGCGAGATGAAGCTGTATGACGCAATCCCCGGCGACTCGCGTCCGTCCACGGACGAGGAGATTCGCGCAGCGTTCGGCGCGGGCGGCGGATCGCTCGGCCCCGTGGGCTTCTCCGGCGAGGTGATCGCCGACGAGACGCTGCGCGAGGGCCAGTTCGTCGCCGGCGCGAACAGGGACGGCGTCCACCTCCGCGGCGTCCAGGCCGGGCGCGATTTCACGCCGCGCTTCGCCGACCTGCGCGAGCCGAAGGGCGGCGATCGCTGCTCGGCCTGCGGCGGCGCGCTCCACTTCCAGATCGCCGTCGAGGTCGGGCACATCTTCAACTTCGGCAGCTTCTACTCGAAGCCGCTCGGGGCGACGTTCCTCGACGAGGACGGGCAGGAGAAGCCGCTGCTCGGCGGCAGCTACGGCATCGGCCCCGGCCGCGTCATGGCGGCCATCGTCGAGCAGCACAACGACGAGAACGGCATCGTCTGGCCGCGCTCGGTCGCACCGTACGACGTTCACCTCGTCGTGCTGCCGGGAGCGGAGGCGATCGCGGAGGAAGCCGCACAGGTGCTCGCAGCTGAGGGGCTCGACGTCCTCCTCGACGACCGCGATCTGCGCGCGGGTGAGAAGTTCGCCGATGCCGACCTGATCGGCTGCCCGGTGCGCATCACTGCGGGCAAGAAGAGCCTCGAGGACGGCAAGGTCGACGTCCGCGACCGTGCAACCGGCGAGGAACGGCGGTTAGCCGTGGCGGATCTCGGCAAGGAGACACCTTGATGGCGCGGAAGCGGCGGTTCAGCGAGGACGCGTTCGGCACGACGGTCGAGTCGCTGATGAACGAGGTGGGCGTGACGTACCGCGAGCTCGCGGCGAAGACGGGGCTGTCCGCGGGCTACCTCAACCATCTCGTCCATGGCAACCGGCCCGTCCCGTCGAACGACGTCGTCCGCACGCTCGCGGACGCGCTCGACGTCGAGCCGGAGCATTTCCGCGAGTTCCGCCTGCGGGCGATCACCGAGCGGCTCGAGGCGATGCCCGAGCTGATCGACCGGCTGTACCGCAGGCTGGCGTAAGGGCTTCGTAAGGCCGAGGAGGATCCGTCCTGGGGCCTCCGTACAGTGTCCCCGATGACGCGCTTGCTCCTCGTCGCAGCACTCGTGCTGACCTTCGGTGTCGCGCCGTCCCTCGCGGGCGACGCACGTTCGACGGGAACGCCTCCGAGCAACACCGCCGCGCCGACGATTTCCGGAACCACGATGGCGGGCAGCGCGCTCACCGCTACGAGCGGCAGCTGGAGCGGTGACACCCCGATGACGTACACATTCGTCTGGGAGCGCTGCGACAGCTCCGGCGGCAATTGCGCCAACATCGCCGGCGCCACCGCGTCGACATACACACTGACGCTGGCAGACGTCGGGAGCACGCTCATCGTGGCGGTGACGGCTCACAATTCGACCGGGGCTGCAACCGAGGTCTCGGCGAAGACCGCCGTCGTCACGGGGGCGACGCCTCCGGCCGACAGCGCGCTCCCCTCGATCTCGGGCTCCTCCACACTCACCTCGACCTTGACGGCGTCGAGCGGCACATGGAGCGGAACGAGCCCGATCTCGTACACCTATCAGTGGGAGCGGTGCGACTCCGTCGGAGGCGGCTGCGCCAACATCGCGGGAGCGACCGCGCTGACGTATGTCGTCGCGAGTGCCGATCTCGGCCACACGCTTCGCGTCGCGGTGAACGCGACCAACGCAGGCGGGGGTGCGCAAGCGATCTCGGCGGCGACGGCCGTGGTCGCGATGGGCGCACCGATCAACACCGTGAGGCCGGTCGTGACAGGTACAGCGAAGCAGGGGCAGACGCTGACGGCCACGGCGGGGACCTGGACGGGCGCCGGGACGATCACCTATGCCTTGCAGTGGTGGCGCTGCGCGGCCGACGCCACGAACTGCTCCACGATCCCGAATGCGACGAGCGCCACGTACGTGTTGACGGCCGCGGACGTCGGCCTCGCGCTCAAGATGCGCGTCACTGCGACGAACAGCGTCGGCGGCACTGTTGGCGTGTCGGATCTGACGGTGGCGGTGGCCGCGGGAGCAACCACGACGACGACCACCACGACGCCAAGCGGCACGGTCAAGCTTCCGAACGGCGAGACGTCGATCGCGGCGGCGAGCGTCCTCGCCGCCGATCATCTCGCGATCGCATCCGTCGCGTTCACGCCCACCGTGAGCCACAAGCACGTCACCGTGACGGCGACGTTCAAGGTGATCAACACGGCGAAGTACGACGTCTCGGGCGCAATCGTTTCCGTCGCCGCTTCGCACCGGACGTTCGCGAAGACTCCGGCGACGGCGGCGACCACTGCCGAGGGCATGGTCAGCATCACGATCACCCCGACCGCAAAGGCGCCGAAGAGCGGCAGGCTCACACTCATCGTGACCGCCCGCACGCCGGCCGGCGCCTCCGCGCGGCGCCTCGTCTCGTTTCGCCTGCGGCCCTAGTCGATCTTGAACGCCGCGTGCTTGATCTGCGTGTACTCCTCCATGGAGTAGATCGACATGTCCTTGCCGTAGCCGGACTGCTTGTAGCCGCCGTGCGGCATCTCCGAGGTGATCGGGAGCAGGTGATCGTTCACCCAGACGGTGCCGAACTGCAGACGGCGGACGGCGTTCATCGCACGGCCGACGTCGCGCGTCCACACGGAGGCGGCGAGGCCGTAGCGAACGTCGTTCGCCCACGCGATCGCCTCGTCGTCGTCGGCGAAGCGCTGCACGGTGACGACGGGGCCGAACACCTCGTCCTGGACGATCTCGTCGGTCTGCTCGACGTCGACGACGACCGTCGGCTCGACGAAGAAGCCGCGGCTCCCGTTCGCGCTGCCGCCGGTGAGAACGGTGGCGCTCTTGGCGCGTTCGAGGAACCCGAGGATGCGCTCCTGCTGCGCCTGTGAGATGACGGATCCCATCTCGATCTCGTCGCTCTCGAACGGGTCCCCGACCTTGAGCGACTCGACCTGGGGGACGAGCGCCTCGAGCAGCTTGTCGTAGATCTTCGGCCCGGCGATGACCCGCGAGCCGGCGGTGCAGTCCTGCCCCGAGTTCCAGAAGCCGGCTAGACGGATGCCGGCGGCGACCGCTTCGGGATCGGCGTCGTCGAAGACCACCATCGGCGCCTTGCCCCCGAGCTCGAGGTGCACGCGCTTGAGTGTGTCGGCCGCGTTCTTCGCGATGAGCTTGCCCGTCGCCACGTCGCCCGTGAGCGAGACGAGGCGGACGGCCGGGTGGCTGACGATGCGCTCGCCCGCGGGGACGCCGTCACCGGTCACGACGCTGAGCACGCCGGCAGGGAGGACGTCCTGCGCGAGCTGCACGAAGCGGAGCAGCGACAGCGGCGTCTGCTCCGACGGCTTGAGGATCTGGGCGTTGCCCGCGGCGAGCGCCGGGCCCATCTTCCAGATCGCCATCATCAGCGGGTAGTTCCAAGGGCAGATGCCGCCGACGATCCCCAGCGGCTCGCGCCGGATGATCGACGTGTAGCCGGCGATGTACTCGCCGGCCGACTTGCCCTCGAGCTGGCGCGCGGCGCCTGCGAAGAAGCGAAGGTTGTCGGTCGAGAACGGCATCTCGTCACGTGAGGCCATGAGCGGCTTCCCGACGTTGCGCGACTCGAGCTGCGCCAGCTCCTCGGCGTTGGCCTCGAGCACGTCGGCGAGCTTGTGCAGGAGCTCCGAGCGCTCCTTCGGCGTCGTGTCGAGCCACGCCGGCAGGGCTCTCTGCGCCGCCTCGACTGCGCGGTCGACGTCCTCGGCGCCGCAGTTGGGGACCTCGGCGATGACCTCGCCGGTCGCCGGGTTGATCACCTCCATCGTCTTGCCGGAGGCGGCGTCGACGAACTCGCCGCCGATGAATGCCTTGTAGGTCTCGGTCGTGGTGCTCATGGGTGCCCTCCGTTCAGACGGCAGTGATCTCTGTGGACTCTACGGCCTCGTTGATGCCGGCCGAGCGGCGCAGCACCCCGGTGTCGCGCATGAGGCGCTGCGCGAGCAGCACGGGGACCGACGTCACGACGATCATCGCGAACGCGATCACGTTCACGACGGGCAGCTGCTGGCCGAGCCGGATGTAGCCGAGGATGAGGAGCGGAAGCGTGTTCTGCGATCCCGCGGTGAAGGTCGTGACGATGACTTCGTCGAAGGACAGCGCGAAGGCGAGCAGGCCGCCGGCGACGAGCGCGGTGGAAAGGACGGGCCAGATGACGAAGCGGAACGTCTGCCAGCCGTCGGCGCCGAGATCCTGCGACGCCTCGATGAGCGAAGGCGAAGAGCGCCGCAGCCGCGCGAGCACGTTGTTGTAGACGATGACGACGCAGAAGGTCGCGTGACCGACGACGATCGTCCACAGCGACAGGTTGATGTTGCCCGTGACGAACGCCGAGTTGAGGGCGATCCCGGTGACGATGCCCGGGAGCGCAATCGGAAGGACGAGGAGGAACGACACGGCCTCCCGCCCGAAGAAGCGAAAGCGGTCGACCCCGAACGCCGCGGCGGAGCCGAGCACGAGCGCAATGCCGGTGGCGATGAGCCCGACACGGACGGACAGCCAGAGCGCCTGTTTCACCTCGGACGTCCAGGCTGCGTGGAACCAGTGCGTCGTGTAGGCCGGAATCGGCCAGCTCTGCACGTTCGACTTGTTGAACGCGTAGAGCATGATCAGCGCAAGCGGGATCCAGAGGAACAGGACAACGAGCGTCGACCAGAGGGCCAGCGCGATGCGCGTCGACCGCTGTTCCACTACAAGGCCTCGAAGGCGCCGAGCTTGCGCGCGATCAGGAGGTAGAGGCCCATGACGGCGAGCGGCACCGCCGCGAACGCCGCGGCGGACGGCACGTCGCCGGATCCGATCTGGCTGTAGACGACGTTCCCGATGAACTGCGACGACGCGCCGCCCGCGAGCAGCGGGGTGACGTAGTCGCCGAGCGTGAGCGAGAACGTGAAGATCGAGCCGGCCAGGACGCCGGGGAGCGCGAGTGGCAGCACGATGCGCCTGAAGGTCGTCCACGCGCCGGCGCCGAGGTCGCGCGACGCCTCGACGTATGACTCCGGGATGCGCTCGAGCGCGCTGTAGACCGGCAGGACCATGAACGGCAGCCAGACGTACGTGAAGATGAGCCAGACCGCGGAGTTCGAATAGCCGATGTTGGCGGCTGGAAGCCCGGCCTTGTGCAGCGTCCAGTTGAGGATGCCCTTGTCGTCGAGGATGAGCCGCCAGATGTAGACGCGGACGAGGTAGCTCGACCACAGCGGAAGCAGGACCGCGACGAAGATGAAAGCCCTAGACCGACCTCCGGCGATCCGCGCCATGAAGTAGCCGAGCGGGAACGCGAGGACCGCATCGGTGAGCGTGACGGCGGCGGCGATGCCCACCGTGCGGAACGTCACGGTGCGGAACACGCTCGAGTCCCAGAGGGACTTGTAGTTGTCGACGTTCCAGATGTGCTGGATCTCCGTCGTGAACGGATTGATCGTCCAGAACGACGACAGGAAGAGCGCGACGAGCGACGCGACGTAGACGAGGACGAACGCAAGCAGCGGCGGAGCCAGGAGCACGAGCGCCTTGGCCCACGGATGCCGCCAGAAGAGCCCGGAGAGACGGAGCCGGGCCGTCCGCGCAGGACGGCCCGGCGGTCTGCCGCTCAGCCCCTGAGCTGCGTCCAGGCTTGCTGCCACTTGGTGTAGTCCATGCAGTCGTTCTGGCCGTTGCCGCACGCTGCGACCGGCGTCTTCCAGAACTTGATCGACGCGAAGTACGAGGCCGAGGCGCCGCAGTGATACTGCGCCGCCGAGCCCGGCGAGAGCTTGTTCATGATCGGGCAGGCCTTCGGGTTCGCAGGCGTCTCACCGAAATAGATCGCCTGCTCCGCCTGCACCTTCGGCGTGGAGACCCACGCCATCCACTTGTACATGCAGTTCGGGTGCTTCGCGTGAGCCGACATCATCCACGTGTCGGCCCACCCGGTGGCCCCCTCCTTGGGGATGAGGTCCTTGACCGGCGACTTGGCCGCGATGAGCGTGTTCGTCTGATACGGCCACGACGCGCCGACGACCGCATCGCCGTTCTTGAACAGGTCGATCTCGTCCGATGCGAGCGCCCAGTACTTCTTGATCAGCGGCTTCTGCTGCTTTAGCAGGTTGACCGCCGCGTTGAACTGGGTCGGGTTCAGCTCGTACGGATCGGTGATCTTGAGCGACGGCTGCGACTTCGACAGGTAGAGGGCCGCGTCCGCGATCTGGATCGGGTTGTCCGGCACCGTGACCTTGCCCTTGTACTTCGGGCTGTAGATCACCGACCAGCTGGTCGGCGCCGGCTTCACGAGCTTCGTGTTGTAGAGGAGCGTGTTCGGGCCCCACTGCAGCGAGATGCCGTAGTGCACGCCCTTGACGGTGTTGTGCGGCGGCGACTTGAGCGCCGGGATGAAGTTCTTCCAGTCGGGGATGAGGTTGGGATTCACCGGCTGGACGTCGTGCCCGTAGATGAGGCGCAGGCTTGCATCGCCCGAGGCGGACACGCCGTCGTACTGCGAGCCGCCGCCCTGGCGCATCAGCGTCACCATCTCGTCCGACGAGCCGGCGTACTTCGCGTTCACCTGGCATCCCGTCGCCTTCTCGAACGGCTTCACCCATTGCGGCTGGGTGTAACCCTCCCACGCGATCAGGTTGAGCTGCCCCTCGCCCTTGCCGATCGACGTCGGTAGCCCGGTGCCCGAGCTGATGCCCGCCGCGGGAACGCACAGTGCCGCCGCCATCACGGCGAACAGCACGTGCACCCTCTTGATCCTAGTCACTCGCCCTCCTTGCCTATTTCGTAGGTGTGCTCCGGCCGCCACGACAGGCGGACGCGCCGGCCACGAGCCTCGAGCGCCTGCTGAGAGGACGTCTCGAGGTTCTGCTGGACGACGACGAGCGTGCCGCCGGCGTCGAGGTCGACCGCGTAGCGCGTGACCATGCCGACGTAGACCACGTCGCTGACGACGCCCGGCTCGCCGGGGCCGTCTTCACCGCTCATCGCGATCTTCTCGGGCCGGATGGTGAATCGCCTGCCGGTCCGCTCGAGCACGTTCGACACGCCCACGAACCCGGCGACGAACTCGGTCTCCGGATGCTCGTAGACGTCTGCCGGCGTCCCGATCTGCTCGATGCGGCCGTTGTTGAACACTGCGAGGCGGTCGCTCATGGTGAGCGCCTCCTCCTGATCGTGCGTCACGTACACGAACGTGATGCCGAGCTCGCGTTGGAGCTCTTTGAGGAATACCTGCATCTCCTGCCGCAGCTTGAGGTCGAGCGCGCCGAGCGGCTCGTCGAGCAGGAGGACGGACGGTGAGTTGACGATCGCGCGCGCGAGTGCGACACGCTGACGTTGGCCCCCCGAGAGCGCGGCGGGGCGGCGTTCGCCGACGTGGGGGAGACGCACACGCTCGAGCACCTCGCGGGCCTTTCCGCGCCTTTCCCCGCGCCCAACTCCGCGGACGCGCAACCCGTACTCGACGTTCTCGACCACCGTCATGTGCGGGAAGAGCGCGTAATCCTGGAAGACCGTGTTGACGTCGCGCTCCGACGGGGCGATGCGCGTGACGTCGACGCCGTCGAGCTCGACGCGGCCCGCGTCGGGACGCTCGAAGCCTGCAACCACGCGCAACGTCGTCGTCTTTCCCGAACCTGACGGGCCGAGCATGGTGAAGAACTCGCCGCGCGGGATGTCGAGATCGACGCCGTCGACCGCGACGACGTCGCCGTAGACCCGCCGTATGCCCGAGAGGCGAACTGCAGGCGCCGCTGCCGGCCCGCCGACCTCCCCGGCCTTACGCAGGGCCTGCGTCGCCAAGCGATTCCTCCAAGATGGACAGCCCGCGCTCCAGTTCGTCGTCGGTGGCCGAGAGCGGGGGCAGCAGCCGGATGACGTTGCCGTCCAGGCCGCACGAAAGGAGGATGAGGCCGCGTTCGCGCGCGCGCGCGACCACTCGCTTCGCAACGGCGGCGTTGCGCTCGGCGAGCTCGAGGGCGAGCATCGCGCCGAGGCCGCGGACCTCGCCGACGACCGGCCGCTTCTCCGCGATCTCGTCGAGCCGCTTGCGCAGCAGCGTTGCGATCTGCTCGGCGCGCTCGCGGAACCCGGGCGCGGTGAGCTCGTCGAGGACGGCCGCGGCCGCAGCGCAGCAGACGGGATTCCCGCCGAAGGTGCCGCCGAGCCCGCCGGGGTGGACGGCGTCCATGATCGACGCCTTCCCCGTCACCGACGCGAGCGGGAGGCCGCCGCCGAGCGTCTTGCCCGCCACGATGATGTCGGGCTCGACGTCGAAGCGCTCGATCGCCCACACCGTCCCCGTGCGTCCGCAGCCGGACTGGACCTCGTCGTCGACGTACAGGATGCCGTGGCGCTCGCATCGCTCCTTCAGCGCACGCACGAACTCGGCCGGCATCGGGATGAAGCCGCCTTCGCCCTGCACAGGCTCGAGAACGACGCATGCGACCTCGCCGGGGTCGACATCCTGCTTGAACAGAAAGTCGAGGCCGTCGAGCGCGTCCTCCGTCGTGACGCCGCGATACGGATACGGCGCAGGCGCCCGGTACACCGCGGGCGCGAGCGGGCCGAAGCCCTGCTTGTAGACGAGCTTCGAGGTCATCGCCATCGTCAGCGTCGTGCGGCCGTGGAACGCACGGTCGAACACGATGACGCCAGGACGCCCGGTGGCGGTGCGCGCGATCTTTACGGCGTTCTCGATCGCCTCGGCCCCCGAGTTGACGAGGATCGACTTCGTCGCGGCGTCGCCGGGCCAGAGCTCGTCCAGCCGGCGGCACACTTCGACGTACGGCTCGTAGATCCCGACCATGAAGCACTGGTGGAGGTACCGATCGACCTGCTCGTGGACGGCGCGGACGACGCCGGCCGGACCGTGGCCGAGGTTCTGGCACGCGATCCCGCCGGCGAAGTCGAGGTACTCGCGGCCGTCGGCGTCCCAGATGCGCGCACCCCACGCACGGGCGACGACGAGATCGGAAGCCGAGATACCGCGCGGGACGTAGCGGTCCCGGGCGCTCAACACGTCATGGGAAGACGCTTTCTCCTCCACACGCATTCTCCGAGCCTATCGCTTAGTGTCGCCATGCGAATGGGCGTCGCGGCGGGAGCCAACCACGCAATGCGCAGCGCGATCCTCGCCGCCGCCGACAGTCCCCGCGTCCAGCGCGTCGTCCAGAAGCACGGCATGCGGCTCGGCGCCGGTCGGTTCGTCGCCGGCGAGACGCTCGACCAGTGCATCCCCGTATTGCGCAGCCTGAACGAGCGCGGCCTCGCGGCGAACACGACCCTGCTCGGGGAGGGCGTGCGCGACGAGGCCGAGGCGCGCGCCGTCGCCGCCGCCTACGAGGAGGTCATCACCCGGCTCGTCGACGAGGGGCTGCGCGCGAACGTCGCGCTGAAGCTCACGCATCTCGGGCTCGAGCTCGACGAAGAGGTGGCCCACGCCAACGTGAAGCAGCTCCTCGGGCATGCGCAGGGGCTCGGGAGCTACATCCGCATCGACATGGAGCAGTCGGCGTTCGTCGACCCGACGCTGCGCATCTACCGCCGGCTGCGCGACGACGGCTTCGACAACGTCGGAACGGTGCTACAGGCATACCTCTATCGAACCGAGGCCGACTTGGCCGCTCTCCTTCCGCTCGATCCGAGCCTCCGCCTCGTCAAAGGCGCGTACCTCGAGCCGCCCGCGATCGCCTATCCGAGCAAGGCGGACGTGGACGCCGCCTACGTCCGGCTCATGGAGACCTCGCTCTCCGGCGGCGGCTACACCGCGATCGCGACGCACGACGAACGCCTCATCGAGCACGCAATCCGCTTCGCGAGCGAACACGGCATCGCGCGCGACCGCTTCGAGTTCCAGATGCTGTACGGCGTGCGCCCCCGGCTCCAGCAGGATCTCGCCGCGCGTGGCTTCAAGGTTCTCGTCGCCACTCCGTACGGGCCGGAGTGGTACCCGTACCTCATGCGTCGCCTGGGCGAGCGGCCCGCGAACATGCTCTTCTTCGTGCGGAACCTGCTGCGCGGCTGACGCTGATACCGTGGGGCCCTCGCGGGGCGTGGCGCAGCCTGGTTAGCGCGCCAGTCTGGGGGACTGGAGGTCCCGAGTTCGAATCTCGGCGCCCCGACTACAGAGAGCGCGCTACGGCGGGCTCCCTGCTGCGATCCAGTTGCGGAAGAGTTCGACCTGCTCGGCCGGCCACCAGCCGTCGCAGGGCATTGCGCCGTCCGCGACCGACGCGAGGATGGCGTCCTGGTGCTCCACGACGTCGTCGTGCGACCAGAGATCGAAGTGGCTGAGCATCGAGCCGCGATCGCGTTCGCGGAAGAGAGGCTTGATGTCGACCTCGTAGCTGGTCATGACGAGACGATACTGCGGTCAGAGCGCACACCGCGCGCCGGTGTGGCGCACGGGCTGGCGAATCGCGACGAAGCCGGGAAGACGCACGATCGTTCGCGATCCCGCCGCGAGCACACCCTCGCGGGAGAGGGGCCGCTCGGCCGCCACATTGGCGAACGTGACGACGCTCGCGCTCGAGCCGCAGCTGCGCCAGATCGGATGCGATCCGGCTCTCAGCAACGTGAGCTGCTCGAGCTCGTTCCTGTCGAAGAGCTCGAAGCGGACGTCGTACGCGACGCGGCCGGCGAGCACGGGCTGGTCCCACAGAAGCCAATCTGCGTGCGCGTCGTCCGCAAGCACGACGCCGTCGTGCCCCGCGGCCGAGGCGACAGCGGCGGCGGCCGACGGCGGGAACGCACGATGCAGTGCCGCGGGGAGCCGCACCGCTTGAACCGCGGACAGCCCTGCGACCGCGACCAGAGCCGCCGTCGCGACGAGCCGGTTCGTGCGTCTGATCGACGGCGAGTCGTCGATGTGCGTCGGCCACGCGGCGTCGAGCAACCGAGACAGCGCGACTGCCGCTGCGAAGGCGAACCACACCGCGTTCCGCACAGCGAGGAGGCCGGAGACGAGGAGTATCACGAGCGCGAACGCCTCGAACGAGCTGATCGCCCGCGGGTGCGCACCCCATGCTGCGCATACGAGGAACGCGGAGAAGAAGAAGGCAGCAGTCGCGATGGAAACGTACGCCGGGCGCCACTCCTGCACGAAGCTCGCCAGCGGCGGGTGGAAGAGCATCAGCCGGTAGTAAGCGGCGAGCCGGAACCCATACGGCGACGCCAGCACCGCCAGCGGCGCGCACACCAGGAGCGCCGATCCGCGCAGCGGTGCGGTGCGGCGCAGAAGGAGCTCGGCGCCGCGCAGCGCGACGAGACCGGCACCGAGAGTGACGGAACCATGCACGTTCGCCCAAATCAGGAGCAGGGGAATGGTCCAAAGCACTCGTCTCCCCGGTCGCCGCGCATCGAGCACGAGAAGCGCGTAGACGCCGGCGAACAACGGGAGCGCGAGGCTCTGGGCGCGTAGCTGCGTCATCCACGGGGCGGCCACGAGCGGGACGAGCATTCCCAGTGCTGTCCGTGGCGATGACGCTCCGAGCTTGCGCGCCGCCACCGCCACGATGGCGAGCGCGGACACGACGCAGGCCACCCCGAGCGCCAACGCGCCGACGAGGCCGACCCGTGCGGCGACCTCGTACAGCATCAGGTGCGCAGCCCACTGCTGGTCGATCCAACTCCTGCCGAGCGTCCAACGCGTCAGGGTGTCCACGTGCGGGAGCCAGTGGTGTGCGACGAGGCGACCGTCGACGAACGACAGCCAACTGTCCTGCACGAGCATCCCCGCCGCAAGCGCCACGAGCACCCCGGCGTCGAGCGCGATGACCGTGACAGCCAGGCCGTCCTGCTCGAGGAGCGAGCGAAACTGGACGAGCCATCGCGCAACCACACCCGGCGTCCTCGTGGCGCCAACCGGGCGGCGGCGCAGCGGCAACGTGTTCCCCCTTGTGCTCATTGACCCCTGAGATCCTGCGCGGAGCGATCTCCTTTCAGTGAACAGGCCGGACGCCCATCGGTCAAGCCGACTCGAGCACGAGCCGGTCGCCGATGCCGACGTCGGCCGCGGCACCCGCGGCGAGCTCGATGACGACCTTCGCGCCGCGCGCGGCGGCGGTCTGCCACGGTCGTAGCCCAGGCACAACCTTGACGACCCGCAGGTCGCGGTCGCAGAAGACTGCGTCGATCGGGAACCGCATGAAGAACATGTGAATCGAGCCGGTGCCTGGGAAGAGCAGGCCCTCGTCGGCGTCGAGCGACGAGCGCCCCATCAGGCCGACAAACCGCAGCCAGTGCGTCGACGCGACGGCGCATCGGGGACACACGAGCCGTCCGTCTGACGTTCGCAGCTCAGGCATCGCTCGTGCGGAACCGTACCCCTTCCGGGTGATCTTTCGCACGAGGCGAAAGAAAACCAACGAACCCCTCTCATAGCGGTCATCAACGCATTCGGTAACAGCCGCAGTCGTACTTGTTCGAAAGGGGGCCGAGGGTATCGCTCAATCGCTCGCATCTTCCGTGAAGAGGGGCAGGCGGTCGCGGAGTACGCCGTGATTCTCGGGTTGATCGCAGCGGTGGTCATCTTCGCCGTCTCGACACTCGGCGCGACAGCCGCCCATCTCTACAACGAAGTCGTTTCGCAGTTCGGGTCGTAAGCAGACACCACAAGCAAAAGGAGATTCAGATGGTCGCTTCGTTCCTGTTCCAGTGGGTCAAGGACAACATCAAGCGCGAGGAAGGCCAGGCAATGGCCGAGTACGGCATCATCCTCGCCCTGATCGCAGCCGTGTGCATCACGCTGCTCGTGCTGCTCGGCAACCAGATCGTGAACGCGCTCGGGAAGGTCACGAACGCGCTGTAGCGCAAACCTCTGATGGTGGGCCGGCTCCGAGGCGGCCCACCATCACGGTCTTCGCATGACGCACCGACGCCGCATCGGTCTGCATGAAGAGCACGGGCAAGCCGCCGTCGAGTTCGCACTCGTCGCGCCCGTTCTCATCGCCCTGCTCCTGGCGATCGTCCAGGCGGGCGTCGCGTTCAACCACTACCTCGCCGTGACCGACGCGGCGCGCGCTGCTGCTCGGCAAGCGATCACGGCGCGCGTGGCTGGGGTCACCGTCACCCAGATCCAGCAGACCGCGCAGACGGCGGCTGCCGATCTCGACCCCGCGCAGCTCGGGGTCACGGTGGCCGACCCGAGCGACCCGACGTTCACGCACTCCGGCAGCACGCTGACGGTGACCGTGACGTACCCGTACTCCATCAATGTCCTCGGGTGGGCTGTGGCATCCGGGAACCTCCAAAGCACGATGACGGAGGCCCTCGAATGACCAAGAGACTTCGCAACGAGAGCGGTCAGGCAGTGCTGATGACGGTGCTCTTCCTCGCCGTCCTGATCGGCGCCGCCGCTTTGACCACCGACGTCGGCGGGTGGTATCGCCAGCAGCGCCAGGCGCAGGCGACCGCCGATGCCGCCGCGCTCGCCGGTGCGCAGGCGCTGCCGGCGAGCGACACGACGCAGGCGCAAACGCTTGCCGCGCAGTACGGCGCTTCGAACGGCGGCGGCGTCGACGGCGTCAGCTTCAGCACCGGCTTCGAGAACAACGACACCGTCACCGTCAGCGTGCAGAAATCGGCGCCGAGCTTCTTCGCGGGCGTCTTCTCGATCGACCACGCTACGGTCACCGCCACCGCATCCGCGCGCGCCGGCGTTCCGAACCAGGTCCAGGGCCTGGCACCGATCGCGGTCGACAAGAATCACCCGTTCCTCACCGGCCCGGGATGTCCGTGCTTCGACGTGGACACGACGCTCTGCCTCGGCAAGGCGTGCACCGGCCTTCCTTCAGGGGCGTTCGGCATGGTCGATCTCAACGGCGGCAGCAACGGCACGCCGGAACTCGCCGACTGGATCGAGAACGGCTACAGCGGCTATCTCCCTCTCGGGCAGTACCAGTCCGACCCAGGGGCGAAGTTCAACGCAGGCCCGGTGCAGTCGGCGCTCTCGGATCGACTCGGCACCGATCTGCTGTTCCCGGTGTACGACGGCACGGGCGGCGGTGGCGCAGGTGGCTACTACAACGTCATCGGCTGGGTCGGGTTCCACCTCACGGGGCTTCCCGGCCATGGCTCGAGCGCGGAGCTCGAGGGCTACTTCACGAAGGTCATCTGGAACGGGCTCCAGGGCACCACCGATCAGAACCTCCCCGACTTCGGCGTCTACAGCGTCGAGCTCGTCAACTGAAGGAAGGCCCAATGACGTATCGCATCCGAAACGTTCTCATCGCCATCGGGCTCGCCCTCGTCGCGATGATGCTCACGCTCTTCTACGTGACCAACTACAAGCGGTCGGTCCAGAAGTCGACGAGCGGCGTGCCCGTGTACGTCGCCGCGAAGGATCTCTCCACTGGGACCCCGGGCGCCGACATCGTCAAGCAGAACGATCTCCGAGTCGAGACCGTGCAGAAGCAAGACGTCGTGCCCGGCGCGATCTCGAGCCCCGCGAACATCGCCGGGCTCGTCCTCTCGGCTCCCGTGTACGCCGGCGAGCAGGTGACGCTGCGCCGGTTCACCAACGTCGCCGCACAGGGCATCCGCGGGCAGCTGAAGGGCACGCTGCGCGCAGTGCAAATCGCCGGCGACCCGAACCAGCTGCTCGCGGGAACGCTCGCGGCCGGCGACCACGTCGACCTGGTCGCGAATCTGCGGCTCGACAACAACTCGACCGCGACCGCGACGCGCATCGTCCTACGCAACCTCACCGTCCTGACACCGCCGAGTGATCCGTCGCTCGGAAAGGTCTCGACACCGTCCGGATCCATGTCCGTCATCCTCGCCGTGACCGACACCCAGGTCCAGCGCCTCTTCTTCGTCGTCAAAAACGGCGATTGGACGCTCGAGCTGCGGCCCGTCGTCGGCGCCGTCGACAGCGCAGATCGCGTCGACACCCTCAGCACGGTGCTGCAGGGAGGTGCGAAATGAGCGATCGCGTCCGGATCTACTTCACGGGCGACTGCGAGGGCTTCGACTCGTTGCGCGGGGCGCTGGCCTCCACCGACGAGGTTGACGTCGTCGGGGCGAGCGTGCAGGTGGGAGCCGCGGCGACGCCGCTCGCCGGCGGTCACCTCGACTGCGTCCTCCACGCGACGCGCGATTCGGCCTTCCCGGCAAGCGAGGTGGCGGAGATCCGCGAGCTCACGCGCGCGCCGATCATCCTCGTCGCCTCCGGCGCCGAAGCGGCGGTGATGCTCGAGTCCGCCATCGAGATGGACGTCGCAGACGTGCTGCTGCTTCCGCAGCTCACGCACAACGTCGTCTTCGCGATCCGCAAGGCGTCGCACGCGCGTCGCCAGCTGCAAACCACCGCCCATCGCGGCCGCGTCGTCACCGTGTTCTCACCGAAGGGCGGCACGGGCAAGACGGTCGTCGCCACGAGCCTCGCAGCGATGCTGGCCAAGAAGGAGGGGAGGCGTACGCTGCTTCTCGACCTCGACCTCCAGTTCGGCGACGCCGCGATCATGCTCGGCCTCGAGCCGGCCAAGACGGTCTACGACCTCGTCGTCGCTCCTGGCGAGCTCGATCCGGAGAAGCTCGCCGGCTACGTGACTCGACACGCTTGCGGGCTGGACGTCCTGGCCGCTCCGCTGCGGCCCGAGGACGCGGAGCTGGTCGTGGAGAGCAAGGTGACCGCACTGCTCGACGTCGCACGGGCGTCCTACGACGCGATCGTCGTCGACACGTCGCCGTTCTTCCACGGCGCAGTCCTCGCCACGCTCGACCGCACCGACCAGCTGCTCGTCCTGTGCGGCCTCGACGTTCCGACGTTGAAGAACGTCCGGCTCGCGCTCCAGACGCTGGAGCAGCTGTCGTTCCCGTCCAACCGGATTACCTACGTCATGAACCGGGCGAGCGCGAACGTCGGCCTGAAAACGCGGGAGGTCGAGGACGGGCTGCACGTGAAGGTCGCGCACGAGCTGCCGCTCGACCGCACCGTTCAGCTGTGCGTCAACCGCGGCGAAGCCGCAGTTCTCGTCCAGCCGCGGTGCGACTTCTCACGGGCGATGAACGGGCTCGTCAAGGAGATGGCGCCGAAAACGCAGGCGTCGAAGACCCACGAGCGGAAGCGTCTCATTTCGTTCGCGAGGGCATAGCGCGTGGGACTTCACGACCGCCTATCCCGCACGGCCGACGGCATTCATGCTCTCGCCGACACGCCCAACGAGGTGCATGCCGATCCGTATGCCGAGCTGAAGGCGGCGGTGCACCACGCGTGCATCGCGAAGCTGGGTCAAGAGCTGTTCAAGGAGGACGCCGCCGATCTCAACGACCGTGTCTACAAGGCCGTCACGGAGGAGCTCGCGCTCGCCGGCACACCGCTCACGCGGGAGGAGCGGCGGGAGCTCGTCCGGCAGCTCACGGACGACATCCTCGGCTACGGCCCGCTCGAGCGGTTCCTGACCGACGACAGCGTGACCGAGGTAATGGTCAACGGGCCTGAGCACATCTACGTCGAGCGCGCGGGGAAGATCGAGCGGACCAATGCGCGCTTCGTCGACGACGCGCACCTCATGCGCATCATCGAGAAGATCGTCTCGCAGATCGGCCGCCGCGTCGACGAGGCTTCGCCGATGGTCGACGCGCGCCTCCCGGACGGAAGCCGCGTCAACGCCATCATCCCTCCGCTCGCGCTGACAGGCCCGACGCTCACGGTACGCAAGTTCTCTCGCGACCCGTACACGATCAACGACCTCATCCAGTTCGGGACGATGTCGGCCCGCGCGGCGCAGTTCCTCGGCGCGTGCGTGAAAGGGAAGCTCAACATTCTCATCTCCGGCGGCACCGGCACCGGTAAGACGACGACCCTGAACGCGATCTCGGCGTTCATCCCCGGCGACGAGCGCATCGTCACCATCGAGGATGCAGCCGAGCTCCAGCTGCAGCAGGAGCACGTGATCACGCTCGAGTCGCGCCCGCCGAACATCGAGGGCAGCGGCGAGGTCAAGATCCGCGAGCTCGTCCGCAACGCCCTGCGCATGCGCCCCGACCGCATCATCGTCGGCGAAGTCCGCGGTGCGGAGACGGTGGACATGCTGCAGGCGATGAACACCGGTCACGAGGGATCGCTGACGACGATCCATGCGAACTCGCCGCGCGACGCGCTGTCGCGCCTCGAGACGCTCGTGCTGACGGCCGGCGTCGAGCTTCCGCATCGCGCCATCCGCGAGCAGATCGCGAGCGCGTTCGACGTGCTCGTCCAGATCGTCCGGCTCGTCGACGGATCGCGCCGTATCAGTCACATCGCCGAGGTCGTGGGCATGGAGTCCGACGTCGTCACATTGCAGGATCTCTTCGTCGCGGAGTCGCCCACAGAAGCGGACGCCGCCCGCGCCAAGCGGTTGCTCACCCCGCTGCGGGCGACCGGCCTCAGGCCGCACTTCCTCGAGAAGCTCGCCGCGAACAACGTCATCCTCCCGCCCGGCTTCTTCTCGAGCGACGACGAGGACCTGCGCGCGGCATTCGCCGTGAACAGCTTCGGAGGCGGCCAGGAGTGATCAGAGCGCGTGCGGCCGCGGTCGTTCTCATCGCCCTCGTCGTCGCCCCGGCCGCTGCGGCCGGTGTGCGGATCGGCGGGGTGGACACGAGCGCGTACCCGGAGGTCCGGGTGACTGTGGTGGCGCCGACCGGCGCTGCGCAGCCGCAGCTCCGGGAGAACGGGCTGCCAACCGCCGGCCTCCAGGCCGTGAATCTCGGTCGCGCAAAGAGCGTCGTTCTCGCGGTCGACCGGTCGCAGTCGATGGCGGGTGCATCGCTGCGCAACGCAACCGCCGCCGCACGCGCGTTCGTCGCCGCGAAAGGCCCGAACGACCAGGTCGAGGTCGTCACGTTCGGCCGCCAGGCCGTGTCGCTGACGGGGTTCTCCAGCTCGGGCGCGGACGCGGACGCGGCCCTCGCCGGCCTCAATGTCGACTCCCGCTCCGGCACCGCGCTCTGGGACGCTGTCGTCCGCGCAGCGACCGCGCTCGGACAGCAGGGCCAGCCCGGCAGGGTCATCGTGCTCGTCACCGACGGGCAGGATGTCTCGAGCTCGGCGTCGTTCGCGGCCGCCGTCGCGGCGGCGCACCGTGCGCACGCGCTCGTCTACACGATCGGGATCGCCGGTCCCGGCTTCACGCCAGGACCGCTGCAGCAGCTCGCAGCCGACACGGGCGGCCTCTACCGCGAGGCTTCGGCGAGCGCCGAGCTCGGTTCGCTGTACGCATCCATCGAGCGGACGCTCTCGCACACGTGGCAGCTTCGCTACGTCACGGCCGCACGCCCGGGGGAAAGCGTCCGCATCTCGACGGAGATCGCGGGCGTCGGGAGCGCCACACGCGACGTCACCCTCGGCGACACGGGGCTCACCGTCCCCGCGAGCAGTCCGCCGTCGAGCGTGCTTCCGTCATCGGCCTGGCGGTCGTCGCTCGCACCCGTCGTCGTCGCAGGCGCCGTCGGCGTCCTCGTGCTCCTGGCCGCCTGGTTCGCTGCCGGTGCGCGCAGAGGCTCATGGCTGCGCAACAGGCTTGCGCCCTATCTCGGCCCGAGCGAGCGGCGCACGAAGACGAAGCGGCGCAGGCAGGGCCGCGCGTTCATGCACGGTCTCGTCGCCGCCACCGAGCAGGCCTTCGCAAACGTCAAGCAGTTCCGTGCCGTGCAACGCCTCCTCACGCGTGCCGACCTACCGCTGCTCGCCTCGGAGCTGCTCTACATCTGCGTCGGCTCAGGGCTTGCGGTCGCGTTGGTGACCTTCGTCGCGGGGGTCCCGTTCGTGCTGGTCGTGCCCTTCATGCTCGTGGGGGCCGCCGCGCCGCTCGTGTGGGTGGCGTCGAAGGCGCGTCGCAGGATGAAGGCGTTCGACAACCAGCTCCCCGATCTTCTCATCACGATTGCGGCATCGCTGAAGGCGGGGCATTCGTTCCGGCACGCCATTCAGGCCGTCGTCGACGAGGGCGCCGAGCCGACGGCGCGGGAGCTCCGCCGCGTGCTCACCGAGACGCGACTCGGACGCCCGATGGACGAGGCGCTCGCCGAGATGGGGGAGCGCATCGGGTCGAAGAACCTCTCGTTCGTCCTCAACGCGGTCACCATCCAGCGGCAGATCGGCGGCTCGCTCGCGGGGCTCTTCGACGTCGTCGCCGAGACTGTGCGCCAGCGCCAGCAGTTCGCGCGGAAGATCCGCAGCCTGACCGCAACCGGTCGCATGTCCGCCTACGTGCTCGCCGGCCTGCCGTTCCTCGTCTCTGCGCTCATCAGCCTCATCAGCCCGACGTACATGAGCCCGCTCTGGCACTCGAGCACGGGCCACATGCTGGTCGGCATGGCGCTCGTCATGCTCGGGATCGGGTCGGTCGTCCTCAAGAAGATCGTGTCGTTCAAGGGCTGACATGCTGCTCTTCCTGGCCATCCTCTCGTTCGCTTTCGCCGTGTTCATCGTTGGGGAAGTTGCGACGTCTCCGCAGCGCCGCCGGCATCTCGCGCTCCGCCGGGCCGCAACATACGGTGCCCGCCGCGATCAACCGGCGAACACCTTGCCGCGTTTCAGCGAGCGCGTGCTCGCGCCCGCTGTCGAGCGTCTCGCTGCGCTCGCACTCAGGGTCAACCCGAAGGCGTCCGCGGATGCGATCGGCTCGCGACTGATCGCGGCCGGCCTCTCGCAGCGAATCTCCACCTCCCAATTTCTCGCAGTCAAGACGGCGCTCGCTGGCGGCGGCCTGGTTGCAGGCCTTGGATTCGGCGCCACCGTCGCGCCGGTGGCCGGCATCCTCTTCGTGCCGATGCTCGCCGCCCTCGGCTTCACGATTCCCGACGCGATCCTCGGATTCCGGATCCGCGAGCGACGTGAGCGGGTTCGCTCCGAACTCCCCGATGCGCTCGACCTTCTGGCCGTCTCGGTCGAGGCGGGTCTCGGACTCGACGGCGCGATCGCGAAGCTCACCGAGCACATGCACGGCGCCCTCGTCGACGAGTTCGCGCTGACCTTGGGTGAGATGCGCATCGGCGAGTCACGGCCGGAAGCGCTCAAGAAGCTCGCCGAGCGCGTCCCTGCTCCCGAGGTGGCCGCGTTCGTCCGCTCGGTCGTGCAGGCCGAGCAGCTCGGTATATCGCTCGGCCGCATCCTGCGCGTCCAGGCTGCCGATTCGCGCCTGCGCCGCCAGGCGGCCGCAGAGGAACGCGCGATGAAGGCGCCGATCAAGATGCTCTTCCCGACCGCGCTCTTCATCTTCCCGGCGATGTTCGTCGCGATCCTCGGGCCGGCGTTCCTGAACATCACGACCTACCTTCACTTCAAGTGACGCACGAGACGGAAACCGGATTCGGCACGGGGCTGCGCGCGCAGCTCTCGCGCAAGCACGGCGGCGACACGCTGGGGATCGAACAGGCGGCGCCGGTCGAGACGCAACTGCCGGATCTGCTGCCGATCGGCGAGATCGTCCCGATGCTCCCGGAGCTCGTGAGCGACGAGCCGCAGGAGGTGCTCGACCTGCGCACCGAACTGAAGGCCGCCCTCACGCGCGAACGGGCGCTCCGGGAAGCGCTCGAGCACCAGGTGGAGGCGTACGAACGCGAGATGTCCTCCGCGAGGGACCTCGCGGTGCGCGAGGCCGAGGTCGAGCAGCTCGCGGCGCGCGCTGAGTCGTCGCGCGCCGACATCGAAGAGCACGAGGTCATTCTCAGGATCCAGCGCGAGCAGATCGAGAGCGAACGCGTCGAGCTCGCGCGCATGCGGGCCGAGCTCGTCGCCGAAGAGGCGCGGGTGACCGAGCTCGCGACACACGTCGACTCGCGCTCCTTCGAGCTCGAGTCCGTGCACCACGAACGAGCTCAGGCGGGTGCGCACCTTGCGCAGCAGCTCGCCGGACTGGCGGAGCGCGAGCGCGAGCTCAAGCGCGAACGCGCAGCGCTCGATGCGGTCCGCGTCGACCAGGAGGCCGCGTTCATCGCGCGCGAGGAGAGCGTGCGCCATCTCGACTCCACAGCACGGCAGCGCGAGCTCGGCGTCTCGGAACGCGAGGTCGGAATCCGCGCGGCGGCGGCCGAGCTCGAGCAGCAGCGGCAACGATTGCAAGAGCGGGCGGACGAGGTCGCGGAACGCGAGGCGACGCTGGAGCGGCGCTTCGACGCCCGCGAGAAGATGCTCGCGAACGGCGAGGCGGCGCTCGCCGCTCGCGAGTCTCGTCTCCGGGAAGAGAGCGAGCGCCTCGAGCGCGCACGCAACGGCCAGGGCCAGGTGTCCCAGGAGGCTTTCGCGCTCCTCGCCGAGCTCGAGCAGCGTGAGCACCGCGTGCAGGCGCGCGAGCAGCGCATGCTCGACAGCGAGAATCGGCTCGCCGAGCGCACCGGCCAGCTCGCGCAGTCCGACGAGGAGCTGCGGATCCGCGAAGCACGGCTCCTCGCCGAGGTCGAGCTGCGCGAGGACAGGCTCGAGAAACGGGAGCGTGACGTCACCGAGCGCGAGGAGCTGATCGGCTTCCGCGAACGCGACCTGACCGCATACGTCGGCGAGCTCCAGGGGCAGATCAACGACAGGAACGTCGCGTGACCGGGATCGTCGACGCCCTCGTCGCCGTCTTCTTCGTTGGCGTGCTCGTCGTCGTCTCGGTCGTCGACGTCCGGCGACGGATCATCCCGAACCGCATCGTGCTGCCGGCCGCTGCCATCGTGCTCGCGGCGCGCACGATCGTGCACCCGTCGGTCGTATGGCTCGCCGCGGGCGCAGGCGCGGCGGCCTTCCTGCTCGCCGCCGCCGTCGTACGTCCCGGCGGGATGGGGATGGGCGACGTGAAGCTCGCGCTGCTCCTCGGCGTCGCGGTCGGCCGTACAGTGCCGCTCGCGCTCGTCGTCGCCCTCGTGGCGGCGGCCCTTCCCAGTGTGGCGATCCTCGTCCGGCACGGCGTCAGGGGCCGGACGATGGGCATTCCGTTTGCGCCCTTCCTCGCCCTCGGAGGCGTGGTGGCGCTCCTCGCTGGGGCACCGCTCGGCTGACGGAGATTTGACCAGAAAGAAGCAGAAATGAACCTCGCGAATACCGCAAAAGGGTGACTTGTAACTAGGGAATCAAAGCCGGACAATTCAGATCCGCAGAGACGAGGGAACGAGGGGACGAACAGTGGCCGCAGCTGGGGATGCAGGTCGCATGACAGGCAACGTCGCAGACGCGACGCATGACCTTTACCGGCAGTACGGAAAACAGATTTACGCGTACTGCCTGCACCAGCTCCGCTCCCGGGAGGAAGCGGAGGATGCCGTGCAGACCACGTTCCTGAACGCGTTCCGCGGCCTCCAGCGCGGCACGACCACACATTTCGAGCAGGCGTGGCTGTACAAGATCGCGCAGAACGTCTGCATCGCTCGTCGCTCGTCCTCGGGGCGCCGGCTCAAGCTCGAGGCGCCCGACGACTTCGAGATCCTCCAGGAGGTCGTCCCGTCCGGCGGCGCATCGGCCGACGGCGACACGCTCGAGCTCATGGGGCTCGAAGAGGCACTCGACTCGATGCCGGAGAACCAGCGTCGGGCAATCCTCCTGCGCGAGTGGCAAGGACTGTCGTACCGCGAGATCGCGACCGAGCTCGGCCTCTCGCAGGGCGCAGTGGAGATGCTCATCTTCCGCGCGCGCCGCACGCTTGCCATCGCGCTCGAGCAGCCGGACGTCGCGGAGAAGCGGCGCACCGGCAAGGCGAAGACGGGCTTCAGCTTCGGCTCGCTGGTGGCCGCGATGAAGTCGCTCTTCTCGACCGGCGCCGCACTCAAGATGGCGGCGGTCGCCGTGAGCGCCGCCGTCGTGGGAACGAACGCGGTGCACACCGTCATCCACAAGACGCTGGCCGTTCGCGCGTCGCAGCCGCCGGTCGCGCCGGCTCACGTCGTCGCCGTCGCATCCGTTCTGACCGAGCACCGGATGCAGCGCCTGTCGAACCGGACGAGAGCGCACACCGCGTCGACGCGCGTCGTGCGAACGAGCCCGTCCGTGCATCCCGCTCCGACCGTCGCTCAAGACGTCCCCGCTCCGCAGGTCGCGGCGAGCACGACGATCGGATCGCCCGCCCCCGACGCCGATGCGTCGTCGCAGACCGTCTCCGTCGCGACGCACACTCCGCCGCCGGTACCGGCCGCGAGCGCCCCCTCTAGCCACCACGCGGCGGCGACCGTCGGCAGTGGCACCACGGGGTCACCGTCGGATACGAGCAGCTCAACGGAGGGCCCGTCGTCGACGCTCAACGGCACGGGCGACTCGAGCACCGGCACGAAGACGTCGGCCGGCCTCGGGATCACCGGTACGAGCGCAGTGCACGACGGGCGCACCGGAAGCTCCACCGCGCCTACCGGGGACGGGACGGGCTCGTCCCAGACGGGCGACACCTCCGGCGGCGATACGAGCGGCACCGGGGACACGACGACGACGACCACCACCACGACGACGCCGACAACGACGACCACGCCGACCACGACGACACCCGATCCCGGCCAGAACGGCACCCCGCCATCCGCGCCCGCAGGATCGACCGACACCACGACGCCGCCTCCGCCGCCCCAGTCCACGGATGGCACCGGCGACAGCAGCAACGACTCGGGAAGCACCGACTCGGGGTCTTCGCGCGGCGGTCACGGCCATGACAACGGCAACGGCCACGGCGACGGCGGTGGCAACGGCGGTGGCCACGGCCACGGCCACGGCCACTAGCCCGCGAAGACGTCCGCAGAGCAGCCGGCGACGAGTGCACACAAGGGGTCGGCGGCCCCGCGCAGCTGTGGGTGCGACCCGTTCACCGTGACGGCCGGCCACTCGGTCAAGCCGAGCGCGCCGGCGCCTTCGTCCGAGCCCGCGGCGAGGAGCGCGTCGACGGTGAAGATGTCACGCCTGCCCGACTGGCGCCGTGCGATCCCGTCCAGCTCCCGCAGCTCCTCGAGCGGATCGATGCGCACGTTCGAGTCCGACCCGATGCAGAGGCCGATGCCGCGATGGAGGAGCCGCTCGACCGGCAGGAAGCCGTCGCCGAGGTTCGCCTCGGTCGTCGGGCACGCGCAGACTCGGGCGCAGGCTTCGCCGAGCAGGTCGAGCTCCCGACCGTTCGCGTGCGTCGCATGGACGACGGTCGTGTGCGCTCCGAGGCAGCCGCATTCGGCTAGGAGCTCGATCGGCCGGGCGCCGTGCTCTGCGAGGCATTCCTCGATCTCGCGCGGCTGCTCGTCGGCGTGGATGTGCAGCGGGAGGCGCTCGGCGGCCGCATAGGCGCCCAGCTCGACGAGCCAGTCGCGCGGGCACGCACGCACGGAGTGGGGGGCTAGACCGACGCGGATGCCCTCCGAGCGGAGCTGCTCGAGATCCTTCAGGTACCGGCCGACGGAGTCCTGGCGGAAGCGCTCGATTCCCCCGCGGGCGTAGGCGACGTACAGCACGACGAGCTCGATGCCGGCCTCGCCGGCCGCAGTTGCGGCGGCGCGGGCCTCGTCCAGCCCCAGGTAGTGGAACTCGCCGACCGCGGTGTACCCGGAGCTCCGCATCTCCTCGAACACGCTGCGGTAGTCGGTGCGGACGCCCGCCGCCAGCTCGAGCATCGCCTCCCGCCACGCCCAGAAGTCCCCGCCCTCGATTCGCCCGCGCAGCTCCCGCTGGAAGGCGTGGCTATGTGCATCGACGAAGCCGGGGACCTGGAAATCGTCCGCCACGCGGGTGAGAATACGGGGCAGTGCGCCGCCTCCTTGCGGGGGGGCTCGTAATCGCATATCTCGCCGCTCCCGGTCTCGCCCGGGCCGGAACGGTGGCGATCTTCTACTACCCGTGGTACGGGACGCCGCTGCATGACGGCAGCTGGCTGCACTGGAACCAGAACGGGCACCAGCCGCCCACGGACGTCTACTCGCGCTTCTTCCCCGCGAGCGGCCCGTACTCGAGCGCCGACCCCGGCATGGTCGATCGCCAGATGGGCGAGATCGCCGCCGCCGGCGTCAACGAGGTCGTCATCTCGTGGTGGGGCAGAGGGTCGACCGAGGATCGCCTCTTGCCGCTGGTGCTCGGCGCCGTGAAGAAGAACCACCTACAAGCCGCGATTCATCTCGAGCCGTACGACGGACGTTCGCCGGCGACGGTGGCGCAGGATCTGCCGTACCTCGCCTCGCTCGGCATCCGCGACGTGTACGTCTACCACCCGCTCGACTTCGTGGCTGCCGACTGGGCGCCGGTGACCGCGCAGAAGCCGGCGGGGATGCGCCTGTTCGCCGGGACGGAGCTCGTCGGCTTCGCGGCCGCCGCCGGCTTCGACGGCTTCTACACGTACGACTTCGTCGACTACGGCGGCGCCAAGTTCGTCCGGCTGTGCGAGGAGGCGCACGCACGCGGATTGCTGTGTGAGCCGAGCGTCGGGCCGGGATACAACGGCGCCCGCGCCGGCGAGCTCTCCATCTCCCGCTCCCGCCGCGACGGCGCCACGTACGACAACCTCTGGAAGGCGGCGATCGCCGCCCAACCCGACGGCATCACCATCACGAGCTTCAACGAGTGGGGGGAAGGGACGCAGATCGAGCCGGCCGCCGCGAAGCGCGGATACCTGTCGTACAACGGCTCGTGGGGCCTCCGGGGCGTGGCAGCGGAGAACGCGTACCTCGTACGAACGGCGTACTGGGCTGCCCGTTTCCATGGGCTGAAGTAGAAGCTCCGTACACTCTTTCGGGATGGCGACCCCCGCGATCCCCACGCCGCTCGCGCAGCTTCCGAACGCGCTGACGCTCGCGCGGCTCGCCGTGATCCCGATCTTCGTCGTGCTGATGGTGAAGGCCGGGGACGCGCACAGCTGGCCGGCCGGGATCCTCTTCGGCGCCGCTGGCGTGACGGATCAGATCGACGGGTTCCTCGCCCGGCTGTGGCACGTCGAGTCCCGCTTCGGAAAGATCGCCGACCCGCTTGCGGACCGACTGATGATCGATGCCGCCGTCATCCTCCTCGTCGTCTACGGGCGCCTTCCGTGGGCGGGCCTCGTCGTCATCGCCGCGCGCGATCTGCTCCTGCTCGCCGGATGGCGCGTGCTCGCGCCGCGCGGCATCGAGCTGGATGTGAACATGCTCGGCAAGGGCGCAACATGGCTTCTGTACACGGCGATCGGCTTCCGCATCGCCATGCACGACGCAACCTCGTGGCCGCTCTGGCTCTTCTGGATCGGCCTCGGAGTCGCAGTCGCGGCCGCGATGTTCTACGTGCGCGACGCGCGGAGAGTTCTTCAGTCATGAAGGCTGTCGTCATGGCGGGCGGCGAGGGCACGCGCCTCCGTCCGCTCACGTCGAACCAGCCGAAGCCGCTCGTGCCGATCGTGGGCAAGCCGTGCATGGAGCACATCATCGAGCTGCTCAAGCGGCACGGCTTCGAAGACGTCATCGTCACCGTCGCGTTCCTCCCGCAGGCGATCCGCAGCTACTTCGGTACGGGAGAGACGATCGGGGTCGATCTCGGGTACTCGGTCGAGGAGTCGCCGGCGGGAACCGCGGGCTCGGTGCGGCTCGCCGCCGGCCGCCTCGACGACACGTTTCTCGTCATCTCCGGCGACGCACTCTGCGACGTCGACCTCGGGCGGCTCGTGGACTTCCACCGCGAGAAGCAGGCGTCGGTGACGATCGGATTGAAGTCGGTCGACAACCCGCTCGAGTTCGGAATCGTCGTCACCGACGAAGACGGGCGCGTCGAGCGCTTCCTCGAGAAGCCGTCGTGGGGGCAGGTCTTCTCCGACACCATCAACACCGGCATCTACGTGCTCGAGCCGGAGGTGTTGAAGCACATTCCGGCGGACCGGCCGTTCGACTTCTCGAAGGAGCTCTTCCCGCTGCTCCTCGAGATGGGGCGGCCGATCTACGGCTGCGTCCTCGACGGCTACTGGCAGGACATCGGCAACCTCGACCAGTACCGCCAGGCGAACTTCGACGCGCTCGACGAGAAGGTCCACCTCGAGATCGGCGGCATCCGCCTGCGCGGGAACATCTGGATGGGCGAGGGCGTCGACGTGCACGACCTGGACGCGATCGAAGGCCCGGCGTTCCTCGGCAACTATTGCCGCATCGCTCCGGAGGCCACCGTCGGCCCGTATTCCGTGCTGTCGACGAGCGTGACGCTGCGCGAGCGAGCGCGCACCACGCGGTCGATCGTCGACTCGTCGACGTACATCGGGCGCAGCGCGGTCGTCGAGGGCGCGATCATCGGCCGGTCGTGCGACCTGCGCGCGCACGTGCGGGTGCACGAAGGCGTCGCCGTCGGCGATGAGGTAACGATCGGCGCCGAGAGCGTGATCATGCCGGGCGTCCGGATCTATCCGTACAAGGAAGTGGAGACCGGCGCGCACCTGTTCGAGAGCCTCATCTGGGAGTCGCGCGGAACGGCCCGCATCTTCGGCAAGGACGGCGTCTCCGGCCTCGTCAATGTCGACCTGACGCCCGACGTCGCGGTGCGTCTCGCGTCCGCGCTCGGCACCGCCCTGAAGCGCGGCGCGCGTGTCGTCGCCTCGCGCGAGGGAACGCCCGCCTGCCGGATGATCAAGCGCACGATGATCTCCGGCCTGTCGTCGACCGGCGTGGACGTCGCCGACCTTCGCGTCATCCCGGTCGCCGTCGCGCGCCATCTCCTGAGGTCCGAGGGATACGACGCGGCTGTGCACGTCGGCGTAAGCGCCAGTGATCCCGAGGCGATCCGCATCCAGTTCTTCGAGCCGCCCGGCATCGAGATGAGCGCCGCGACGCAGCAGGAGGTCGAGAAGCACTTCAGCCGCGGCGAGATCCGGCGCGTCGCGTCCACCGACGTCGGACGCATCACGTATCCCGCACGCGCGCGAGAAACCTATGCGAGCGATCTCCTCTCGACGCTCGACGTCGACGCGATCCGGGCGCGCGCATTTCGCATCGTCGTCGACTACGGCTTCTCGGCCGCGTCATACGTCCTGCCGCTGGTGCTCGACCCGCTCGGTGTGGAGGTCGTTGCCGCACACGCGTTTCCGAGCGACGGCACCGCCGACGCAGACAGCGCGCTGGCCACGTCGATCGGCCAGGCGAAGCGCCTCGTGACCGCGGTCGGAGCCGACCTCGGTGCCGTGTTCGACCGGCCGGGGGAGCGCCTCTATCTCGTCGACGAGCAGGCGCGCGAGATCCCAGTCGACCTGACGCTGCTCCTCTATCTTCGCCTCATCGGCTCGAACGGGAGGACGGGGAGGCTCGCCTTCCCGGTGACCGTGACGAGCCAGGTCGACCGGCTAGTCGAGGGCTCCGGTCTCGAGATCGTGCGCACGGCGGCGTCGCTGCAGGACCTGACGCGGACCGCGGCCGAGCAGGGCGTCGTGTTCGGGGGCGCTGTCGGCGGCGGCTACGTCTTTCCGGAGTTCCTTCCCGGCTACGACGCCGTCGCCAGCCTCGTGAAGCTGCTCGAGCTGCTCGCACCGGTCAACCGGCCGATCTCCGAGCTGGTCGCCGAGCTGCCTCGGCCGACGCTCGTGCATCGCCAGCTCGCGTGCCCCTGGTCCCTGAAGGGGCTCGTCATGCGGGTCCTCAACGAGCGCCTCTCCGGCCGGGACCTCGACCTGACCGACGGCATCAAGGTCTTCGACGAGCGCGGCTGGGCTCAGGTGCTTCCCGATCCGGACGAGCCGCTCCTCCACCTGTACGCCGAGGGGGAGACAGTGGAAGCCTCGGAGGGGCTGATCGACGAGCTCCGCCGGATGGTGGACGAGATCGCGCAGGGAGAAGTCACGGCTGCGCGAACTTGACCTAAAGGCTAAAGTTGAACTTCACCCTGCGAGCGAAAGGCCCACGTGGAACTCCTGCCTGACCTTGCTTCGCTGACGGACGCGGATCTCAAGAAGATGATTCACCAGCTCCAGGAGGAGGAGCGCGAGATCTCGTACCAGCGCCGTCTTCTGCACGGGAAGATCGACATCCTGCGCGCCGAGTACCAGGCTCGGCTGAAGGCAGCAGGCCCGGAGACGATCCTCAGCCAGGTCGACGTCGAGTCCCTGACCGAGATACTCGCCGGCAAGGCTTCCCCGCAAGCCGAATAGATGGCGCACATCTACTGCCCCGAGTGCGGCTTCCAGAATCAGGAGGCCGCGAACTACTGCTCGAAGTGCGGAGCGCTGCTGCACGCGCCCGAGCCCGCGGAGCAGACGCAGACCTTCAGCCCCGACGACGTGGGGGAGCTGGACGAGCTCTCCGACCTCGGCGTCGAGGGCCCCGCGCTCGTCGTTCGCTCCGGCGGCGGCCGCGCGGGCGAGACTTTCATCCCGCAGGGCGAGCGCACGACGATCGGCCGATCGCCGGACTGCCCGATTTTCCTCGACGACGTCACCGTCTCGCGACGCCACGCGGTGCTCGTCGAGCGCGACGGCCGCTGGTTCGTCGAGGACCAGGGAAGCCTGAACGGGACGTTCGTGAACCGCAGTCGCGTCGAGTCGTCGGAACTGTCCGATGGCGACGAGTTGCAGATCGGCAAATACCGGATGACCTTCCTCGCGCGCTGATGGTCATGACGGCGCCCAGGCAGCGGCTGACGATCGGCGCCGTGTGCGAAGCACTGAAGACCGAGTTCCCCGACGTCTCCATATCGAAGATTCGCTACCTCGAGGGCGAAGGCCTGCTCACGCCGAAGCGGACGGAGGGCGGGTATCGGCTCTTCACCGACGAGGACCTCGAGCGGCTGCGGACGATTCTGCGGCTGCAGCGTGACGAGTTCCTGCCGCTGCGCGTGATCCGCGAAGAGCTCGCGGCAGGCGCGGCCAAGGCCCGTCGCCGGCGTGCAACCGCCGCGCTCGGAGACCATGAGGACGCAGAGCTCGACGCCGAGGAGCTCTGCGAGCGCGCCGGGGTGGAGCGCGCTCGCTTGCGCGAGCTCGAGCAGTTCGGCCTGATCGAGCAGCCCTACTCGGAGGTCGACGTCGAGATCGCAGAAGCGTGCGAGCGTCTCGCCCGCTACGGGATCGCGCCGCGGCACCTGCGCGCCTTCCGGACGTCTGCCGATCGCGAGGCAGGCCTGCTCGAGGCGCTCGTCCTTCCGGCGCTGCGGTCGCGCAACCCTGAGCGGAGGCGTGCGGGGCTCGACGATCTGCGCGCGCTGACGGAGTCGGCGCAGGAGCTCTCGCAGCTGCTGCTGGGACGCGCGGTCAAGAGGCTCGCCGGATGACGACGCAGATCGACCTCAAGTCGAAGATCCGCGAAGTGCCCGACTTCCCCGAGCCGGGCGTCGGGTTCAAGGACATCGCGCCGCTGCTCGGGGACCCGGTCGCGCTGCGCCAGGCGGTGCACGAGCTGGCGGAGTGGACGGCGGAGCGGAAGCCCGATCTCGTCCTCGGCGCCGAGGCGCGCGGCTTCTGGCTCGGCGCCGCCATCGCCTGCAAGGTGCGGTGCGGATTCGTCCCCGCCCGGCGGCCGGGCAAGCTCCCGCCCGAGACGGTGTCCGCCCGGTACGCGCTCGAGTACGGCGAGAACGCGCTCGAGGTGAACGCGGACGCAATCGCGAACGGCGCGCGGGTCGTCATTCACGACGACGTGCTCGCGACCGGCGGCACGGTGAAGGCGATCGCCGGCCTCGTCGAGCAGCTCGGTGGCCAAGTCGTCGGCATCAACTTCGTCATCGACCTCACGTTCCTCGGCGGCCGCGACCGCCTGCAGGACTACGACCTGTACGCCCTGATCTCGTACTAGCGGCACATCCGTTCCGTCCGTCCCGCCGTTTACAAGATGGACATGTACGACGCGCTGACCAGCCGGTACACGTTCTCGTGCCCGCAGCACGGCGAGGCGCGAGTGGCGCTGTCCGCCTTCCGGACGCTCGAGCGGCTCGAGGGTGCCGCGCACCCGGCCGTCTACCGCGTTCGCTTCGCGTGCACCTGCGGCGACGAGCACGACGGGCTCGTCAGTCACGACGAGCTCGACTGGGCACCGCTCGGACTCGAGGGCGGCGTCTTCCTGAATCTCATGACGGCCCGGGTCGAGCCGCTCGCGGACGAGCTGGGCGACGTGGCAGCCACGCGCATCAGAGCGGGGGAGTGGCCATGGACCTTCTTCTGTTACCCGGAGGAGCGGCCGCGGCCCGTGTTCCCGTCGGCCTTCTTCCTGCTCGCGCCCGGCGACGGGCGCCTCGGGCTCGCCGTCCACTGCCCGGCCTGTGGACGCACCTCCGTGAACCTCGTCAGCCCCGAGCACATCGACCTGCCCTTCCACAACGATCGGGAGGTCGGCGTGGTCGAGCACGTCTTCGCGGGCGACGTGGAGCGGACCGTGGAGGAGTTCCGGGCGGAGCTCTGGTCGGCCTCGTTCGACGCCCGCCGGCTCAGGCTGTCGTAACCGCATCCGGCCTCTCCGCGTTTCTCCTGCAAACCCGGAACGAGGTGATCAGATGCGACGGTACGGACTCTACGACGCGACGCGCGGCCTGACGACGGTTGCCGCCGCGGGTGGGGCCGGCGTGCTGCTCTGGACTGCAACGCTCGTCGGCCAGCACACCGACCAGCGGTTCTGGGCGGAGATGGGGATCGTTGCGGGCGCCGGGCTCGTTATGGCGCTCTCGCAGGTGATCGGCGGCTGGACGAAGGGGCTGCGCATGCGCGTCTCCCCGAGCACGCTCCTGCTCGCATTCCTGCCGATGCTCATCGTCGTCGGGTGGATCATGATGGCGAGCCAGCCGCATGGCGGCTGGTACCAGCCGACGTTCCATCGCTGGACGAGCGACATCGGGATGCTCGGGCTCGTGCACGACACGGCCCTGTGGCACGGCGTGCTCGCGTTCGGCTTCGGGCTCGTGCTCGGGCTCTCTTTCGACACCGTCCCGGCGCTCGAGCCTGCGGTCGTTCCCGCCGCTGTGGCTGCGCCGGTCGGGTCGAGGCCGGTGCCCGCGCGGGCGGCGGCTGCGAGCGAGCCGGTCACGGCGGAGCGCCGCGAGGTCGGCACGCCCGGTTCCGGCCAGCCGCGAGAGGTGACGGTCGGGCCCCAGGGCACAAACACGCCCGGCTCGACCGACTGAGTCGAACCGAAGGATTCGGGGCTGCCGTGGCTCACGGCGGCCCCAATCCCTGCCGTCAGGGATCACGGCGGTTGTCGGGCAACGCCGATAGGAATGTCGGATGGAGCTCGCAGGACGTCTGTCGCAGCGAGAGGTGGGGCTCGATCTGCTCGCCGCTCACATGGCCGGCTTCGACCCGGATGCAGAACGCGCCCGGGACCGGCTCGAGCAGGCGATCGGATCGGACCTCGCGACGCTGCTCGTGGCCGCGTTGAGCCGGCGGAGCGTCCACGCCCCTTTGGTCCGGCCGCTCGCGGCCGCGGCCGCCTAGTCACCGCGTTACGCGCTGTTGCCGCGCGTGCGGACGAACAGCCAGATTCCCGCCGTCGAGACCATCGCGATGATGATCGCGAACGCGCCCGTCGTGCCGACGGCGAGCAATCCGAAGTAGATGAACGTGCCGAGGACCAGGGCCCAGATGAAGGCGATGATGCCCGGGTCGATGCTCGGCGGATGGAAGTGCACGAGGACTGATCCTAGAGAAACGGGACCAAAAGAATTCGCCGAGCCCGCCGCGGTTTCGTCCACAGAACCGCTCGACTTTCCGCCTCGGCCCTTGCGGGCTTACTCGTACGGCCTATCGGTTCCGCTTCGACCTACTCCCGCGCCGCGCTCGGCGCAATTGCCAATCTAGGGGGTGGGCAAGGCGCCTGCAAGAGGTGCCAGATCGAAAAGATTCGCATTTTGCGAATTTTGAATAATCAACATTTCCACAGCGCTCTGTGCAACCTGTGGAAAAGCTACGGCTGCATGACCTGGCCGCCGCTCAGCGTCGCGGACGAATCGCCGGCTGCGTTGTCTCCGCTATAGGACGCCGAGATCGTGTGCGTCTTGGCCGTCAGCGTTGAAGTCGTGCACGAGGCTCGGCCGGTTCCCGTGCCTACGGTGGTGAGCGGTTTCGCGCCACATCCGGCGATGGTCACCCCATCGGCCGCGAACGAGACCGTGCCGCCGCCGTCCGTCTTCGCAATGGACGCAGTGAAGGTCACTGGCTGACCTACGTGTGACGGGTTGAGCGAGGACGTGACGATGGTCGTGGACGGAGGGACGACGACCAGGCACGCGCCGCAGATATCGGCCGTCGCGCCGGGCTCGACGACTCGCAGCCCGCGCGCGCCGAGGGCGGTACCCGGGCCGGCGGCCAACGTCACGGCCAGCTTCGTCGAGCTCACGACCTGAATTGCCGTCGGCACGACGCCGAAGCCCGAGACGAATACCGTCGGATTGCCGCTCAAGGCGGCGCCGGTGACCGTGACGGTCTTCGTCTGGCCGGGCCGGATGAACGCGGGAGAGACGTTCGTCAACGGCGGCCCGGACGTGGTCACGTCGTACGCGGTCAGACCGATTGCCGGACCGCCGGCCACGAGCAAGTCGCCGTTCGCGAAAACCGGCTGCGAAAAGATCACGCCCTGTGCTGGAAGTTGGCCGAGAACGGCGCCGTCGCTCGCCCGGACGAGGAACACGCCGTAGGTACCGGTCGAGCTCGAGTAGCCCGGTACCGCGATCAGGCCGGCTCCATCCTCGGCCGGCGAGCCGAAGACGGCTGCCGGGATGCCCGTCTGCCAACGGACGGCGCCCGTGGCCGGGTCGACAGAGCGGACCGAGCCGTCGTACGTGATGCCGCCGATGGTGGTCGGCCCGGAGCCGGAGAGGAGCAGCTGTGATCCTGTCCACATGGCCGCGGCGAAGCATGCGTCGAAGCCGATCGTGCCCGGCTGGCCGAGGTTGTCCTGCCATACGGGCCCGTCATGGAGGTCGACCTGGCGGAAGGCGTAGAACTCGCCGTTCTTGTTGCAGGCGCCGACCATCGGCGTCGCGATCCCGTGCAGGGTCGCCGTGAAGAGCGTGGGGGAGCCGCCGAAGTCGGAGTCGTCGTTGCGCTGCACGGCTGGGATTTGCCACGCGTCGAGGATGGCGAGCGACGTCCCGTCGTAGCGGATGACGGAGTCGGCCCAGTTGGTCTGCGGCAGCCCGTCCGTGCCGTTGCCCGTCGTCGCGACGACGGATCCGTTGGGGAGGACGGCCGGCGTCGACCAGACGTCGCCGCCGAGGGAGTTGTCCAGCATCGTGGGCCGAGACGCGAGGCGCGCGCCCGTCTTCTGGGCGAAGACGGCGAGCCCGCCGTGGACGAGCGGCTGGTCGCACTGCGAGGCGACGCCGATGTAAATCTTCCCGTTCGCGACCAGAGGCGAGCTCCACGCGAAGTAGTCGTTGACGCTCGCGGACGGCGTGTCGACGCGCGATGTCCAGAGGACGGCGCCCGTCGCGGCGTCGAGCGCGTAGAGGTTCCCGTCCGGTCCACTGTCGTACACGGTCGGCTTGCCGGTGGTCGGATCGGCCGCGACCGTCGGTGTCGAGACGATGCCCTGGCTCCAGCACGTCGTCTTCTGGACGTGGCCGATGAACCGCGACCACAAGATCGCGCGGTCCGACTCCCTGATCGCGAACAGCGTGCCGGCGTCGTCGCCCTGGTAGATGACGCCCTGCGACACGGTCGGGCTGGCGAAGAGCATCGCCGACGCCGGGTCGTTCCAGCGCCACACGGGACCGAGGGTCGCCATCTGCGCCGGGCCGATCGACACGGCCGCTGCGTTGTACGAGCTGTGCGAGCTGTCTCGGAGGTACGACGGCCAGTCGGCGGTCGAGCCGCCGGCAACGCCGAACGAGGGCAGCACGACGAGTGCGCCCACCAGGAGCGCGACCGACGCCGCAGGTTTGAGCATCGCCCTCATTTCGACCGGCCGGCCGACGTTAACGACCAGGGGGAGGCGCTACAAGGGCGCGGAGCGGCGATCGTCCATGTGCCAGCTTGACGTAACACTCATTCTCGTGCACTGGGATCAGGCCGAGAAGCGGAGTGCCTCGAGGGCCGAGAGGGTCTGGACAAGAGAGCCGCTCGATTGGGCCGCATGTAGACGCAGGCGTTGAGATACCCGTCGTATGCCTCCGGCACGGCGACGTTGGCCGCCTCGTTCGCGTTGTTGACAATCGCCCGGATGAGGCCTTATGACGTCGACGTTGCCGTCCTTCGAGTGCTTCTCGGCTCGACACTCGTACTCCTCGTCGGCGACGACGCGAATCAGGTCGTAATCCGAATCGGACCGGTCCGATCCACCGGCGCGCGAGCCGTGCAGGACGAGCCCGAGCGTGTGCGGGTCCGCCTCGACGGCGCGGATGACCTTGTCCAGGCGCAGATCGTAGGACGAAACCCTTGATTTGAGGATGCCTCACGTGTTTTGGTCCCCTCGCGCCGCGGAACGCTTCGGCCAACAGAGCGAACGGGGGGAACGTGACGGTCGAGATCGAGATCATCCTCAGGAGCGAGGATCTGCTTGCGCTCCTGGAGAACGCGGAGTCGAGCGGACAGCTTCGGCAGACCGAGCTTCAGGACGTGCTCGAGCCGCTCGAGCTCGATCCGCTCGAGGTGGACGCCGTCTACATCGAGCTGGACCGGCGAGGTATCGAGCTCGTCGAGGCGCCGAAGGAGGAGCAGCCGCCTCCCCCACCCCCGGTCACGCAGACCGTGGAGACGACGACCGACGCGCTCCAACTCTTCCTGCGGGAGGCCGGCAAGCACGCGCTGCTCACCGCGGCGCAGGAGGTCGAGCTCGCGAAGAAGATCGAGCGCGGCGACATGGCCGCGAAGACGCGGATGATCCAGTCGAACCTCCGCCTCGTCGTCTCGATCGCGAAGAACTACCGCAACCAGGGACTGCCGTTCCTCGATCTCATCCAAGAAGGAACGCTCGGCCTCATTCGCGCCGTCGAGAAGTTCGACTGGCGCCGCGGGTACAAGTTCTCGACGTACGCGACGTGGTGGATCCGCCAAGCGGTCGCGCGCGCGCTCGCCGACAAGGCGCGGACGATCCGCATGCCCGTGCACATCGTCGAGCGCATGCAGAAGATGAACCGCGCCGAGCGGACGCTCTGGATGGAGCTGGGACGCGAGCCGACGCTCGAGGAGATCGCCGAGGAGGCGTCGCTCCCCGTCGAGCAGGCGCGCGAGGTGCGCGCGGCCGCGCGTGCATCGGCAAGCCTCGACCAGCCGGTCGGCGAGCAGGACGACGCGGTGTTCGGCGACTTCGTCGCCGGCGACGATCCACTGCCGGAGGACCACGTCGAAGTTTCGCTGCGCAGCCAGGCGTTGACACTCGCGCTCAACTCGCTGCCCGACCGCGAGAAGCAGGTGCTCGTGCTCCGCTACGGCCTCGTGGACGAGGAGCCGAAGACGCTGGAAGAGATCGGCAAGCGTCTCGGCCTCACGCGCGAACGCGTGCGGCAGATCGAGCTCGAGTCACTGCGGCGGCTCGCAAACCTGCGCGAGATGCAGCTCGTCGCCTCCGGCTAGCTCAGATACAGCTCTAGATCGGGCGCGCCGTTGCGGAGCTCGCGCAGCGCGCGCGACTCCAGCTGGCGTACGCGCTCGCGCGTGACGCCGAGCTCGGCGCCGATGTCCTCGAGCGTGCGTGTGCCTTCGCCGTCGAGGCCGAAGCGCAGCACGAGCACCCGCTGCATGCGCGGCGCGAGCTGCGCAATCGCGTCGGACAGCTCACCGTGACGATGCTCGTTCGCGGTGCGCTCGTGCGGCTGCGCCGACATCTCATCCTCGATCAGGTCGGCGAACAGGCTCTCGCCATCGCCGACGGGAGAGTCGAGGCTGACCGGATCGTCGATGAGGCCGAGGAGGTCGATGACCTTCTCCTCCTTCTCGCCCGTCTCCTTCGCGAGCTCGGCCGTCGTTGGCTCGCGGCTGAGCTTCTGCGCAAGCTGGCGGCGGACACGCAGGAGCCGGCGCACTCGCTCCGCGACATGGGTGGGGAGGCGGATCGTTCGCCCCTGGTCGGCGAGCGCGCGACTCACTGCCTGCTTGATCCACCACGTGGCGTACGTCGAAAGCTTGAAGCCGAGTCGGTAGTCGAACTTCTCCACGGCGCGGATGAGGCCGAGGTTGCCCTCCTGAATGAGGTCGAGGAGCGGCACGCCGGCGCGCGTGTAGCTGCGCGTGATCGACATGACGAGGCGGAGGTTCGCCTCGATCAACCGCTTCTTGGCGAGCTCGTCTCCGGCGTCTTTGCGCCGGGCCAGCTCGCGCTCTTCTTCGCGCGTCAGCAGGCGCCCGTCCCCGATCGACCGGATATAGAGCTTCAGGGGATCATCGAGCTGGCTTGCAGGCTCCGCCGGCTCGACATCTCCCTCCGCAGCGAGGAGAGGCTCCACCGCCTCAATATCGGCTTCAGCTCAGGGAGGCTTGAGGGTTCGTGCGCCGAAGTGTCCGCTACGGTAGGAGGGCAGCCCTGAATGTGCGGAATAGCCGGATACAGCCTGTCGTCTCGTAGCGGCGTCGATCGGACGCTCGCCGCGCAAGCGCTGCTGGCCGGGATCGCCGAGCGAGGCGCAGACGCCGTCGGCTACGCCCACCGCGGGCCGGGCGCCCCCTATCCGATCGTGACGAAGCAGCGGACGCCGGCGAGCCAGCTCCTCGAGCGGATCCAGGTGCCCCCGACGGCAACCGAGCTCCTCGTCCACGTCCGCGACTACACGAAGGGCCACCCGTCGATCGCGGCCAACAACCACCCGGTCCGTCACGGGCCGGTGGTCGGGATTCACAACGGGATCATCGTCAACGACGACGAGCTTCTCGCCGAGTTCGACTGCGCCCGCGCGGAGCCGCGCATGACCGTCGACTCGGAGGCGATCTTCGCCCTCGCTGCGCATTCGCGCAACGAGCCCGCCGCGCTCGAGCCGCTGCTCGGCTCGATGGCGACCGCATGGCTCGACGAGCGCGAGCCTGGCACGGTCTTCGCCGCGCGCGGCATCGGCCGGCCGCTATGGCTCGGCGCCGGAAAGCACGAGCTCTTCTTCGCGTCGACGCGCACCGCGCTCGAAGTCGTCGAGGAGTTCGCGCACGTGCGCCTCAAGAAGCAGGAGCTGAAGGACGGAACGTTCCTCGCCCTGCACGGCGCGAAGGTCGTGCGGCACGAGCGCTTCCGGACGAACCCGCGTTATGAAGAGCCGGGCAAGCCGCTTCCCGCCGTGCGTGCGCCCGGCGAGGGCGCGTCCTGTCTGCAGCAGCTCGCGAACCTCGCGGCCGCGTAGAACGTCAAGCCCAGGGCAAGCGGTCCCAGTACGACGGCCGCTCGCGCCGTGACGGCTCGAAGCGACCGGGGTACACATCGTCCGGGTTCGACGAGTCTGCCGGCGCGCTCGCGTCGTAGCGCGCGGCGAACTCGGACGCCGGATAGTGCAGGGCGACGTCCTCCGAGCGCACGCCGACCATGAGGATCGCGCATGGCCCGTCGCCGGCGCCGACGAAGATGTGCTCGGTCGCGGCCGGGCAGTGGAAGAAGTCCCAGGCCTGGAGGCGCCGCTCCTCACCATCGACGAGGAGCGTGCATTCGCCCGACAGGACGAGGAAGTCCTCCTGCACCGACTCGGAGTGGTAGAGGCCGTTCGGTTCCCCCGGCTCGAGGACGTGGATCCTGATGCCGAGCTCGCGGAACCAGAAGTCCCCGCTCTCGAACGAGCACTCCGATCCGGACGGTTTTTTCTCGCCGCCCTCCGACGTCAGCCACTGCGCGTCGCGCACGTTGACGACGAACCAGCCCGCGCCGGCCGGTGCGAGCCCCGACCCCTTGTCTTCGAGAGGAGCCTCGGCCATCGCTCGAGTCTACAAATCAGCGCTTTTTCTTCAGCGTGCCGTCCGGCCCGACGTGCACGCCGCGCTGCTCGAGCACTTCGCGCACGAGGAACTGGAACGTCGACCACGCACCGCGGCGCGCGTCGAGCAGCCGATACACCTGCCACTCGGTCATGAGCGAGTCGTCCGCCTTGCGCGCCTCCGCCCAGTCGGCGAACTTCGGGAGGCGCCCGAGCTCACGCGCCATCGCCGCACCCTGCTCGACCGCGCGCTCGAGCCGCTCCTCCCCCACCGGCATGTCGAAGCCGGACTCGCGGAGCGCATCTGTGAGTGAGCCGAACGTGTGCCAGTAGAGCGACTTCGAGGGAAGCTTCCCCTTGTGCTCGTCGATGTCCCGCGCAGTGGGAGGACGCCCGAGCTCGTCGCCCAGCTCGCGCAGCAGACCGAGCAGCTCCTCGCGCGTCGCGAACCGCCGCGGCACGAGGCCGGCCGCGCGCTTCGCCGCGTTCCACGAGCCGAAGTGCTCGATCACGGTCTGCGGATGGACTGTCGTCTCCCGGTCGGCGGCGAACTCGCGCATCGTCGGCGACTTGCCCAGGCGCTCGGCGCAGGCCTGGAGCTCGCCAAGGATCTGATCGTCCGTGTACCGCTTGCGGATGCCCACCTGGAACTCGGCGAGCTTGCGCGGGTCGATCTGCGCCACTGCCCGGAAACGGGGCTCCTTCTGGGGCATGGCAAGAATGGTAGATCAGGTTGGACAATCCGCAAGTGAATCCGCGCGCGGCTAGATTCCGGCGGATGCGCGTTCCGCTCGCCGCCGAGGTCGCCGCCGCCCGCGGCGTGGCTGCGCTCTCCCGCCTCGTCGGCGCCGGAGGCGGGACGACCGTCCCGGGCAAGATCCTCTCCATCCTGGACCCGGGCGCGATCGACCGGCTTGCCGCCCGCCTCCCGGCGGGCACGGCGACCATCTCCGCAACGAACGGCAAGACGACGACCGCGGCGATGGCGGCCGAGATCCTGCGGCCTCGCTTCCGGCTCGCGCACAACCACTCGGGCGCGAACCTCCTCTCCGGCGTCGCCTCCACCCTGCTCGCGGCCGGCGGCGCCGAGCTCGGATTGCTCGAGGTGGACGAGGCCGCGCTGCCGGAGGTGATGCGCCGGGTCCGCCCGCGCGCCGTCCTGCTCGCGAATCTCTTTCGCGACCAGCTCGACCGCTACGGCGAGCTCGAGCTCGTCGCCGAGCGGTGGCGCTCGGCCACTGACGCGCTTCCCGACGAGACGGTCGTCGTAGCGAACGCGGACGATCCTCAGGTCGGCGACCTGCGGGCGCAGATCCACTACGGCCTCGACGACCCAAGGGTGGCCCGGGCCGCTCTTCAGCACGCTGCCGACTCGAAGTACTGCGTCCGGTGCGGAACGCCATACGTCTACGCCGCGGCGTACGTCGGACATCTCGGCGATTACCGCTGCAACAACTGCGGTCACGCGCGGCCTCCGCTCGACGTCGTCGCGCGCGGCATCGAGCTCCAAGGCCTCGACTCGGTCGCCTTCCATCTCGAACTCCCGGACGGGACGCGGCGCGTCGAGCTCGCGCTCCCGGGGCTGTACAACGTCTACAACGCCGTCGGCGCCGCGGCGCTCGCGCATGCACTTGGAGCGACGGCGGACGAGATCGCCTGCGGGCTTGGGCGATTCAGCGCAGCCTTCGGCCGCTTCGAGCGGATCGCGGTCGGCGACAAGACGCTGCTCATGCTCCTCATCAAGAATCCCGCCGGTGCGAACGAGGTGGTCCGAACGCTCGTCGACGGCGGCGCACCGCGACTTGCAGTCGTCGCGCTGAACGACGCCATCGCGGACGGCCGCGACGTCTCCTGGATCTGGGACGTCGACTTCGAGCCACTGCTCGACGGCCTCGACACGGTCGTCGCGAGCGGGGAACGCGCGGCCGAGCTGGCGCTGCGCTTCAAGTACGGCGGCCTCGCCGAGAACGCGATCGAGGTCGAGCCGAGCCTCGAGCGCGCGCTCGACCGAGGGCTCGAGCTGACGCCGGCCGGCGGCGAGCTCGTCGTCCTCCCCACCTACACCGCGATGCTCGGCCTGCAGCGCATCGTCGCCGCGCGCGGTCTCGCCCGTCCCTACTGGGAGCGCGCAGCGTGAACATCCGCGTCGCGCACCTGTATCCGGACTACCTCAACATCTATGCCGACCGCGGCAACATCGCCGTCCTCGCGAAACGCGCGGCGTGGCGCGGCCACGAGCTCGAGGTGACAGCGATCGGGATCAACGGCGCGATCGACCCGCGCGCCTACGACCTGTACTACCTCGGCGGCGGCCAGGACCGCGAGCAGCTCCTCGTCGCGCCCGATCTCGCCGCGAAGGCGGCGCGGCTCGAGGAGGCCGTCGACGACGGCGCCGCAGTCCTGGCCGTGTGCGGCGGATACCAGCTCCTCGGCCGCGGCTATCGGGGCTTCCGCGGCGAGGACATGCCCGGCGTCGGGCTGCTCCCGCTCGAGACGGTCGCCGGCGAGCGGCGCATGATCGGCGATGTCTTGATCGAAAGCGACATGGGACCGATTGCCGGCTTCGAGAACCACGCGGGCCGCACGCATCTCGACGCGGGAGCTCAGCCGTTCGGCCGCGT
This sequence comes from Gaiellaceae bacterium, assembly GCA_036560805.1. GTDB lineage: Bacteria > Actinomycetota > Thermoleophilia > Gaiellales > Gaiellaceae > Palsa-739. The sequence goes on along the minus strand of DATBQM010000063.1, from coordinate 33,688 downwards.
CGTCGCCGGTTTCGGGAACGACGGTGAGAGCGGCTTCGAGGGCTGCCGGCTCGGCCGCGTCGTCGGCACGTACCTGCATGGGCCGCTGCTCCCGCGCAACCCGCGGTTCGCCGACTGGCTGCTCGCGCAGGCGCTCGCGCATCGCATCGGCGGCAAGCCGCCCGAGCTCGCGCCGCTCGACGACGAGCTCGAGGCCGAGGCGCACGCCGTCTCCACCGGCCGCGCGCGCATGCGCGGCGGGAAACGCTAGCTCCGCGCCGCGCGCACGACTTTCTCAACCGCGTGTTTCAGCGCGTCGGGGACGTCGCCATTGCCCGTGTAATGCCGGTACGCGCGATGCGGCTTACGGCTGCGACTGCGCGCGTTCACGCCGGAGACCGCCTCGAAATCGGGCGCGAGCACGACCGTGCGGCGACGGCCCGCCACGTCCTGGATCTGCCGGTTGACGACGCGCTCCGACTCGACCGGCTTGAGACCGGCCGGCGCGTCGCGATCGTGGACGACGACGTACGGGATCCCGCACGCGTTGCACATGCGCGCGAACAACGGGATGTTGCCCTTACCGCCGCATTCGAGGATGACGATCCCCTCCTTGTCCGCCTCGACGCCGAGCGCCTCGAAGACGAGCGGGAACGTCATCTTCTCGGTGCGGCCCTCGACGAGCAGCGCGGCGCGTGCGAGGAAGAGCTCCGCACGGTCGCTGTCGAACTCGGAGAGCGCGCGGAACGACTCCGCTTCCGGGAGCGGGTCCGGCTGGAACAGCGTCGTGCCGTCGTCGGAGGTGTGACGCACGAGCGCCAGCTCCTCGAGCCGGTCGACGCTGAGGAAGACCGGCGCGTGCGTCGAGTAGAGGATCTGGTTCCCGTGCGACGCGAGGTCGCGCAGCACGCGGTAGAGGTGCCGCTGCAGGTGCGGGCTCAGATACAGCTCCGGCTCCTCGATGAGCAGGACGAAGCGGCGCAGGCCGGCGGCGGAGACGCGCTCCATGCCGCGTACGAGGAGGAGGCCGCCGTCGGCAGCCGACCAGTGGTGGTCGGGGAGCGGCGGCCGCAGGAGCTCTGCGACGTCGGCCGCACCCGTGCCGGTGGCCGGCGCGACGAGCGTGCGCGCGCGCAGGTTCGCTGGCAGGAACAACACCGGCGGCGCTCCCGCGCGATTGAGGTTCAGCGTGTCGGGCGGACGTGCGTCGAGGAAGATCGAGCGGCCCCGCTCGAGCTTGGCCTCGAGATGGATGCGGCCGCCCGAGGCGCCGCGCGAGACGTCATCGATGGTCGGCGGCGGTGCCGCAGCTTCCAGCAGCGTCCAGATGGCGGTGAGCACCGTCGACTTGCCGCTCGATGCTTCGCCGACGAGCGCGCAGACGTTCCCCGGGGCGAACTCGAGCTCGCGCCCCGCACGGTATCCCTGGATGGAGATACGGACTAGGGCGCCCATAGCGCACCGAGGTACGCGGCCGGGTCGCCCGGCTGCCACCGCCGCAGGAAGCGTTGGATCGGCGGATGGAGCACGACGCCGTCGAGATCCGAGGTGTCGAACAGCCGGTGGCCGCGAACAGCGGCGTCCTGTGAGGTGACCGCCTCGAGCGAACGGCCGGAGAGATCCGCGGAGAAGATGATGTGAACCACGTGCTTCGCGCCGAAGCCGCGCTGCGGCGAGATGGAGTCGACGATCGCGACGGGGCCCTCCACCGGCAGGCGGTCGGGAATCCCGACCTCCTCGTAGAGCTCGCGATGGAGCGCGGTGACTAGGCTCTCCCCCGCGTTCACGCCGCCGCCCGGCAGGAGCCAGTACTCGCCACGCCCGCTCTTCTCGTGTCGGCACAACAGGATGCGGTCCTCCCACCGCAGCACGGCCGATACACGGATGCGCGGCTCCACTATGCGGCTGAGGACCCGAAGCCGCGGACGCCGCGCTCGCTCTCCGGGAGCTCCTCCACCTCGACTGGGTCAGCGGCGGACACCGGCATGACGACGAGCTGGGCGATGCGCATCCCAGGCTCGACGACGAACGTCTCAGCGGTGTCGGTGTTCAAGAGGACGACGCGCAGCTCGCCCCTGTAGCCGGAGTCCACCAGGCCGGGTGCGTTGACGATCGTGATGCCGTGCCGCGCGGCGAGCCCGGAGCGAGGCTGCACGAAGCCGGCGTAGCCGTCGGGAATCGCGACGGCGAGCCCGGTGCCGACCAGCGCGCGCTCACCGGGACCAAGCGTGACGCGCTCGCACGACGAGAGGTCGAGTCCGGCGTCGCCGTCGTATGCGCGGGCAGGGACGACCGCGTCGTCGCGCAGCTTGCGGATCGGCAGGTCCACTACCCGCCCGAGACGAGGTAGCGGGCGAAGCGGTTGATCTCGCGCCTCGGAAGCCGCGCGACGACGAGCACGCCTTCACTCGTGTCCTCGCGCTCCTCGATCGGCGCGCCGAGCGCGTACAGTTCGTTGAGCTTGCCGCCGTCCTGGTATGGAAGCAGCAGCCGTACCGGCTCGAAGAGGTCGGAGAAGCGCTCCGCGATCCGTCCGCGCAGCGCATCCATCCCCTCGCCGGTGAGCGCCGACACCTGCAGCGCGTCGGGATAGCGGTTGCCGAGTGCGCGCCTGCGCGCGTCGTCCGCGGCGTCGACCTTGTTCAGCACGAGCTCCATCGGCAGATCATCCGCGCCGATGTCGTGCAGGACGCCGTTGACGGCCGCGATCATCTCGATGAGCCGCTCCTCCGGCGCCGAAGCGTCGACGACGTGGAGGACGAGGTCGGCGACAAGTGTCTCCTCGAGCGTCGCGGCAAAGCCCTCGACCAATTGATGCGGCAGTCGGCGTACGAAGCCGACGGTGTCGGTGACGAGGTACTTGCGCCCCTCGTGCTCGAAGCCACGCGTCGTCGGGTCGAGCGTCTCGAACAGGCGGTTGCGAACGGAGACCTCGGCCTCGGTGAGCGCATTCAGGAGCGTCGACTTCCCGACGTTCGTGTAGCCGGCGAGCGCGACGGTCGGCGTCTGCGTGCGACGGCGTTCCTTGCGGCGCACGTCGCGTTGCTTCGAGAGCTCCTCGAGCCGTTCCTTGAGGAGCGTCACGCGCCGGCGCGCCTGCCGGCGGTCGGACTCGAGCTGCGACTCGCCGGGGCCCCTCGTGCCGACCCCGCCGCCCAGGCGCTCGAGGTGCTTCCACATGCCGCGCATGCGCGGGAGGTTGTACTCGAGCTGCGCGAGCTCGACCTGGAGCTTCCCCTCTGCGCTGACGGCGTGCTGGGCGAAGATGTCGAGGATCAGCTGCGTCCGGTCGACCACCCGCGCCTCGAGGGTGTTCTCGAGTAGTCGCTGCTGCGATGGGGAGAGCTCGTCGTCGACGAGGAGCACCTCGGCCTTCGTTCCGCCGTACTCGTGCTTCAGCTCGCCGAGCTTGCCTTTGCCGACATAGCTGCGCGGATCGGGCTGCTGGCGGTGCTGCACGATGCGCGAGACGGGCTCGACGCCGGCCGTGCGGGCGAGCTCCTCGAACTCGCCGAGCTCGTCGTCCGCGTCGACTGCCTGTCCGAGCACGGCGAGCACGAGCCCGCGCTCGGGCTCGAGGCCCGGCGTGGGATCGGGCTGACGAGGTGCCACGAACGTCCATTATGACTTCTGCCGTGCCGACCCCCGATCTCGCCGTCACGACGCTGCGGCTCGTCGACGTCCCCTCCGAGAGTCGTTCCGAGGCGGCGATCGTCGAGCTCGTGCGCGATCTCGTCCCGGGCGATCCGCTGTACGACGACGGCGAGGTGCTGCTGTACGGCGAGGGCCCCATCGTCCTCGCGGGACATCTGGACACGGTGCCTGCGCAGGAAAACATTCCCGGCCGGATCGACGGCGGCGCGGTGCACGGCCTCGGGGCAAGCGACATGAAGGCAGGCGTCGCTGTGATGATCGAGCTCGCCCGCGCCGGCGTTCCCGCGCGCTACCTCTTCTTCACGCGTGAAGAGGTCCCGGTGACCGAGAGCCCGCTGCCGGCGCTCTTCGCCACCGATCTGCTCCGCGACGCGGAGCTGGCGGTCGTGCTCGAGCCGACCGACTGCGAGCTGCATGCCGGCTGCGTCGGGAACCTGCAGGCGCGCATCACTTTCCGCGGCGAGAGCGCGCACTCTGCGCGACCGTGGACCGGGGTGAACGCGATCCACGAGCTCGTGCGCGGGCTGCAGCCGCTCGTCGGGCTCGAGCCGGTCGACGTCGAGCTCGACGGGCTCGTGTATCGCGAGGTGGTCAGCGCCGTGCGCGTGGAGGGCGGCATCGCGTCGAACGTCGTTCCCGGCACCGCGTCCGCGGAGCTGAACATGCGCTACATGCGGCCGGGCGCCGAGGCGCGGCTGCGAGAGCTGCTCCCGTCCGGCGAGATCGAGGTGCTGAGCAACTCGCCGTCCGCGCCGCCCGGGCTCGACAATCCGCGCAGCGCGCGGCTGCGTGAGCTCGTGCGCGTGGTGAAGCCCAAGCAGGCGTGGACGCCGGTCGCGCAGTTCGCCGCCCAGGGCATCGACGCGATCAACTACGGGCCGGGCGCGACCGCGTACGCGCATCGCGTGGACGAGCAGGTGCCGATCGAGAACCTCGAGCGCTGCTACGCGACGCTGCAAGAATTCCTGTCGTGATCAATCCGACGCTCACGGAGATGGCGACATACCCGTTCGTCCGCCTCGAAGAGGCGCGGAGACGGCTTGTCGCAGCCGGCGTCGAGGTGATCGACTTCGGCAAGGGCGACCCGAACGAGCCGACCGACCCGATGATTCGGCAGGCGCTCGTCGACGCGCTGCCCGAGCGGGCCCCGTACCCCCTGGCACAAGGCCTGCCGGAGCTGCGCGAAGCCGCGGCCACCTGGTGCGCGAGCCGCTTCGGCGTCGACGTCGACCCCGACACCGAGATCGTTCCGACGTACGGCTCGAAGGAGGCGATCTTCTCGCTCGCGCAGGTGCTCGACACGGCCGGCCGCACCGTTGTCTTCGGCGAGCCTGCCTATCCCGTGTACGAGCGCGGCGCGCTCTTCGCCGGCGCCGACGTGGAGAGGCTGCCGCTGCTGCGCGAACACGGCTTTCTTCCCGACCTGGCCGCGATCCCCGACGACACCGCACTCGTCTGGGTCAACTACCCGCACAACCCGACAGGCGGGGTCGCGCCGCTCGAGTTCTACGAGCGTCTTGCCGAGCTCGCCGCGGAGCGGGACTTCTATGTCGGCTCTGACGAGGCATACACGGAGCTGTGGTTCGACGCGCCTCCGCCGTCCGCGCTGCAGGCGAGCGACCGCTCGCGCATGATCGTCTTCCAGACGCTGAGCAAGCGATCGTCGATGACGGGCTATCGCTCGGGATTCGTCGCCGCACCGCCGGACGTGATCTCGGCGCTGAAGGCCTATCGGCCGACGGTGGGGACGGCGCCGCAGGAGTTCGTCCAGCGCGCCTCCGTCGTCGCCTGGAACGACGAGCGGCACGTCGAGGAGACCCGCGCCCGCTACCGCGCGAAGCGCGACGTGATGATCCCGGCGATCGAGGCCAAGGGCTGGGAGATCGTCGCGAGCGACGCGACGATGTACCTCTGGGTGGTCGGGCCGGATGCCGACGAACTGCTCGAGCGCGGCATCCTCGTCTCGCCCGGCGAGTTCTTCGGACCGAGCGGCGCGGGTTACGTCCGATTCGCCCTCGTGCCTACGCTGGAGGAATGCAAAGGGGCGGCGGAGCTGCTTTGACGACCGAAGAGACGATCGAGGCCCTCGACCGGGGCGAGATCCGCGTGGCCGAGAAGGTGGACGGCGAGTGGCGCGTGAATGAAGACGCGAAGGCGGCGATCCTCGACTACTTCCGGATGCGCAAGGTCGAGCCGATCGAGGTCGGCCCCTATCAGTACATGGACAAGATCCCGCTCAAGCGCAACTACGAGGAGCTCGGCGTGCGAGTCGTGCCGCCCGCGACCGCGCGCTACGGGTCGTTCCTTTCGCGCGGCGTCGTGATGATGCCCAGCTACGTGAACATCGGCGCGTGGGTCGGCCCGAACACGATGGTCGACACGTGGGCGACCGTCGGCTCGTGCGCGCAGATCGGCGCCGACGTCCACCTCGCCGGCGGCGTCGGTATCGGTGGAGTGCTCGAGCCGGTGCAGGCGCGGCCCGTGATCGTCGAGGACGGCGCGTTCATCGGCTCGCGCTGCATCCTCGTCGAGGGCGTCATCGTCGGCGAGCGGGCGGTGCTCGCGCCGAACGTCTCGCTCACCGGATCGGTCCCGGTGATCGACGTCACGGGCGGCGAGCCCGTCGAGCATCGCGGCTACGTGCCGCCGAACGCGGTCGTCGTCCCCGGGACGCGCCCGAAGGAGTTCCCCGCCGGCACATACAACCTCAGCTGCGCGCTGATCATCGGGTGGCGCAGCGCGCAGACGGATCTGAAGACGTCGCTCAACGACGTCTTGCGCGAATATCAGATAGCGAGCTAGACCCGCTCGGCCGGCCCGGTGAGCGTCGCGCGGCCGCCCTCAACTCGCACGCGCAGGTCTCCGCCGGGAAAGTGGACGACGACGTCGCCGTCGCCGTGCGTCGCGGCTGCGACCGCGACCGCGCTCGAGCCGGAGGCGGTCGTCTCCCCCACTCCCCGCTCCCATACGCGCGCCGTCACTTCGCCCGGGCCGTCGACGCGCACGACCTGGACGTTCGTCCGGTTCGGGAAGCGCGGATGCGTCTCGAGCAGCGGACCGATCAGCCCGATGTCGTCCGGGTCGCCGGCGACGACCGCGTGCGGGTTGCCGACGGAGACAGGCGTCACGTCGAAGCCGGCGATGCGCTCGCGCTCGTGCACGTCGACCTCCCCCATCTCCGACTCGTACTCGCCGCCGGTGCGCTTCACCTGGACGACACGTGGGCCGACGTGCACGCGCGCGATCTCGTGGCCGGTCCGCTCCATCAGCCACGCGCCGGCGATCCGCGTCCCGTTTCCCGACATCTCGGCGTGAGATCCATCGGGATTCACGATCGCAATGGTCATGTCGTCCCCGTCGACCGACAGGACGTCCACCGCGCCGTCGAGGCCGTCCTCGTGCACGTACGGCTCACCCTCGAGGACGAGGTACACGTTCCCGTGTGCGTGCCAGCGCGACGACGTCATCGGCGATCTCGCCCGGCGGGCGATCCGCGCCGACCATAGCGATGCCGGGAATGCGGCGCATCCACTTGCGTTGATACGCCGCATAGCGCCGTGTGCGCACGACGATCGCAGCCATCGCCTCCTCACGCGGAAGCGTCGCCACCTCGTCGAGCCCGAGCGCCTGTCGCGCCGTGATCGAGATCGGGCCTCCGAGCGCGCGTCGCACCTCCTCCTGCACGCCGGCGTCGAACATCGCCCGCGTCCGCTCCTCGATGCGGCGCTCGAGCACGTCCTTCGGGACGTCAAGGCCGACGATCAGCGTCGGGTGCCGCGTCGCGCCCGACCACAGCCGGTCCTCGCCCGGCGCGAGCGAGGCGCCGGCCTCGGCCAGCTCGAGCGCCCGGACGACGCGGCGGCGATCGTTCGCGTGGACGGCGGCGGCTGCCGCAGCATCGAGCTCCTCGAGATGCCCGTGGGCGGCCTCCGCGCCCCGCTCGTCGTAAAACCGCTCCCAGCGTTCCCGGGCTCCCTTCGCCGGCGCAGGCGGGAGCGACAACTCGGCCAGCGCAGCCCGGAGGTACAGACCCGTGCCGCCGACGACGACCGGCGTCCGGCCGGCCGCGAGGGTCTCGTCCACCGCCGCGTGGGCCAGTGGGGCGTACTCGCCGACCGACGTCTCCCGGTCGAGGGGCCAGATGCCTACCAGCCGAACCGGCTGGGTAGGCTGATTCGTAAGGATCGGCAGACCCCGATAGACCTGAAGGGCATCGGCAGAGACGAGCTCGGCAGGAATCCGATCGGCCACCTCCGAAGCGACATTCGATTTGCCGCTTGCGGTCGGCCCGAAGATGCCGATAACCGTCACCGGAGGATTCTCCCCTGCGTTACCTGAACATCGAACAGAAGAGCCAACTCGATCGGGGACGGGTGGAGTCGACCGTGTTCCTCGTTGCCGCCTCGCTCCTCGCGCTGGCGACCCTCTTCGCCCTCTCCGAGGTGGCGGGGTTCGAGCGCGTGTGGGATCGCATGCAACACGTCAATCCGATCTGGTTCCTCGTCGCCTTCGGCGCGGAGATCGTCGCCTATCTCGGTTATGTCATGGGCTATCGCGAAGTGTCGCGCGTCGACAAGGGGACGGACATGGGCCACGGGCATGCGGCGGCCGCCGTCGCGGCCGGCTTCGGGCCTTTCATCACGCAGGGCGGGTTCGCGCTCGACCTGCACGCGTTCAAGCAGACCGGTATCTCCGACCGCGAGGCGCGCGTCCGCGTCCTCGGCCTCGGCGCGCTCGAGTACGCGCTCCTCGCACCGGCAGCCTGCATCGCCTCCATCCAGCTCCTCGCCAGCGGAGCGCGGACGCCCAACATGGGTTTGACGCTCCCGTGGGCGATCGCCGTGCCAGTCGGGTTCGCCGCCGCGCTGTGGGCGGTCGGCCATCGCCAGCGCTTCCGCGACAAGGGCCTGATCAAGGACGGAATCGCACAGGCACTCGAGTCGATCCACGTGCTCCGCTGCCTGTTCGCGCGGCGGCATCTCGCCGGCCCGGCCGGCGCCGCGGTGTACTGGTTCGGGGAGATGACGTGCCTATGGGCGTGCCTGCATGCGTTCGCGCACGGCGCACCCAACGTCGAGTTGCTCCTCGTCGGCTATGCCACCGGCTATGCGCTCACGCGCCGGACACTGCCGCTCGGTGGCGCCGGTGCGGTCGAAGCGCTGCTCCCGTTCGCGCTCTCGTGGACGGGCGTGCCGCTCGCAGCCGCCGTGCTCGCAGTCTTCACATACCGCGTCTTCAACTTCTGGCTGCCCGTTGTTCCCGCCGTGCTGGGAATGCGCAGCCTCCGAGCTGCTGAAGCCTAGGCAGCTACGGGAGCGCACTGCGCGCCGGCGAGCGTCTGCGACGTCGCGCGCTCGATCCGCACCTCGACGATGTCGCCCGCAGCTGCGTCGCCGAGGAAGTTCACGGTCGTGTTGCGGCGCGTGCGGCCGCGCAGCAGGCTGTCGTCGGTACGGCTCGCGCCTTCGACGAGAACCTCCTCGATGCGACCGACACGCGCGGCGTTCCGTTCCGCAGCGACGCGCTGCACCACCTCGACGAGCCGCTCGATGCGGTCGCGCTTCACGTCGTCCGGAATCTGATCGGTGCGCGCGGCGGCTTCGGTCCCGGCACGCGGGGAGTAGACGAATGTGAAGGCGCCGTCGAACGCGACCTCTTCGACCGCCGTGAGCGTCTCGCGGAAGTCATCCTCCGTCTCACCGGGGAAGCCGACGATCAGATCGGTGCTGAGCGCGAGATCGGGAATGGCCGCGCGCATCTCGTCGACGAGCCGCAGGTAGCGATCGCGCGAGTAGGTCCGGCGCATCTCCTTCAGGACGCGGGTCGAGCCAGACTGCAGCGGCAGGTGCGCGTACTCGCAGACCGAAGCGCACACCGCCATCGCCTCGATGACGTTCGCGCGGAAGTCCTTGGGGTGCGGACTGGTGAAGCGGATGCGATCGATACCCTCGATCGCGTCGACGGCGCGCAGCAGCTGCGCGAAATCGGTCCCGAGGTCGCGACCGTACGAGTTGACGTTCTGTCCGAGCAACGTCACCTCGCGCACGCCTTCGCCTGCAAGCGCCGCGATCTCTGCGAGGACCTCGCCGGGGCGGCGCGAGACCTCGCGGCCGCGCACGGCGGGGACGATGCAGTACGAGCACACCGAGTTGCAGCCCATCGAGATCTGCACCCAGGCCTGGAAGCTGCGCTCGCGATGCATCGGAAGCGCGGCGGCGAACGCGCGCTCTTCCCCGGTGCCCCAGGCACCGCGCGCGACGCCGAGTCCGCCGGCCCCGAGCCATTCCCCGAGGTGCGCGATCGTGCCCGGGCCGAACGCGACGTCGACCTGCGGGTAGAGCGTGAAGATGCGCTCGCGCTGGGCCTCCGCGTAGCAGCCGCCGACGGCGATGACCGTGTCCGGATGCTCGCGCTTGCGCGCGCCCGCGTCGCCGAGATACGCGGCGAGCTTCGTATCCGGCTTCTCCCGGATCGTGCACGTGTTGAAGACGATGATGTCGGCGTCCTCCGGGCTCGGCGCCTCGCCCAGGCCGAGCTCCTCGAGCATGCCCTTGATCCGCTCCGAGTCGTGGGCGTTCATCTGGCAGCCGAACGTCGTGACGGAGTACCGCTTCACGGACGAGAAGGGTAGCGTCCTTCAGCCGTGGCGAAGCTCTGCGCCGTCCTCGCTGTTGCCTTCCTCTTCCCGCCTGCCGCCGCTGCTCATCTGCGGTCGGGGACGGTCGCCGTCGACTATCGGCCGCGCATCGTGCGCGCGCCCGGGGGCCCGGTCTCCGTAGGCGTGTACCTGAGCGATCGGGCACTGCACCTGAGCGTCGCGAACGGCCATAGCCTCGTCGTGTACGGCTATCTCGGCGAGCCGCTCCTCCGCATCCGGGACGTGGGCGCCGCGGTCGCCACGAGCTCGCCGACCGCCGCGGCCACTCGGCTCGTCGTGCACGGCCGCTCCGCCGTATGGCACGACGTCCGCACGTCGCGCACGCGCTGGTCCGTGCCGGTCGAGATCGACGGCGTGCGGACGAGCATCGTCGGGATCACGCAACGGCTCGCGCGTCCGCGGCTCTGGCTCTGGCTCGTCCTTCTCGTCGCCGCCGCGCTCGCAGGAGCGCGGGGCTCTCCGGCGATGCTCGGAACGATCTCCGCGGCTGCCGCGATCGTCGTCGCGGCCGCGTTCGCGCTCAGCACCTATGCCTCCCCGGGGACGTGGATCGCGGGCGTCGACGAATTCTTCTTCGCCGCAGCGGGGTTCGGCGTCCTCCGCTGGGGGCCTCCGGTCGCACGACTGCCGGCCGCCCTTTGGCTCAGCCTGCTCGGCGTGGCGGTCGGTCTCAGCAAGGGCCAGGTGTTCCTCCATTCGCTTGCGCTCGCGGCGCTGCCCGGTACGTTCACGCGCGCGCTGACGACCATCGCGATCGGCGCCGGCGTGACGGGCGCGGCCCTCGCCTGCAGGTCGTACATCCGAAGCGAACGGGCCTCGTGAACGCACAGACCGCCGGCGCCGTCGCGCTCGCACTCGCGTCCACCACGCTGACCAACGTCGCGTACCTGCGCGAGCACGACGCCGTGGCGATGCTTCCCGAGCTCTCGGCCTCGCGTCCGCTGCAGTCGGCACGGCATCTGCTCACCGATCGCAGTTGGCTGCGCGGATTCGCGCTGGAGAGCACCGGCTTCACGCTCTACGTCGTCGCGCTCGCACTCGCGCCGCTCACGCTCGTGCAGAGCCTCGCCGCCGGCGGAATCGGCGTCCTCGCCTTCGTCTCGGCACGCATGGGCGGGCGCGCACTGCCGCGCCACGAGGTCGTCGGCGTCCTCGTCTCGATCGTCGGCCTGATCGCACTCGCCGTCTCCCTTGCGGGCGGGAGCGGCGAGGGCGGCGGCGGCGAGGTCCTCGAAATCGAGCTCTGGCTCGCCGGCGCGGCGGCGGCCGCGATCCTGACCGTCGCTCTCGGCCGGCGCTTCGGAGCGGTTGCCGTCTCGGAGGGCATCGCCGGCGGCCTGTTCTTCTCGATCGGTGACATCTCGGTGAAGGTCGCGACGCAGGGCGGCGGACGAGCCGCCTTCGGCATCGCCGCCGTCGCTGGATACGGACTCGGCACAGCGCTCCTGCAGCTCGGATATCAGCACGGCGGCGCGCTCACGGTCGCCGGGCTCGCCACGCTCCTGACGAACGCGCTGCCGATCGCCGCCGGGACCGTCGTCCTCGGCGAGCCGCTGCCAACGGGCGCGCTGGGCGTCGTGCGTGTTCTCGCCTTCGTCGCCGTGACGATCGGCGCCATCCTCCTCGCCCGCCGCAGCCGCGGCTAGCCTGAACACGATGGATCGGTCCAACACGATCGAAGCGGAGAAGCTCGTCCGCGAGTTCAAGAAGGGGCCCCGCGCCGTCGACGGCATCGACTTGCACGTCGAGGCGGGCGAGATCTACGGCTTCCTCGGCCCGAACGGCGCGGGAAAGTCGACGACGGTCCTCATGCTCACGACGCTTCTGCCGCCGACGGCCGGAACAGCCCGGGTGGGCGGATACGACGTCGTGCGTGAGGGGCCGCAGGTGCGCGCCCACATAGGCGCTGCGCTCCAGGAAGCCGCCCTCGACCCGCTACTGACGGGCCGCGAGCACTTGCGTCTCCAGGCTGCGCTCCAGGCGCTCCCGCGCGATGAGCGCGGCCCGCGCGCCGCCGAGCTTCTCGACCGCGTCGGGCTGACGGAGGCCGCAGACCGCAAGGTGCGCGGCTATTCCGGCGGGATGAGGCGCCGGCTCGACCTCGCCATGGCGCTCGTCCACCGTCCGCGCATCCTCTTCCTCGACGAACCGACGACAGGGCTCGACGTGCAGAGCCGCACCGCGCTCTGGGACGAAGTCGGACGCCTCGCGCGCGAGGACGGCGTCACGGTCTTCCTGACGACGCAGTACCTCGAGGAAGCCGACGTCCTCGCCGACCGCGTCGGCATCATCGACCACGGCCAGATCGTCGCCGAGGGCACGCCGGATGCGCTGAAGGCTGAGATCGGCCGACCCACCGTCGAGGTGATCCCCATCGGCGATGACGGCCGCGCGCCCATCTCGGTGGTGCTGGAGCGCTTCGGCACGCTCGTCCCGTCGTCACGCGGCATCGCCGTCCGGCTCGACGACGCGGCGGAGGCGCGCCTCGCCGACGTCGTCCGCGCGCTCGATGCCGAAGGCGTTCACGTGGCGAACCTCGAGTTGCACAGCCCCAGCCTCGACGATGTCTTCCTCGCGAAGACGGGCCGGTCGCTCGAGGGCCACGGCGCGGAATGAGTACGACGGTCGACCAGGTTGCGCTCCTCGCGCGCCGCTCGGTGCTGCGAACGTGGCGCAACCCGGCGGCGACGATCTTCCCGCTCATCTTCCCGATGCTGCTGCTCGCCGTGAACTCCGGCGGCCTGCGCGCGGAGACCCATCTGCCCGGCTTCCCGACGAAGTCGTTCGTCGCGTTCGCGCTGGCGGTGCCGTTCATCCAGGGCGCCCTGTTCGCGACGATGAACGCCGGGACGGATCTCGCGCGCGATATCGAGAGCGGCTTCATGAGTCGACTTTCTCTCACGCCGCTGCGCGGCGCCGCGCTCCTCGGCGGCCAGCTCGGCGGGGTCGTCGCGCTCGGGCTCGTGCAGGCCTGCTTCTACATCGCGGTGGGGCTCATCGTCGGCGTGCATCCTGCATCGGGGATCGGAGGCGTCGCCGTGTTGCTCGTGTTCGCCGCGTTCATCGCGCTCGCGTTCGGAAGCCTCGGCGCCACGATCGCCATCCGCACCGGCTCGACCGAAACCGTACAGAGCATGTTCCCCGTCTTCTTCGTCTTCCTGTTCATCTCGTCGATGAACATCCCGCGCAACCTCATCTCGACGACATGGTTCCGCGACGCAGCGACGGTGAACCCCGTCTCGTACCTGCTCGAATGCGTCCGCAGCCTCATCATCACGGGCTGGAACGGCGAGGCGCTCGGGCTCGGCTTCGGCATCCTCGCGGTCGTCGCCGTCGCCGGGCTCTCGCTCGCCTCGGCGTCGCTTCCGAAAAGGCTTGCACGCTGATGCGTAACCTCTCCGTCGCGGGCGCGGTGGCTTGGCGGACGCTGCACAACGTCTTCACGAACCCCGCCCTCGTCATCCCGCAGCTCGCGTTTCCGCTCTTCTTCTTCACCGCGTTCGCCGGCGGGCTATCCCACATCAACGACGTGCGCGGCTTCTCGTATCCCGAGGGATACACGGCGTTCCAGTTCGTCTTCGTGCTCCTGCAGTCGGCCGCGTTCGGCGGCGTGTTCACCGGATTCGGCATCGCCCGCGACTTCGAGACGGGCTTCGCGCGGCGGCTCCTGCTCGCCGCGCCGCATCGCACCGGGATCGTGCTCGGGTATGCGGCGGCCGCCTTGTGCCGCTGGCTCGTGACGGCGGCATTCCTCACGATCGTCGCCTTCGCCGTCGGCATGAAAGTGGGCGGTAGTGGCATCGACCTCCCCGCCCTCTACGTCCTCGCCGCCATCGTCAACTCGGCGGCGATTCTCTGGGCGTGCGGCGTCGCCATGCGCCTCCGCTCGATGCAGGCGGGGCCAATCATGCAGATGCCGGTCTTCCTCGTCCTCTTCTTTGCGCCGGTGTACGTGCCGCTCAACCTGCTTCAGGGGTGGATCCACGGCGTCGCCGTCGTCAATCCGTTGACGCGCGTGCTCGAGGCGGGCCGCAGCTTCGTCGCGGGGTCGCCGACTGAGGTCGCCGCCGCGTACGGCGCGGCCGCCGGTCTCGCGATCCTCTTCTCGCTCTGGGCCGTGCGCGGCCTGCGAAAGGCCGAAGCCGCCGGCTAGCTCACGCCTTACAGAGACCTTGCACGATACGCGTTAAAAGGTGTAAAGCAGCGGGCACGCTAGGTATGGCATGCCGCTGGTCAGCGCCGCGATCATCACGCACAACCGAGCGCGTTATCTCGAGGATGCGATCACGAGCGTCCTCGGGCAGACGTGCCGCGACGTCGAGCTGATCGTCGTCGACGACGGCTCCACGGACGACACCGACGCCGTCGTCGCGCCGTATCTCGACCGCATCCGGTACGTCCGGCAGGAGCAGCGCGGCAAGGCGGCAGCGCGCAATGCCGCAGTCGAGCTCGCGCAGGGCGAGCTCATCGCGTTCTGCGACTCCGACGACGCCTGGTATCCCGACCGGCTCGACCGTCAGCTCGCCGCGTTCGAGCAATCGCCGGAGGTCGGCATGGTGCACGGGCAGGTCACCGTGATCGACAGCGCAGGTTGTGTGCTTCCGGACCGGACGGACGCCGTTCGGTCGGAGTTCGGCTCCGCGCACCGCAACGGCGCGACGTATGCGTCCTATGCGAGCGACTGTCGCTGCCTCAGCTCGACGATCCTCGTACGGCGCGAGGTGTTCGAGACCGTCGGCCCGTACGACTGCGAGCTTCCGATCGAGGACTACGACTTCTACCTGCGGGTGCTGCTCGACTTCGACATGCTCTTCCTCGACTCGGCGCCGCTCGCGAAGTACCGCTCGCACTCCGACAAGACGGGCGAGCAGGAGCTCGGTTCCGGTCAGATCCTCACGGCGCAGAAGCATCTTGCGATGCTCGAGAGCCGCGACGACATCCCCCAGGCACGGCTCGCCCGCCGGAACTTCAATCTCATGATCGCGCGGACGTGGCACGTGCTCGGTGACCGGCGGCGGTCGCGGACGGCCGCTCGCCGAGCGCTCCGGCTCGGCGCGCCGCAAGCTCTCCGGCTCGCGCTGTAGGCAACTCGCCGGATCCGTACGAATCCGGGCTAGCGTGTCCGCGATGCTCCGGACGGCAAGACGCGGGTTCGCCGCGGCCGCGCTCTGCCTCGCCGTCTGGGGGGTCGCGACGTTCTTCACCGGCTCCGCCGCGCGCGCAGCCGCCGGTTGCCCGTGGATGACCAAGTCGCTGCAGCCGGCTCAACGTGCCTCCGAGCTCCTCGCGGCAATGAGCACGAGCGACAAGCTCGCCCTGCTCAGCGGGGTCGATCCTCACGCCGCGCTCGGCGTGGCCGACGGGCCGCTGTACGTCGGCTACGTCCCGCCCAATCCGACCCTCTGCATCCCTGCGCTGACGTTCAACGACGGGCCTGCCGGGATCGCCGACACGCAGGTGGGGACGACCGCCTTTCCCGCGCCGATCGCCCAGGCGGCGACGTGGGACCCGGCGCTCCAGCGGCGCCTCGGACGAGCGCTCGGGCTCGAGGCCTGGCAGAAGGGGATCGACGTCCTGCTCGCGCCCAACGTGAACATCGCGCGCGTGCCGGAGAACGGCCGTAACTTCGAGGCGTTCGGCGAGGACCCGTTCCTCGCCGGCCAGACGGGGGCGGCCGTGATCGAGGGGATTCAGCAGAACCCCGTCATCGCGACCGTCAAGCACTTCGCGGTCAACAGCCAGGAGACGAATCGTTACTACGTCTCCTCGAACGTCGACGATCGCACGCTGCACGAGATCTACCTGCCGCCGTTCGCCACCGCCGTCAGCCAGGCGAAGGTCGGCGCGGTCATGTGCGGCTACGGCCTCGTGAACGCGACGTTCTCGTGCCAGAACCAGCCTCTTCTGACGACGGTGCTGCGGCACCAGTTCGGCTTCAGCGGGTTCGTCGTCTCCGACTGGGGCGCGACGTGGTCGACGATCGCATCGGCGAACGCGGGCCTCGACGTCGAGATGCCGGGCGGCGTCTTTTTCACGAGCCCTCTCGCCGACGCGGTCACCTCGGGGGCGGTGTCGACGACAACGCTCGACGGGATGGCCGACAGCATCCTGACGTCAATGTTCCGACGCGGGGTCTTCGACAGCCCCCCGCCTCCGCTCTCGACCGTCTCACCGCTGTACGTGTCGACTCCCGCCGACCAACAGGTTGCGCTTCAGGTCGCCGAGGCAGGCACCGTGCTCTTGAAGAATGCGCCCGGCACGCTCCCGCTGCAGCTCGGTCGCGGCGCGACGCTCGCCGTCATCGGCGCCCCCGCCGGCTACGGCGACGTTCGCACGTACGCCGGAGGCGGCGGCAGCTCCTTCGTAGGCGGAGCCTCTCCTGTGACGCCGTTGCAGGCGTTGACGGCGCGAGCGGCGAAGGCGGGCGCGACCGTCGTCTCTTCCGATGGAAGCGATCCTGCCGCGGCCGCCGCGCTCGCACATCAGGCGAGCGTCGCCGTCGTCTTCGTCTACGACACGGAGCGTGAGGGCGTCGACCGCGACGGCCTCGAGCTGCCGGCCGGCCAGGATCAGCTCGTGGAGCAGGTCGCCGCTGCGAACGCGCACACGATCGTCGTCCTCGACACCGGCGGCCCCGTCCTCATGCCGTGGCTCGACCAGGTTCCTGGAGTCGTGGAGGCGTGGTATCCCGGCCAGCGGGACGGCGACGCCATCGCCGCCGTCCTCTTCGGCGACGTCGATCCCGGCGGCCGGCTGCCGCAGACGTTCCCACCGAGTGACAACGCCGTCCCCGCCTCGACGACCGGCCAATGGCCCGGCAGCGACAACGGGCAGGACGCAGCGTTCAGCGAGGGTCTCGACGTCGGCTATCGGTGGTACGACGCCAACAAGGTCACACCGTTGTTCCCATTCGGCTTCGGGCTCTCGTACACGAGCTTCGCGTACAGCCGCCTGCGCATCGCGCGCGCGGGCGGGCGCGTCACGGTGTCGTTCACGGTCCGCAACGTCGGCCGGCGCGCCGGCTCCGACGTTCCCCAGCTGTACGTGGACGATCCGGCGGTCGCGGGCGAGCCGCCGAAGCAGCTGCAGGGATACGAGAAAGTCTTCCTTCGCGCCGGTCACAGCAAGCGCCTGACGATCGGTCTCACGCGCCGCTCGTTCTCCACGTGGGATTCGACCTCTCAGAGCTGGCACGCGGCACCGGGCCTGTACCGCATCCTCATCGGCGCGTCCTCGCGCGACATCCGGCTTCGCGGCTTTCTCCGCCGCTGATCGCTAGGCGATCTCGGCGCTGTCGCGCTCGGGGTCCGGCGCCTCGAGCTCGCGCTCGCCGTTTCCGCCGTGGTTGCGCGCAACGTCGACCGCTCGGCTCTCGCGGATGACGGTCACTTTCACCTGGCCGGGATACTCGAGCTGGTCCTCGATCTCGCGCGCGATCTCGTGCGACAACAACGCCGCCTCTTCGTCGCTCACGTCCCGCGGCGCGACGATGACGCGAATCTCGCGGCCCGCCTGGAGCGCGTAGACCTTCTCCACCCCCGGCTTCGCCGCTGCGAGCTCCTCGAGCGACTCGAGCCGCTTGATGTAGTGCTCGAGACTCTCGCCGCGCGCCCCCGGGCGCGACGCGGAGATGGCGTCCGCCGCGATGACGAGCACCGCCTCCACCGTCTGCGGCTGGACTTCGTAGTGGTGCGCCTCGATCGCGTGGACGACGCCCTGCTGCTCGCCGTAGCGCCGCGCGAGCTGGGCCGAGATGAGCGCATGCGAGCCCTCCATCTCGTGCGTCATCGCCTTGCCGAGGTCGTGCAGCATCGCCGCACGCTTCGCCGTCCGGACGCTCGCCCCCAGCTCCGTCGCCATGATCCCCGTCAGATGCACGACCTCGAGCGTGTGTTTGAGGACGTTCTGCCCGTAGCTCGTGCGGAAGCGCAGCCGCCCGAGGATCTTCTGCAGCTCCTCGTGGAACGGGCCGCAGTTCGCCTCGAACACCGCCTGCTCTCCCGCCTGGCGAACGATGTCCTCGAGCTCCGCCTTCGACTGATAGTACGTCTCCTCGATCCGCGCCGGATGGATGCGGCCGTCCTCGATCAGCTTCGTGAGCGTCAGCCGGGCGATCTCGCGCCGCAGTCCGTCGAACGACGAGAGGACGACGGCATGCGGCGTGTCGTCGATGATGAAGTCGACGCCGGTGAGGTGCTCGAGCGCGCGGATGTTGCGGCCTTCGCGGCCGATGATGCGCCCCTTCATGTCGTCGGACGGCAGCTCGACGACCGTGACGGTCGTCTCCGCGGCGTGGCTTGCCGCCACGCGTTGCAGCGCGTCGGCGACAAGGTTGCGCGCGCGACGCTTCGACTCCGCCCGCGCCTCCTCTTCGAGCATGCGGACGCGCCGCGCAAGGTCGTGCCGCACGAGCTCCTCACCACGCTGCAGCAGCTGCGCCTTCGCCTCCGGCAGCGTCATGCCGGCGACGCGCTCGAGCGCGGACTGCTGCGCGCGCTTCACCTCCTTCAGCTCGTCCTGGAGGGCGCGCAGATGCGTCTCGCGGTCGCTGATCCCCTGGTCGCGCCGTGCGACCTCGACGAGGCGCCGCTCGACCTCCTCCTCTCGTGCGAGCACACGTTCCTCGATCTTCACGACGGCTGCGCGGCGGTCTGCGAGCTCGGCGTCTATCTCCGCCCGCAGCTTCACAGCAAGTTCGCGCGCCTCGATCTGCGCCTCGCGGCGGAGCGTCTCGGCTTCCTCGCTGAGCTGCCGGCGCGCCTTCCCCACCCGCGTTGCGCCAAAGATCTGGGCGGCGATGAGCGCGAGAATCGCTCCTCCGACGACTCCGGCAGCTGCGATCGCGATCAGCACGGGCGACTCCTCACGTGGAGGTTCCGCCTGCACGCGGCCGTTCCGGTCGCCCAGCTGTGTCGGCGCACGCACGCGCGCCGGCCGTGCGCCGCCCTACCTCAGCGGCAGCCTCCGGCGTTTCGAGAAGGGGTAAAGGTCGATTCTCACAGCGTCTGAAGCGTTTCGGAAAAGCGCGTTTGCAGGCAAAACGTTGGATGAAGCGTGTGCCGGATCGTACCGCCGATCACGGCTCCGGTGCAAATCCGCGCGCCGCCAGCCAGCGCTCGCTGCGCCCTTTTGCCGCCAGCGATCGGGCGCGCTCGTGCTCCGGCTCGAGGGCGGCGAGCGCAGCTTCCAACGGCTCCCCGGCGAAGCCCTCCTGCCCCAGCCGGAAGCGGATCCCCTCGTCACCCCAGCCGCGGCCGGCGAGCGACGACGCCCGCGCCGCCGCCGCCCGGGTGTCGTCGAGATACCCGCCGCGTTCCAGCGTCTCGAGGGCATCCTCCCGCGCCGGAGCCGGCAGGCGCTCGGCCAACGCGCGCCGAGACAGATCGCGATGCCGGAGCACCCGTGCCGCCCGCGTCAGGGCGTCCGTTCGCCGCAGCTCCCGAGCGAGCGTTCGCGCGGTGCTGCGATCGAGCGCTCGCCCGACGAGGAGGCCGGTACGGACGACCGCGTCGGCGGGCAGGCTCCGCCACGGAGCTCCGTCGAGCTCGACATCGACGCGGCCCCGTGGCCGCTCGCGCAGCGCGGTGACGATGCTCACGCCGCGACTTCGGCCTCGACCTCTTCCTCCTCCTTGGCCGCCTTCGTCGGCTTGCCGTTCGACGACGGCTCGTCGAGGATCGGCAGCAACCGTGCGGACACGATCTGCTCCGGTCCCAGGTCGAGCTGGATGCGCTGGAGGATCTGCTGCGTCACGTCCGGATGCTCGCGCAGGAACGCAGTCGCGTTCTGCCGGCCCTGACCGAGCCGCTCGTCGCCGAAGCTGAAGTACGAGCCCGACTTCGTCACCGCCTTGCGCTCGATGCCCGTGTCGAGGACGGTGCCCTCCCACGAGATACCCGAGCCGTAGATGATGTCGAACTCGGCCTGCTTGAACGGCGGCGCGACCTTGTTCTTCACGACCTTCACGCGCACGCGGTTGCCGTACGCCTCGACGCCTTCCTTCAGCGTCTCGATGCGGCGGATGTCGAGCCGTACCGACGAGTAGAACTTCAGCGCACGGCCACCCGGCGTCGTCTCGGGGTTGCCGAACATGACGCCGATCTTCTCGCGCAGCTGGTTCGTGAACAGGCAGATCGTGTCGGTGCGGTTGAGCGTGCCGGCGAGCTTGCGCAGCGCCTGGCTCATGAGCCGCGCCTGGAGGCCGACGTGCGAGTCGCCCATCTCTCCCTCGATCTCCGCCTTCGGGGTGAGCGCCGCGACGGAGTCGATGGCGACGACGTCGAGCGCGCCGGAGCGAACGAGTAGCTCGCAGATCTCGAGCCCCTGCTCGCCGGTGTCGGGCTGCGAGACGAGGAGGTCGTCGATGTTGACGCCGATCCTCTTCGCGTACGCCGGGTCCATCGCATGCTCGGCGTCGATGAACGCGCAGATGCCGCCGCGCCGTTGCGCCTCCGCGATGACGTGGTAGACGAGCGTCGTCTTGCCCGAGGACTCGGGCCCGAAGATCTCGACGACGCGGCCGCGGGGCAGGCCGCCGACGCCGAGCGCGAGATCGAGGGCGAGCGAGCCTGTCGACACGGCGCCGACGGAGACTGCGGCACGGTCGTTCATCTTCATGACCGACCCCTTGCCGAACTGGCGCTCGATCTGGCCGAGCGCGACGTCGAGTGCTTCGTTCTTGTCCACTTCATCGACCTCCTAGGGCAACGGACGCGAGAACCTCGTACTCCGCCCCGCTGGGACGCAGCCGGGACAGATAAGCAGAGGCGTCGGACGGAATGAGAACATATGTTCCCATATTCGCCAGTTCGGGATGGAGTCCTGGCCGCTCCCGGAATCGCCCCACGGTGAGGTGCGGCAGCCACGGCCGGGGCTCGCGCCGGTACACGCCGAGCCGCTCGAGCCGTCCCTGGAGATCGGCGGCGAGAAGCCCGGCCCGGCCGCCCTCGTCGGCGCACACGAGCATGGCGACGCTGCGCGTCTCGCGGTAGCGGACGGGCGTGAGCCGCAGCTCGCCCCGGGCCTCTCGGGCGGCCATGCGCAGCGCTTCGAGCACGTCTGAGAGGTCGGTCGCCGGCCGGCGACCGAGGAAGGCGAGCGTGACGTGCAGGTGCGCGCGCGGGACGAGGCGAATGCCCTCGAGCCGCTCGCGCCGCCACGTCTCGATGGCATCGAGTGCCTGCTCGGGCAGGCGCAGGCCGAGAAAGAGCCGAAGCTGTTCATCCGCACCCACGCTAGTGGGCGGGGTCATACCGCTTCGTCGCGGCTCCGTGTCAGCAGGCGCCGGACGAGGTGGAGCGCCAGCACCGCGCTGCGCGCGCGGATGGACGCGCGGTCGCCTGGGAAGGTGAGCTCGCGCGCGACGCCGCCGTCCGGCCCTTCCGCATGGAGGTACACGAGGCCGACCGGCTTCTCCTCCGTCCCGCCGCCCGGGCCGGCAATACCGGTCACTGCGACGGCCACGTCGGCGCCGAGCCGCTCGCG
This sequence comes from Gaiellaceae bacterium, assembly GCA_036560805.1. GTDB lineage: Bacteria > Actinomycetota > Thermoleophilia > Gaiellales > Gaiellaceae > Palsa-739. Next base: position 11,913 of record DATBQM010000063.1, on the reverse strand, counting down.
CGCTCCGCGCGCCATCGCCTCGGCCACCTCCGCGGAGACGGCACCGTGGGCGGCCAGGAGGGCGGCCGGCACGCCGAGCGCGGCCTCCTTCACGCCATTCGCGTACGCGACGACCCCGCCGGCGAACACGTCGCTCGCTCCCGGGATCGACGTCAATCGCGCCGCAACGAGGCCGCCGGTCTCCGACTCCGCAGTGCACAGCCGTAGTCCTCGCGCTCGGCAGAGCGAAAGGACGTGCTCCTCGATCGGTCGCTCGTCGCGGGAGTAGAGCCAGCGCTCGATCGGCGGCAGCAGCGCTGTCTCGAGCGCGTCCGCGCGGGCCTCCGAGCCGGGCTCGACCACGAGGTCGACGTGGATCTCGAAGTCGCGCGCGCAGATGGTCGCCTCCACCCCGTCGCCGTCGCCGCCCGCCTCGGCGAGTGCGCGGGCCACCGCCGACTCGCTCACGCCGAAGAAGCGGAGGACGCGGCGGCCGGGCGCCTGCGTGCGCGAGAGCAGTGTGCGGAACGCATCGGTCTCGAGCGCGTTCGGCCACAGCCGCTGCAGCTCGCCCGGCGGCCCGGGCAGAACGACGACCACCTTCCCGCCGTGCTCGACGAGCAGCCCCGGCGCGGTGCCGGCGAGGCCGAGCGAGAGCGCGCCGTCGGGAATCGTCGCCTGCTTCGTGACGCCGGCCTGGAAATCGGCGTACGGACGCTGCAACCGCTCCGCCGCCGCGCGCGAGACCGACTCGATCTGCTGCTCGAGCTCGCCGTCGACGTGCAGGACGCGCCCGAGCGCGCGCGCGACCATCTCGACCGTGCGGTCGTCGTGCGTCGGGCCGAGCCCACCGGAGACGAGGCACACGTCGGCCTCGATCCCCTCGCGCAGCGCCGCCTCGAGCTCGTCGGGGGCGTCTCCGACGATGACGATGCGTGCCGGCTCGAGCCCGAGGCGAAGCGCTTCCGATGCGAGGAAGGGCCCGTTGCGGTCGGTTCGCTCGCCGCGCACGAGCTCGCTGCCCGTGACGACGACGATCGCGCGCGGGCGCGCGCTCAACCGGCGAGCGAGGTGCTCGTCGGAGTGACGATCACGCGCAGTGTCGCGCGCGACGGCAGCGACACCGTCTTTCCGTCGAGGGTCATGCGAAGCGCGTGCGGATGTCGAAGCAGGATCCAGAAGCGCGTGCCGGCGACGGCCGTCAACTCGCCGCCGCGGAGCGTGCCTTGGTACAGAAGCTTGCCTTCGCGAGAGCTGTGACGCACCTCGATGTACGTCCCGCCGCCCGAGAAGACGAGGCCCTTCGGCGCGCTCGAGACCGCCGGCAGCAACGACGGCGCCTGCGGCGACGAGCCGCCGAACTTCCACGCGACGATGACGAGCGCGGCGAGCGCGCTCACGCCGACGAGCGCAAGCACCACGGCGCGACGTTCGAAGCTGAGCTCCCGGTGACGCCGCTGTGTCGACGCGCGGCGCGCGGGCGCGTCGTCGAAGCTCTCGGCGACGAAGCGCGATTCGTACTCGTCCACGTACAGCTGCCCGTCGAGCCCGAGGAAGTCGGCGTACGCGCGCAGGAACCCCTTGATGTATGTCTCGGCCGGGAGCACCTCGAAGTGCTCCTCCTCGAGCGCGCGCAGGTACTTCCCGCGGATCTTCGTCGCCAGCTCGGCCTGCGACAGCTCGAGCCCCTGGCGGGCGCGGGCCTCTCGCAGACTGTTGCCGAGCTCGAACATCTACGTCGAGATTGTAGGCGGACGGAGGACTGCGAACTGGTCGGTGATCTCGAGCTCGCTCGAGCCGAACCGGTACAGCGTCGCCGGCCGTCCCCCGCCGCTGCCGAAGTGGCGCTGGCGGCCTGTGTCCTCGAGCAGCCGGCGCCGCAGGAGAACACGCTGGAGGTTCGTGGCGGAGACGGGATGGCCGAGCGCGGCGGTGTACAGGTCGCGAAGCTCGGCCATGGTGAACTCCGCCGGCGCGAGCGCGAATCCGAGGTTGGTGTACGAGAGCTTCCCGCGCAGGCGCTCGCGCGCGGCCAGCAGGATCGGCTCGTGGTCGAAGGCGAGGGTCGGGAGGGCATCCACCGGGCGCCAGCGTGTATCCGCCGGAAGGGCCGGGTCGGCGTCGCTCGGGACGAGACCGAGGAAGGCGGTCGCGAGCTCGCGGTGCGCGGGGTTTCGGTCGGGGTCGCTCCGGGTCTCGAGCTGCTCCAGGTGCGAGACCTCGCGCACGTCCACCTTGGCCGCCAGGTGCCGGCGCATGGACTCCTCCAGCGTCTCGTCCGCCTCGAGGACGCCGCCGGGGAGCGCCCAGGCGCCTGCGTACGGGTCGCGAGCACGCTGCCACAGAAGCGCCTGGAGCCGCCCGTCCCGCACCTGCAGGACCACGGCCAGCACCGCATGCGCCGCTGTTTTCGCTCGGGAGTCGGGAACCGTGTACACTCGCCCATAGGTTATCGCCTTTGAGGATGAAACTGCATCACGACGTTGCAATCGTGGGCGCAGGGGTCGCCGGCCTGACGGCCGCACTGACCGCGGCCGACGCGGGCGGCTCCGTCCTCGTCGTCGCCAAGGGCGCGGTCGACTCGTCCAACAGCTGGGCCGCCCAGGGCGGCGTCGCGGCCGCCGTCGGCCCCGACGACGACCCGGCGCTCCATGCCGCCGACACGCTCGCGGCCGGGCGCGGCATCTGCCGTGAGAGCGCCGTCGAGCTGCTCACGCGCGAGGCGCCGCAGCGGATCGCCGACCTCGTGGAGCTCGGCGTCGAGTTCGACGACGGCCTCGGGCGCGAAGGCGGCCATTCGCGCAGCCGTGTCGTGCACGCGGGCGGCGCGGAGACCGGCCGGCACATCGCGGAGGTGTTGGCTTCGCGCGTGCGCGAGCACCCACGCATCGAGATTGCGGCGGGCGAGCGCATCGACTCCCTCTCCTCGCTCGACGGGCGCGCCGTCATGCTCGCGACCGGTGGGTACGCCGCGCTCTGGGAGCGGACGACGAACCCACGCGGCGCGGTCGGCGAAGGACTGCTGCTCGCCCGCGCGGCGGGCGCGGCGCTCGCCGATCTCGAGCTCGTGCAGTTCCATCCCACGGCGCTGCTGGACGACGGCTTTCTCCTGTCCGAGGCGCTGCGCGGCGCCGGTGCGACACTCCTCGACGACGACGGCGAGCGTTTCACCGACGAGCTTGCGCCACGCGACGTCGTCGCGCGCGCGATCGCTGCGCGCGACGGCGCGACCCTCGACCTGCGCGCGATCGAGCGAGGGCGGTACCCGTCGCTGATGGCGACGCTCGAGCGCGCCGGTTACGACCCGGCCGGCGAGCCGATCCCCGTCTCCCCCGCCGCGCATTACGCGATCGGCGGCATCGCCACCGATCTCGACGGACGGACGACCGTTCCCGGGCTGTACGCGGCGGGCGAGTGCGCGTGCACGGGCGTGCACGGCGCCAACCGGCTCGCGTCGAACTCGCTGCTCGAGTGCCTCGTCTTCGGCCGGCGTGCCGCGCTTTCCGCGCTGGATGGGCCGGCCTTGGTGTCAGACACCGAGCCGCCGTGTCTGACACCGGATGGCGAGGGCCTGTGGCGCGACGCGGGGCTCATCCGCAACGCGGGCGGCCTGTCACGTCTACTCGACTCGCCGAACGAGCTCGTGCGGCTCATCGCCCGCAGCGCGCTCGCGCGCGCCGAAAGCCGCGGCGTTCACTTCCGGGAGGACTTCCCCGCCGAGGACACCACGCTTGCCGGTCACCTCGTCCTCCGTCCCGGCTGCGAACCCGAGCTGGAGCGATGGAGCTGACGCCCGCAGACATCGACCGCGTCGTCACGGCCGCGCTCGCCGAGGACGTCGGCAGCGGGGACAGGACGACCGCGGTGCTCGTCCCGGCGGACGCGCGGTGCCGCGCGCAACTCCTCCTCGAGGAACCGGGAGTCGTCTGCGGCGTGGCGATCGCAGCCGCCGTGTTCGAGGCCGTCGACACCTCGGTCCGCGTCGAGCAACTCGTCGAGGACGGCGTCGCGGTCACCGACGTCCCCGCCGTGCTCGCCGACATCGACGGGCCGGCCCGCGCGGTCCTCACCGGGGAGCGCGTCGCGCTCAACCTCCTCGGCCGCCTGTGCGGAATCGCCTCCCTCACGCGCCGCTTCGTCGAGCTCACGGACGGGACCGGCGCGACGATCCTCGACACGCGCAAGACGACGCCTGGCCTCCGCGCGCTCGAGAAGTACGCGGTGCGCTGCGGCGGCGGCGCCAACCATCGCGCCGGTCTGTACGACGCGGTCCTCGTGAAGGAGAACCACCTCCGCATCGCGGGCGGCATCACCGCTGCAGTCGGCAAGTTGAACGGCACCGGCGGCGTCGAGGTCGAGGCCGAGACGCTCGAGCAGGTGCGCGAGGCGCTCGATGTCGGAATCGAGCGGATCCTGCTGGACAACATGAGCCCCGAGCAGATCGCCGACGCCGTCGCGCTGAACGCCGGCCGCGCGAAGCTCGAGGCGTCGGGCGGCATCTCGCTCGCAACCGTTCGGTCGTACGCCGAGACCGGCGTCGACTACATCTCCGTGGGCGCGCTCACGCACGGCGCACGCTCGCTCCACGTCTCACTGGAGGTCGAATGACCGTCACGACACTGCACGAGGAGATCCGCGAGCTCGCCGCAGAGCGCGAGGCTGTCATCCTCGCCCACAACTACCAGCGGCCCGAGGTGCAGGACGTCGCCGACGTCGTCGGCGACTCGCTCGGCCTCTCGCGCGAGGCGGCGGCGACCGACGCCGAGGTGATCGTCTTCTGCGGCGTCCACTTCATGGCGGAGACGGCGGCGATCCTCAGCCCGGACAAGACGGTGCTCCTGCCCGACCTCGGCGCCGGCTGCTCGCTCGCCGCGTCGATCACGGCGGAGCAGCTGCGCGACTGGAAGGCGCAGCATCCCGGTGCGGTCGTCGTCTCATACGTGAACACCACCGCCGAAGTGAAGGCGGAGAGCGACTACTGCTGCACGTCGGGGAATGCGCGTGCCGTCATCGACGCGATTCCCGCGGACCAGGAGATCCTCTTCCTGCCCGACATGTATCTCGGGCTCTGGCTCGAGCGCGTGACCGGACGGAAGCTCACCATCTGGATGGGCGAGTGCCACGTGCACGCGGGCATCCGGCCCTCCGACATCGAGCGCTGGGAGCGCGAGGCGCCGGACGCGGAGCTGCTCGTGCATCCGGAGTGCGGCTGTGCAAGCCAGGCGATGGCATTCGGAAGCGACCGGACGCAGATCCTCTCGACCGAGAAGATGGTCGACTACGCGCGGCGCTCGCCGACGCAGCGCTTCCTCGTCGCCACCGAGACGGGCATCCTCCACCGGCTCGAGAAGGAAGCGCCGGGCAAGCGGTTCGAGCCGGTGCGCGAGGACGCAGTCTGCCGCTTCATGAAGGTGACGACGCTCGAGAAGGTGCGCGACTCGCTCCGTGACCTGCAGCACGAGATCACAGTCGATCCCGAGACGGCCGGTAAGGCCCGGCTTGCGATCGAGCGCATGGTCTCGATCGGCGGCTAGTGCTCTAGCCGGACGAGGAGCTCGTAGAACCCGACCGCGATCGCGGCCGAGAGGGCCACGCAGATCCCCGCGACCGCGAGCCAGCGGGTCGCACGCAGGCGTCCCGCTCCCCCGGCCCGCTCGAGCGTCCGCCGGATCCTCCCGTGCGCCCCGCGGGCGAGGAGAAGCGCGCCGACGCTCAGCACCATGGCAATCGGGATCGCCCAGACCGCGTCGAGGAGATGGATCTTCCCCGTCTGTCGCGAGACCAGAACCGCGGCCGGCACCACGAGCACCCCGCACAGCGCCGCGAGGAGCGCGAGCGAGGCACGGTGGTTGGGGCGGCTACTGCTTACGGTACGGCTTGCCATCGGCTGCTGGCGGAACGGTACGGCCGATCACGCCTGCCACGGCGATCAGCGTCAACACGTAGGGAAGCACGTTGAACAGGGTAGACGCCGAGGCGGAGTACACCTGCAGACGAAGCGCAACGGCGCTCGAGAAGCCGAAGAGGACGGCTGCGCCGAAGGCCCCGGCTGGGCGCCAGTTCCCGAAGATCATCGCCGCGAGCGCGATGAAGCCGCGTCCCTCCGTCATGTTCTCGGTGAACGTGCCTCCGCCGAATCCGTCCGAGAGATAGACGCCGCCGGCCGCTGCGAGGAGGCCGGAGAGGACGACGCAGCCGTAGCGCACGGCGTACACGTTGATCCCGACCGTATCGGCCGCGCGCGGATGCTCGCCGCATGCGCGGATGCGCAAGCCGATCGGCGTCTTGAAGACGACGAAGTACGAGACGATCACGAGCACGAAGCTCGCCCAGATCATGAGGTTGAGGTCGCCGATCGCCGGCCCGAGGAAGCCGACGCTCGCCAAGCCGGGGATGCGCACGTTCGGAATGTTGGAGACGCCCTGCGGCACGTAGTTGCCGTGGTAGATCTGGAAGAAGAAGTACCCGGTGATGCCGAGCGCGAGGAAGTTGACCGCGGTGCCGCCGACGATCTGGTCGGCACGCAGGTGAATGGCGAAGAACCCGTACACGAGTGCGAGGAGGCCTCCCGACGCCATGCCCACGATGAGCCCGACGACCCACGTGCTCCCCTTGTCGGCGCCGTAGACGCCCCAGAAGGCGCCCATCAGCATCATCCCCTCGAGCCCGATGTTCACCACGCCGCTGCGCTCGGAGAACATGCCGGCGATGGCGCCGAAGACGAGCGGCGTCGAGAACGCGAACGTCTGCGCGATGAGCGACGCATTGAACACCGCTTCGAGGTTCCCCGTGCCGGAACGCGTGGCGAGGATGCCCAGGCCGATGCCGAGGAGGCCGGCGGCGACCGCGCCGTACCCGAGCCGGTGCCGCCTGCGCGTGACCGTCCAGATGCCGAGCACCACCGCGACGACGCCGACGACGATCGGCCACGTGGTCGTCCGAGCCTCGATCGGCGGGATCGCCAGGAACGCGGCGAAAACACCGAGCACGAGGCCGGCGTAACCGCTCGTGGCCGGATCCCGCAGCCGCGCGCTCACAGGGTTCTCGAGCCCCTGCGTCCACGTCGTCATGCGGCGGGTCTCAGCCGGAGCTTCTTCCGCGTGTTCCAGACGTACAGGATGAGCACGTCGGCTCCGACGAAGAGCACGATCAGCCCCTGGATCATGGACGTCAGGTTGCCGGCGAGCTCGGGCTGGATCACGTTCGACGACAGGCCATGCGTCGTGCCGAAGAGAAGCCCGCCGAAAAGGAGCGCGGCCAGACCTGTGCCGACTGCGGTGTTGCGCCCTAGGAGCGCGACCGCGATGCCGAGGAAGCCGACGTTCGAGACCGGAATATCCGACACACCGAAGTGGTACAGGTAGCCGGTCATGTCGATCGCGCCGGCGAGTCCGGCGAACCCGCCGGAGATCGCCATCGCGCGCACGAGGTTCTTCTTCACGTTGATGCCGCCGTACGCCGCGGCCTCCGGGTTGAACCCGACGGCGCGTACCTCGTAGCCGAGCGTCGTCCTGTTGAGCATGATCCAGAAGACGACGAGCGCCGCGAGCGCGACGAAGAAGCCGATGTCGAGCCCTTGCAGCTGCTGAACGCCCCAGAAGACGGGCAGCTGCGCGCTCGAGGCGACGTCGTTCGAGATCGGGACGGTGTTGTTGGCGACGTTCTGCAGCGGTCCGCCGTCGCCGAAGAGCCACTCGCCCATCCAAATGGCGATCCAGTTGAGCATGATCGTGGAGATCACCTCGTGCGCGCCGACCGTCGCCTTCAGGAACCCGGCGATGCCCGCCCACAACGCGCCTGCAAGAGTGGCTCCGCCGATTGCGATGAGGACGTGCGGCAGCGGCGCCATGTGCTGGAAGTCGAACCCCAGCCAGTTGGCGACGTACAGCCCGACGAAGTACTGGCCTTGGCCGCCGATGTTGAACATGCCGCAGCGGAACGCGAACGCGACCGCGAGCCCGGTCAGGATGAGCGTCGTCGATTGCAGCAGTGTCTGCGTCAGGTTGTACGCAGCGGTGTTCGCGACATTGGTCGTCGGATGGAAGATCCAGTTGAGCCCGGCGCCGTTGAAGATGTCGCGGTAGGCGAGCAGCGGGTTGTGACCGGTGGCGAGGACGACGAACCCGCCCAGGAGGAACGCGACCACGGCAGTGAGGACAGGTACCGCGACTCCGCCGGCGCGCTGCTTCAGCGCGATCCGCGCAGCGAGCGTGCCCGTCTCGGCCGCCTCCTCCGGCGTGATCGGTGGGATGTTGGGATCCGCCGTCACGCCGCGCTCCGCTCGGCGCCGCCGAGCATCTCCAGGCCGATCTGCTCCTCGGAGACCTCGCCGGTGTGCTCGCCGGCAATTTCGCCCTCGTAGATGACGAGGATGCGGTCGGAGAGCGAGAGGATCTCTTCCAGCTCGAGCGACACGAGGAGGATCGCGCGACCCTCGTCGCGCTCGGTCACGATCCGTCGGTGCAGGTACTCGATCGCGCCCACGTCGAGGCCGCGCGTCGGTTGCGCCGCGATCAACACCTTCGGGTCGCGCGCGATCTCCCGCGCAGCGACCACCTTCTGCTGGTTGCCGCCGGAAAGGCCACCGGCGCGCGTCAGCGGGCCGCCGCCGCGCACGTCGAACTCCCGGATCAGTCCCGCAGCGAACTGGACCATCCGGGCCGGGAAGAGCCATCCCCACTTCGCATCGGGCGGCTTCGCATAGTCGTGGAGCGCGATGTTCTCGGCGATGCTGAACTCGAGCACGAGACCGCGGCGCTGGCGGTCCTCCGGGATGTGACCGACACCCGCATCGAGCATCTCGCGCGCCGACGCCGAGTGCATCGTCCGCTCGCCGACGGTGACAGCGCCGCCGTCGATCTTTCGGAGTCCCGTGATGGCCTCGATCAGCTCCGTCTGGCCGTTGCCGTCCACCCCGGCGATTCCGACGATCTCGCCCGCGCGCACCTCGAACGAGACGCCGCGCACCTTGGCGATGCCGCGCTCGTCGGTCACGTGCAGGTCATCCACCCTAAGGAGCACGTCGCCCGGCTGCGACGGGGCCTTCTCGACACGGAGGAGCACCTCGCGTCCGACCATCGCGCGCGCGAGCGTCGCCTCGGTCGCGCCCTCGCGCGGGACCGTCTCGATCACCTTGCCGCGCCGCAGCACGGTGATGCGGTCGGCGATCTCCAGCACCTCGTTCAGCTTGTGGGTGATGAAGATGATCGACTTTCCGTCCGCCTGCAGGCTGCGGATGATCGCGAAGAGCTCCTTCGCCTCCTGGGGCGTCAGGACGGCGGTCGGCTCGTCGAGGACGAGGATGTCGGCGCCGCGGTACAGCGCCTTCAGAATCTCCACCCGCTGTTCCTGGCCGACGGTGATCTCGCTCACGAGCGCGCTCGGGTCGACGACGAGCCCGAACTGCTCCGACAGCTCGTGCACGCCCCGCTCGGCCCCCCGCTCGTCGAGGAAAAGACCGTCCCGCGGCTCGGCGCCGAGCACGATGTTCTCGGCCACCGTCATTACGGGGATGAGCATGAAGTGCTGGTGCACCATGCCGACCCCGGCCTGGATCGCGTCGCGAGCCGAGTTGAAGGTCGACGGCTTGCCGTGCAGGAGGATCTCGCCTCCATCCGGCCGGTACAGCCCGTACAGGATGTTCATCAACGTCGACTTCCCGGCGCCGTTCTCCCCGAGCAGTGCGTGCACTTCGCCGCGGCGGACGTCGAGGCTGACGTCGTCGTTGGCGACGATGCCGGGGAACACCTTGCGGATGCCCCGCATCTCGAGGACGACGTCGTCGGCCACTAGCTGACGATCCTAAACCGAAAGACGGAAAGGGCGGGCACGAGGCCCGCCCTTGTCCGATTCGCTGCCGTCGAACCTACCCGAGCGCCGTCGGCACCTTCAACGTGCCGGCAACGATCCGAGCGCGGTACGAGTTCATCAGCTTGATCCACGAGGCCGGGACGACCGGCGAGATCCGGCCGACGCCCATGCCGTGGTTCTTCAGGTCGAAGACGAGATCCTGGCCGCCCTTGAACTGGCCGGCAGCCGCCTGCTGGATCGCGTCGTAGACGCCGTTGTCGACGCGCTTGATCCCGCTGGTGAGCACGCGCTTCGCGTCGGCGTACTGATCGACGTCGACGCCGATGCCCCAGATCTTCGCGTCGTCAGCGGCCTTCAGCGTGCCGAGCCCGCAGCCGCCCGCGACCTGGAAGAGCACCTTCGCGCCCTGCGAGATCTCGTTCTGTGCAACGGTCTGGCACTTGTCGGTCGCGACGAAGTCGTTCGAGTACTGCACGAGCACCTTCATGCCCGGAGCGACCTTGTCGACGCAGTACTTGAATCCGGCTATCCAGATGTCGACCGGCGGAATCTTGATGCCGCCGACCGCGCCGACGGTGTTACCGCCCATCTTCTTCGCCATCTTCGCGGCGAGGACGCCCACGAGACAGCCCGACTCGTTCGCCATGTACGTCAAGCCCTCGACGTTCTTCTGGTATGCGGGCAGGACGTTGCCCTTCTTGTCGGCGAACGGCGACGTGTGCACCGTGTAGTCCGTGATCGCGAAGTCGACGTTCGGGAACTTCTTCGCGTATGTCGCCTCCGTGCTCGCGAGCAGGAAGCCTGCTGCGACGACGAGCTTCGCGCCCTTGCGGACGGCGGTGTTGAAGTTCGGCGCGTAGTCGCTTGTCGAGTTCGACTGCAACGCGAGGGTGCTGACGCCGAGCTTCGCCTTCGCCAGGTTCAGGCCCTTCAGCTGGTTCTGGTTGAAGCCCTTGTCCGTGAACCGGCCGATGTCGCTCACGAGCGCTGCCGTGAACGAGCTCTTCTTGGCAGCCGGCGACTTGCCGCCGCCGAGCGCCGCGCTCGCCGCAATCGACGAGGCCAAAACGGCCACGCCTGCCAGCGCTATCCAGCGTGAAACTTTCACTTGCCCTCCTAGTCCGTTAAAACCCGATCCGAGCGATCCTAGCCCGGTTTACACGGAGTTGGAAGGTCCTATCGCTGTAACAAGGCGGATTCGTCGACGAGGACACGGCGCGGCTTCGAGCCCTCGTAGCCGCTGACGATCCCGCGGCGCTCGAGCATGTCGATGAGGCGCCCCGCCCGCGTGTAGCCGACGCGCAGACGGCGTTGGAGGAGCGAGACCGACGCGGTCTGCGTCTGGACGACGATCTCGATCGCCTTGTCGAGCAGCGGATCGTCGTCCGGGTCGAACTCGCCGTGCTCCCCGTCGTCCCCCGGCTCCGCGAAGACCTCCGGCAGCTCGAGGTAGCCCTCATCGAGCACCTGCTCCCGCTGCCTGGTCTGCTCGACGACGAGCGCGATCTCCTCCTCGGAGACGTAGGCGCCCTGCACGCGCTGGAGCCGCGAGGTGCCGAGCGGCTTGAACAGCATGTCGCCCTGGCCGAGCAGCGCCTCTGCACCGTTCGTGTCGAGGATGACGCGGGAGTCCGTCTGCGACGAGACCGCGAACGCGATCCGCGACGGGACGTTCGCCTTGATCATCCCGGTGATCACGTCGACCGAAGGGCGCTGCGTCGCGAGCACGAGGTGGATGCCGACGGCGCGGGACTTCTGCGCCAGCCGGATGACGGCGTCCTCGACCGCCTGCGGCGCGACCATCATCATGTCCGCGAGCTCGTCGATGACCACGAGCAGGTACGGCAGCGTCGGCTCGCCCCGCTGGCGGAACGCGCGGTTCGCCTCGTTCAGGTTGCGGGCGCGCACCGACGAGAGCCGCTCGTACCGGCGCTCCATCTCGGCGAGGCAGTTCGCGAGCACCGCCGCCGCCTCCTTCGGGCTCGAGACGACCGGCGTCAGCAGATGCGGGATCGACTCGTAGTGGTTGAGCTCGATTCGCTTCGGATCGATGAGGATCATGCGCACCTCGTCCGGCGTCGAGCGCAGCAGGATCGACGTGATGAGCGCGTTGATGCAGCCCGA
>DATBQM010000062.1:0-25353 GCA_036560805.1 Gaiellaceae bacterium | reverse complement strand
GGGGCCGCCGCCGATGGCCGCGAGCTTGCCGTTCAGGTTGGGGGTCAACGTCGGCCGTATCTCGACGGTCTGACCGGGCGGCGCTTCGGCGCTCAGGTACTGCGCTTGCGCGCCGCGCGCCACGAGCACAGCGCCACCGGGTGGGATCGGAATGCCACCGGCTCCGTCCTGCTCGGTGACGACGCCGCTCGCAACGGCGTTCGGCTGCAGCGGCGGAAGCGAGCCGATGACGTCCTCTACGACGCCGTCCTCGGGCGGCGTCTTCGCGCCCCACGCAGACGTATAGAGCGTCGTGTGCCCCGACACCGACTTGTCGTTCAAGTCGAGCTGGCGCCGCTGGCTCGAGCCGCGCCAAGTCCCGTCGAACGCGACTTGCCCGACCGTGAGCGTGCCGTCGGGAGCGATGACGAGGCTCGAGCGCGAAGAGATCGGGGCGGCGTCGAGCGCGCCGCTGCGCATGACGATTCCGGTCGGCGGCCCACTGCCCGTGAAGAAGTCTCCGTTCACGCCGACGGCGGTCGCGGCACCGCTCGCGTCCTTCTCGATCCCTGTGAGCGGCTCCGTCCCGAAGAGCGTGCCGTGCGGGAGCGCGGGACCGAGGGTGTAGAGCGACCCGTCCGGCTTCGGCGCGGTGACGACGTCGAGCACGACCGGGCCGCGCGAGGTGAAGGTGACCTGCCGCTGATAGGTGACGCCCGGCATGAGCAACGTCGACGTCGACGTCTGCGCATCCGCAGGCAGCGCGAGTGCGCCGGCGGCAAAGACGACGATGAGCAGCTTGCGGAGCACGACCCTGGGGGAGCGTAGCCCTTGAATGTGAACGCCGAACTATGTAATTGTCGCCACGAAATGAGGCAGGCAACCCTCATGGCGGCGGTCTCGGCTCTGATGCTCTTCGGCGCTTCGGCTGCGAGCGCGTCACCTCCTCGCGGCTTCCCGTCGGGCAGCCCACTCGGGCCGCCGATCACGCTGAAGTTCCCGGCGCCGGGCAAGGTCTCGTTCTTCTCCGTCGCGGTCAGCGGCCATCTGAAGCCGGGCGCGAAGATGGGGAAGCTCACGCCGATCGCGTACGGGCATCCCAGTCCCGACGAGCGTCTCGCCGGCGGCATGACGAGGCCGAAGACGAAGGGCGGCAAGACGACGTTCACGTTCTACTTCGCGATCAAGAACATCGGGACGAAGCGCCTGCTGTCGCGTGCAGGACTCGCGGCGCCGCCGCAGGTCGATGTGTTCGGCAATCCCGTCGTCTGGCTCGACGTCGGATTCGGGCCGCCCGTGAGAGTGACCTGCGCGGAGATGAAGAAGGCCCGCGCATTCCTCGCGTTCCTCGACGCGATCTACGGGATGGGCGACACGCCGGACGAGATGTGGTCCGGCGCGCTCTCGTCGTGTCCGTGAGCCGCGGTTAGTTCCAGACGCGGACGTCGCGGTACAGCGTGTCTCGCTGCACCGGCGTCTTTCCCAGCGACCTGATCAGGTGCACGAACTCATCCGTCGTCGTGCGGTACGTCGTGCCGGCGGCGGAGACGACGTTCTCCTCGATCATCACCGAGCCGAGGTCGTCGGCTCCGAACTGCAACGCCACCTGGCCGATCTTCTTGCCCTGGGTGACCCACGACGAGCCGATGTGCGGCACGTTGTCGAGATAGATGCGTGACACCGCCTGCGTGAGCAGATAGTCGAACGACGTCGGCCGCGACTCGACGGGTACCTGCGCGCCCATGCGGTTGCCGTCGTCCTGGAACGTCCAGGAGAAGAACGCGCGGAAGCCGCCCGTCTCGTCCTGCAGCTCGCGAATGCGACGCATGTGCTCGACGCGTTCCTCGAGCGTCTCGACGTGGCCGTACATCATCGTCGCGGTCGTCGAGATGCCGAGGCGGTGAGCGTCGCGCATGACGCCGAGCCATTCGCTCGTCTTCGTCTTCTTCGGCGCGATGATCTTGCGCACGCGGTCGACGAGGATCTCCGCGCCGCCGCCCGGGATCGAGTCGAGCCCGGCATCGCGCAGCCGCGTCAGCGCCTCTGGGATGGTCAGCTTCGAACGGCGCGCAACATGCTGCACCTCCGATGGGGACAGCGCGTGCAGGTGAATCTTGTACTTCGCCTTGATCGAGCTGAAGAGATCCTCGTAGTACTCGACGCCGAGGTCGGGGTGATGCCCGCCCTGCATGAGCAGGCCCGTGCCGCCGAGCGCGAGCGTCTCCTCGATCTTCTTGAAGATGACCGCCTTCGGCAGGAGGTAGCCCTCGCGCGTGTCGCCGGGTCGGCGATAGAACGCGCAGAAGTCGCAGTCGGTATAACAGATGTTCGTGTAGTTGAGATTGCGGTCGATGATGAAGGTGACGCGCTCGGGATCGTGCTTTCGGTTCCGCATTTCGTTCGCGACGCGTCCGACGGACACGAGATCGCGAGAGCGGAGCAGCGCGACCGCCTCGTCGTCGGTGATGCGCTCGCCTTCGAGTGCCTTCTCGAGCGTCTCGTTCATGCGACCGCGGCGCCCGTCGTCTGCACGAAGCGCAACTCCGGGACGACGTCGAGCTCGCCGGCGTCGCGCGCCATCTCGAGGAATGTGTACAGGCCGGCGCGCTCGCGCGGGCCGAAGCGGTAGCGCAGCTTCTCGAAGTAGCGGGCGAGGAAGCCGGCCGGGTACCCGTAGCGCTCGGAGGCCTCGAAGGCGAGCTGCTCCGGCTCGGCGCGCGCGAGGCGGACGGAGGCGACGAGCGCGTCTTCGAGCTCCGCGAGCCCCTCGGCGAGCGGCTCCGGGCACGCCCACACGGCGAAGACCATGGGCAGGCCCGTGCGCTCCAGCCACAGCCGGCCGAGGTCGAAGTGCGGCGTCGGGTCCTCGAACGCGGACTTGAGCGCAGCATCGCCGATGAGCAGCTTCGCGTCCGCGTCCTCGCCGAGCGGAACGTGCTCCGCTTCGGGCAGCAGCACCTTCGTCAGGACGACCGACGTCGCCGACTCCGGCGTGATCGCGATGACGCGAACCTGTTCGAGCGGCTTCTTCGACACAAGCTGGATCGACTCGACCGCGCCCTCGGACGCGACGCACAGACGCGGCAGCAGCTTCAGCTTGTCTGCATTGCGCGCGTACTCGATCGACGAGATCGGCGCCGTGTCGAGGTCGCCCTCGATCAGCAGCCGGTTCAGCTCGGTCGGGACGCCCAGCACCTCCTCCACCTCGGTGTCGACGCGGTAGAAGACCGGCGCCATGTTCACGTACGAGATGCGTCCGAGCTTCACCACATAGCCTCGAACGCAGCCTGCGCTGCGGCGCGGGTGGGATAGTCGCGGATCTCCTCGACGACGTCGTCGCGGAGGATCAGGATCTGATGCAGCTCGGGGTTGAGCTGCGGCGGTACGTCGACGTGCGGGTCGATCAGGACCACACCGTCGCGTTCCGCGAGGACCTCGGGGTCGAAAGTCCGCCCGCTCGCGCGGATCTGGTCGAGTCTCGCGTTGACCTGCTCCGCACCGCGGCACATCATCCCGGGCAGAGTTCCGACCCATAGGACGTCGGGCGCAAGCTCGTAGGTGGCGAGGCTCACCATCGACGCAGTTCGTTGTAGAGCGTGTCGCGCTGCACCGGCACGCGGCCTGCTTCCCGGATGAAGTGCACGAGCTCGCCGACCTTCTGCTCGGTGCCGCTCGTCGCGCCGGCCGCCTGGAAGATCTGTTCGCGCACGACCGTGCCCTGCACGTCGTTCGCGCCGAAGTGCAACGCGACCTGCGCCATCGGCATCCCCATCATGATCCAGTAGGCCTTTACATTCGGGATGTTGTCGAGCAACAGGCGCGACACCGCGATCATCTTCAGGTCGTCGGCGCCGGTCGTGAACTTGAAGCCGCGGCGCTCGAACACTGTGTTCTCGGGATGGAACGCGAGCGGGATGAACGCGAGGAAGCCGCCGGTCTCGTCCTGCTGCGCGCGCAGGCGCAGCATGTGGTCGACGCGCTCCTCGAGCGTCTCGACGTGGCCGTACAGAAGCGTGCAGTGCGTCGGGATGCCCATGCGGTGCGCCTTGTCGTGCACGTCGAACCACTCGTCGGAATGCTCCTTGCCCGGTGCGATGAGCTTGCGGACGCGGTCGGCGAAGATCTCCGCGCCGCCGCCGGGCAGCGAGCCGAGGCCCGCGTCCTTGAGGACGCGCAGCACCTCTTCGTGGCTGCAGCCCTCGAGCTTCGACATGTGGTGGATCTCGGACGCCGTGTAGAACTTGAGATGGACGTCGGGGAGCGCCGCCTTCAGCTTCCGCAGCACGTCCGCGTAGAACTCGAGGTCGACGTGCGGGTTCTCGCCGTTGACGCAGTGGATCTCGGTGAACTGCGCGTGCTCATAGGTCTCGGCGGCGTCGGCGGCGAGCTCGTCCGCCGTCAGCGTGTACGAGTCCTCCTGCTTCTGCGTCTTCGCGAACGCGCAGAACTTGCACTTCACGCGGCAGACGTTCGTCTGGTTGAGATAGAGGTTCTGGACGAAGAAGACCTCGTCGCCGCCGCCCCGTTGCCTTCGCGCCAAATCGGCGAGCTCGCCGAGCGCGAGCAGGTCGTCCGACTCCAGCAGCGCGACACCGTCCTCGAAATCGAGCCGCTCGCCCACCTCGATCTTCTCCCGGATGGGAGCGAAGGTCTCCAGCGTGTCGAGGACTGCCAACCTGCCTACCTCTCTCGGTCGACGACCGCGTGCGTCAACGATTCGAGCTCATCGCGGTGGAGCTGGCCGTTGAGGCACGCACGGGCGCGCCTAGCGTAGTCGAGCGCGACCTCGCGGGAACGCTCCAGAGCGCCGCTCGCGGCAACCCGCACGAGCGCGCCGTCGAGCGGCCCGCCCGCGAGCGCCTCGCGCACGACGACGTCGTGCTGCGCGGCGAGCAGCAGCGGCAGCGTCGGCGTGCCGTCTCGCAAGTCGGTGCCGGCGATCTTCCCGGTCTCGATCGTGGTGCCGGCACAGTCGAGGACGTCGTCGCTGATCTGGAACGCGACGCCGAGCGCGAGACCATACTCGCCGGGCCCGCCGCCGAGCCGGCACGCCGCCTCGAACAGCTTCCCGGTCTTGAGCGCGCAGCGCTCGAGGTAGGCGTCGACGGTGGTTGCCGGATCGTGCGTCTGCGTCCGTTGCAGCGCTTCGCCGCGCGCGAGGCAGAGCGTCGCATCGGCGAGGATCGCCACCGCGTCCGCGTCGCCGGTCGCAGTGAGCTCGGCGAACGCACGCGCGAACAGGTAGTCGCCGGTCGCGCGCGCGGCCTCTGCGCCATACGTCGACCACGCAGCCACCTTGCCGCGGCGGAAGTGCGCGCGGTCGATGAGGTCATCGTGGACGAGCGTCGCCATGTGCACGAGCTCGACCGCGACACCGGCGGCGATCGACGGCTCCTCGCTCGCAGGCGTGGAGAGAAAGACGAGCAGGGGGCGCAGCCGCTTGCCGCCGGCGGCAAGCGCCTCGTTCCCGACGGACGCGACGAGACCGGGATGCGTCGCGACAGTGCGGGCGAGCCGCTCCTCGATCGCGTCGAGGTAGCGCTCCAGGCCGGGCGCCTCCCGGATCTCCGCCAGGCTCGTCACTGACCCGCTTCTGCCACGTGCAGGGCGACGATACCCCCGCCGAAGAGCCGGAATCGCACCGCCGAGAAGCCGGACGCCTCGAGCAACGCAGCGAGCTCCTCCGGCCCGGGGAAACGGCGCACGCTCGCCGGCAGGTACGTGTATGCCGAGCCGCCGGGCAGCACCTTTCCGAGCAGAGGGACGACGCGGTCGAACCACAGCCGGTAGAAGGGCGCGAGCGCGCCGCGTGGGCGCGTGATCTCCAGGATTCCGATGCGGCCGCCGGAACGGAGCACGCGCCGGAGCTCGCGCATTCCCGCCTCGAGGTCGTCGACGTTGCGCACGCCGAAACCGACGGTGACCGCGTCGAAGGATGCGTCGCCGAAGGGAAGCGCGAGCACGTCTCCGCGCACCCACTCGACGTCGCTCGACTTCGCGCAGGCGCGCTCGAGCATGCGCTCCGAGAAATCGAGGCCAACGACGTCGGCGCCCCTCCTCCGTGCCTCGAGCGCGAGGTCGCCGGTGCCGCAGCATGCGTCGAGGACGCGGTCGCCATTGCGCACCACCTGCTCGACGGTGATGCGCCGCCAGCGCCGGTCGAGCCCGACGGTCATCACGCGGTTCATCGCGTCGTACACCGGGGCGATGCGGTCGAACATCCGGCGCACCCCGTCGGCCGGGAGACGCCCCGTTTCGACCACTACTGCCCCCACCGCTTCGCAGCGTGCTCGAGGCCGAGCTGGTCGAGCGCACGTGCGACGACGAAGTCGACGAGGTCGTCCACGGTCTCCGCGCCGTGGTAGAAGCCGGGCGCGAGGAAGAGAATGGTCGCGCCCGCCTCGCGCAGCGTGAGCATGTTTCGGAGGTGGATGGCCGAGAGCGGCGTCTCGCGCGGCATGAGAATCAGCCGCCGCTCCTCCTTGATCGCCACGGAGGCGGCGCGATGGATGAGGTTCTGCATCGCCCCGGACGCGATCGTCCCGAGCGTGCCCATCGAGCACGGGCAGATGACGTACGCGTCGACCTTCGCCGATCCGGAGGCGTACGGCGCCTTCCAGTCGTTCACGTCGTACAGGGTCGCCTGCGGCGCGTGCTCGAGCAGGCGGGCGAGCGTCTCGTCGCGGGAGAGCTTCGCGTTGCCGTACAGCTCGGTGGCGAGCACCTCGACGCCGGCGCTCGAGGCGCTGACGCCGATCTCGCAGTCCGCGGCCGCGAGCGCCTCGAGCAGCCGCGCGGCATACGGGGCGCCCGAAGCGCCGGTGATCCCCAGGAATACGTGCATCCCTGGGGATTCTGCTTGTTATCTCTTGCCCTTGGAGGACTCGAGGAAGATCGCGAGCTGGTGGAGGCGCGCGGTCCCGAGAGAGGCGAACTTCGGCATGGGCGAGCCCGGGTTCACGCAGGACGGGCACTGGAGGTGGCGGATCTGGAAGCTGATGCCGAGATTGCGCGTCCCGATCGCGGTCAGATCCGGCGCGCCGAGGTTCGACGACCCCGTCCCGAGATACGTGTGACAGGCCGTACAGCCCGCGGTCGCGAACAGCTTCGCGCCGGGCAACGCCGCCGGCGGGAGCTTCTCCTGGCTCACCCACGACGGCACGTCCGCGATCACCTCCGACGCGAGCGCTTCCTTCGCGGTGGCGCCCTTCCATGTGAGGATCGCCATCGACAGGATCGTCAGCACGGCCGCGACCATCGCCACCGGCCGCCGCGACGGGCGGCGCTCCATGCGCAGGTCCATGAACGGCAGCATCAGCAGCAGGATGAGCGCGATCGTCGGCACGCCGATCGTCCCGAGGAACACTGTCTCCGGCCACTTGAAGATGCGCAGGAGGTAGAAGAGGAAGTAGAAGTACCAATCCGGGCGCGGCACGAAGCTGACGGTTCCGGGATCGGCAGGCGGCGCAACTTCGGGGCCGAGCAGGCCCTTGTGCAGCGGATCGTGATGCGGCCCGTACGCCGTCCACTTCCAGAGGACGGCGAGCCCGACGATGACGCACACGACGATGAGGCTCATCACCGTGTCGTGGAACATCGCGTACGGGTAGAACGGCTTCCCGCGCTCCTTGACGTCCTTCTTGTACCGCGCGAATCCGGCGCGGCGTACCTCGATCGGGCTCGGCTTCTCTTCGCTCATCAGTCTCTGCCTCCGGAGGTGCCGTGCGGCGCGGGGCGCGTCAGCCCGGTGCGCACGGTCGGCGCAACCTCGACCTCGTCGCGGCCGGCGGCCTCATGCGACCACGGCGGCGACGTCACGCCGAGCCGAATGACGAGGTACAGGTGCAACGTGATGAGCGCGATGATCCCGCCCGGGATGATGAGCATGTGCAGCGAGTAGAAGCGCGACAAGGTGTCGCCGCTGATCTCCTGTCCCCCGCGTAAGAACTGCGCGAGCCACGGCCCGAGGAACGGCGCCGTCCCGTTCAGGTTGATGCCGACGACGCTCGCCCAGTACGCGGTCTGGTCCCACGGGAGCAGGTAGCCGGTGAAGCCCTCGGTCAGCCCGAGCACGAGCAGGAGCACACCGACGATCCAGTTCAGCTCGCGCGGATACTTATACGCGCCGAACAGGAACACGCGGCCCATGTGCAGGAACAGCAAGATGATGAAGACGCTCGCGCCCCACTTGTGCATGCCGCGCACGAGCCAGCCCATGAAGACGTGGTCGGTGATGTTCTGGATGGACGCATACGCGTCGTGCGGCGACGGCTTGTAGTACATCGCGAGGATCACGCCGGTCAGCGCCTGCACGATGAACGCGGTCAGCGTCGCCGAGCCGAGCGTCTGCATCCAGTTCGTGTCGCCCGGGACCTTGCGGAAGAGGAAGTAGCGCACACCGCCGACGAGGCCGCTGCGTTCCTCGAGCCAGTCGAGTGGATAGTTGACCGCCGCGACCATCTGCTCGCGCCGGATCTGCGCCTTGCTCGGGGCTCGACGAACGGCCATCAGTGGTGCGGCGGCTGGAGGGGATAGAACCACTGCTCGGGACCGTCGACGTGCTGGCCCGGGCCGGCTTCCTTGTACTTGTAGATCTTCGCCTGCGCTCCGGTGCCGACGACGTGGGAGACGGAGAACGTGCTGAGCAGGACGAGGCGCCCGTTGTCGATCTCGAACCCGTAGCGGTCGAGTGCGCGGACGGGCGGGCCGGCGGTGCGATTCCCTTCGGTGTCGTACTGGCCGCCGTGGCACGGGCAACCGAAGCCGGCAGGCACGACGGGGCGCATGAGGATCGGGCCGTTCTTCGTGTGCTCCGTGACGTTCTTCTCGCCGAGGATGGCGCCCGTCGGGCCATTCGCCTGGACCGGGCAGCCGAGATGAGCGCAGCGGTTGGAGATGATCGTGAAGCTCGGCACGTTGTTGGCCACGGGGCCGTTGTTGCGCACGAACGCGGTGCGTCGCGACACCTCGCCCTCGGCCGGGTCGACCATGAACGTCGCGATGAACCACTTGCCGACCGGGAACGCGCTGACCGGCCCCATGTCGACCTTGTGGCCCTTCTGGTCGAGGAACGACGGCAGCAGCGCGAAGCCGGCGACCGGGATGGTGAGGACGCCGCCGATGACGCCGCCGAGGCCGAGCGTCGCGCCTTCGAGGAAGCGGCTGCGCGCGAAGCGCTCGCCCGGTTGCGGCGCGGGCATACCGGCCTCGCCCTCGGATGCGGACGGAGCGCCGGCGATCTCCGCAGGTGTCGCCTCCCGGACTTCTGCGTGCACGACCGGGACGCGCCGTCGCATCTCCGAGGTCGCGTCGCGCGCCCACAGAAAGCCGAAGACGATCGCGATCGCGGCGCCGATCGGGGCCACGACGGTCGGATCGATGATCAGCCCGACCAGCGCGACCGCAATGCCGACGGCGAAGCCGAGCGGCCAGAGGGTCGGGGCTGGGCCGTGCTCCTCGTGCATCCGGCCGTGATTCAACCTGATCGTGCCGTGTTGTGCGGTGGTAACCCGTACTCCGTCCAGCGCCTGTCGACGAGCTCCTTGACCTCCTGCGACATCTCGATCTCCTCGGGCCAGGGCCGCGCTCCCTCCTCCGGAAGCTTCGCGGTTGCGTCGATCCCGAGCTTCCCGCTGACGAACTGGCGCTGCGGAGCATGATCGAGATGATCCGTCGGCCCTTCACTGAGGATGACGTCGCGCGCGGGATCGACGTTAGCGCCCGCGTAGAAGAGGACCTCGGCGTAGTCGTGCACGTTCACGTCGGCGTCGACGACGACGATGCACTTCGTCAGGCTCAGCATCCCCAGCCCCCAGAGCGCGTGCATCACCTTCTGCGCCTGGCCGGGGAACGACTTGTGGATCGAGACGATGCAGCAGTTGTGGAACGCGCCTGCGACCGGAAGGTCGTAGTCGACGATCTCCGGCACGGTCGTTCGCACCGCGGGCAGGAAGATGCGCTCCGTCGCCTTGCCGAGCCACGCGTCCTCCTGCGGCGGCTTGCCGACGACGATGGACGGATAGATGGCGCCGCGGCGCATCGTCATCGCCGTGACATGGAAGACGGGGAACGGCTCCGCCGCCGTGTAGTAGCCGGTGTGATCGCCGAACGGGCCTTCCTCGCCCAGCTCGTCCTTCCCGACGTATCCCTCGAGCACGATCTCCGCATTCGCCGGGACTTCGAGGTCGACGCTCACGCACTGCACGAGGTCGACCGGCTCGCCGCGGAGGAAGCCGGCGAGCATGAATTCGTCGACGTGCTTCGGCAACGGCGCGCTCGCCGAGTACGCCGTGATCGGGTCGAGGCCGAGCGCAACCGCGACGGGTATGCGACCGTCGCTCGCGAGCCAGTCCGCACGGCCGTCTTTGTGGATCTGCCAGTGCATGAACGTCGTCGCGCGGTCGACGATCTGCATGCGGTACATGCCGACGTTGCGCGTCCCTTCGCGCGGGTCCCGCGTGATCACGGCCGGCAGCGTGATGAACGGCGCCGGGTCGCCGGGCCAGCAGCGCTGAATCGGGAGGAGGCCGAGGTCGACCTCGTCCCCGCGCAGCACGATCTCCTGGCATGCGCCCTTGCGCACGGTGTGCGGCAGCGAGTCGGCTATCGACTTGAGCTTCTGCAGGCCTCGCACCTTCTGGATCAATCCGGTGGGCGGCTGCATCTCGAGGACGTCCGCGACCTTGCGCGCGACGTCGTCGAGGCGATCGACGCCGAAGGCGAGGCACATGCGGCGCTCGGTGCCGAACTGGTTGATGAGCAGCGCGTGCTCGGAGCCTTTCGGATGCTCGAAGAGGAGCGCGGGGCCGCCGGCCTTCACCGTGCGGTCGACGATCTCGGTGATCTCGAGATCGGGATCGACCTCGGCCGCCACGCGGGCGAGCTCGCCTTCGCGCTCGAGCAGCGCGATCCAGTCGCGCAGATCCTTGACCATGGTCTTACCGCCGGTGGCGCAGCCAGTGCGTGAGCTCACCTAGCGCGATCACCGTCACGAAGATGAGGCCGACCCCCAGCATGACGAGGACGGTCTTCTTGCCTTCCTCGGCGGCGGTCTCCACGGCGAGCAGATGCAGCACGGCGAAAACCTATCGCAGCGCCGCATGGGCGGCGAGCGCTTCGTCGACGGCCCGGTCGCCGGCGGCCTCGCGTGCGGCCGCCTCGAGGGGAGCAGGATCGCCTCGCAGGCGAAGCGCGGCGCGGGGCTCGTCCAGCTTCGAGCCGGTGCCGAGCAAGGCCGCGCTCGCGGCCCACAGCGCGCCGTCGCCGTCCGCGTTCTCAGCCCGAAGCTGGCTACAGAGCGAGATGAGCTCGGACAGGTCGGCGACTGCGTCCGTCTCGCCGAACGAGGCGATGCGGACGAGCCCGTGCGCGTACAGGTAGTCGCCGAGAAGGAGGGCGACATCGGGATCGCCCGGCGTGAACAGGCGCGGCTCGCCGTAGTGCGAGAGATAGCCCTCGTAGATCGTCTCCAGTCCGACCGCGAACCGGGGCTGCGCGAGTGGCGAGAACACGGCGACGAGCTGGCGCTCGTCGGTAGGACGAAGTGCTTCGCGCCACAACGCACTTTCGTCGGCGGCGCCGGTGGCTATCTCGTCCCACACGCCGCAATCGTCCTGTCGATGTCTTCGTCGCTGTGCGAGAGCGAGACGAACATCGCTTCGAACTGCGACGGTGCGACGTAGATGCCGCTGTCGAGCAAATGACGGAACAGCGCGGCATAGCTATGCGTGTCGCACAGCTGCGCGTCCTCGAAATTGCGCACGGGCTTGTCCGTCTGGAAGAGCGTCAGCATCGCGCCGACGCGCTGCACCCGACCGAACGGTGCGAGGCCGTCGGCGAGTCGCGCCGCCTTGCGCTCGAGCTCGACGTACACCTGCGGATCGCGCAGGCGCGGGAGCACGGCGAGGCCCGATGCCGTCGCGAGCGGGTTTCCCGACAGCGTCCCCGCCTGGTACACGGGACCGGACGGCGCGAGCAGCTCCATCGCGTCCGCTCGTCCGCCGAACGCGGCGAGCGGCAGCCCGCCGCCGACGATCTTGCCGAGCACGGTGAGGTCGGGCATGACGCCGTACACCTCCTGCGCACCGCCGCGCGCGACGCGGAAGCCGGTGATCACCTCGTCGAAGACGAGCAGCGCGCCCGACGCGTCGCACAGGTCACGCAGCGCCTCGAGGAATCCCGGCGCCGGCGGAACCACGCCCATGTTCCCGGCGACCGGCTCGACGATGATCGCCGCGAGGCCTTCGCCGTAGCGCAGCACCGCCTCGGCGACCGCGTCGAGGTCGTTGTACGGACAGACGATCGTGTCGGCAGTGACCGCCGACGGTACGCCCGGCGTCGAGGGGATGGCGAGCGTTGCGAGGCCCGAGCCCGCGCTCGCGAGCATCGCGTCGGCATGGCCGTGGTAGCAGCCGGCGAACTTGAGGACGCGGTCGCGCTTCGTGAACGCGCGCGCGAGCCGGATCGCGCTCATCGCCGCTTCGGTCCCCGACGAGACGAGACGCACGCGTTCGACGGACGGCACCGCGTCGACGATCTCCGCGGCGAGCTCGACCTCGGCCGCGGTGGATGCGCCGAAGCTCGTTCCGCGCGTAGCCGCCTCGCGGACGGCTTCGACGGTCTGCGGATCCGCATGACCGAACAGCAACGGCCCCCACGACATGACCCAGTCCAGGTAGCGAGTGCCGTCGACGGACTCGAGGAATGCGCCATCGGCGCGCGCGACGAAGAACGGCTCGTCCAGCCCGACCGCCTTCATCGCGCGGACCGGCGAGTTGACGCCGCCGGGAATCAGCTCGAGCGCGCGGCGATAGAGGTCGGACCGTGCTCTCAACGCATGACCGGTGCCAGGCTCCAGTCGTTCGCTCCTTGCATCCATCGCGCGAACCTCAGGTGCCTGGCACCGGCGTGACTACAGCCACGCGGGAAGGTCTTTGGTCCAGTAGCTGATGATGAGGTCGGCGCCAGCGCGCTTGATCGCGGTCAGCGACTCGAGCGCCGCCTGGCGCTCGTCGAGCCAGCCGCCGTGAGCGGCCGCCTTCACCATCGCGTACTCCCCCGACACGTTGTACGCCGCGATAGGCGCGTCGAACGCCTCTCGTGCCGCGCGAATGACGTCGAGGTACGGAAGCGCCGGCTTGATGATGAGCGCGTCCGCGCCCTCTTCGAGGTCGAGCTCGCACTCGCGTAGCGCCTCGCGCACGTTCGCGGGATCCATCTGGTAGCCGCGCCGGTCGCCGAACGACGGCGCCGATCCGGCCGCTTCGCGGAACGGGCCATAGAAGGCGGACGCGTACTTCGCCGCGTACGAGAGGATCGGCGTCGATTCGAACGCGTGGTCGTCGAGCGCCTCGCGGATCGCGTGCACGCGCCCGTCCATCATGTCGCTCGGCGCGACGACGTCGGCGCCCGCCTCGGCATGGCTGACGGCGGTGCGCGCGAGCAGCTCGAGGCTGCGGTCGTTGTGCACCTCGCCGTCGACGACGATGCCACAGTGCCCGTGCGACGTGTACTCGCACAGACAGACGTCGGTGACGAGCACGAGCTCCGGGAACTCCGGCCGGAGCGCACGAAGTGCGCGCTGCACGATGCCGTCGTCCTCCCACGCGCCCGTCGCCTCTTCGTCCTTGTCGCCCGGGATCCCGAAGAGGATGACCGCGCGCACGCCGCCACGGGCGAGCCCCTCGACCTCGCGGACGAGGCCGTCGACGGTGACGCGCGACATCGCCGGCAGCGCCTCGTCGGCGAGCGGCTCGTCGGCGACGAAGAGCGGCATGACGAACTGGTCGAGCGACAGGTGCGTCTCGCGGACTAAGCCGCGCAGACCGCCGGTGCGGCGGAACCGCCGGAGGCGGGTCTCGGGGAAAGAGCTCACACGGAAAGAGTACGCGCGCCCAGGCGCGCCAGCGCCCACGAGGCCGCGCCGATCCCTGCGAGCCACAGCGCCTCGATCCCGACGCGGTGCCACGGGCTCGTGTCGTAGAGCGCGGCGCCGAAGAGGCGCACCGCATGTGCGAACGGCAGGAAGAGGCTGATCCAGTACGCGGCCGGAAGCGCCGCGCGCGGCACGAGGCCGAGGAAGACGACCGGCAGTACGAGCAGGACGGCGAGCAGCGACGCCGTGCGCGCCTCGCGGGCGAGCGCGCCGAGCAGCGTTCCGGCCGCGCCGACAGCGCCGGCCGCGAGCAGCACGCCGAGCAGCAGGAGCGGCAGGCGCGACCACGGCTCTCCGCCGGTGACGCCGCCGACGTCGACGACGATCCCGAACACGACAGCGATCGCGGCGCCGAGCGCCACGCCGACGACCGCCGCGAGCGCGACCTTCGACCACACGAGCTGTCCGAGCGACACGAGCCCACGGCGCAGGCGGCCGATCGTCCCCTCGTCGCGCTCCGCCGCCGTCGCGCCGGCCGCGAGGAGGAGCGCGAGGAACGTCACCGTGACGGCGATGCCGTACGACTGCACCTGCGCGGACAGCAACCACGTACGCCCGTGCGACTTCGCCTGCTGCAACGTGATCGGGTTGGCCGTCGCGCGCAGAGCGGTGCCTGTCTGGGCAAGTCCTTCGCGCGCCTGGCGAACGAAGTTCGCGATCGCGTCTCGCCGCTTGCTCGGCGGCAGCGCCCGGAGCTCCTGCGCCGTGCGCTGGAGACCGAGCACGTCGAAATGCTTCCCGACGAAGGTCCCGTGGCCACCCTGCAGGAGCAGCTTCACGAACGCGAGGTTCGCGTCGATGTACCCGGTCTGCAGTTTGAGGTTGAGCTGGTAGACGAGGGACTGCACCTGCTGCGTCACACGCGGCGCGAGGCCGCCGGTCCCGGTCTCGAGCTCCAGGTGCGGACTGACGACCGTCGTCTCGAGATCGCCGAGGAAGCCCGGCGGCACGGTGATGGTGGCGACGACTTTGCCGTCGGCGAGCTCGCGCGCGGCCTCGGCGTCCGAGAGCCGCACGAGCGTCACCTGCTTCGCGACGTCGTCGATGACGGTCTGGATGTGGAAGCGATGCCCGCCGACGACGATGACCTGCGGCAGGTTGTCGTCGTCGACGAATGCGACACGCGGCTTCGCGCTCGCGTAGCCGGCGACGAGCCCGACGAGAAGCGCGATGACGATCGGATACGCGACGAGCGCGCCGAGGAGCAGAGGCGAGCGGCGCAGCACGCGCAGGTCCTTGCGCAGGAGCAGCAGCACCGGGCTCATCCGAAAACCTCCTCGACCGTGAGCGCCGCGACCTGCCCGTCCTGCAGGACGATCGTGCGATTCGCGTGCTCGATCTCCTCGAGGTTCTGCGTCGCGAAGCACACGGCGCCTCCTTCCGCACGCAGCGCATCGGCTACTTCCCATACGCGCCGCCGCTGACCCGGGTCGAGCGCAGCGGTCGGCTCGTCGAGCAACAGCACGCGCGGTTCGCCGAGCAGCGCGATGGCGACGTTCAAACGCTGGCGATTGCCGACCGAGAGCTCGCCGGACGGACGCGCGCCCGTGGGAAGTGCGAAGCGCTCGAGCATCTGCGTCGCCGCGCCCCGCGCGTCCCGGGCGCCTTCGAGCTGCGCGAACAGCTCGAGGTTCTCGCGCGGCGAGAGCTTCGAGTAATGCGCCGGGCGCTGCGGCACCCAGCCGACGCGCGCGTGCGTCTCCACCGTCCCCGCGCTCGGATCGAGCGCGCCGGCGAGGATCGCGAGCAGCGTCGACTTGCCGGCGCCGTTCGGTCCGACGAGCGCGACGGTCTCGCCCGGGTTGAGCTCGAGGTCCGTCGGCGCGAGCGCTACGACCTCGCCGTATCGCCGCGCCACGCGCAGCGCGCGCACGAGCGGCGTGGTCACGACGTCGCGACGGGCGGCGCGTCGGGCGGAACGATGTCGACGTCCACCGCGATCGGCGCGTTGGTCTCCCAGTTCTGGAGCTCGATCCGCTCCGCGAAGAACTCCCACGCCGCGCGCAGCGCCGAGAGAAGCGGAAGCGCGACGAGAATCCCCGGGAAGCCGTAGATCTCGGCGCCGGCGAGCAGGCCGAAGATGACGAGCAACGGATGCAGGCGCAGCGTGCGGCCCATCACGTTCGGCACGACGAGGTGCCCCTCGAGCTGCTGAATTCCGAGATACAGCAGCGCGACCCACAGCGCCGAGACCGGATGCGTCACGAGGGCGTACACCACCGGCGGAACCGCGCCGAGCCACGGGCCGACGTACGGGATGAGCTCCGTGATGCCCGCCCACGCACCGAACAGCAGCGCGTACTTGCCGCCGTGCGGCAGCGCACCGGTCATGCCGAGCACCCACAGCCCGATGCCGGAGCTCGAGCCGATGATGAGCGAAAGCAGAAGCTGTCCCTTCACGTAGCTCGCGAGCGCGTGCTCCATCCGCTCCAGCAGTGGCTTGCTGCCCGGATGCGGAGGGAAGCGCCGGTCGACGCTGGCCTTCAGCCGAGGCATGTCGAGGAGCATGTAGATCGACACGACGACGACGAGCAGCGCGCTGAAGAGCAGCGTCACGACCGCAAGCCCGGCGCCTTCAGCCCAGTTCAGCGCCTTCGTCGTGTACTTCTCGACGTCCTTCGTCCCGATCGAGTTGAGGAACTTGTGGCCACCCCGCTCGACGTGGACCTGCTTCAGGTGATGCGTGTTCAGCCAGTGCTGCAAGCGTGCAAGGTCGTGATCCGCGCCCGTCTCGTGGGTTTGTCCGGAGACGACCGTAAAGTAGTTGTCGACCCGGTGACTTGCGTCGCGCGTCTGTTGCACGACGACGGTCGCCAGAGCGAGAACTGCGAGTGCGAGCGCTGCTGCAAACGCCAAGTAGACGATCGCGACCGCGAGCCCGCGCGGGATCCACACCCGACCCAGTCCGCGAACAACAGGATTGAGGAGGAGGGCGATGAGCAGCGCCACGAGGAAGAGGAAGACCGCGTGACGCACCACTCCCGCCACCGCCCAGATCAGCAGCAGCAACAGCGGCAGCCCCACCAGCTGCACCCAGCGCGGGATCACGATCCTCGTCGCGGCGGGGGGCCCCGGCATGCGGTCGATAGTAGTCCTGGCCACGGCTGGGACTGGGTCGACGGCTCCCTCGCGCTCGACCCTCGGTTGAACGACCCCCTGCCGTTCGATACGGTCCCGCTCGACATGCCGTCCTCGCGCTCCAGCAGGAGGCGGCGCGTCGAACGTCGGGAGGTGCGTGACGCGCGCCGTCATCGGCGATTCGCGCTGCTCACCGTTCTCGCCGTCGTCCTCGTGGTGGCTCTCGCGCTGACCGCATTCGGCGGGGGGACGTCGACGAACACTGCCTCGCTCTCGGTTGCACGCTCGCTCGCGAACGCGACGCAGCCGTTCCCGCAGATCGTCGCTGTGCGCGGACAAGTGCGCCTGCAGATGCCCATCACCCAGAGCCAGTCGACCGCGATCGGGTACCACTCGGCGAGCGACGGCGCGCTCACGCTCGCGCCGTTGGGACACCAGGGCAACGAAGGCGTCGTACAGCGCGTCTTCCACGCCGTCTTCGGCGGCGCCGGCGGACATCCGACCTGGTACCGCCTCGACGGCGGAGCGCTCTCGGTGCTCGACGTCGGCGCAGCGCCCGGAACTGATGTGTATTCGCCCGTGGACGGAACGGTCGTCGGCATCTCGCCGTACGTCGTCGCCGGGCATCGCTTCGGGTCGCAGATCGACATCCAGCCGCAGAACGCGCCGTCGCTCGTAGTCGTCCTCACGCAGGTCCGGCCCGACGCTGCGCTGCAGGTCGGCAACGACGTCGTCAGCGGCAGGACGAAGGTCGCAGCCGTCGTCGACCTGTCACGGGTCGAGCGTCAGGCGCTCGCGCGCTACACGAATGACGCCGGCGACCACGTGTCGATCGAAGTGCGTCCTTCCGCAGCACTGGCCCTGAACTGAGGATCCTCTTTCTCGCAGACGTGTTCGGACCGCCGGGACGGCTCGCGGTCGAGCAGCGGCTGCCCGGGCTGCGCGATGAGCTCGACGCCGACGTCTGCATCGTCAACGGCGAGAACGTCGCCGACGGCGCCGGCGTCACAGGAAAGCTCGCGGACAAGCTGCTCGCGTCCGGCGCAGACGCGATCACGCTCGGAAACCACGCCTTCCGCCGCGACGGAATCGGTCACTACCTGGATGCGAGCGACCGCGTCATCCGTCCCGCGAACGCGGGGTCGAAGCTCCCGGGTCGCGGCATGACCGTGGTCGAGGCGCGCAACGGCGTCGCCGTCGCGGTGATCAACCTCCTCGGCGAGCTGTTCGTCGACGCGGCGGTCTCGCCGTGGGAGATGGTGGACGGGTTGGTCGACGAGGCGCGCTCGCAGGCGCCGGTGGTCGTCATCGACTTCCACGCCGAGGCGACGAGCGAGAAGGTCGCGCTCTCGCGCTGGCTCGACGGACGCGTGACCGCCGTCATCGGCACGCACACGCACGTGCAGACGAACGACGCGCGCATCCTTCCCGGCGGGACGGCCGCGATCAGCGACGCCGGGATGACAGGCCCGCACGACTCCGTCATCGGGGTCGAGGCCGAGCTCGCGATCAGCCGCATGCGCACGCGGATGCCGGTGCGCTTCCGCCCGGCCGAAGGCGGGGTGCGCATCGAGGGCGTCGTGGTCGACTGCACGGACGACGGCCGCGCAGAGCGCATCGAGCTCCTCCGCGTCGAGCTCTAGCTGGGCGAAGGCAGAGGCCAGGTCCGCAGGTCGAGGTCCTCGACGCGGCGGCGTTCGCGCACGAGCGCGGCGGGCGCCAGCACGGTGATCGCCGCGAACGGGAAGAACCACGGGATGTACGTGTAGAGCCAGTACGTCTGCACGAGCTCGAAGCCCGCGAGCAGCGCTGCGGTGAGCGCGGCCAGCTGCAGCGGCGACTTCCGTCGCGGGACGAACGCGACGACGACGGCCGCGACGACGAGCAGCACCTGCAACACGCGCTGGAGGAGATGCAGATTGGGCAAGCCGCGCGCGTGGTATTGCCGCCAGTCCCACAGGGAGAATGGCGAGTCGCGGCCGACCTGCCACTTGACGGTGCGATCCCAGAAGACATGCAGCTCGTGCAGCGGCGCCGGCTCGAGCAGAACGACCGAGAACGCGGCGAGCGTCGTCACCATGAACGCGGCGATGAAGCGCGGGGAGGGACGCCGGTCCGGATACGTCGCCCACAGCGGCGCGACGATGAGCGTTGCGAACTTGCTCCATCCGGAGAGAGCCCCGAAGACACCGCGCCCGACCGGCGACGACGCCAGCCAGAACCCGTAGATGAGCAGGCACGGCATGATCGCGTCGTTCGTGTTCGAGTTCGACGCGTACTGCGTGAACGGATACGCAGCCCAGGCGAACGCGAGCGTCGCGGCGAGGCGCGCGCCGCCGAAGCGCAGGCCGACGAGGAAGAGCCCGACCATCGCGAGCAGGTCGAACAAGATCGACGTGAAATGCACCGCGGGCAGCGTGTCCCACTTCCCGCTCCAGCCGAACGCGAGATAGCCCGGGATGTACGCCTCGTACGCCGTGGGTCCATACGTGTCGCCCTCCGGGTTCGCCGACTCGCAGCGGCCGTTCGTCTGGACGTGGTCGCGGACCTCACCGGAGCTGTCGGCGGGGCCGCATGCCGGCCGGTTGTCCTCCACCGGGAAGTTCCCCCACGGCGCCCGGCCCTCCGACACGATCCGCTCTGCGCCGATCACACCCGAGTAGCCGACGTCGATGACGTTCGATGCTTCGACGTTGAGCCCGACGCGAAAGCCGGCTGCGAACACGGTGGCGGCGAGCAGAACCCACGTCGGCCAGAGCGGCCGCGAGCCCGAGCCTCGCCCCGTGACGCCGATCCAGAGCCCGCGCGCGATCACCCAGACGAGCGCGGGATAGAAGAGCGGCACCGCCGTGAACACGTTGCCGTGGTTGAAATACCACAGCGACGCCGTCGGCGAGAGGAGCATCACGAGGTCGAGGTTGCGCAGCGACAGGGGCCGCCGAAAGTTGCCGAGCCCGATGAGAAACGCGACGCAGAACGCGCCCCAGATCCACGGGTCGTTGATCTTGTCGCCGCCGAAGGCGCCCTTGACGCCGCGCAGCATCCCCCACGCCACCTGTGGCCCCGTCCACGCACTGACAACCGAGCCGCTCGCGTCGTCCACCGTCCCTTCGACGACCTCGCCGGCGGACACTTTCTGGTTCTTGCTCCAGAAGATCTTCACCGTCCACTGGTGCGTGGTCGGGTCGTACGTCTCCTCGTCCGAGAAGCCCGTCTTCGGGTACCGCGAGAGCCACGCCGAGACCTTCGAGTTCGCATGGACGATCGCGAGCGCCTGCGCCTTCGTCAGCCGCGCCGTGCTCGCGGCCGGCACGAACGGCGTCTGGATGAGATGCCCGTGCGAGTCGTAGACCGGCGACGTGACTGTCGTCACGGCATGGGCGGCCGGAACGAGGGCCGCTGCGCAGATCAGGACGGCGAGAAGACGGCGCGCCAACGCCGGAACGTTACGCGTGACGGCGGAATGACCAGAGCTTGTTGCCGACGAAGTTCAGAGGCGTGACGAGCACGATCGCGATCGCCTGGCCGACGAACTTGCCCGCACCAAGCGAGATGAGCACGTTGAGGACGAGGAGGTTCGCCCCGAGCGAGCCGAGGGAGACGATGAAGAACCGCATGCCCTGTGCGGCGACGCCGCGCCGCCGGTCGCGGAACGTCCAGAGGCGATTCCACGTGTAGTTGCTCGTGACAGCGACGAGGAACGAGATCGTGGCCGCGAGAAGGTAGTGGAGGCCAGCGTGGATGAGCGCCGCGTAGACGGCAAGGTTGATCGCGTAGCCAACCACGCCGACGGCGCAGAACTTTGCGAGCTGCGTCCAGTTGTCCCGGGCGCGGAGTGCACTGGCCATCGCGACCATGAATCAGGCGGCGGTCGCTGCCGACGGCGTGAACCTGGCATCGGAGGCAACGATGCGACTGCGGGTGCCGTCGTGGTCGACCTCGAGCTCGAGAACGTCTCCGGCCAGGTTGAGATGCATGTCGATGAGAGTGCCGACAGAGGCGTTTTCTCGCTCGATCCCGGTGCCGAGAAGCGACCTGAACGAGACGCCGTGCTTGCGATAGAAGGCGACGTCGTCCAGCAGCATAAGCGCCGAAGCGACGGCAATCGCGTCCTCGCCCGGCTGCGAGGCCGCAAACGGCAGGAAGCGAGGCACCTCGTCTCCGCTCTCGACGACGAAGCCGACCACACGGCGAGCGGAGGCGTCCAGCAAGAGGTCGGAAGGCCGCCCGAGGAGGATGCCGCGGAGGCGAACGGGAATGCCGACCAGATCGGAGGCGGACAGTGACCCCATGGCGACATCCTTCCTATCCCGAGGGGCGCTCGGCAAACTCGAAGCCTCCCTCGCCGATCAGGGGGACGAAGCGGCACGGGACGGTGCGCAGGACGGCAGGGCCCTCGGGGGTGCGGACGACCGTCAGCAGGAGCTGTTCCCAACGACTGCCGACGGGGACGACGAGCCGGCCGCGGGGCTCGAGCTGCTCGTACAGCACCTCGGGAAGATGGGGCGCCGCCGCGGCGACGGCGATCGCGGCAAACGGTGCATGCTCGGGCAGGCCGCGAGTGCCGTCGCCGATGTGCACCTGCACGCGGTCGCCGAGCACCGCCTGTGCGCGCTCGGCGAGTGCCGGAATCCGCTCGATCGAGTGCACATCGGCGGCGAGCTCGGCGAGGACCGCCGCCTGGTAGCCCGAGCCGGTGCCGACGTCGAGCACGCGCTCGTCGCCGTGCAGCGCGAGCTCCTCACAGATCCGCGCGACCATGTACGGCTGCGAGATCGTCTGGCCCTCGCCGATCGGCAGCGCGGCGTCGGCATACGCGCGGTCGCGCAGCTCCTCCGGCACGAACAGCTCTCGCTGGACGCGGGCCATCGCGTCCAGCACGCGCTCGTTCGCGATCCCGCGTGCGCGCAGTTGGCGCTCGACCATCGCCTCGCGCTCAGCGAGCATGCGCGGTGACGCCGACGCCGAAGTGCGCGAGGACGGCCGGCGTGATCTCGGTGATGCGACCGATCGGGGCGTCGATGCCGATCGTCAGGATCGGCACGGTCGAGTCGCCTGCGACGAGCGAGCCGTGGCTTCCGCCGCCGGCGTGGTGACGCCCGCCGAGATCGGCGAACTCCCATCCTTCGGCCGCCGAGACGAGCAGCTCGCCGGCGTTCGGGTTCGCGAGCGCCGATCGGGCTCGCCAGACGGCGTCCGGATGCTCGAGCTCGTCGGCGTGCCCGTCGGCGCCGTCGCGCCGCACGACGACGTCGTCGCCGGCTAGGCGAAGCGTGACGTCGACGGAGGGCTCGCCGTCGAGAGCGCGGGCGAGCTCCTCGGTATCGACGCGCGCACCCGGAAGGAGGTAGACCTGCGCGGCGCGGTTCGAGGCGCACACGACGACCTCGTCGGCGAAGCGCGCCAGGGCCGCCTCGAGGTGCGCGGTTCGGTCGACCGTCGTCTGGCCGTGGTCGGAGACGAGCACGACCGCATAACGGTCGAGGAACGCGTCGCCGCCGCCGGCTGCGTCGAGCAGCGCCTGCACCGAGGCGTCTGTCCGAGCGAGTGCGACGTCCTCCGCACCGGACGGCCCGTGCAGGTGCGACGAGTAGTCGAAGTCGGAGAGGTAGTACGCGATGAAGTCGAAGCCGTCGCGGGTGACGAGCCAGCGGCCGACTGCCGCCGCGTACGCGTCGGTCGATCCCGCGGCGCGGCTGCGAACGGCGAACGGCGCGCCGGTCTGGTCGGACTCGAACAGCCCGTAATAGAAGAACCGCTTCGGCCCGTACGCGGCCTTCGTCACCCACGGCAGCGTCGGCAGATAACGCGTGCCGCCGCGATAGCACGTGATGTTCACCGCCGCGGCGACGAGCTCCGCATCCTCGAGCGCTTCGTACACCGTCGTCGCGTCGGCGGAGAGATGCTTACGGTTCATGTTGTAGATCGTGTCCGTGAGCGATTGCGTGATGCCGGCCGCGCGCACTGCGGAGAACGACGATCCGTACTCGACGATGCGGCGCTCGCCGCGATGCCACCAGACGAGATGCGGGATGTGATGCACATCCGGGCCGGCGCCCGTCGCGATCGAGGAGAGGCACACCGGCGTCAACGACGGGAACACCGA
Source organism: Gaiellaceae bacterium (assembly GCA_036560805.1). Lineage (GTDB taxonomy): Bacteria > Actinomycetota > Thermoleophilia > Gaiellales > Gaiellaceae > Palsa-739. The sequence goes on along the minus strand of DATBQM010000062.1, from coordinate 2,257 downwards.
CGTGCCCCGACGGTACTCGCCGTTGGCGGCGAGGAAGGCGAGCGCGGGCGCGCGTCCGGTCTCGGCCGCGCGCTCGAACGCGTCGGGAGTCATCCCGTCGACGACGATGAGGACGACCTTCTTCGGCACTAGTCGCGCGCGAGCGTGCGCAGCCCGGCGTAGCGCTCCGGCTGCCGCCGCCGCAGCCGCGCGGCCAGAACGGGAAGCGCCAGCGCCTCGAGGTATCCGAGCGCAGGGACCCAGGCGAGGCCGGCGCCGAGGAGTGCTGCGCCGGCGACGATCACAGCGGTACCCATCGCGGTCCCGCCGCGCCGTAGCGCGCCACGCACGATCTGAGCGGCGCCGACGGCGCCCGCGAATCCGCCCGCCCCTCCTGCCACGATGTCACCCCAGCTACCCGGCTGCCAGGCCTCGACGGCGAGGCCGAGGCCCGCGCCGGCGGCTGCGGCAAGCAGGGCAACGGCGACGAGCGCGACCCGGACCGCACCCGCGAGCAGTACTCCCGCGGCGGCGCCGAGCCCGGCCGCCACGCCGATCCAGTACCAGGCACCCATCGCACTGGAGTGTATTGACGTATCTCGAACCGAGGCTTCGGCGTTGTCTATACATGCAAGACGACCGCACCCTCCTCGTGTTCTTCACGTCACAGCGTTCCGGGCCCGCCCGGCGCATGGAGAGCCTGCTGGCGCACATCGCGCGCAAGGAGCGGGATCACCTCGACGTAAAGAAGGTCGACATCGACGCGCGGCCGGACCTCGCCGCCCGCTTCGGCGTCGAGTCGGTGCCGGCGTTAAGGCTTGTGAAGCAACGCCGCGTGGTCGCGCGTCTCGACGGCCGGGTGACGACCCCGGCGATCGAGGAGATGATCGACTCGCACCTACGCGTTATGGCGTAACGCAGCGATCACAGCGAGGCCGAAGTCGGCTGCGCGCTTGCCGTCGATCACGCGGTGGTCGAACGTCACCGAGACGTTGCCCATCCGGCGGACGGCGATCTCGCCGTCGAACACGACCGCGCGGTCGTCGATGCGGTGGACCCCGAGGATCGCGACCTCCGGATAATTGAGGAGCGTCGTCGTATGGAGACCGGCCGAGCGGCCGGCGCTCGTGACCGTGAACGTGCCGCCGCGCAGATCCTCCGGAGCGAGCATGCCGGCGTAGGCCGCGTCGGCGAGGCGCCGCACGTCTGCGTCGAGCTCGTCGAGCGAGCGCGAGTCGCAGCCGCGCACCACGGGAACGAGCAGCCCGTGCTCGGTCTGCATGGCGACGCCGATGTCGTAGCGGTCGAGATAGACGAGCTCGCCGTCCTCGACGCGCGCATTCAGCTCGGGAAACTCCTTCAGCGCTGCGGCGCACGTCTTCAGTACGAGCGGCACGAGCACCTTCAGGTCGACGCCGGTGAAGTCGCACTCCTCGACCCACGTGATCGTCGGGACCGCGTGGGCCTTCGTCAGGTGCTCGAACATCTGCCGCTTGACGCCGCGGATCGGCTCGCGCCGGCCCTCCTTCGGGCCGGCCGCGTTGCGGACGTCCTGCTCGGTGATGCGTCCCTGCGGGCCTGTGCCGATGACGGCGTCGAGATCGACGCCCAGCTGCTGGGCGAGCCGGCGTACGAGCGGCGTCGCGCGCGCCTTCTCCTGCGCAACGGGTGCCGGCCCCGGCGAACCGTCGCCGCCGATGACAACGAGCACCGTCCCCACCGGAACGACCTCGCCTTCGCCGATGAGGATCTTCGACACCATTCCGCCGGCGGGTGACGGGATCTCCACCGTCGTCTTGTCCGTCGCGATCTCGACGAGCGGGTCGTCCTCTGCGATCTCCTGCCCCTCGGTCACGAGCCAGCGCGCGACCTCGCCCTCGGTGAGACCCTCGCCGAGGTCGGGAAGCTTGAACTCGTAGCTCACGCGCGGAGTATGGCGTGCACGCCCTTCGCGCCGTTGACGATCTGCGTCACGCGCAAGTCGACGGAGACGCTTGCGAGCGCGAGAGCCTCGTTGCGCGCGACGCCGAGCTCGCGCTCCATCAGGTCGAGCATCGTCTCGGTCGCCTGCTCGGCGGCGGTGTCGAGGTCCTCGTCGAAGCCGAAGGCGAGCCAGGAGTCCGCGGTGCGTGCGATCGGGAAACGGAGCTCGCGGTCGTCGAGGTCGAGCGTGAGCGTCGCGCGTTCGAGCGGGCACTCGATCGCGGTTCCCGACACCTCGCCGTCGCCCTGCGCCCCGTGACCGTCGCCCGCCATCAGCAGCGCCCCGTCGACCGGA
>DATBQM010000061.1:0-24078 GCA_036560805.1 Gaiellaceae bacterium | reverse complement strand
CCGGAGGCGCAGGCGCTCCGGGACGCCGTCAGCTAGTCGCTTCTTCTTCCTGCGTCGTCTCGGCGCGCTCAGCCGGGACGAACAACTTGCAGTGCGGGCACTTGAACCCGCGGTAGCGCGCTGCCGCTCCCTCGAGCAGCTGCGCCGCGAACGTGCGGTGGCAGTGCGGACACTCGACCTCGAACGACTCGGCCACGCTGCCCACCGTAGCTGCTCCGTCCGGTGCCAGGCCTACGCTCCGCGACGATGGAGGAGAGCGTTCTCCGGCGCGGTGTCGCCGAGTTCATCGGAACGTTCACGCTGATCTTCATCGGCGGTGGCGCCGGCGCGATCTCCGGCAACGACATCGTTGCCGTCGCCCTCGCCAACGGCCTCGCGATCGGGATCATGGTCTCGAACTTCGGCCATATCTCCGGCGGCCTCTTCAACCCGGCGATCACGCTCGGGTTCCTCAGCACACGCCGCATCACGCCACGGCTCGCCGTCGTGTACTGGATCGCGCAGTTCGGCGGCGCCGTGATTGCGGCAGCAATCCTTCGCTGGATGGTCCACAAGCCCGCGTTCTTCGGGGCCATCCCGAGCGCGGGCCACTTCGGCGCGGGACGGGGATTCGTCCTCGAAGGGATCATGACGTTCTTCCTCGTCATCGCCGTGTTCGCGACCGCCGTCGACCCGCGCGGCGCGTTCAAGTCGATCGCCGGTTTCGCGATCGGGCTGACGATCACGATGGACGTCTTCCTCGGCGGTCCCCTGACCGGCGCGGCGATGAACCCGGCCCGCGCATTCGGCCCCGAGCTGATCGGCAACTTCTGGGCGCAGGGCTGGATCTACTACCTCGGTCCGGCGATCGGCGCGGTCGCCGCCGCTGTCCTGTACGACCGGCTCTACTTGCGGCCCCTCGCGCCGGCTGTCGTCGGCACGCCCCAATCGGGCGTCGCCGAGCCGCGTCCAGGCGACGCGGCGCAGTCCTAGTCCAAGAACTCGACGTACGAGTCGACCGGGCCGCGCTCCCGCGGCGACGGCTCGCGCGCCGGGGAGCCGAAGTGGAGAAGGCCCAGCACGCGCTCGCCGCGACCGATCCCGACCGCCTCGCGTCCGCGCGCGGTGCGCAGGATGCCGGGCGTTCGCCAGTAGGACGCGAGGCCGCGCTCCGTCGCACCGAGGAGGACGAGCATCGTCGCCGCGGCGGTCGCGCACACGTCCTCCTCGTCCTGCACGAGGTCGCCGCACAGCGCTGCCGAAACGACGACGAGCGTCGGCGCGCGTTCGAGCTTCGCTGCCTCCGCCGGGCCGGCCGCCTCCTGCAGGCGCGCGAGCGACGCCGCACCGATGACGCGGAAACGCCACGGCTGCGTCAGGTGGTGGTTCGGTGCGAGGCGCGCGAGATCGAACAGCTCGAGGAGCGTCTCGCGCGGCACCGGCTCCGAACCGAACGCCTTGTGTGTCCGGCGCGCGGCTGCCAGCTCGCCCAGCGTCACGCGCGGCGCGCGCTGAGATGGAGCTCGACGCCGGCGGCGCGCAGCAGCTGCGAGAACGGGCAGCCCTCGTCCGCCTTCGCGAACGCGTCGCGCAGAGCGTCGTCGTCGATGCCGTCGACGTCGACGACCGCGTCGACGTACGACGCGACGATCTGATGCCCGCGGCCCTCGATCTCGTCCATCACGATGCGGCACGAGACGTCGAGGCGTCCCGGCGGCGTGCCGGCCTGCGTCAGCTCCGAGGCGAGCGACATCGTGATGCAGCCGCCGTGCGCGGCCGCAAGCAATTCCTCTGGGCTGGTCTTGCCCTCGGGCTGGCCGATGCGCGTCGGCAGCGAGTAGCCGAGGTCTGCAAACGCTCCCGTGCCCGCGCTGATCGCGCCCGAGCCACGGGCGACGTTCCCCTCCCAGACGAGCTGTGCGCTGCGTTCGATGCGCGGCATCAGTACTGGTACGCGGGAGTTCCGTCGGGGTAGTACGCCTCCGCCGGCGAGCCGGCAGGACGGAAGACGCCGAGCACGTGCATCTCGCCAGGCCCGTGGTTCTCGAGCGAGTGCACGAGCGTCGCCGGAAGATGGATGCACGAGCCGGGCCGCAGCGGCGTCGACTCGCCGTCTATGTGCAGCGCGCCGTCGCCCTCGAGCACGTACACGACCTCGTCGTAGCGGTGGTAGTGATCGGGCGCACGCCCGGGCGGGATGTAGCCGACGAACTGGGTCACGGACGGGCACGGAACGAGCAGGCGGAACATCCGCCCCGCCGTCGCTTCTTCTGCCTCTGCCTCGTCGAGGCCGACCACCGCGTAGTGGGCGCCGTTCGCCGGCAGCGGGTCGCGCACGAGCACCGAGAGCACGGTGAGCTCGTCAGCGCGTTCGACGCTCCAGGTCGAGCCGGCGGCGACGTAGACCGCGGTGCCGGCGACGAGCTCGGCCGGATGGCCGGCCACCGTCGCCTGGCCGCTGCCACCGAGCACGTAGAGCACTTCGTCGTCCTCCGATGCATCGCTCGCACCGCGCGCTCCGTCGATGCGGAGGAGCTGCTGTTCGAACTCGGCGCAGCCGCGTTCGGCTCCAAAGAGCACGCTCTCCTCGTCGGACTGGACGCACCAGCGCATCGAGCCACTCTAGATAGATTCGCTCGGTGGACAACAATCTTGCTCTCGTCAGACGGTCGTACGTCGCGTTCGAGCGGGACGATCTCGACGCCGTCCTCGCCGACATGCACCCCGAGATCGAGTGGCACCAGGCGCAGGGCCTGCCGCACGGCGGCCTGTACCGCGGAGTCGATGAAGTCCGCCTGAACATCTTCGAGCCGCTCGACGCGTCGTGGTGGTCGGAGTTCTCCGCGACGCCCGACCAGTTCCTCGACGCGGGGTCGGAGATCGTCGTCCTCGGCCGCTACCGCGGCGTGGCCAAGGAGACGGGCAAGCTGCTCGACGTGCCGTTCGTCCACGTCTGGACGGTGGAGGGCGGAAAGGCCGTTCGCTTCCGGCAGTTCCTCGACACCGCGGGCTGGGTCGAGGCGCTCAGTGTTTGATCAGATCAGCACGAGACGCAGCATTTGATCAGATCATTGACAGCCCGACGCGCAGAATGGACACTCCGCCGAACTCCGGCAGGACCCCGGAAACAAGGAGGGCACATGAAGAAGGGCATCATCCTTCTCCTGGCGCTCATCGCGACGGCGGTCGTCGCCGCGAGTGCCCAGGCGAATCGCCAGACTGCAGCTGCGGCCCAGAAGGGCTTCAGCTGCAAGAGTACGTTCACGCTTCCGTTCGTTACGCCTTTGACCGGCGGTGCGGCATTCCTCGGGCAGGAGCAGATGAGCTGGGCGACCTATGCGGTCAAGACCCTCGCTCCGAAGCTCCACTTGAAGGTCAAGCTCGTCGGCGGCGACACCCCGGTGGAGCAGGGCGCGACGCCGGCGCAGGATCTCGCGCAGAAGTACGTCGGTGACCCGAGTGTCTTTGCGATTCTCGGCCCGTCGACGTCGGGGGCGGTTGCCGCCTCGACGCAGACGTACTTCGCCGCAGGGATCGCGCATCTGTCCCCGTCCGCCACGCGCACCGACCTGACGAAGACGGTCGCCGGCGTGAAGGAGGGAACGCCTGCGTTCTTCCGCGACGTCCCGGGTGACTACATCCAGGGCCCGAGCGACGCGAATTACATGATCAAGGCCCTGCACGTGAAGAAGGTCGTGATCATGGACTTCCAGGAGCCGTACTCGCTCGGCCTCGCAGACGCGGTCCAGTCGACGCTGAACGCTGCAGGCGTGACGACGATCCGGCTCTCGGCCCCGAACACGACGACCGACTACTCGGCGTACGTGACGAAGGTGCCGAGCGACGCCGACATCGTTTTCTTCCCGACGCAGAAGCCGGCTGATGCGCAGACGTTCGCGCAGCAGCTGCTCGAGCAGGGCAAGAAGGCGAAGGTGTTCGGCGGAGACGGCTCGAACGACTCGACGCAGTTCAAGGTGCCGGGCTCGTTCGTGTCGAACTTCGCTCCGGACATCACCGGCATCGCGGCCGACAAGTCGCTCGTCGCCGGTTGGAAGGCAGCGAACCCCGGCAAGCCGGTCGGTTCGTTCGGCCCGCCGAGCTACGGCGCGGCGCAGATCCTCATGAACGCGATCAGCCTCGCGTGCAAGGCGGATCACGGCGTGCTGAAGTCGCGGCGCGACGTCCTGCGCAAGGTCAAGCAGGTGTCGATCAAGAACTGGATCCTCGGCGGGACCTTCAAATGGTCCACGAAGTCGAATGACCCGCTGAACGCAAAGTTCTACATCTTCCAGATCCAGGGCGACGGCTCGTACAAGCTCGTCGGATAAGGCAGTATCGAGCGACGCGGATGGCCGGTCTTCGGGCCGGCCATCCGTTTAACTCACCGGTGGGCATCCGCTAATGGACACCTTCATCCAGCTCACCATCGACGCGCTCACGCTCGGGAGCGTCTACGCGCTCATCGCGCTCGGCTACACCCTCGTCTACGGCGTCCTCAAGCTCCTGAACTTCGCCCACGGCGACGTCTTCATGGTCGGCACGTTCATCGGCTACGGCGTGCTCCAGCTGCTGGGAGGCTCCTCGACCCCGAAGGTCCCGGTGTGGGCGCTGATCGTGATCATCACGCTCGCGGCAATGGGCGGCTGCGCGATCCTCGGGGTCGTCATCGAGCGCTTTGCCTATCGCCCGCTGCGCGATGCTCCGCGCATCGCGCCGTTGATCAGCGCGCTAGGCGTCTCGTTCTTCCTCGCGAACTCGATGCAGCTTCTCTTCGGCGCGACGCCGCGCACGTACAACGCCTTCAACCTCGGAAACGGCGAGCTCTATTTCAAGGGATTCGACATCGGCAACGTCCGCGTGCCGCTGCTCCGGATCATCACCATCGGCTCTGCGTTCGTGCTGATGATCGCCCTGTACATCCTCGTCAACAAGACGCGCACCGGTAAGGCGATGCGTGCGACGTCGTACGACCGGGAGGCCGCGGCGATGATGGGCATCGACATCGACAAGGTCATCCGGTTCACATTCATCCTCGGATCGGCATTGGCGGGCGCGGCGGGCGTGATGTTCGCGCTGCGCGTCCCGACGACGGTCGCAATCGGCTTCGTCGCCGGCCTCAAAGGCTTCACGGCCGCGGTGATCGGCGGGATCGGCTCGATCCCCGGCGCCATGGCCGGCGGCCTCATCCTCGGTTTCGCCGAGTCGTACACGCAGGGATACGTCTCGACCAAGTGGTCCGACCTCGTCGTCTTTTCGATTCTCGTCGCCTTCATGATCTTCCGGCCCCAGGGCCTCCTCGGACGCGCCAACATCAACAAGGTGTGACGTGACCGACTCGACCCCGCACTCCTCCGACGTTCCGGCCTCCGGTCCCGCCGTCGGGCAGGACGAGTGGGTCGCGCGCCATGCCGACCGCCGTCTCCTACGCGGCGGGCCGCTGGCGTCGATGGAGGAGCGGCTCCGCGCGATTCCCTGGTGGGCGTGGCTGACGCTTTTCGTCGGCGTCATGTGCCTGCTGCCGGTCTTCTCGTCGAGCGGTTACGTGCGACGCGTCGGCTTCGACACGGTGCTCTACATGATGTTGGCGCTCGGGCTCAACGTCGTCGTCGGCTGGGGCGGGCTCCTCGATCTCGGCTACGTCGCGTTCTACGGGCTCGGCGCGTACGCGTACGCACTTCTCGACTCGGACCAGTTCCATCTGCATCTGCCGGCGTACGTCGCGATTCCGGTCGTGGTCGTCATCGGCGCGATCGCGGGCTTCCTGCTCGGTCTGCCGTCGAGACGCCTGCACGGCGACTACCTCGCCATCGTGACGTTGTTCTTCCTGCAGCTCTTCCAGACGATCGCAACGAATGGCGACAGCATCTTCGGACACAACGTCACGGGCGGCGCGTTCGGGATCTTCACCGTCAAGCCGCTTCACGCGTTCGGGCACAACCTCGTCGTGCAGCACAGCGGCGTTTTCGCCGTCTCGTACTACTTCGTGGCGCTGGCGTTCTTCGCGGTGATCTACGTCGCGCTTCGGTTCGTCAACCTGTCGCGCACGGGCCGCGCGTGGCGGTCGCTGCGCGAGGACCCGCTGGCCGCCGAGGCGATGGGCATGCCGGTCAACGCCCTCAAGCTCATGAGCTTCTCGTTCGGCGCTGCGATCGCAGCGCTCACGGGGACGCTCTTCGCGTCGCTGAGTGCGAGCGTCCTGCCGCTGACGTTCTACTTCGTGCTGCTGATCACCGTGTACACGATGGTCATCCTGGGCGGCTCGGGGAGCATGCGGGGAGTCGTGCTCGGCGCGCTCGTGATCGGGCCCCTGCTCGAGCTTCTCCGCGACCCGAACAAGTCGCGCATCATCTTCTATGTCGCTCTCGTCGGGGGGCTCGTGTTTGCGTTCCGCCGCTCGAGACGGCTCGGGCTCGTCGTCGCAGCGACGCTCGCGTTCGGCTTCCTCTGCCGCCTGATCGTGGGATCGGTCCACCACTCGTGGGTCACGGGCAGCGCGAGCGGCGGCCTTCAGCACGTCGTCTCGTACTGGGTGATCATCCCGAAGCATCTGGCCGGCTGGGTCCCGCCTGTGACGTACGTCGGCGTGATCGGCGTTGCGCTCGTTCTGACACTCGTGCGTGGCCGGCTTCGGCTTGCGCTGCTCCCGCCGACGCTCTACCTCGCTGCGTTCGTCTGGGACAACGTCATGCTCACGCAGCCGGATCCGGCGCGGTACATCGTGCTCGGGCTCATCCTGATCGCACTGATGATCATCAGGCCGAACGGCCTCCTCGGCGAGCGGCGGGTCGAGATCGTCTGATGGCCGACAAGCTCCTCGAGATCAAAGGCGTCTCGCTCAACTTCGGCGGGCTCGCGGTCGTCGTCGAACTCGACATCGACGTCGACCGGGGCGAGATCGTCAGCGTCATCGGGCCGAACGGCGCAGGGAAGACGACGCTCTTCAACCTGATCACCGGCATCTACCGGCCCGAGACCGGCGACATCTTCCTCGAGGGCAAGAGCCTCGTCGGGCTCCAGCCGCACCAGATCAGCCAGCGCGGCGTCTCGCGCACGTTTCAGACCTTGCGTCTCTTTCTGAACATGAGCGTGATCGAGAACGTGATGGCGGCTGCGTACGGGAACACACGTGCGGGCGTCTTCCGCTCGATGCTGCGAACGCCCGGCATGCGGCGTGAAGAGCGTGAGATCCGGGAGTTCGCCTCGCAACGCCTCGCGTTCTTCGGCGACCGTCTCATGGGCTACCGCTGGGACCAGCCGGCCTACAGCCTCTCGTATGCGAACCGCCGGCGGCTCGAGATCGCACGCGCGACGGCGACCAAGCCGACGCTGCTGCTGCTCGACGAGCCCGCCGCCGGCATGAACCCGGCCGAGACCCACGAGATCACCCAGCTGATCGGGCGACTGCGCGACGAGGGCGGCTACACGATCCTCGTCATCGAGCACGACATGCACGTGGTCTCGGGTATCTCCGACCGAGTCATCGCGCTCGACCACGGGGTGAAGATCGCCGAAGGGTCGTTCGACCAGGTGGCGACCGACCCACGCGTCGTCGAGGCGTATCTCGGCACGAAGGCCGCGGCGACGAAGTGAGCGCGCTGCTCGAGGTTCAGAACGTCGACACGTTCTACGGGCCGATCCACATCCTCCAGGGGCTGACACTGAGGATCGAGTCGGGCGAGCTCGTCTGCCTGCTCGGCGGCAACGCGTCGGGCAAGTCGACCACGTTGAAGACGGTGCTCGGCATCGTCTCGCCGCGCAAGGGCTCGGTGATGTTCGACGGCGAGGATGTCACCGGCCGCTCGACGAGCTACCGCATTCGGAAGGGCATGGCGATCGTCCCCGAGAACCGGCGGCTGTTCGCGCCAATGACCGTGCTCGAGAACCTCGAGATGGGCGCGTACCTGCACGGCGGCGGCACGAAGGATGACCTCGACCGCGTCTACGAGTTGTTCCCGCTGCTGCACGAGCGGCGCGGCCAGCTGGCCGGAACGCTGTCGGGCGGCGAGCAGCAGATGGTCGCGATGGGCCGCGCGCTCATGTCGAAACCGAAGTTGCTGCTGATGGACGAGCCCTCGATGGGGCTCGCGCCGATCCTGGTCGAGCGGAGCTTCGAGATCATCAAGCAGGTGCACGAGTCCGGCGTCGCCATGCTGATCGTCGAGCAGAACGCGAACGTCTCGCTCTCCATCGCCGATCGCGGCTACGTCCTCTCGACCGGGCGGCTCGTGCTCGAGGGGCCGGCGGCGTCGCTGCGCGAGAACGAGGACCTGCGTAAGGCATATTTGGGTCGATGAGCGACGTGGTGGCAACCGTCGTGGCGACGAGGAGCTCGGCGCCGCGGCCGGTCGGATCGAAGCTGGTCGTCCGCGAGGACGGGAGCCTGGAGGGCTCCGTCTCCAACGGCTGCGTCGAGAGCGACGTCATCCTCGCGGCACATGAGGTGATGGAATCCGGCGAGCCGCGGCTCGTCACCTACGGCATCACGGACGACATGGCGATCGGCGTCGGCCTGCCCTGCGGCGGCGAGATCGACGTCTTCGTGGAGCCGCTGCGCGAGCGAGACAAGGACGTCTCCCTGACGGTGATCGCCGGTGAGGGCGTGGGCGAGAGGCTGGACGACCCGGAGATCGAGCGGGCTGCGCTCCGGCGCGGGCGCAGCCACGTGATCGAGGTCGGCGACCGCACGGTGTTCGCCGACGTCGTCGCGGACCCGCCCCGCCTCTTCGTCTACGGCGCGGTCGACACAGCGGAGTCGCTGTGCGCCGCGGCCAAGCTGCTCGGCTGGCGGACCATCGTCGCCGACGCGCGGCCGCGCTTCGCCACGGCCGAGCGCATCCCGAGCGCGGACGAGCTTCTCGTGGTGTGGCCCGACGAGGCGCTTGCTGCGGTCGTCCCCGACGCGGCCACCGCGATCGTCGTTCTCACCCACGACGACAAGTTCGACCTCCCGCTCATGCACGGCGCGCTCGCGACGGACGCGTTCTACCTCGGCTGGCTCGGCTCGCGGCGCAACCAGGAGCGCCGCCGCGGGTTGCTGCGAGAAGAGGGAATCGCCGAGGACGAGCTCGAGCGCATCTCCGGCCCGAGCGGGCTCGACGTCGGCGCCGACTCGCCCGCCGAAACGGCGGTCTCGATCCTCGCCGAGGTCCTCGCCGTGCGCGCCGGCCGCCCCGGCGGCCGCCTGCGCGAGGCGACGAGCCGCATCCACGGCGAGACCGCCGCCGCGGGCAAAAAATAAAATCCCGCTTGCAAAGCGGTTCTTGCGAAACGTAGGATCGCCCACGTGCTGCTGCGTGAGGTCGAGTACGTCAAGCCGTCCTCGCTCGCAGAAGCGCTGGCGGCGCTCGCGAAGAACGACGGCGCGCGGGCGCTCGCGGGCGGTCAGACGCTGATCAACGTCATGAAGGCGCGGGCGGCATCGCCCGACGCGCTCGTCGACCTGAACGGGCTCGAGGATTTGAAGGGCATCGATCTCGGCCCCGACGGAACCCTCTCGATCGGCCCGATGACGACTTACACCGAGCTCGTCGAGTCTGCCGAGGCTCGTGCCCGGCCGATCCTCGGCGAGGTCTGCGCTCAGATCGCCGACGTCCAGGTGCGGAACCGGGGCACGATCGGCGGGAACCTCTGCTCGAACGACCCGACGAACCACCTGCCGCCGCTGATGGCCGCGATCGGTGCGCAGTTCACGATCACCGGCCGGAGCGGCGAGCGCACCGTCCCCGCGTCGGACTTCTTCCTCGGCGTCTACATGACCGCCGTCGGGCAGGACGAGCTGCTGACGCGGATCACGATCCCGGCCGGCAAGCGCGACGGCTTCGCGGCCGTCACGCTCGGCGTCGACGGCACGTGCATCGCGAACGCGGCCGCGAGCGTGAACGGCTCGCTCCGCATCGCGCTCGGCTGCGTCGATGCCGTCCCCGTCCTCATCGAAGCTGAGTCGGCGGACACCGTGCGCGAGGCCGTTCGCGCTGCGCACCTCGATCCCCCCGGCGACGTGCATGCGTCGAGCGAGTACCGCGCCCACCTCGCCGAGGTGCTCGCCGAGCGTGCGGCGAGGCAGGCGATGCGCTGATGGACGTCTCCGTCACCGTCAACGGAACGGTCTACGAGCGCGACGTCGAGCCGCGCAAGCTGCTCATCCATTTTCTGCGCGACGACCTCGACCTGACCGGGAGCCACATCGGCTGCGACACGGGTAACTGCGGCGCGTGCTCCGTCATCTTCGACGGGCAGCTCGTCAAGAGCTGCATGCTCCTCGCCGTCCAGGCGAACGGCAGCGACATCGAGACGGTCGAGGGGCTCGCCGACGGCGACAAGCTGACCGCGCTCCAGCAGGCATTCACCGACCATCACGCGCTCCAGTGCGGCTATTGCACGCCGGGGATGCTGATGAGCGCGACCGCGCTGCTGCGCGAGAACCCCAGCCCGAGCGAGGACGAGATCCGCAAGGCGCTGCAGGGCAACATCTGCCGCTGCACCGGCTACTGGAACATCGTCGAGGCGGTCAAGTCGGTGGCGAAGTGACGACCGTCGCCCCTGAGAAGGTCGAGGTCGGCAAGAGCTTGCTCGGCGAGAGCGTCCCGCGCAAGGAGGACCGCAGGCTCACGCAGGGCCAGGGCGTCTTCGTCGACGACGTCAAGCGGCACGGCATGGGCTACCTGCACTTCGTCCGCTCGCCGTACGCGCACGCGCACATCAGCTCGATCGACGTCTCGAAGGCGGAGTCCATCAAGGGCGTCTATGGCACGCTCACGGGCGAGGAGGTCGCGGCGGCCACCGATCCCTTCTTCCAGATCGCGGGCGCGCCCGGCGGCCAGATCAAGGACTTCTCCCTCGCGCTCGGCAAGGTGCGCTACGTCGGCGAGCCCGTCGTCGCGGTCGTCGCCGAGACGCGCGAGCTCGCGCGGGACGCCTCCGAGCTCGTGGAGGTGGAGTACGACCCGCTGCCTGCGCTCGTCGACGCGCGCAAGGCGCTGTCGGGCGACGCGCCGGTGCTGCACGAGGACGCCGGGGCGAACCTCATGTGGGAGGGGGTGTACGAGTGGGGCGACCTCGACGCAGCGTTCAACGAGGCGGACCGCGTCGTGAAGATCGACGAGCTCCACTTTCACCGCTTCAACTCGACGCCGCTCGAATGCGACGGCGCGCTCGTCGAGTACAACCGCGGCACGGGGCAGTGGACGATCCACACGAACAACCAGTTCCCGGGCTTCGCCGCGATCATGATGGGCCCGGCGATGCGCTGCGGGCTCGACAAGCTGCGCTTCGTCACGCAGGACATCGGCGGCGGCTTCGGCAACAAGATCACGTCGCATCCGCAGCTCGTCGTCTGCTGCCTGCTCGCCCGCAAGCTCAATCGTCCGGTTCAGTGGACCGAGTGGCGCACCGACTTCCACATGTCGATGTCGCACGGCAACGAGCGCTGGTTCCAGGACACCGAAGTCGCGGTGAAGGACGACGGGACGCTGCTCGGCTTCCGCACGAAGGCGCTCGACGACGCCGGCGCCTGGCTCCGGTACGAACCGCTCGGCGGAGTCATCTGGGCGCAGGTGACGCCGGGCATGTACCGGTGGCGTCACATCCGCGTCGACTTCACGCAGGTCGCGACGAACAAGGCGCCGGTCTCGCCGAATCGCGGCTACTCGCGCATGCAGCACCTCTGGTTCACCGAGCGCGTCATCGACATCGTTGCGAAGGAGCTCGGCCTCGACCCGGTCGAGGTGCGCAAGCGCAACTACATCCGGGCTGAGGACATGCCGTACGAGACGCCGAACGGCTGCGTCTACGACTCCGGCGACTACGCGCAGATGCTCGACATCGCGCTCGACCTCATCGGCTGGGACGGGATGAACGAGCGGCGCCAAGACGCCGCGTCGCGCGGCAGGCGCCTCGGCGTCGGCATCGGCTCGACGCTCGACTCCGGCACGAACAACTTCGGTCAGTCGCAGCTCATCAACCCGGAGCTGCAGTTCTCGGGGAACAACGAGGTCGCGACCGTGAAGCTGGACATCTTCGGCGAGATCGTCGTCACGCTCGGCACGACGCCGCAGGGTCAGGGGCACGAGACGACGGCGTCGCAGGTGGTCGCCGAGATCCTCAATTGCTCGGTGGACGACGTGCACGTGCGCGCGGGGCACGACAGCTACTGGAACTCGCACGCGGGCTTCTCCGGAACGTACGCGAGCCAATTCGCGGTCACCGGGCTCTCGGCGGTGAAGGGCGCGACCGACATGCTCGCCGCCGAGATCAAGAGGCTCGCGGGCGCCGTCTTCGGCGGCGTGCCGCCCGAGGCGCTCGAGCTCGCCGACGGGGGCGTCCGCATCAAGGACAACCCCGAGGCGTTCCTCCCCTTCATGGCCTGCGGCGCGATCATCAACGCGAACAACGCAGGGTTACCCGAAGACCTGGACGTCACGCTCAACTGCCGCTACGTGTACCGGCCGCCGTTCCAGGTGCCTGACATCGAGCGCAAGTTCGGCAACCTCACGCTCACGTACGCCGCGCAGATCCACGTCGCCGTCGTCGAGGTCGATCCCGAGACGGGCTACTACGACATCGTCGACTACGCCGCCGTCGACGACTGCGGGAAGCGGATCAATCCGCAGATCGTGGAAGGGCAGGTGATGGGGGCGACCGCCCAGGCGCTCGGAGCCGCCGTGCACGAGATCTTCGAGTACGACGACGACGGCAACCTGCTGACGCCCAACTTCTACGACTACCACGTGCCGCACGCGCTCGACATGCCGCCGCTGCAGACCGGTTTCATCGAGAGCCCGTCCCCGTTCACGCCGCTCGGCACGAAGGGGATGGGCGAGGGCGGCGGCGCCGGCATCCACGCGGTGTGCGCGGCCATCCAGGACGCAACCGGGAAGATCGTGACCGACAGCCACAACCCGTACCAGCGCGTGTGGGAGCTCCTGCGATGAACGTGTCGGGTGAGCGGATGTTCGCGGCGCCGCGCGCGACCGTGTGGGAGGTGCTGAACGACCCGGCGTCGATGGCGAAGGTCATGCCG
Organism: Gaiellaceae bacterium; assembly: GCA_036560805.1. Classification (GTDB taxonomy): domain Bacteria; phylum Actinomycetota; class Thermoleophilia; order Gaiellales; family Gaiellaceae; genus Palsa-739. The sequence continues at coordinate 11,081 of DATBQM010000061.1, read as the reverse complement.
GGCGTCGAGACCTTCGACGTCCACGACGACAAGCGGTGGACGGCACACGTGAAGATCCCGCTCGGCCTCGGCGGCCTGAGGATGAAGGTCGACATGGAGAGGGTCGAGGAGCGCGAGCCCGAGTTCGCGAAGATGGCGATCAAGGGCACCGGGGTGGGAGCGATGCTGAACATGGAGACCTCGTTCGACCTCGCGGAGGCGGGCGAGAGCTGCGCGATGAAGTGGTCGGCGGAGGTCAAGATCGCCGGCCCGGTCGGCTCGATGGGACAGCGCGTCCTGCAGCCGATCGTGAACCAGCAGGTCGAGCACGTGCTCTCAGCGCTCGACGTGCAGGTGCAAGAAGCGTTGAAGTCCTAGTGGCGCCGCCGTTCCGCATCGGCGTCATGCAGCTGACGATGGAGCCGCTCGACGAGATGCTCGCGTCGGCGCGCGCCATGGACGACGCGGGGATGGACACGATCTGGCTCGCCGAGGCCTACCCGTGGTGGCGCAAGCACGGGATGGAGGCGCGCTCGTCCACCGGTGTCGCCGCGTTGATGGGCCGCGAGACGACGCGATTGACGATCGGCTGGGGGATCATCGCCGCTTCGACGCGGCATCCCGTCCAGGCGGCGATGGACGCACGGGTCGTGCAGGAAGCGGCCGGGCCGGGACGATTCATCCTCGGGTTCGGCACCTCGAAGATCTTTCTCAACAACACGAAGACGCAGACGAAGAAGACGCTCGGTCCGATGCGCGACGCCGTCACGATCGCGCGCGGGGTCCTCGGCGGGGAGCGCTTCGACTACGACGGCGACACCTGGAGCGCCGACGTGCCCGCGCTCGCGGCCGATGCGCATTCGCCGCGCGAGGTGCCGCCGGTGTACGTCGCCGCCACGGCGCCGAAGATGCAGGCGCTCGCCGGTGAGATCGCGGACGGGTGTCTGACACCGTCGATCACGACGCCCGCGTTCGTCCGCTACTCGCGCGAGAACGTGGGCGGCGACATCGACCTCGGCTGCACCGTCGTCGCCTCGATTCACGCGACCGACCGCGACGCCGGCCGCGACGGCGCGCGCGAGATCGCGGGGATGTATCTCGCCAACAAGGTGCAGAACATCCAGGGGTCGGCCGACACGCTCCTCGATCTCGCCGGGATCGAGCAGGACGAGATCCGGCCGGTCGCCGACGCGATGGAGCAGGGCGGCCGCCTGGCGGCGAAGGCAAAGGTCTCGGACGCGCTCCTCGACAAGTGCCGGCCGATCGCGGGGACGCCTGCCGACTGCATCGGGGCGATCGAGGAATACAAGGACGCGGGCTGCTCGCACGTGATGCTGGAGCTGTGGGGCGCAGATCGCCATGAGCAGATCCGGCTCTTCGGCGAGCAGGTCCTGCCGCACGTGCGATGAACATCGACCGCGACCGGCTTGTGGACATCGCGTCGAGGATGATCGGCGTGCACAGCTTCACCGGCGACGAGCAGCCGATGGCCGAGCTCATGGCTCAGACCCTCGACGGCATGGGGCTGCACGTGCAGTGGCAGCAAGTCGAGGACGGCCGCGCGAACGTGCTCGGCACGCGCACAGGCGCGGGCGGCGGCAAGAGCCTCATGTTCAACGGCCACATGGACACCTCGTACTCGGGCCGCGAGCCGTGGCTGCGGTCGGTGCCCGGTTTCCAGCCGTCGGCGTTCGAGCGCGACGGCCGCCTCTACGGCCTCGGCATCTCGAACATGAAGGGCGCGCTCGCGTGTTACGTCGAGGCGTTGCGGGCGCTCGACGATGCGGGCGTACGCCTGCGCGGCGACGTCATGATCGCCGCCGTCTGCGGCGAGATCGAGAAGACGCAGCAGGGCGACGCCCAGGGCGCGCAGTACCGCGGCTACGCGGCGGGGACGAGGTATCTCGTCACGCACGGCGGCGTCGCCGACATGTGCCTGCTGGGCGAGCCGACCGAGGGCAAGGTCGTGCTCGGCCACTTCGGTTCGCTGTGGCTCCGCATTCGCGTGCACGGCGGCTTCATCCACACGGCCTTCAGCGAGGGGCGCCGCGGCGAGAACTCGATCCTGCGCATGCACGAGGTGCTCGCGGCGGTGCAGGAGTGGATCCCGACGTGGGAAGACGATCCGTCGAACGCGTATCGCGGCGCGAAGGCGATCGTGAACGTCGGCGCGATCGACGGCGGGTTCGGCTGGCGCGTGTCGCGCACGCCGCACCACACCGATCTCTTCCTCGACGTTCGCGTCCCGCCGACGAAGCCGATGTCCGTGGCGCGCGCCGATGTCCTCGAGATGGTGCGCAAACTTCCGCACGACGCCGAAGGCGAGGTGTACGTCACTGCGCCCGGCGCCGAGATCGAGGAGGGCCACGAGCTCGTCCGTGCGGTCGATGCGGCGCACGAGCAGGTCTTCGGCGCGAAGCCGGAGCGCGACGTGACGCGCTGGTTCAGCGATGCGTCCGCACTGACGCGGTACGGCGTGCCGACGCTCAACTACGGCGCGTCGACCGGGCTCATGGACGTCGAGCTGGGCGAGAACCTCGAGATCGCCGGTCTCATGCAGACGGCCGAGGTGTACGCGCGCGTGGCGATGGAGGTCTGCGGTGTCGCTTGACGTGTATTCGTTGCCGCCGGACCTGCCGGTCCCCGAAGATGACGGCGCCGCCGACCACCTCCTCGGCCTCGAGCTTCCCGAGCTCGTGCTCGAGTCGTCGCAGGGGCCGGTCGACATCCGTAGCTTCGACGTGCTGTACGTGTATCCGCGCAGCGGTCGTCCCGGCGTTCCGCTGCTGCCGGGCTGGGACGAGACGCCCGGCGCACGTGGCTGCACCCCTCAGTCGTGCGCGTTCCGCGATCTCTATCCGGAGCTCGGCGTGCCGGTCGCCGGCCTCTCGGTGCAGAGGCTCGAAGACCAACTCGAGTTCGCCGAGCGGAATCGGATGCCGTTCCCGGTCATCGCCGACCCGGAGCGGAAGCTCGGCGCTGCGCTCGACCTGCCGACGTTCGAGATCGCCGAACTGACCCTTTACAAGCGCATCACCCTCGTGGCCGAGCATGGCCGGATCGTGAAGGTCTTCTACCCCGTGTTCCCGCCCGACGCGAACGCCGGCGACGTGCTCGCCTGGCGCAGGAGCCGATGAAGCTCGTCACGTACGACGAGGACATGGTCGGGCGGATCGAGGGCGAGGAGATCGTCCGCCTCGACGTCCCCGACATGCGCACGTACTTCGAGCGCGGCGGCGCCGATGACGCGGGCGAGCGCACGCCGCTCGCCGAGGCGCGCCTGCGCGCGCCGATCGTCCCGAAGAAGTTCTTCCACACCGCCGGCAACTTCCGCGAGCACGAGGAGGAGTCGAAGCGCGTCAACTGGTCGCACGCGATCGCACCGTGGATCATGTTCTTCCAGAACGTCGATGCGATCATCGGCCCGGACGAGCCCGTGATCTATCCCGAGCACCTCACGAACGAGCTCGACTACGAGCTCGAGCTGGCCGTGATCATCGGCAAGTCCGGCAAGTGGTTCTCGCCCGAGGAGGCGATGGATTACGTCGCCGGCTACGTCATCTTCAACGACATCACCGCGCGCGACATTCAGCGGCGCGAGATGAAGAGCGGCGTCTTCTCCTTCTGCAAGGCGATCGACACCTTCTGTCCGCTCGGCCCGTGGATCGTGACGCCGGACGAGATCCCCGACCCGCACGATCTCGAGATGACGCTTCGCGTGAACGGCGAGACGCGGCAGACGTCGCACTCCGGCCGCATGTCGACGACGATCCCGGAGATCATCAGCCATTACTCGCCGCTCGGATACTCCGCAGGCGACGTTCTCTCCACCGGTACGGTGAGCGGTGTGGCGGGCTTCAGCGAGGATGCCGCGTCGCTCTATCTCCGGCCGGGCGACGTGATCGAAGCCGAGATCGAACGGATCGGCGTGCTCCGGAACCCGGTCGTGTCGTGGGCGGAGGGGCATCCCGATGGCTAGGAAGGCTTTCATCACCGGCATCACGGGCCAGGACGGCTCGTACCTCGCGGAGATCCTGCTCGAAAAGGGCTACGAGGTGTTCGGGATGATCCGCCGCTCGAGCTCCTTCAACACCGCGCGCGTCGACCACATCTTCGGCGACATCGAGCTCGTCTTCGGCGACCTCACCGACGGTTCCTCGCTCAACCAGCTGATGCGCACGATTCGCCCCGACGAGGTGTACAACCTCGGCGCGCAGAGTCACGTGCGCGTGAGCTTCGACGTGCCCGAGTACACCGCGGACACCGACGCGATGGGAACGCTGCGCCTGCTCGACGCGATCCGCGAGGAGGACGTCAAGTGCCGCTTCTACCAGGCGTCGTCGAGCGAGATGTTCGGCCAGGTGCGCGAGTCGCCGCAGACCGAGGAGACGCGATTCCATCCGCGCAGCCCCTACGGTGTGAGCAAAGTCTTCAGCTACTGGATCACGCGCAACTACCGTGAGGCGTACGGCATGTACGCGGTGAACGGGATCCTGTTCAACCACGAGTCGCCGCGCCGCGGGCCGACGTTCGTCACGCGCAAGATCACGCGCGCGGTCGGCGCGATCCTGCGGGGCGAGCAGGACGAGCTCCGCCTCGGCAACCTGGACGCGAAGCGCGACTGGGGATACGCGCGCGATTACATGGACGGCGCGTGGCGCATGCTCCAGGGGGACGAGCCGGAGGACTACGTGCTCGCGACCGGCGAGACGCATTCGGTGCGCGAGTTCCTCGACGAGGCCTTCGGCTATGCCGAGCTCGACTGGAACGACTATGTGCAGATCGACGAACGGTACTTCCGCCCGGCGGAGGTCGACCTCCTCATCGGCGACTACTCCAAAGCGCGGGAGAAGCTCGGCTGGGAGCCCACCGTGCGCTTCGCGGAGCTCGTGCGCATGATGGTCGACCACGACCGCGAGCGCGAGCGCACCGAAGAGCACTACGTCTGACGTGGGCCGGCCGGTCGACTCGGCGAAGCTCGAGCGCGTGCGCGCACTCATGGACGAGGACGGTCTCGATGCGCTCGTCGTCCGCGCGCCCGACAACGTCCTGTACCTCACGAACTTCTGGGGGATGAAGGGCTACGACGCGTGCGTCTTCCCACGCGAGGGCGACCCGGTGCTCATCTGCCTCGAGGCCTCGGCCGAAGACGCTGAGCGCACCGCATGGACGTCCCGCCTCCGCTATGTCCGCGGCTACGACGAGGGCGACCCGCGGCCGCCGCTCGCTCGCACGCTCGACGCGGCCATCGACGCCGCCCGAGGGTTCCGCCGCGTCGGCCTCGAGCTCTCGCTCGGCACTCAAGCATCCGACCGGATGGTCGGGGAGCCGACGACCTTCACACGCGCGTGGTTCGACGCCTTCCCCGACGCCGCCGATGCGACGGGGCTGCTCTCCCGCGCGCGTGCGATCAAGACCGAGCAGGAAGTCGCGCGGCTGCGCATCGCGAACGAGATCGCCGCCGACGCGATGGAGCACGTGCGCGGCCGGCTCGAGCCGGGCATGAAGGAGTCGGAGGCGGCCGCGATCTGGCAGGCCTACGTCCACGGCCAGGGAACGGCGCGCAAGGACGTGGAGCTCGCATTGCCGTTCTCCCTCGTGTGGTCGGGGAAAGGGATCAAGACGTTCACCGCGACCGGCGACCTGCCCGTCGTCGAAGGAGAGCCCATCCTCTTCGAGATCTGGGTCTGCGCGGACGGCTACTGGGCCGATCACACGAAGAATCTCGTCGTCGGCGACCTCGCGCCCGCGTACGCGCAGCTCGAGGAGCGGCTCATGCGCGTGTACGAGTCGGCCCTCGAGTTCATCGTGCCGGGCGCACCGATGCCGGAGCTCGACGTGCGCGTCCGGAAGCAGCTCGCCTTCGAGCCGTCGCATCCGATCTGCCACGGAGTCGGCGCGCGCGCGCACGAGCCGCCGTACCCGCACCAGGCAGGCAGCGGCGCGTTCGAGGAGGGCATGGTGCTCGCCGTCGAGCCCGGCATTTACTGGGAGGGCGGCGGCGGCCTTCGCGTCGAGGACAACTTCCTCGTTACGGCCGATGGCGTGGAAAAGCTGTCAGCCTTTCCCGACGGAGTGGTGCGCTGTTGAGCGATCTCATATGGACCGGGGGCCTCAACGACGGCCATGTCATCGGCGGCCACGTCGGGCTGTACGACACGACGCTGCGCGACGGCGAGCAGACCGTCGGCGTCGTCCTCGATCCCGAGCAGAAGCTCGAGATCGCTCGCCTGCTCGACGACCTCGGGGTCGATCGCATCGAGGCCGGTTTTCCCCGCGTCTCGCAGGACGACTGGGACGCGGTCAAGCTCGTCGCCGGGGCGGGCCTGCGCGCGGAGGTGTGGGGCTTCTCTCGCGCCGTGCCGGCCGATCTCGAGGCGCTCGTCGAGCTCGGCGTGCCCGCGTCGGTGATCGAGTCTCCGATCTCGGATCTCAAGCTGGGCGCGATCGGCGTCGACCGCGACACGATGCTCGGCCGCATCACGAACGCGATGCGCTTCGCCGCCGAGCACGGCATCCATGCGGCGTTCTTCGGCGTCGACTCGACGCGCGCGGAGCCGGACTTCTACGATCGCGTGTACGCCGCAGCCGTCGAAGCGGGTGCGCGCGAGGTGGTCGTGGTCGACACGCTCGGCATCGCGTCGCCGGACGCGGTCGCCGATCTCGTCGGCCGGACAGTCGCGCTCGTCGGCGACGTTCCCGTCCACTTCCACGGTCACAACGACTTCGGACTTGCGACCGCCTCTGCCGTGGCGGCGGTGCGCGCGGGCGCGACGTGGATCCATGGGACGATCAACGGCATGGGCGAGCGCGCGGGCAACGCAAATCTCGGCGAGGCCGCGCTCGCGCTCCGTGCGCTGTACGGCGTCGAGTCGAACCTCGATCTCGGGCGCATCCGGGAGGTGTCGGCGCGCGTACAGGAGCTGTCCGGCTACGCGCTCGAGCCGTGGAAGCCGGTCACCGGCGAGACGCTCTTCCGGCGCGAGTCGGGTGCGGTCGCCTCGCAGTTCCACGATCCGCCGTCGATCGAGCCGTACTCATCCGAGCTTGTCGGAGCAGAACGCGGCCTCGTGCTCGGCAAGAAGAGCGGCATCGACTCGATTCGCATCAAGGCAGAGGATCTCGGCCTCGACGTGCCCGAGGATCGCCGCGCCGAGCTGCTCGCCAAGGTGAAGGAGCTCGGGGCGCGCAAGCACGGGCTCGTGAGCGACGACGAGTTCCGCGCGCTAGTCGATGACGCGCGATGAACAACCGCACCATGCCACCGTGTGCCGTGATGCCGGTGCTCGTCTATCCGGAGGTGCGGCCCGCCGTCGACTGGCTCTGCAACGCGTTCGGCTTCGTCGAGCGGTGGGAGGCGAAAGGCCATCGTGCGCAGCTGCTCGTCGGCTCCGGTGCGGTGGTTGTCGTCGACGGCGAGTCGAGCGCGTCCTGCGGCGCGCACTCGATCATGGTGCGCGTCGCCAACATCGACGCGCACCACGGGCGGGCGCTCCTCTGGGGCGCGCACATCCTCAGCCCGCCGGCGGACTACCCGTACGGTGAGCGGCAGTACACGTGTGAGGATCCGGCCGGGCATCGCTGGACGTTCTCCCAGTCGATCGCCGACCTCGCGCCGGAAGAGTGGGGTGGGACGTCCGGCCCGGGGATGCCGAGTGGCTGAGTACGACGCTGTCATCGTCGGCAGCGGCGTCAACTCGCTCGCGTGCGGGGCGCTGCTCGCGAAGGCCGGTTGGAAGGTGTGCGTGCTCGAGCGCAACGACTGGCTCGGAGGTGCAATCCACACCGCCGAGCTGACCGAGCCCGGTTACCGCCACGACGTTTTCAGCGCGTGGCACCCACTCTGGGTGGGCGGCGCGGCGCACGCGCAGCTCGGGGACGATCTCGCCGCGCGTGGGCTCGAGTACCTGAATACCGAGCTTCCGACCGCGACCGCGTTTCCTGACGGGTCGGCGGCGTTCCTCCTCCGCGACGCCAACGGGAATGCGCGCGAGCTCGGGCCGGAGTGGCACGGTGTGCTCGAGCGCTTCTTTCCCAACGCCGACCTCGCGTTCGGCCTGCTCGGGACGGAGCTGTGGAGCGCGTCCGGCCTCGCACTCGCGCTCAAGGCGTACCGCCGGCTCGGGCGGGCGGGAGTTGCCGCTTTCACCGGAGAGTTGCTGCAGTCGAGCCGCGACTGGCTCGTCGAGACGTTCGCGTCCGAGCGTGCGCACGGCGTCCTTTCGCCGTGGGTGCTGCACACCGGCCTCGGCCCCGACGACGCGTCGTCGGGGTTCATGACGCAGGTGATCGCCGTCGCGGTGCAGGAAGGCGGTATGCCGATCCCGCGCGGTGGCGGCGCGAAGCTCGCGGGCGCGCTCGTGCAGTTCATCCGCGAGCTCGGCGGCACGTGCGAAACCGGTCGTGATGTCGAGCGCGTCGTCGTGCGGGGCGGACGCGCGGTCGGCGTGCATCTCACGAGCGGCGAGAGGATCGAGGCGGAGCGCGCGGTGATCGCGAACGTGACGCCTACGCAGCTGTACGAGCGGCTGCTCGACGGACCCGCACCTGACGGCGCGCGTCGCTTCCGCTACGGGCGCGCGGAGATGCAGATCCACTTCGCGCTGTCCGAGCCTGCGCGCTGGGACGGCGACGAGCGGTTGAACCGCACGGCGATCGTCCACGTGACGCCAGGGCTCGACGGCGTGTCGCGCGCGGTGAACGAGGCCGTGCGGGGGCTGCTCCCGGAAGAAGCCACGATCGTCGTCGGGCAGCCGCTGACGATGGATCCCTCCCGAGCGCCGGACGGGAAGGGCCTGTTGTGGATCCAGCTGCAGGAGCTGCCTTCGCGGTTCGACTGGAACGACGACGCGCGAGAGCGGTGTGCCGACCGAATTCAGACGCGGCTCGCGAGACACATCCCGAACCTCGAGTCGTCGATCGTGAAGCGCGTCGCCCTTGGCCCGCACGACCTCGAGCGCATGAACGTGAACCTGCGGCACGGCGACCCGTACGGCGGCGCGCTCACGCTCGACCAGAACTTCCTGTGGCGGCCGTACCCGGGGAGCACCGGCCACGCGACGCCGGTCGAGCGGCTGTGGCACATCGGCGCGAGCACGTGGCCAGGCCCGGGGCTCGGTGCCGGCTCGGGAACGCTCGTCGCGAAGAAGCTGCTCGAGCCGCCGCTCTCGCGGCGATTGCTATCGGCGACGCCTGCTCGTAGATTCCTCGCATGAGATTCAGCATCTACAGCGAACTTCAGAGCTGGCCCGGCAAGTCGTACTCCCAGCTCTACGGCGAGGTGCTCGAGCAGATCGAGAACGCCGACCGCCTCGGCTACGAAGCGTACGCGGCGATCGAGCATCTCTTCTTTCCGAAGTTCTCCGCCTCTGCGAACGTCTTCGGGCTGTTCGGCATGGCGGCGGCGCGCACGAAGCGCATCAATTTCCGCACGATGCTGCACATCCTCCCGTACCACAACCCGCTCGTCCTAGCGGCGATGATTCACGAGTTCTCGCTGCTCACGAACGGCCGCTACGAGTTCGGTGTCGGCCGCGGGCACGGTTGGATCCCGACGGCTGCCGGCACGCCGCTGGACGAGACCTCGAGGCCCCGCTACGAGGAGGCGCTCGATCTCTTCATCGAGGCGCTGCACAACGACACGGTCTCGTTCCACGGCGAGTACTGGAACGTCGACGAGAGCCACGTCGTCCCGTTCAGCGGACATCGCTTCCGCGTCGTCCTCGGCGGCACGTCGGACCGCACGTACGACCTGGCCGCCAAGCACGGCTGGGCCGTTGCCGTCCCGCCTCTGCTCCCGTATGCGGCGCTGAAGGATCAGCTCGACCTGTATCGCGCCAAGTGTGCGGAGTACGGGACGACGCCGGACATCATCTGGATCCACGCGTGCTACATCGACGACGACCGCGAGCTCGCGAAGCGCGAGGCCGAGACGCACATGCGCGGGTTCCTCGCAGGCAACGCGTCGCCGTTGACGGAGTACGCGCCGCCGCCGGCGGCCAAGTTGAACGCCGCCGGCTACGGCTTCTATGCGTCGGGGATCATGGAGAAGCTCGCCGCGACGCCGTACGACGACATGATCGCCGGCGACATCGTGTGGGTCGGTACGCCCGACGACGTCGTGGAGCGGATCCGCGAGACGATCGAGGTCTGCGACGGCCTCACCGAGATCGCCATCACGACGAACCCCGGCGGCGTCGAGCACTGGAAGGCGATCAAGACGCAGGAGCTCTTCGCGCAGCACGTCATCCCGCGCGTGCGCGAGATGACGGGCGACCGCTCGGCGCAGTCGGTCAGCGCTCCGGCGTAAGTGCGCTCGCGCACCCGAGAATCTTGATTCGCATCCCGCGGTCGAGGGTTCGGCGCCATCAGCCGGGTAGCCTTTACGCCGTGGAGACCATCACCCTCAACAACGGTGTCGAGATGCCCGCGCTCGGTCTGGGTGTCTTCCAGACGCCACCGGATGAGACGCGCGCGGCAGTTGATGCCGCACTCGCCGTTGGATATCGGCACATCGACACGGCGGCGGCCTATGGCAACGAGCGGCAGGTCGGCGAGGCACTGCAGGCCGCCGGTCTCGACCGATCCGAGGTCTTCCTTGAAACGAAGATCTGGATCAGCGACTACGGATACGACGAGACGATCCACGGCTTCGAGAAGAGCGCCCACAAGCTAGGTGTCGAGCAGATCGACCTGCTGATCCTGCACCAGGCGCTGCCGTCCGCGTTCGACCGAACGCTTGAGGCATACCGCGCGCTCGAGACGCTGCTTACCGACAGCAAGGTTCGGGCGATAGGGGTGAGCAACTTCATGGTGAACCACCTCAGGACGCTGCTTGACCACGCGAGCGTTGTACCGGCTGTGAACCAAATCGAATGCCACCCGTACTTCCAGCAGCGCGATGTCGAGTACTTCGGCACCGAACACGGCATCGTCGCGCAAGCGTGGTCGCCGATCGGCGGCATCACGTTCTACCGCGACGGCAACCACAGCAGCACGCTCGACGATCCCGTGATCGGCGAGATCGCAGCAGCGCACGAGAGGAGCGCGGCCCAAGTGATGCTCCGCTGGGGCCTGCAACACGGACGGTCGGTCATCCCGAA
>DATBQM010000060.1:0-34724 GCA_036560805.1 Gaiellaceae bacterium | reverse complement strand
CACCGGATGCGGCAACGAGAGGCGATGCGCCACGCGCGCAGCGATCCCGACCGCATGGTCGGTGCCGGCGGCGATGAGACCGTCGACGTCCTCGGCCCGCGCGAGCCGGTCGATGGCCGGCTCGTCCTCGATGGAGACGATTGCGCGCCGGTCGGCATAGCGAAAGCCGGGAGCGGACGGGTCGCGGTCGGCCGCGACGACGGTCAACCCGCGCCGCCGGGCGGCGGCGAGCACTCCAAGCTGCGGCGGACCGGCGCCGAGGACGAGCAAACGCACCCGCCCATTGTCGCGATGACCCCGGCTATGGCCGCGGTTCAGCCGCCGGAAGGGCGGCGGCGGAGACGCAGCGAGACCGCGTACAGACGCGATAGCGCCGTCAGGATCGGCAGCGCAGCGGACCGGTGACGCCGGCCTCGCGCACGGCCGAACGCCTGGTGGATCGCGACGAGGATCCGAATGTCGCCAAGCCGCCAGGGCGACTCCGTCTTGCAGCGGAACAGAAACTGAGACGTATCGACGTCTCCTAGGTCGCGGGCCGACGTGTAGTCGACGCGCGGCGCGTCCACGAGATCGACCGCGTGGCGTTGCATCAGCTCAGCGAGCGCGATGTCGTCTGGAAGCTCGTGGTTCCACTCGGCTCGGCGTTCGACCACGAGCTCGACGAGGTCGCGACTGAGGAAGAACCCGGAGCCCGACGCGAACGGGAGATCTCCGAACATCCCGCGACGACCGGAGTAGAACGCTTGCGCGCGCGCATGACGTCCTGCGAAGCCGTGGAGGTTCGAGAGGTCGACATAACTGCTGCAGTTCGTGCGGAAGACGAGATCGAACTCCTTCGACTCGAGCACCTGCTCGAAGCACGCGATCGTCTTCAACCCGGCCGGGAGCGCGTCCGTCACGGGGAGGTAGAGATTTCGGCCGCTGAGCTCGAGCCGCTTGCCGCCGTAGTAGAAGAGCACCGAGACATCAGCGGTGTCGCGCGACGCCCACGTCCGCTTGATCGCGCGCACGAGAATCGGATACGGCCACGCCCGCGCCGCGAGGACGAGAACGAGGATCCTCATGGTCCGCGATCGTAGCCTCACTAGGATGCACCCCTTGGACGCGCACGACGACAAAGGCGCGGAGCTCTATCTCGAGCTCCTGAAGCGATGCCTGACCCGGTACGGCTTCGGCGACTCGTGGACGCCGGTCGAGGCGCCGCCGACGGGATGGAGAGCGCTGGCCTACAAGCAGATCGTGCACCGAACGAATCGCGCAATCGGCTACAAGCGCGTCTCCTTCGATGCAGACGCACGGGCGAACGGACGCGACTGGCCGGTCGAGGCCGAGACGATGATCGGCCTCAAACGCCTGGAGAACATCCGGGAGTGCGTCACGGATGTCGTCAAGGGCGGCGTGCCCGGCGATCTCATCGAGACCGGCGTCTGGCGGGGCGGTGCGACGATCTTCATGCGGGCGATCCTCGCTGCGTACGGGGACACCGAGCGCGCCGTCTGGGTCGCCGACTCGTTCGAGGGCCTTCCGAAGCCGAGCGGACAGTACGAGGCCGACCAGGGCGACAAGCACTGGACGTTCTCGGACCTCGCCGTGTCCGAGGATGAGGTCCGCGCGAATTTCGAGCGCTATGGGCTCCTCGACGATCAGGTGCGCTTTCTGAAGGGCTACTTCCAGGACACGCTGGCCGACGCTCCCATCGAGCAGCTCGCGGTCGCCCGGCTCGACGGCGACATGTACGAGTCGACCATCGTCGCGCTCGACGCGCTCTACCCCAAGCTCGCGGTCGGCGGCTACCTGATCGTCGACGATTACGGAGCGATCGCCGGCTGTCGTCAGGCCGTCGACGACTACCGCCGCGAGCACGGAATCGCCGAGCCGCTCGTCGAGATCGACTGGACCGGCGTGTACTGGAAACGACGGAGCCTGAGCTGACTAGCGCTTGCGGCCGACCGCGATCCCGAAGCCGCCCTGCGTCCACGACTCGACGAGCTCGACTGGGTCCGCGAGTTCTGCGCGCACCTCGCGCCAGAAGGCCGGCACCCCGCCGACAAGGCTCTCCGGCCCGTCGACGATGTCGTGGAAAACGATCAAGCCGCCGGTCCGGACGAGCGGCGAATAGAGCTCGTAGTCACGGCGCACGCTCTCACCGCTGTGATCGCCGTCGATGAACAGGACGTCGATCGGATCGCCGAAGAAGCGTGCGACCGCATCGCGTGTCGTCTCGAGATGCGAGTCGCCCTGCATGACGACGACCTTCTTGCCGGCGTGCGCGAATGACTCGAAAAGACGAAGGCGGGCCGGATCGAAGTCTCTGATGTCGAGAGATAGGAGTCGAGCCTTCGGCGCGGTCGCCCAGGTAAGGAGATAGAGCGTCCCGCCGTTCGCAGTGCCGATCTCGAGTATGCGACGAGAACCGTGGGCGCGGATGAGCGCGAGGAGAGCCTCGATCTCGCTGCGAACCTGAATGGGCTGGATCGAGATCCCTTCGAGCGCGATCGAGCTCGCCGCGTCGAAGACCTGCTGCGGGGCCGACGCCCGCTCCGCCGCGCGCCGGAGCATTCGCGACAGGCGGACTTCGGCGCGCCGCCGGCCGATCCGGTAGCGAAGACGCCCGAGGAGGCCCACCTCAACCGTCCTCGCGCCGGAGGTAACCACCCGGGTTGAACGTGAGGAAGAACTTTTCGCAGTCTCGGTCGCGAACGAACGGCGCACCCTCTGCGAGAAAGGCCTCGACCGCCTCGTGCGGGCCGGGACCGAACGTCCGCAGGATCGGATGGCCGTTGACGTTCGTGTCCTCCGCGATCAGGTACGAGCCTTGGGTGACGAGCGGCGCGTATGCACGCAGCTCGGCGAGCACGTGGTCTCGACTGTGGTCAGAGTCGAGCACGACCATCACCGAGGCCGCATCCGCGGCCGCGGCGCGCGCCTGCTCCACGACCGCTTCGTCCACGGACGATCCGAGCACATAAGTGATCCGGTCGTGTACCGGCCTGCCAGGGTGGTCGCCGATGTCGATCGTGATCACCCGTCCGCGTCCGATCATGTCCATGCACGACGCGAGGAACAGCGCGCTCCCGCCGAACGCCGTTCCCGTCTCGATGACGAGCTCGGGTTGCACCTTCGCGAGGAGCTCCTGGTACACCCACATGTCCAGCGGGCACTTGCGGGTCGGCGTGCCGAGCCAGAACGTCTGACCCCACGTCCGCTGGACGTCGTCGTAGTAGAGCCGATGGAACCGAGCGACGGTCCTGCGCGCCCGAAGCCGCGGCAGCGGCGAGCGCGCACGCATCCGCCGCCGGATACGCTCGAGTTTCACCGGCGCATCCTAGTTTCTCGTCACGCGCGACCGACGACGAGGATCGACGGCCACGCGTGTACGAACGCGACCTGCTTCTCCTCTGCGAAGTCGCAGTCCCGGATCAGATCGGCGATGAAAGCGTCCATGTCGGCGCGACGGTTGAAGTGCTGCGCAGCGGGATTCGCGGCGATCGCAGGCCAGTTCGCGCCCCGCTCGGGATCATGGCCCGGCCAGTCCTCGTACGAATTGGGCGCAAGGTCCTCGATGATGTAGAGGCTGCCGCTCGCAAGGCGCGGGAAGAGATAGCGGAAGGACGCGATCGTGAGCTCGGTGATGTGGCTCGCGTCGTCGACGACGACGCGGACGTCCGGATGGCGCTCGAGGATCCCGCCGAGCACCTCGGGGTCGGTCTGCGAGCCGATCGTCACCTCGAACCCACGCGCCCGCTCGACCGCCAGCGGCTCGAGGTCGAGCCCGACGACGGTCGCGCGGGGGAAGTACGCGTCCCACATGCGGAGGCTGTCCCCGCGGAACACGCCGAGCTCGAGCAACGTGAAGCGGCGGCGCCGCCATCGATCCAGATACGTCGCGTACACGTCGGTGTACGGCAACCCGTTGTGCGTGTGCTGCGCGTCGACCTTGTCGGTGCCGAATACCTGTCCGAGCTTCGTCAGCCCGAACAGGTATGGCACCTTCGTCGCGGCAAGTACTGCGCGCCTGCGGAGCGTCACGCCGCCAGTCTAGGCAGCCGCCGGAAGGCTCTCCCGCTCCTCGATCGCCTGCACGTGCGCCGGCTTCTGCCGGATGAGGCTCGCGGCCACCGCGCCGAGCGCGACCACCGCAACGCCGACCCACACGGCCGACGTCGTCCCGTGCGTGAACGTCGCCGCCGTGCGGTAGCCACCCGCGCTCGAGAAGACCGAGGCGAGCACCGCCACGCCGAAGACGCCACCGAGCTCGCGGATGGCGTTGTTCGTGCCCGAGGCCTTGCCCTCGTGCTCCGGCCGCACCGAGCTGAGGACGACGTTCGCGACAGGCGCGAAGAAGAGCGCCATGCCGGCCCCGGAGAGGATGAACGGGATCACGAGCGAGCCGTACGACACCGTCGGCGTCTGCACGGCCGCGATCCACGCGAGCCCGCCCGCCTGCAGCGCGAGCCCGGCCGTCATGAGCCGCTGGCCGCCGATCCGGTCCGACAGAGCCCCCGCGATCGGCGCGATGAAGATCGGCATCGCCGTCCACGGGAGGATGCGCAGGCCCGACCCGAGCGGCGAGTAGTGCTGCACCGTCTGGAAGAACTGCGCCAGCAGGAAGATCGAGCCGAACATCCCGAAGAACATGAGCAGCGACGCGACGTTCGTCAGCGCGAACGTGCGGCTGCGGAAGAAGTGCATCGGCAGCATCGGCGACGTCGCGCGGAGCTCCCAGGCTACGAACGCGGCGACGAGCAGCGCGCCCGCCACGATCGGAGCGACGATGCCGAGGCTCGTCCACCCGTGCGCATTGCCGCGGACGAGCCCCCAGACGATGCCGAGCAGGCCGGTGCTCACCAGCGCGAGCCCCGGTACGTCGAGCCCCGCATCGCTGCCGTGCGTCTCCTCGAGCCGCGCGAGCGCGAGGGGTGCGAGCACGAGCCCGATCGGAACGTTGAGCCAGAAGATCCAGTGCCACGAGACGCCGTTGACGATCGCGCCGCCGACGAGCGGGCCGATCGCGATCGCGAGGCCTCCGATGCCGCCCCAGATGCCGAGCGCGAGGCCGCGCCGTTCGCGCGGGACCGCTGCCGACAGGATCGTCAACGTCAGAGGCGTGACGATCGCGCCACCGACGCCCTGGGCCGCGCGCGCGATGTCGAGCGCGTTCGCCGAGGTCGACAGTGCAGCAGCGGCGGAAGCACCGGTGAAGAGCAATAGGCCGAGCGCGAACATGCGCCGGCGGCCGAAGCGGTCGCCGAGCGCCGCACCCGTGAGGAGCAGCACCGCGAACGTGAGCGTGTACGCGTTCACCGTCCACTCGAGCTGCGAGATAGTGGCGTGGAGGTCGCGCCGGATGACCGGGATCGCCGTCGTCACGACGAGGTTGTCGAGGCTGACCATGAAGAGCGCCGCCGAGGTGATGGCGATCGTCCAGATCGTCGACCGTTTCTGTATGTGAGTCATCACTACCTCCATTGGGAAAAAAGAGAGGGTCAGAGCTCCTTGCCGCAGCCGTCGAGCAGCTCCTGCATCCACGGCTCCGGGTCGTCGGTGACGTGCATCGAGGCCAGGACGTTCAACATCATCCCGGTCGAGAAGAACTTCCAGGTCGTCGGCCAGTCGGCGCCGGACACGCGGCGGACGTACGCGATCAGGTCGCCGTAGCCGGCCCGGACGACCGCCCGGATCTCGGGGTCCTCGCAGGCTGCGTACGCCTGCATCTGCGCCCGCAGCCATGTCCGGTTCGTCTCCAGCTGCTCCATGTACGCCTCGCCGATGGAGTGCAGGGCCTCTTCGCCCCGCTTGCCCTCGGCCGCGCGCTGGAACAGCTCGAGCGTCTCGCGGAAGCACCGGCTCACCGTCGCCTTGAAGAGCTCCTTCTTCGTTCCGAAGAGGCGGAAGAGGTAGGGCTGGGAGATGCCGGCCCGCCTGGCGATGTCCTCGGTGGACGTGCCTTCGAGCCCGCGCTCGGCGAACTCGACGAGGGCGGCGTCGAGGACATCGTCCTTCCGTTCCGCCGCTGAGAGCCTGACTGCCATATGCTGTAAGTTAGTGATGACTCACAAGCTTGTCAAGGGCGGCTGCCACGCGGTCGAGATCGCCCGCTGTCAGCCGGCCGTGCAAGGGCAGCGCGAGCGCCCGCTCGAAGGCGGCGTCCGCACCGGGGAACGGCCCCTGGTCGCGGTAGGCGCCGAGCCGGTGCAGCGCATACGTGCCGATCTGGCAGCCGATGCCCTCGGCGCGCAGGCCGGCCATCACCTCGTCGCGGCGGTCGACCTGGACGACGTACGCCTGCCATCCGTGCCGGTCCCCGTCGTCCGCCCGTGGAAGCACGACGTCGAGGTGGGCAAGCCGCTCCGCGTAACCGGCCGCGATCGCCTCCCGGGCTGCGAGCAGCTCGCCGAGCCGGCGCATCTGCGGGATGCCGAGCGCACACAGAACGTCGCTGATCCGGTAGTTGAACGCGGGCGCCGGCATGTCGACGTACGCGTCCGACGGCGACCAGCCATGGTGGCGGAGCGAGCGCACGCGCTCGGCGAGCGCCGAGTCGTCGGTCGTGACCGCGCCGCCCTCGCCGGTCGTGACGATCTTCCGCGGATGGAAGGAGAAGCACGCGAGCCGGCCGAGGCTTCCGCACGAATGCCCTCGATGCGTGGCGCCGAGCGCGCCCGCCGCATCCTCGAGCACGGGAACATCCGGCAGCTCCTCGAGGCGCGCGGGCCTGCCGAAGAGGTGCACCGCGAGCACGGCCTTCGTCCGCGCGCTCATCCGTCGCGCGCAATCAGCCGGATCGACGTTCATCGTCACCGGGTCGACGTCGACGAGCACTGGCCTGCCGCCGGCGAGCGCGACGACGTTCGCCGTGGCCGGGAACGTGTATGCGGGGACGAGCACCTCGTCGCCCGCGCCGATGCCGAGCGCGAGCACCGCGACGTGCAGCGCCGCGGTGCCCGACGAGACGGCGACCGCGTGCGTCGTTCCCGCGGCGTCGGCGAGGAGCGCCTCGAACTCCTCCACCTTCGGCCCCATCGTCAGCTGCCCCGTCTCGAGGACGGCGGCGACTTCCGCGAGCTCCTCCTCCGCGAGCTCCGGGAAGGCTAAGCGGATGTCAGCTGTCTGCTCCGGTACCACGCGATCGTCCTGTCGAGGCCCTCGTCGAGATCGACCTTCGCCTCGAACCCGAGCAGCTCGCGCGCCTGGCGCACGTTCGGGCTGCGGATCTCGACGTCGGCGTAGTGGAGCGGCTGGAAGACGATCTCGCCGGGACAGCCGGTCAGCCGCTTGATGCGCTGCGCCAGGTCGAGGATCGTCACCGTCGACCGGTCGTTGCCGATGTTGAAGCTCTGGCCGACGGCCTCCGGGCGCTCGAGGCAGAGCAGCACCGCCTCGACCATGTCGTCGACGTAGCACCACGCGCGGATCTGCGACCCGTCGCCGTGGATCGTGAGGTCGCGACCCGCGAGGGCGGCCTCGATGAACGCGCGGATCGCGCCGCCGCCGATCTGCCCCGGGCCATACACGTTGAACGGGCGCACCGTCACGGTCGGGAGATTCAACTCGTCGTGGTACGCGTGCGCCATGTGCTCGCCGGCGAGCTTCGACACGGCGTACGTCCAGCGCGCCTCCCCGACGGAACCGATCGTGGACACGTGACCCTCGTGCACGTTGTCGGCATGCGTGCCGAAGACCTCGCTCGTGGAGAAGTCGACGATGCGCTCGAGCGTGTCGAGCGTCCCGAGTGCAGCTTCGAGCACGTTGTACGTGCCGATCATGTTCACGCGCATCGTGCGCACAGGGCTCTCGCGCACGGTGTCGACACCGGCGATCGCCGCGCAGTGCACGATGTGCGTCGCACCCTTCGCGACCTCGGCGACGTGCTCGGCGTCGAGGACGTCGCCCTGCACGAACGTGAAGTTCGGGTGCTCACGCAGATCGGTCGCGCCGAGCGCGTCCCGATGCAGGTTGTCGTAGGCGACGACCTCGTTCCCGTCCAGGAGGAGGCGCGCGAGCGTGGTCGCGATGAAACCGGCTCCTCCGGTGATGACGATGCGCTTGTCCTGCAGGGACATCGCGCCGAGTCTAGCCCGGCGACAGCTCCGCGACGGCCGGAGAGCCGCCGCGGAGAAGCACGGCGGCGAAGGCGAGCGACATGACGGTCAGCAACCCGGCGATGACCATGAAGAGCACGTTCAGCGAGACGTAACGCAGCGCCTCGCCTGCGCCGAGGAAGCCGAGCGGTCCTGCGCCCGTCGCGAGCGTCATGACGGCGGCCATCACCTTCGCGCGCAGCGCCTCCGGCGGACGCGTCGTGAGGATGCCGAGAATCGGCGGGTTGACGAGCCCGCCGAAGAGGCCGAACGAGGCGAAGACGACGACCGCCGCCGGCCACGGGATCGTCACCGAGAGCGCCCAGAGCGGCAGCGGCATGAGCAGGATGCCGAACGCGGCGAGCTTCAGCAGATCGACGCGGCGCACGAGCTGCTGCGCGAATACCGCTCCGACGAGCGCGCCGGCGCCGAATGCGCCGAAGAGGAACCCGGCGACGTGCGCACTCGAATACCGGAAGTACGCGAGGGCATTGATGCCGACGAGCATGCCGAGCGCCACGAGGTTGAGCACGCACGCGACGACGAGCAGCGGGCCGAGCATCGGATCGCGGAAGAGGAAGCGCAGCCCGGCCAGCACGCCCTTCGACTCGTCGCTCGGCTGCACGCACTTCCCGGCGCGCACGAACGTCGCGATGGTCAGGAACGAGAAGACATACGTGCCGGCGTCCACGACGAGCACGGTCGCAGGGCTCGTCGCCGCGATGAGCACGCCGGCGAGGACAGGCCCCGCGATCTGCGTGATCTGGTTCGCGCCGCCGAGCACTGCGTTCACTTCGGCGACCGCCCGTTCGTCGTCGCCTACGACCTCGGGCACGACGATGCGCGCCGAGGAGAAGTACGGCGCCGTGAAGCACCCGGCAGCGAACGCGATCGCGAGCACCGCGGGGAACGAGAGATGTCCCGTCCACTGCAGGATCGGGAGCACGACCATGATCGGGCCGCGCGCCGCGTCGGAGACGAGCATCGCCCGCTTCGCGCCGATACGGGAGACGACGGAGCCGGCCGGGATGCCGAAGAGGCCGACCGGCAACAGCTCCGCGGCCATCACCCAGCCGAGCTTCGCCGTCGACCCGGTGGTGACGAGGACGAACCACGGGAGCGCGACGAAGGTCATCGCCGAGCCCGTCAAGGACACGAGCTCGGCGGTGACGAGCCCGAGCAGCGAGCGGTTCCTGAACACGACCCGATAATAAAACGTCCGTACGGTTTTGTAAAATGAGGCCGTGCCGAAGGTCAGTCCGCAGCATCTGGAGGCGCGCCGCGAGGAGATCCTCGCCGGAGCGCGCCGCACGTTCGCCGAATACGGCTACGAGGGCGCAACGGTCGCACGGCTCGAGGCAGAGACCGGCCTCTCGCGCGGCGCGATCTTCCACTACTTCCCCGGCAAGAAGGCGCTGTTCGTCGCGCTCGCCGCCGAGGTGAACGAGCGCTACGTCGAGCTCATGCGCACGCACGGGTTGGCCGAGGCGATCCACGCGATCGCAGCCGAGAGCCGGGAATGGCTCGCAGTCCTGATCGAGACGGAGGTACGGCTGCACCACGACGAGGACTTCGTACGCCGGCTCGAGGCGGCGACCGAGCACCTGCGCGAGCCGATGCGCTCCTGGTTCGGGGAACAGCAGCAGCGCGGCGCGCTGCGGTCGGACCTCGACCCGGTCGACCTCGCGCGCTTCGCGACCATCGTCGTGAACGGAGTCGCGTTGCGCCTCGCCGGGGGTGACGAGACGAACGTCGACTCGGTCGTGCGCCTGCTCGAGGACGCGCTGCGGCCGTAAGGTCCGCTCGTGGAGCCGAGGCAGGAAGCGGAGGAGCTGCGCGCACCGTCGCCGGTCGACGCGGGCGCACGCGGCTTGCGCCGCCGGCTCCAGTACGCCGCGGCGGCTCCGCTCGCTCTCGGCCAGCGGAGCTTCAACGCCGCCCTCCTGCGCCTCGTCGACGCGCTCTCGAGCCGGGTGGACGACGCGGCGGCGCGAACCGCCGCGGCCGAGCGGCGCACGGCCGAGCTGGAAGAGCGCCTGCTGCGGCTCGAGCGCCGTCCGGCCACACCGGTGTCCGACACTGTCGCGCCGCAGCCGCGCGCAGCCGCGTTGCCGGACTACTTCGCGTTCGAGTCGCGACTCCGCGGCTCGACCGACGAGATTCGCGAGCGCCAGCGGCCGTACGTCGAGCGCTTGCGCAACGCCGCGCCCGTACTCGACCTCGGCTGCGGCCGCGGCGAGCTGCTCGCACTCCTGCGCGACGCCGGCGTCGAGGCGCGCGGCGTCGACGCCAACGCCGACATGGTGGCGTTCGCCCGCGCAGAAGGGCTCGACGTCGAGCAGGCGACAGCACACGAAGCGCTCGAAGCCTCGGAGGACGGGTCGTTCGGCGCCGTTGCCGCGCTCCAGCTGCTCGAGCACCTCCCGCCTCCCGATCTCGTCTCGCTGCTCGTGCTCGCCCACGCGAAGCTCCGCCCCGGCGGGCTCCTGATCGCCGAGACGATCGATCCCTCATCGGTCGCCGCCTTGCGGAACTACTACGCCGACCTCACGCACGCACAGCCGCTCGTTCCGGAGACGCTCGAGCTGCTCGTGCGAGGCGCCGGGTTCGGCGAAGCCGAGACGATCCACCTCAACGACGGCCTCGACTACGCGATCGTCGCCCGGCGCTGAATAGAGTCGTCCGCGTGCAGGGCAAGACCGTCCTTTTCGTCGGAGCAGGCCGTCACCAGCGCCGCGCAATCGAGCGCGCGCAGGAGCTCGGCCTCACCGTCGTCGCCGTCGACCGGAATCGCGACGCCGCGGGCCTCGCCGTCGCCGATGTCGGCGAGGTCGTCGACTTCCAGGACGTCGAGGGCGTCATCGACGTCGCCCGCAGCTACGGGGTCGACGGTGCGCTGACGGTCTCGGCAGATCGCGCGGTCCCTGTCGTCGCGGCCGTCGCCGAGGAGCTCGGGCTGCCCGGCATCGGCACCGAGGTTGCACATCTGATGACGCACAAGATCGCGATGCGCCGTCGCCTCGCGGAGGTCGGCGTGCCGCAGCCGCGTTTCGCCGCCGCGCGCGATCTCGCCTCGGCGCGCGCCGCGGCGGAGACGGTCGGCTTCCCTGCCGTGCTCAAGCCGGCCGACTCGGGCGGCCAGCGCGGCATCTTCCGGCTCGAGTCGATCGACGACCTCGACGCGCACCTGCACGCGGCGCTGGCGGAGTCGGCGGGAGGCGAGCTTGTGCTCGAGCGCTTCCACGACGGCCTGGAGCTGAACGGGCTCGTCATCGCGCGCGGCGGGGAGGCGGAGGTGCTCACGCTCTCCGACCGCCTTCGTCCGCCCGGTGTCGGCTTCGGCGTCGGCTGGATCCACGTGTACCCGACGACGATCTTCGGCGATGCGCTCGCCGAGGCGGAACGCGTCGCCGCCCATGCAACACGTGCCTTGGGGCTGCGCGACGGCATCGCGTTCCCGCAGCTGCTCGTGACCGACGAGGGCGTGCTCGTGATCGAGGTCGCCGCGCGCATACCCGGCGGCCAGATGGCCGACCTCGCGCGCCACGCCGTCGGCGTCGAGCTCATCGACACAGCGCTCCATTTCGCGCTCGGTGAGCCGGTGCCCGACGAGCTCGCGCGCCCGCAGGTGCAGCAACCGCTCGCCATCCGCTTCCTCACCGCGTCACCGGGCCCGCTGCCGACGGGCCGCGTCGTCTCGATCGGCTCGCTCGAACCGGTGCTTGCCGCAACGGGCGTCGTACAGGCGGACACCTACCTGCAGGAGGGCGAGGCGATCCGCCCCGTGCGCCTCGACGGCGACCGGCGCGGTTACGTCATCGCGGTCGCCGACACGAACGTCGAAGCGTTGCAACGCGCAGAGGCCGCTGCGCGCCTGCTCCATGTAGAAGTGGAGCCCGAATGACCGAGATCGTCCGCGACGGGTACCGGCAGATGGGCGAGACGTTCGACGAGTGGCGCGACCACATCGTCGGCGACCCACGGGACGAATGGCGCGACCTCCTCGCCTCGAAGCTCGAGCCGGGCGCGCGCATCCTCGAACTGGGCTGCGGCAACGGAGACGATGCGCATGCACTCGCGCTGCGCGGCTTCCGGATGACGGGCGTCGACCTCGTCGCGCGTGCCGAGGGCGTCGACGTGCTGGAGGCCGACTTCACCGAACTCACACTCGAGCCGGCGACGTTCGATGCGGTCGCGTCGTTCTACGCCTTCAACCATGTGCCGCGCGAGCATCTCGCGCCGCTCCTTCGCTCGATCCACGAGTGGCTCGTTCCCGGCGGACTCGTGCTCACCGCCTTCGGGGTCAGCGACACGGCCGCGTGGACGGGCGAGTGGCTCGGCGCGACGATGTTCTTCTCGAGCTTCCCCCCGGAAGCGAACTCGCGGCTCGTCCGCGACGCAGGCTTCGAGTCGCTGCGCGATGAGCTCGTCACCTTCACAGAGCCCGAGGGGGAGGCCACCTTCCAATGGGTGCTTGCGCGTTCGATCTAGCTCACTACCGCGAGCTCCTCGGGGCGGCGCGCGATTACACGTGGGCATCGTTCGACCGTGAGCCGACGGCCGGCGACGTCTTCCTCCGGCACGACGTCGACCTCTCGCTCGAGGCGGCGCTCGCGATGGCGCGCATCGAGCAGGAGCTCGGCGCGCGCGCGACATACTTCCTGATGACGGAGAGCCGCTTCTACAACCTCGGCTCGCGCGCCGGCCGCGACGCGCTCGTGGAGCTGCGCGAGCTCGGCCACGCCGTCGGCTTGCACGCCATGCACCCGAACGCGCGGCTCGACGAGCGCTTCGACCCGGTGATCTCGTGGCACAACCCCGACCCTGAATACATGTCGGAGCCGATCGACGGCGCGGTGAACGTGATGCAATCCCCGTGGTTCACTCCCGGGCACTACCGTTCCGACTCGAACCGGAACTGGCGCGAGGGCTGCCCGCACGACGAGCTCGCATCCGGTGCACTCGAATGGCTGCAGCTGCTCGTCCACCCCGAGATCTGGGTGTACGAGGGGACGACAATGCGCGAGACGATGGACGCGATGCTGGAGGCGAAGCGCGACGAATGGGTCGAGGCGCTGATCGACGACCGGATCGACATGACGTGACGACAATCCTCGTCACCGCCGCCGGGGCGCCCGGCGCCGCCGCACTCATCCGCGGCCTGCGCGAGAACGGCGAGCGCGAGGTACGACTCGTCGGCGCCGACATGTCGGAGCGCTCTATCGGCAAGCACCTGTGCGACGCGTTCCACCTCGTCCCGCCCGGATCGGATCCCGGCTACGCCGATGCCGTGCTCGAGCTCGTCGAGCGCGAGAACGTCGACGTCGTGCTGCCGCAGTCGTCGTTCGATCTTCCCGGCCTCGCCGCGGCCCGCGGGCGTTTCCCGGTGCCGGTGCTCGTGTCCGAGCCGGAGACGGTGCGTCGCTCGAACGACAAGGCGGAGACCTATTCGCTGCTGCAGCGCATCGGCGTCCCCACCATCGAGTTCCGCCGTGTCGCGGGCGCGCGCGCAGTCGAGGCAGCGGCACGCGAGCTCGGCTATCCGGAGCGGCCCGTCTGCTTCAAGCCGGTGTTCTCGTCCGGCTCGCGCGGCTTCCGTATCCTCGACCCGACGGTCGACCGCGCGCACCAGCTCCTGCACGAGCGGCCGGGCTCGGTGTCGATGCGGCTGGAGGAAGCGCTCGAGCTGCTGCCCGAGCAGGACGGCACCGAGCTGCTCGTCATGGAGCTCGCGACCGGCGGCGAGCGCACGGTCGACGGGATCGCCGACGGCAGGCGGATCGTGCTCGGGCATCCGAAGACGCGAGAGTCGATGCGCGCGGGCCTCGCGATGTACTTCGTCACGCTCGCCGACGACGAGCTGATGGAGATGGCCGACCGGATCGTCGAGGAGCTCGCGATCGAGTGGTTCTTCAACATCCAGCTCGTCGGTCACCATGTGATCGAGGTGAACCCGCGAATCTCCACGATCGTCTACCAGCAGGATCTCAACCTCGCGTGGCTCGGCGTGAAGCGCGCACTCGGCGAGATCTCCGATGAGGAGCTCGCCGCGCTCACCACACGCATCCGGCCGGGCCGAACGGCGCTCAGGTATTTCGATCAGATCGAGTGGGACGCGTGACCGCGCTCCGCGTCACTCACTGCCCGGTCAACACGGCAGGCATCCCCTGGGCCAACGTCCAGGCGCTGCGCGCACGCGGTGTCGACGCCCAGCTCGTCGTCTTCAACCGCTACCGCCTCCACCCCGAGGCCGACGTCGACCTCGAGCGCCGCGGCGGCTTCGTCCGTCAGCAGCTGACGCAATGGAAGGCGTTCGCGAAGCTCGCGCCGCAGACGGACATCTTTCACTTCTACTTCGGGCTCACGCTCGTGCCGAAGTCGCTCCAGTTCCCGCTCCTGTTGGCGATGCGCAAGCCGTCGGTGATGCACTTCCTCGGCTCCGACATCCGTGGCCGGCCACCCGAGGATCTCAAGTGGGCGCGGCGCGCGGGCGCCGTCGTCATCGGCTCCTACGACGCGATCCAGTGGGTTCCCGACGCGCACGTCATCCCGCCCGGCATCGACGTCGCCTCGATCGAGCCGACCCCGCCGAAAGATCGCGACCACCCGGTGGTGCTGCACGCCCCCTCGTCGAGGTCGCGCAAGGGAACGGACGAAGTGGTCGCGGCGGCCGAGCAACTCGGTCTCAACCTCGAGCTCGTCGAAGGCGTCGACCACCGCGCCGCGTTCGAGCGCTACCGCGCGGCCGACCTCGTCGTCGACCAGCTGAATGCGGGCTGGTATGGGATGTTCGCAATCGAAGCGATGGCGCTCGGCAAGCCGGTGGTCGCGTTCCTGCACGAGGAGGCGACGCGGCGCACCGAGGAGGCTTTCGGCATCGAGGTGCCGATCGTGCACGCGACGAAGGAGACGCTCACCGACGTCCTGCGGGAGCTCGTCTCGAATCCCGCCGAGCTCCGGCGGATCGGTGCGGCCAGCCGCGCGTATGTCGAGCACGTCCACGACCTGTCGGTCGTGGGCCAGCGTCTGCTCGACCTCTACGCTGGCCTCCGGTGAGACTCGGGGAAGAGCTAAAGCGCCTCGGCCGCCACTCGGCCATCTACGGCCTCGGCGGCCTCGTGTCGCGCATCCTCGCGACGCTGCTGCTTCCGCTGTACACGCATTACCTGCCGCCGAACTCGTACGGCCAGGTCGAGACGATCACGGCGCTCACCGCCGTGCTCGCGATCGTCCTCCAACTCGGGATCTCGAGTGCGTTCTTCCGCTTCTACTTCGACGCGAAGGAGCGCGTCGAGAAGCTCACGGTCGTTCGCACGTCCTTCTGGTTCACGATGGCGATGTCGACGCTCGGGCTCGCGATCGGCCTCGTCTTCGCCGGTCCCGTCAGCCACCTGATCCTGCACTCGAACCACGCGACGCTCGTGCGCGCGGGTGCCGTCGGCCTGTGGGCGCAGACGAACTACCAACAGCTGACGGCGCTCTTCCGCGTCGAGGAGCGGTCGACTGCCTACGCGATCGCAAGCGTCGCAAACGTGCTCATCACGGTTGCCGCGATGGTGCTCTTCGTCGCGGTCTTCCACTGGGGAGCGGTCGGGCTCATTGTCGGCAACTTCACCGGGACGCTCGTCGTCTACGTGGTCCTCGTCGCGTACCGCAGCGAGCAGCTCGGCCTCGAGTTCGACCGCGGTCTCTTCCGCAAGATGCAGCACTTCGGCATGCCGCTCGTACCGTCGGCGCTCGCTCTCTGGGCCATCAACTTCATCGACCGCGAGTTCATCGTCTGGTACAAGAACCTCGCCGAGGTCGGCGTCTACTCGGTGGCGATCAAGATCGCGTCCATCCTCACGTTCGTCATGGTCGCGTTCCGGACGGCATGGCCTGCGTTCGCGTACTCGATCGAGGACGACCGCGACGCGCGGCGCACGTACGCGTTCGTGCTGACTTACCTGCTCGCGTTCGCGTCCTGGGTCGCACTCGCGCTCGGCGCGCTCGCACCGTGGTGGGTCCACCTGCTCACGTCGCGGCACAGCTACTACCGTGCGGAGAAGGGCATCGCGCTGCTCGCGTTCGCCGGCGCGATCTACGCCGGCTACACCGTACTCGCGATCGGGAGTGGGCGCGCACGGCGGACACAGCTCAACTGGGTCGTGACCGGCATCGGCGCGGCCGTCAACATCGGACTGAACTTCTGGCTGATCCCCGCCTACGGCATGGTCGGCGCCGCCATCTCCACCGCTGCGGCTTACGTCGTGCTGTTCATCGGCATGACGCTGTATGCGCAGCACGTCTATCCCGTGCAATACCAGTGGCGCCGTGTCGTCACGGCGGTCGGAGCGGGTGTCGGCCTGACGGTCGCAGCGCGAGCGGCGCACCTCCCGCTCGCCCCGTCCTTCCTCCTGGTGCTCGCGTATCCGCTCGTGCTCGCGCTGCTCGGCTTCTACCTTCCGGCCGAGCGCAAGCGGCTCGTCCGCGTCTTTAGAGCCGCAGTTCCATGAACCGCACGCCGGGCGCCGGGTTGTCGTTGTAGCGCTCAATCTCGGCGAACCCGAACGACCGGTAAAGCGTTGCGGCCTCAGCCATCCTTGGAAGCGTGTCGAGGCGCATGACCTCGTAGCCGCGGCCGCGCGCGTACTCGATCGCCGCCGCCACGAGCGCACGACCTGAGCCCGTGCCGCGCGCGGACGGCCGCACGTACAGCCGCTTCATCTCGCACGCGCGCTCGTCCAACCTGCGCAGCGCGACGCAGCCCTCGCCGCCTGCGAGGAGGACGACGTCGTAGCCGTCGGGAAGTCGCTCCACCTCCTCGTCGAACCCGACGAGATATGGCTTGTGGTCCTCGAGCGACTCGGCGTACTCGCGGAAGAGCCCGCGGACGACCTCCAGGTCGCCGGCTACCGCAATGCGCGGAGCACGGCCACATCGTTCTGTTTCGGCTCCCACGATCCCGCCTTCACGTTGGCGCGCACCTGCTCCGGCTTCGTCGCGCCTGCGATAACCGACGTGACCGCCGGCATCGCGAGGAGCCCGCCGATGGCCACGTCGAGCAGCGTGATCCCGCGCTCGTCGGCGTATCGCTGGAGCTCTTCGACCTGCGCCCAGCGCTCGGCAGGGATATCGCGGCCGGCGAGACGTCCCTCCGTCGGCACCTCGCGGATCGCATGCTTGCCGGTGAGCAGCCCGCTCGCGAGCGGGAAGTACGGCAGCACGCCAATGCCGAGGCTGTCGCACAGCGGCAGCAGCTCGTCCTCGGCCTCGCGCTTCACGAGGCTCAACTCATTCTGCGCGGCGACGAAGCGGGTGAGCCCCCGATCGCGCGCGATCGTGTCGGCCTCCTCGACCTGCGCGGGCGAGTAGTTCGACGAACCGATGAAGCGCACCTTGCCCTCGCGCACGAGCTCGTCGAGCGCGCCGAGCGTCTCCTCCACCGGCGTCGACGAATCGGGCTCGTGCATCTGGTAGACGTCGATCACGTCGGTGCGAAGCCTGCGCAGCGATTCCTCAACCGCCCAGCGGATGTAATCGCGCGAGCCACGCGACTCGGACGGGTTCGCGTCCATCGGCTTCCCGAACTTCGTCGCGACGAAGACCGCGTCGCGACGGCCTTCGAGCGCACGGCCGATGACCTCCTCGCTCGTCCCTTGCGAGTAGATGTCCGCGGTGTCGAACAGTGTGATGCCCTGCTCGATCGCCTCGTCGACCACGGCCTTCGACTGCTCGTAGTCGATCCGCCCGCCGAAGTTGTTCGTGCCGAGCCCGACGACGGAGACTTCGGGCCCTTCCGCCCCGAGCGAGCGCGTCTTCACGCGGGCCTCCGGGCGATGAATCCTCTGACGCGCATGCGCATCACGACCTCTCCCCGTTGATTGACGAGCTCGTGCTCTCCGATGATCGTGCCACGCCCGGGATCGCGCTCGCTGGCCCAGGCGTCGACCACGCGGCTGCGTCCGGTGAGCACGTCGCCGGGGCGCACGGGCACGAGCCAGCGCAGCTCCTCGACGCCGGGCGAACCCATGCTTGCGCTGTCGAGCAGGACGTTGCGCACGAACATACCCATGTACAGCGCCGCGGTGTGCCAGCCGCTCGCGATCAGGCCGTTGAACGGCCCTTCCACGTCGGGGTCGGTGTGGAACGGCTGCGGATCGAACTCCTTCGCGAAGCGGACGATCTCGTCGGCGGTGATCTCGTGCTCGCCGTGGATCGTCTCACTGCCGACTTCGAAGTCTTCCCAGTACTTCATCGCCACTCGCGCGAGTGGACGACGACGAGCGTCTTCGTCGGACGCGTGAGCGCGACGTAGAGCTCGCGCAGCCCTCGCTCGCCGCCTTCCTCCGCGATGAGCGCCGGCTCGAGGACCACGACGTGGTCGAACTCGAGACCCTTCGCTTCCCGCGGCGTGAGCACGAAGACGTCCTCCATCGCATTCGACTCGACGAGCGACCGGGGGCCGATGATGGCGAGCAAGCCGTCGTCGAGCGCGGCCGCCTCGCGCGCGGCCGCAGAGAGGAGCTCGCCCTCCGGGACGCGCACGAGCTTTGGCGGCGCGCCGCCCTGCCGGTACGCGATCGGCGGCTCGACGTCGGGCGCGATCGTGTCGAGCAGCGGCATGGCGAGCTCCATGATCTCGGCGGGAACGCGGTACGCATGCCGCAGCTCCTCGATGCGCACCTCGATCTCGTCGGGCAGGTACGGCTCGAGCTCCTGCCAGCGCCCGTACGTGACGGGGCCCGTTGCCTGCGCGACGTCGCCGAGCATCGTCAGCGAGCCGTCGATCGTTCGGCGCGAGACCATGAGGAGCTGCATCGGCGAGAGATCCTGCGCCTCGTCGACGATGACGTGCCCGTACGTGCGCGCAGGCCCTTCGATCAGCGTCCGCGCGACGTCGAGGAGCGGAAGGTCGTGGTCGCTCCAGCGCAGCTCCGAGACGCGCCGCGGCCGTTCGCGCAGCAGCAGCCGCTGCTCGTCGCGGTCGAGCACGCCCTCGGCCGCCTCCGCGAGCGCAGACGGCGAGGTGAGCAACCGCGCGACGACCTTCTCCGCTCGTGGCAGGGGGAGCACCCGGTCGAGGTACTTGGTGAGGAAGCCGTTCCGGCGCAATGCGCGCTCGAGGTCGTCGAAGCTGCGCAGCGCCCTCGGGCCGAGCAGCTCGCCGTACCGCTCGTAGAAACGGCGGAGGAGCGCCATGCGGAACCGCTCCCGCGCAGGCCCGAGCGCGAGACCCGCGTCGAGCGCTGCGTCGAGGAGGTCGCGCACGTCGCGCTCCTTCACGGAGACGAAGACGCCGTCCGCGTAGAGCACGAGCTCTTCCGGCACAGGGCGAACCGACAGCTCGACGACGCGCTGCACGACCTCGCTCAGCCGCGGGTCGGCCTTGAGCGCGGCGACGTCGGCCGCGTCCTCACGCTCGACGACGATGCCGTCGAGCATCTCGGTGACGGCGCGCTGCTCGACCGCCTCCTCGCCGAGCGCGGGCAGCACGTGCGAGACGTAGTCCATGAACGTCGGATTGGGCCCGACGACGAGCACGCGGCGGAGTTGCTCGCGATGTGTGAAGAGGAGCCACGACGCGCGGTGGAGCCCGACCGCCGTCTTGCCCGTGCCCGGGCCGCCCTGGACGACGAGCGCGCCGTCGGGCTCCGCGGTGATGAGCCGGTACTGGTCGGACTGGATGGTGGCGACGATGTCGCGCATTCGTCCTTCGCGGCGCCGGTCGAGCTCCTCGAGCAGGAAGTCGCTCACCTTCGTCCCCTCGACGACCGACCCGTCGAGCGACTCGTCGGAGATGTCCACGAGCCGTCGGCCGTCGCTGCGGAAACGCCTGCGTCGGGTCACTCGCTGCGGCTCGCTCGGCGTGGCGGTGTAGAACGGGCGCGCAGCGGGCGCCTGCCAGTTGACGATGAGCATCTCGTGGGCGTCGTCGTGCACCCAGCGGCGGCCGACGTACAACGGCCGAAGCGTCCCGTCCAGCGTCAGCCGGCCGAAGCAGAGGCCGCGCTCGGCGTCCTGGAACGTCGTGTGGCGGCGCTTGAGCCACGCGTCCATGGCGACGGCGGCGAACTCGGTTGCCATCCGGTCCTGCGCGCCGGCGAGCGTCTCGCGCATCTTCTCCAGCTGCACGTACGCGTTGTCGACGTACGCCTGCTCCTGTGCGAGCTCAGGATGGGCCATAGAGTCAGCCTAGTGAAACTCGGCCTCAATCTCGGCTACGCGTCACCGGGGACGAATCCCGCGTCGCTCGTCCCGCTCGTCCAGGAGGCCGAGCGTCTCGGCTTCGACTCCGCATGGGCGGCGGAGGCCTGGGGCACCGACGCGGTGACGGTGCTCGCATGGATGGCGGCGAGCACGACGCGCATCAAGCTGGGCTCGGCGATCATGCAGATCCCGGGCCGCACGCCGGCGAACACCGCCATGACCGCCGCGACGCTCGACCTCATGTCCGAAGGCCGTTTCCTGCTCGGCCTCGGCACCTCCGGCCCGCAGGTGGTCGAAGGCTGGCATGGGGAGCCGTGGGGCAAGCCGCTCGTGAAGACGCGCGAGTACGTCGAGATCGTCCGCGCAGCTCTTCGGCGCGACGTCGTCGAGCACGAGGGCGAGCACTACCGCATCCCATACGACGGCCCGGGCGCCACCGGCCTCGGAAAGCCCCTGAAGATGATGTTGCGTCCGCTGCGCGCCGACATCCCGATCTACCTCGCGGCGATCGGCCCGAAGAACGTCGCCCTCGCGTACGAGATCGCCGACGGCTGGCTGCCCATCTTCGTCGACCCCGCACGATTCTCGGACGCTTTCCCGGCGCCTCCGGCCGGCTTCGAGATCGCCGCGACCGCGAACGTCCTCGTCGGAGACGACGTGCAGGCGCTGCGCGACTCGCTCAAGCCGCACCTCGCGCTCTACGTCGGCGGGATGGGCGCAAAGGGCAAGAACTTCTACAACACGCTCGCGCGCCGGTACGGCTGGGAGGACGCGGCGGAGCGCATCCAGGAGCTCTACCTCGGCGGGCACCAGCGCGAAGCAATCGAAGCGGTGCCCGACGAGCTCGTGGACGCGGTCGCGCTCGTCGGCCCGAAGGAGCGCATCGCCGACAGGCTCGCAGCCTGGCGCGAGACGCCGGTGACGACGCTCATCGTCGGCTCGCCGCAGCCGGACGCGCTGCGGGTCATGGCCGAACTCGTCCTGTAAAGAGGGTCAAAAATGCCTAGTCCCCGTGAACCCGAGGGCCCACAGGGACTTGGCAAACGGCAATCTGTCAGAACTCGCCGAACGTGTCAAGCGTGGTGCAGACTCTGACCATGAGCGCCCCGTCCGACTCGCTCCGGGAGATCTACGAACGCCGCGCCGAGATCGAGTATCCGGAGCCTGGCAACGTGTCCGCGCTGACGAGCAACCGCAAGTTCGAGCGCATGATCGCGCTCGTCGCCGCAACGCTTCCGGCGGAGTCGCTGCTCGATGCCGGCTGCGGTGACGGACGTTTCCTCGCCGGCATCGCCCAGCTGCCCGAGCGTCCCGCCCGCCTCGTCGGCACGGACATCTCCGCCAGGATCCTGGAGACGGCCCGCCGCTGGGCGGAGCGCGACGGTTTCGAGGTCGAGGTCGTCCAGGCGAACATGGAGCAGCTCCCCTTTGCCGACGGCTCCTTCGACCGCGTCCTCAGCGTCCAGGCGATCGAGCATCTGCTCGATCCGACGGCGGGCCTACGGGAGCTCGCGCGCGTCCTGCGCCCAGGCGGCCGGCTGGTCCTCTCCACGGACAGCTCGCACAACCTCGTCAGCCGCGTTCTCAACGCGCCCCGGGCCGCGCTCGTCGGCGTGCTCGGCCTGCGAGGACGCCACCTGCGCGTCCACTTTCCCCACCGCGACTTCGGGCTCGACGAGATCGCCCGCATGATCGAAGAGGCAGGCCTCATCCTGGAGCACCGGGAGACGTTCGCGTTCCACGTCGACGGGCTCAACCACCCACGGGTCAGCGGCCTGCTCGCGCGCGTCGACCGGGCGCTCTCGCCGCACTCGCTCGGCGACATCGTCGCCGTCGTGGCCGCGAAGCCGAGTTAGCAGGGACCGAGCTGAGCCGAGCCGCCGGGCCCGTTCTCGTGCTCGGTGGCGGATTGCAGGCAGTACGAGGTCGCGTCGGCGCGGACGAGGACGACGCCGCTCCCGGGCGGAAGCGTCGCACCCGCGTACGAGCCGCTCTGGGCGAAGAACGCCTGCATGGCCGTGTCCGCGCCCTGGAAGTTCGTCGCGGCCACGTTCACCTGCGCCTGCGCGATCGCCTGCTGCACGGGCGGCGACGTCGGGCCGTTCGACTTCATCTGCTTCGTCATCAGGTAGCCGCCCACGACGAGCACGACGAGCATGGCCGGAAGTCCGAGCAGACGGGTCACAGTCCTCCGTATATCGTCGAAAACGTGGTCGAACTGAAGGTCGAACGCGAGATCGAGGTGACCCTCTCCCGCTCCGGGCCGCGCTACGTCTCCCCGGATCTGGAGTTCGCCGTCTGGTCGGCGACCGTCGGCGAGAGCGCCGACGGGGAGCCCATCACCCTGGCGGGGCCGCTCGGGCACATCGGGCCCGGCGAGCACCTCGTCTGCGCCGGCGCGTTCGCGGAGCACGCCCGGTACGGCGTGCAGTTCTCCGTGGAGACGTTCCGCTCGGCGCTGCCGCAGTCGCGCGAGGGCGTCGAGCTCTGGCTGCGGATGCGGGTGCCCGGCATCGGGCCGACGTTCGCCCACGCCATCGTCGACCACTTCGGCGCCGCCGAGGTCTTCAGGGAGCTCGATCGCGACCCCGAGCGCCTGCGCGAGGTGCGGACGAAGGCCGGCCGTGCCGTCTCGCGGAAGAGCGTCGAGCGCGCGATCGCCGCCTGGCGCGACGTGGCGACGATCCGCGAGGTCGAGACCTTCCTCTTCGCCCACGGCATCGCCGCGGGGCTCGCGACGCGCCTCGTGCGCGAGTACGGCGACGACGTCGTCGACGTGCTGACGCACGACCCGTACCGGCTGATCGAGCTCCCGCGCGTCGGCTTCAAGACGGCCGACCGCATCGCGCGCTCGCTCGGCGTCGAGCTGGACGACCCGCAGCGCCTGCGCGCCGGGCTGCACTTCGCCCTCGAGGAGGCGGAGGCTGACGGGAACACGTTCCTACCGCTCGCCGAGCTGTGGCCGCGCGCGGGGAAGCTGCTCGAGATCGCCGACGTCGAGCCCCTCGAGTCGGCCGTGCGCGCGCTCGTCGTCGACGGCGACGTGGTGGTCGAGGCAGACCGCGTCTACCGCACCGAGCTGTGGGAGACTGAGCGCCGCCTCGCGGAGACGCTCGCCCGGCGGGTGAGTGCGCGGGCGGCCGAGCTCTTCGCCGAGCCGGACCGGCCGGCCGTGCAGGTGTCCGACGAGCAGTGGGCCGTCGTCGAGCTCGTGCGGACGCGTCCCCTGGTCCTCCTCACCGGCCTTCCGGGCGCGGGCAAGACGCACACGCAGCGGGCGATCGTCGATATCGCGCGCCGCGCGCGCGTGCGCGTCCTCCTGTGCGCGCCGACGGGCAAGGCCGCGCGGCGGATGCGCGACCTGACGGGCCACGACGCGATGACGATTCACCGCGCGCTCGGCTACTCGCCGTTCGCGGGCGGCTTCCAGCGCAACGAGGACGATCCGCTCTCGAACGACTACGAGCTCGTCATCGTGGACGAGGCGTCGATGCTCTCGCTCGAGCTCGCCGACGCGCTCTTCCGGGCCGCCGGCGACTGCCACGTCGTGCTCGTCGGCGACACGGACCAGCTGCCGCCGATCGGCGCGGGGCGCGTCCTCGCCGACCTCGTCGACTCGGACGTCGTGCCGCGTGTGCACCTGACGGCGATCTATCGCCAGGCCGCGCGCTCGCTGATCGTGCGCAGCGCGCGCCGGATCAACGCGGGCGAGCCGCCGTTCATGTCGCCAGACGAGGCACGCGCCTCTCTCGGCGCGGACGTCGAGCTGGACGAGGATTTCTTCTTCGTCGCGAAGCAGGAGCAGGAGGCGATCCGCGAGGCCGTCATCGACCTCGCGTGCGAGCGGATTCCCGAGCGCTACGGCCTCGATCCACGCACCGACGTCATGACGCTCGTGCCGATGCGGCGCGGGATCGTCGGCCTCGACGCGCTCAACGCGGAGCTCGAGCAACGGCTCAACCCGGGTGCGCCCGCGGTCGTACTCGCGCGCGCCGGGCTGCGCGTCGGGTCGCGCATCGTGCAGACGAAGAACGACTACACGCCGGAGCGCGAGGTGATGAACGGCGAGGTCGCGTTCGTCGTCGCGTGGGACGAAGAGGAAGCGGAGGCGACGCTGTCGCTCGACGACGGCGAGCGCGAGATCGTCGTTCCGGCGGCCGCGCTCGAGACGTACACACTGGCGTGGGCGCTGACCGTGCACCGCGCACAGGGCTCGCAGTTCCCCGCCGTGGTGGCGCCGTGGTCGATGGCATACGCCGTGATGCTGTCGCGCCCGCTGCTGTACACGGCGGTCACGAGGGCCGAGCGTCTGTGCGTCATCGTCGGCGAGCGGCGTGCGCTCGCGACCGCGGTCGGGCGGGCAGAAGGCCGGCGGCGCCACTCCGCGCTCGCCGAAAGGATCGTCGACCTCAGCTGAGCCAGTCGCCCGACGCGTCGGCGAACGTGCCGCGGTCGCGCAGCTCTTCCGCGGCGGCTGCCAGCGCACCGACGGCGACCCACGTGAACCGGCCGCCGACGCTGATCCGCTGCGCGCCCGTGCCGAAGATCTCCGGCACGGTCAGGCTCGGCGTCGCGAGGGCGTTCACCGGACGGTCGACCGCGTCGCAGACCGTCCGAATCTCGTCGACCGTGTGCAGGCCCGGCGCGTACAAGCAGTCGGCGCCCGCTGCCTCGTACGCCTGAAGGCGCGCGATCGTGTCGGCCAGGTCGGGGTTGCCGCGGATGTGATTCTCCGCGCGTGCGGTGAGCACGAACGGGACGTCGAGCGAGCGCGCCGCTTCGGCACATGCCGCGACCCGCTCCGCCGCCGCCTCGAGCGAGAGGATGGAGCCCGCGGGCTCGTAGTCCTCGATCGAGCCGCCGACGGCCCCTGCCTCGGCGACGCGGCGGATCGCGAGCGGCGCGTCGCCGTACCCGTTCTCGAGGTCGACCGAGATCGGCAGCTGCGTCGCGCCGGCGAGCGCCGCGACGTGGGCGACGACCTCGTCGAGCGTCACGGCGCCGTCGAGCCGCCCGAGGGTGAACGCGAAGCCTGAGCTCGTCGTCGCGAGCGCGGGGAAGCCGAGCGACTCGAGCACACGCGCCGAGCCCGCGTCCCACGGGTTCGGGATGAGAAACGGCTCGCCCTCGTGCAGCGCGCGGAAGGCAGCGCCCTTCTCGGCCTGGCTCGGCATCGCGTTTCTAGGCGGCGTCCGCCTGCGAGAGCGCGACGCAGCGGTCGCACACGCGGGCCTCGTCCCACTCCGGCGTCGAGACCATGAACGCCGTGCCGACCGCACCGCAGCGCGCGGGGCCGGACGGTAGACCGCTCGACGTTTCCGCCAGATGGACGACGCCGTCGGTTCCCATCACCGCCCACTCACCCTGACCGAACGCACTGCGAGTCGACCGCACAACCACAGCACACGCCCTTTCCCAGCCGCAGGAGGAAACCGCAGCCCCAAGCATGCCTGACGGAAGGGTGGTGCGGCTAGCCGAATTCGAGGATGAGCGACGGGTCGTCGGGGACGAGCGGGAGGCCCTCCGCTTCTTCCCGGAGCGGGCGCGCCCGCACGGGACGCGGCCGGACGGCGCGACGCTGCCGCTGAAGGAGCTGTGGGCCTGCGACGAGCGCCGCGCAGGCGAGGAGCGCCAGGATCGCGGTGACGACGCCGGCCGCCGACCAGGCGACGACGAAGCCGAAGCCGATCAATCCGACGAAGTACCGCTGGAGCTGTGTGTTCAAGACGCCCTCCTCGACCGTTGGCCCGCCGCGGACTTCACGGTTCTCGGCCGGACGTCGACTTCCTTCGCAGGCGTACCTCACGAGGCGCATCGTTCGTTCTCAGGACGCGGTGTCGGAAGAGAATCACCACCCGGAACACCCCGCCGACGCGGGCTGGCCGATGCCGCCCCCCGAGATGCGGCGGCTGCTCCAACCCGTTCCGGTGTGGAACTCGTCGCCGAGCGACGACGCCGAGCCCGACGGCGACTAGGTAATAACCCGGTACACCGTGAAGACCTCGGCGTACTCGCGGTTCACGTTGATGCCGTGCGTGCGCGCGACGTTCCAGACGTACTCGGGGTTCGCGTAGCGACGGTGCTGCTGCGACGCGTACTTCTCGAGCGCCGCCACCTTACGCTCGAGGTGCCGCTTGTCGAGCGAGACGTACCACTGGTACGCGAACTCGAAGTTGTTCCACGGGATCTCGTAGCCGAGGATCGTCGTCCGCTTGAACGCGCGCAGGCCCTCCTGTGCGACCGTCTGGTGATCCTGATGGATGTCGTGCAGGCTCGGCTGGAAGACGACGTCCGGCTTCCAGTCCTCCCACAGCTCGACGAGCAGCTCGAGGATCTGCTGGCGCCGCTCCGGGAACGTGCGCACATCGAAGTCGTGCACGGTCAGCCGGTCCTCCGGGATCCCGAGCTCGGTCGTCGCCTCGCGCACCTCACGCGCAAGCGTGTCCGGCGGGAACCCCTCCGGTAGCGATCGCGTCGCGATCGAGAACGCGACGTAGCGAACGTCGCAGCCCGCCTCGACGAGGCGCGCCATCGTGCCGCCGCAGCCGAACTCGCCGTCGTCGGTGTGCGGCGCGAGCACGAGCGCCCGCTTCCAGTGCTCGATCAAACGGGCACCGCCTCACGCGTCTCGACCGGCGGCTCCGCCGCCGCGGGCCGCGGCTCGGCCGGCGGCAGCCCGAACGCCACCAGTCCGAGCAGCAGCCACGTCGTCGGATCCTCGAAGAAGTCGTTGTAGAAGAGCGAGTGGACGAGGATGGCCGCGAGCGAGAGGCCCGCCGCGAGCGGGACGACCCGGCGCGTGCGCACCACATCCGAGCCGCAGGCGACGAGCAGCCAGACGAAGAGCGCGAAGCCGAGGAGCCCGGTCTCCGCCGCCACCGTCACCGGCGTGTCGTGGGACGCCGCCGTCTTCAGGTTCTTCTTCCCGTGGAGGCGCTGCACGCGTCTAGCGTACGCGTGCTGGAAGCCGCCGACGCCGACACCGCGCACCGGGTGCGCCACGGCGATGCGTATGCCGTTCGCGACGAGGCTGTAACGGCCGCTGGACGCGCTGTTCAGACCGCTCGACGTGTGATGCTGGATCGAGCGTCGCACGCTCGGTTGCGCGACCGCGAGCCCGCCGAGGACGACGACCGCCAGGCCGACGGCGAGGAGCGCGCGCCAGCGCCACGCAACGAAAGCGATGCAGATAACGGCGACGACGAGAGCGGCGAAGCTCGACTGCGAGAACGAGATGAGGAGCCCGAACCACGTCACGAGCAGCGCGGCCGCCGCGATCCACGCGACGCGCTTGTATCGCCCGCGGACGATGAAGACGATGCTCGGGAGCATCGCCACGACGAGGAACCGCCCGTACACGGAGGGATCCCAGAACACGGAGTTGACGCGGAAGAACGCCGCGTACGCGTTCGAGTAGATGACCTTCGGGTTCTCGAAGACGTTGCGCGTCTCGTACTGGTAGAAGCCGACGACCGAGAAGACGACGGCCATGATCGTCAGCTCCGCGTACAGCGACCAGAGCCCGAGCCGCTTCCACGGCAGCCGTGCGATCGCTAGCGCGAGGATCGTGAACGGGACGTAGAAGGCGAGCACTTCGATCGCGCCCCCGTGTGCATCCTGCGTCCAGCCGAGCGAGAGCCCGACCCACGCGAGGTA
Source organism: Gaiellaceae bacterium (assembly GCA_036560805.1). Lineage (GTDB taxonomy): Bacteria > Actinomycetota > Thermoleophilia > Gaiellales > Gaiellaceae > Palsa-739. The sequence continues at coordinate 6,798 of DATBQM010000060.1, read as the reverse complement.
GAGCGCGAGCGGCCACGTGATCGCGCGTAGCTCTCTCGCGCGCATGTCGCCGTGCGCGATCTGCCACGCGAGCTGCATCGCGGCCGCGAGCACGACGACGTACAGCGGGACGAGCAGCTGATGATGGAGCCAGCCGATGCGGATGGGGATGCACGCGAGCACGAGCAGCGGCAGCAGCCACGGCTCGCGCTGGAAGGACGCGGCCAAGAGCGCCGCGATCGCAAGCGCGGCGAACGTCCCGCCCACCGCCTCGGTGTAGTCGTGCGGCGCGAGCGACGCGGCGAGCATGCACGCGCCGAGCGCCGCGAAACCGAGGCCCGCGAGCCGGTCGCGGCGCGTTCGCGCGAGCAGCAGGAGCGTCAGCCCGAGGCAAGCGACCGGACCGGCGAGGCGCGCGAGCCCGATCACCGCACGATCACCGTGGCCGCAGCGTCGTGCCCGCGCTCGCTCACCGTCAGCCGGTAGGTGCCTGCCGCGGAAGGCGCGCGCAGCTTCAAGACTTTTCCGGAGGCCGCCCCGGTGCGCACACCGAGCGTCCAGCGGTAGCGCTTCGCGTCCGTGGAGACAGCGATCTTCAGCCGCCCGCCGGCGCCGACGGTGACGCGCTTCGCCTTCAGCGCGATGTACCGGATCGTCACCGAGACCTTCTTCACCGTCGTCGCCTTGTTGCCGGCGAGATCGACGGCGCCGACGGTGAGGACATACGTCCCGGGTGGGAGGAGGCGAGTGTCCACCGTCCCTCCCCACGTCACCTTGTTCTTCGGCTTGTGCGACCGGCTGAGGATGACGCGACGGCCGCGGAGCAGCACGAGCGCCCGCGCGCCCTCGCTCAGCTTGTAGTGGATCGTGACGGTGTCCGACTGATGGTCGCCGTCGGGCGAGAACACGGGCCGCACCGCGCCGGCGTCGAGCACCGCGGGCGGCTTCGACTCGAGCAGGATCGGATTCGGGATCAGGATCGTGCGGCGCTGGTTCGCGAAGTGCACCTCCATCCGGTACGTCCCGTCGGGGACGACCGCGCCCGCGTCCGTGCGCCCGTTCCAGACGAAGAAGCGCCGTCCGCGCGGTGCGAGGACGCGGTACGCCAGAGTGTCCACTTCGTGCCCGTGCGAGTCCTGGACGGTCACCGTCACCCGGTCGAGGCGCCGGAAGCGAATCGCAAAGGCGGCCGTCGTGTGCGCGCGAGGCGAGACGTACTCGCGCACGACCTTCATCCCGGTGATCGGGCTCTTCGTGAGCTTCAGCCGCTCGGTGATCGCAAAGGCGGCGGCGGTCGCCGCGAGCAGGCCGACGATGACGGCCGTCGAGAGAATCCGCTGCAAAGCGGCGTCAGTCTACGCGCGCGAACGGGGCGACCCGCACACCATCGCGCAGCCGCACGGCCCGCGTCGTGAGCAGGGTGACGATGACGAATCCGGCCGTCCAGGCGAGCCAGCCGTATCCGTTCGGCTCCACGAGCTTCGCGCCCGAGGCGAAGAGCACGAGCGAGAGCACGAGCCGCAGTGTCCGGTCGCCGAAGTGGATTGTGAACTGGCTGCCGACGAGGACGCCGGGAATGGAGCCCACGAGCAGCCAGGCCATGGCGTGCAGGTCGACGTTGCCGGCGATGAGATGCCCGAAGCCCGCAACCCAGAGCAGGGCCGCGGCGTGGAGGATGTCCGTGCCGACGACCTTGTGCGCCCGAAGCGGGAAGACGAACAGCAGGGTCAGCCCGAAGAAGACGCCGCTGCCCACGGACGTCAGCCCCACGATGTAGCCGCCGAAGAGGCCGATGAGCACGGCCGCGAGCTTGTCCCGCCGCCCCATGACGAAGGCGCCGTCGCCGACCGCACGCACGCGGATGGCGGTCTTCAGCAACATCCCGAGTGCGCCGAGCAGGAGCGCCGCGCCGAGGACCTCGCCCTCCGTCGCCTGGATGCCGCTGCCGTACTTGTGCTTCAGCCACGTGGACGTCGCCACGCCGAGGAGCGACGCGGGCGCGCTACCGACGAACATCCAGCCGCTCAGCTTCGCCTGCGTCGTCCCCAGCTTGTAATGGCGCGCACCGCCGACGGTCTTGAAGATCGCGCCGTGCAGGATGTCGGTGCCGATCGCGGTCGCCGGGTTGAAGCCGAAGATGAACACGAGGATCGGCGTCATGAGCGAGCCGCCACCCATGCCTGTCATGCCGACGAGCACGCCGATGGCCAGGCCCGCAAGGACGAATTGCCAGGTCACAGGATCCCGCGCTCCTCGAGCACGGCGACGATGCGGTCTGCGGCTTCCTCGATCCCGAGAGACGCCATGTCCAGGTGCACGTCGGGGCTCTCGGGCGGCTCGTACGTCCCGCCGGCGCCTGTGAGGTTGCTGAGGCCGCCCGCGCGCGCCTTCGCGTACAGGCCCTTCGTGTCGCGCTCGGCCGCGAGCTCGAGCGGAACGTCGACGAACACCTCGACGAACTCGCCCTCGCCGAAGCGGGCGCGCGTCGTCGCCCGGTCCGCCCGGAACGGCGACACGAACGCGGCGATCACGATGAGCCCCGCGTCGGTCATGAGCTTCGCCACCTCGGCGGCGCGCCGGTTGTTCTCGGCGCGGTCGGCGTCGCTGAAGCCGAGGTCTTTCGACAGCCCGTGGCGGAGGTTGTCGCCGTCGAGCATGAACGCGTGCCGGCCAAGCGTGTGCAGCCGCCGCTCGACGACGTTCGCGATCGACGACTTGCCCGCTCCCGGGAGGCCGGTGAGCCACACGACGAACGGCTTCTGACCTTTCGCCGCGGCGCGCGCGGCAGGATCCACCTCGGACGCCTGCCACGGGATGTTGTGCGAGCGGCGCAGCGCGAACTGCAGCAGGCCGGCGCCGACCGTGTGGTTCGTGACGCGGTCGATGAGAATGAAGCCGCCCGTGTCGCGGTTCTCCGCGTACGGGTCGAAGGCGACCGGCTCGCTCAGCTCGACGTTCACGACGCCGATCGCGTTCAGCTCGAGATGGTTCGCGGCGATGCGGCCGAGCGTGTCGACGTCGAGCTTGTATTTGATCGGCGCGACCGTGGCCGCGACCGTCTTCGTCCCGACGCGCATGAGGTACGTGCGGCCACGCAGGAGGGGCTCGTCCGCCATCCACACGACGGTCGCCTCGAACTGGTCGCCGACTTGCGCCGGCTCGTCCGCCGGCGCGATGACGTCCCCGCGGCTGACGTCGATCTCGTCCTCGAGCGTGAGCGTGACCGCCTGTCCCGCGACGCCGCGCTCGAGGTCGCCGTCGAAGGTGACGACGCGCAACACCGTCGTCTCCTGGCCGCGCGGGAGGACGATGACGCGGTCGCCGGGCGCGACCGAGCCGCCGGCGATCGTCCCCGTGAAGCCGCGGAAGTCGGAGCTCGGCCGGTTCACCCACTGCACCGGCATCCGGAAGGGCGCGTCCTGCATGCGCTCCTGGTCGACCTCGACCGTCTCCAGGTACTGCATGAGCGTCGGCCCGGCGTACCACGGCATCGCATCCGACGCGTCGACGACGTTGTCGCCGCGCAGCGCGGACATGGGGATGAGCGTGATCTCCTCGAGGCCGAGCTGCGCGCCGAACTCGCGGTATTCGCGCTCGATCTCCTGGAAGCGCTCCTCGGAGAAGTCGGCGAGATCCATCTTGTTGACCGCCACCGCGACGTGGCGGATGCCGAGCAGGCAGACGAGATAGCTGTGCCGGCGCGTCTGCGTCAGCACGCCCTTGCGCGCGTCGACGAGGATGACTGCGCAGTCGGCGGTGGACGCGCCCGTGACCATGTTGCGCGTGTACTGCTCGTGGCCGGGCGTGTCGGCGACGATGTACTTGCGCGTATCGGTGGAGAAGAAGCGATAGGCGACGTCGATGGTGATGCCCTGCTCACGCTCGGCGGCGAGGCCGTCGAGCAGGAGCGCGAAGTCCAGGTCGTCGCCCTGCGTGCCGACGCGCTTCGAGTCGACCTCGAGCGCGGCGAGCTGATCCTCGAACAGCAGCTGCGACTCCCACAGCAGCCGGCCGATGAGCGTGCTCTTGCCGTCGTCGACGCTGCCGCACGTGATGAAGCGCAGAAGACTCTTGTGCTCGTGCGCGTCGAGGTAGGCGAGGATGTCCTCGCTGATCAGGTCGGAGACGCTCAGAAGTAGCCCTCGACCTTCTTCTTCTCCATCGACGCGGACGCGTCGTGGTCGATGACGCGTCCCTGCCGCTCGGACGTCCGCGCGAGCAGCATCTCCTGGATGATCTCCGGCAGCGTCGCAGCGGTGCTCTCGATCGCACCGGTGAGTGGATAGCAGCCGAGGGTGCGGAAGCGCACCGTCTTCAGCTCCGGCTCCTCGCCCGGCTCGAGGGGCATGCGCTCGTCGTCGACCATGATCATCGTCCCGTCCCTCCACACGACCGGCCGTTCCGCCGCAAAGTACAGCGGAACTATAGGAATACTCTCCAAATAGATGTAGAGCCATACGTCCAGCTCCGTCCAGTTGGAGAGCGGGAAGACGCGCATCGACTCGCCCCGCCGGTGGCGCGCGTTGTACAGGCGCCATAGCTCCGGTCGCTGGTTCTTCGGGTCCCACCGGTGCTGCGCCGAGCGGAACGAGAAGATCCGCTCCTTCGCGCGCGAGCGCTCCTCGTCCCGGCGCGCGCCGCCGAACGCTGCGTCGAAGCCGTGCTTGTCCAGCGCCTGCTTCAGCCCTTCGGTCTTCATCACGTCGGTGTGGACGACCGACCCGCTGTCGAACGGGTTGATGCCGCGCGCGAGCCCGTCCTCGTTCACATGCACGAGCAGGTCGAAGTCGTGCTCGGCGACCATGCGCTCGCGGAAGCGGTACATGTCCTGGAACTTCCACGTCGTGTCGACGTGCAGGAACGGGAACGGCGGCGGCGCGGGATGGAACGCCTTGCGCGCGAGGTGCAGCATGACCGAGCTGTCCTTGCCGATCGAGTACAGCATCACCGGGTTCTCGGCCTCGGCGACGACCTCGCGCATCACGTCGATCGCCTCGGCCTCGAGCCGCTGCAGGTGCGTGAGCTTCACGCGGTCGATCACGCGGGCACTCCCAGGCAGCCGAGCTCCTCGAGCTTCGCGAGCACGAGCTTCATGGACTCCTCCGGCGCGAGCTGCGTCGTGTCGAGGCGCAGCTCCGGCGCCGCCGGCTCCTCGTACGGATCGGAGACGCCCGTGAACTCCGGGATCTCACCCGCCCGCGCCTGCGCGTACAGGCCCTTCACGTCCCGCCGCTCGCACTCCTCCACCGGCGTCGCGACGTGGATCTCGACGAACACGCCTTCCGCCTCGACGAGCGCGCGCGCCTTGCGCCGCGCTTCCTCGTACGGCGAGATCGCGGACACGATCACCGCCGCGCCGTGCCGCGTCAGCCGCGACGCGACCCAGCCGATCCGCTCGACGTTCGCGTCGCGGTCCTCCTTCGAGAAGCCGAGCCCGTGCGACAGGTGCGTGCGCACGACGTCGCCGTCGAGCTTCTCGACGCGCAGGCCGCGCCGCGCCAGCTCGGGCGCGACGAGGTCGGCGATCGTCGTCTTGCCCGACCCGGAGAGGCCGGTGAACCAGAGCGTGAACCCGGTCACTTCGTGTGGATGCCGCACTCGATCTTGTCCGAGTCGGCCCAGCGCCCGGCCCGCTCGTCCTGCTCGCGGCTCACCGGCCGCGTGCACGGGATACACCCGATGGACGGGTAGCCCGCGTCGTGCAGCGGGTTGTACGGGATCTCGTTCACGTGGATGTACGCGTCGACGCGCTTCGCGTCCCAGTCGACGAGCGGCTGGATCTTCCACACGTCGTAGCGCTCGCTGAACTCGACGCGCTGTGCGTCCTTGCGCGTGAGGCTCTGCTCGCGGCGGATGCCGGAGATCCACGCGTCGTAGTCCTTGAGCGCGCGTTCGAGCGGCTCCACCTTGCGCACGTGGCAGCAGCGGTCGGGGTTCGACTCCCACAGGTTCGGCCCCTCCTGCTTGTGCTGCTCGGCGACGGAGATGACCTCGGGGCGGATGAGCTCGAGCCCGTACCGCTCGACGAGCCGCTCCCGCGTCTCGTACGTCTCGCGGAAGAAGAGCGCGGTGTCGAGCTCGATGACGGGGATGTCGATGCCGAGCTCGCTCACCATGTGCACGAGCACGGACGACTGCTTCTGCCACGAGCACGTGAGGCACAGCTTGGAGCCGAAGCGCTCGTACGCCCAGAGGAGGCAGTCCTCCGCCGTCATCGCCTCGACGTCAGGAAGCTGGAGCAGGCTCGACACCGAGCACCTCCTTCAGCGTGTCGCCGCGCAGCCCGAGACGGAGGGTCTCGAGCGGGATGACTTCCTCCGGCGGGATGTTCCCGAGGTTGACGCTCGGGCCGAAGTGCCGGATGAACCACGCCTGCGACGCCTTCGTCGGCGCCTCCCAGACGAGGTCGTGGAAGTCGATCTCGTGCGCGATCTCGTCGATGAGGCCGGTGCGCATGTCGCCGTCCTTGCGGAAGATGCCGGCCGTCCCGCCCTCGCGCGCCTCGGTGATCACCTTCCATGCGCCCGCGTCCTTCTCTTCCTTGATCCACTCCACCCACTGGTAGGGCGCGAACACGACCTCCGAGTCCTTCGAGCCGACCTCGGAGAGAACGGTGAAGTCCTTCGCAAAGTCAGCGATGAGCTCGAGCTTGCGCTCGCGCGGGATGTCGACGGTGCCGTCGGAGATCTCGACGTGCGAGATGCCTAGGCCCTGGAGCCACTGCTTGTACTCGTCCAGCTTGTCGCGGACGAAGCAGACCTCGAAGAACGTGCCGCCGATGACGACGGGCTTGCCGCGCAGGACGTCGAGCTTGCGCCG